>CAYOQR010000085.1:0-19444 GCA_964406155.1 uncultured Rhodospirillaceae bacterium | reverse complement strand
TTATGCGCGTGACTTGCCGCTGGTGGCGACCAACCCGGCGATGTTTGCCGAGCATGCCTTCTATGGCGCGCATGACGCCATGTTGTGCATTGCCAATTCGACCCACATCGATGCGCCAGACCGGCCCCGGTCCAGCCCGGAGGCGTGGGTGAAGCCCGCCGCCACGATGGCCGCGATTTTTGCCGACCTGCCCGAGGCGATGGCCAACACGCTGGTCGTGGCGCAGCGCTGTGCCTATGCCCCACCCAAGCGCAAGCCATTGCTGCCCAGCCTTGCCGGTGACACGGCGGGTGAGGCGCGGATGTTGGTTGACGATGCGCGCGCGGGCCTCGCGCGCAGGCTGGCGCCTTATTATCCCGAGGCCACGCTGGAGCAGCTTGAAGGCGCGCTCGCCGCACCGGGGGATGAGCGCGAAGGGGCGATTGCGGCGCTGGCGAGCGTGGGCATTGGGCCTGAGTTTCCCGAATATGCTGAGAGGCTTGAGTTTGAGACCGGCATCATCAACCGCATGGGGTTTGCCGGTTACTTCCTGATCGTGGCGGACTTCATCAAGTGGGCCAAGGATAACGACATTCCGGTGGGGCCGGGGCGCGGTTCGGGCGCGGGCAGTCTGGTCGCGTGGTCCTTGACCATTACCGACCTCGATCCGATCCGGCTGGGGCTGCTGTTCGAACGCTTCCTCAACCCGGAACGCGTCTCGATGCCCGACTTCGACGTCGACTTCTGTCAGGACCGGCGCGACGAGGTAATCCGCTATGTGCAGGAGCGCTATGGCCGCGACCGCGTGGCGCAGATCATTACCTTCGGTAAGCTGCAGGCCCGCGCGGCGGTGCGTGACGTCGGCCGCGTGCTGCAGATGCCCTATGGCCAGATCGACAAGATCTCCAAGCTGATCCCGAACAACCCGGCCAATCCGATCTCCTTGAAGGACGCCATCGCCGGCGAGCCGCAATTGCGGCAGGTGCAGGAAGATGACCCGATGGTCAAGCGCCTGATGGAGATCGCACAAAAAATCGAGGGCCTCTATCGCCATGCCTCGACCCATGCCGCCGGCGTGGTGATCGGCGACCGGCCGCTGGACGAACTGGTACCGCTCTATCGCGATCCGCGCTCCGACATGCCGGTGACGCAGTTCAACATGAAGGACGTCGAAAAGGCCGGTCTGGTCAAGTTCGACTTCCTCGGGTTGAAGACACTGACCGTGCTGGTGACGGCGGTGAAGCACCTCGCCAAGCGCGGGATCGAGATCGATCTCAACAACCTGCCGCTGGACGACGCCAAGACCTATGAAATGCTGGGCCAGGGGGATTCGACCGGCGTGTTCCAGTTGGAAAGTTCCGGCATGCGGGACGTGCTGAAAAAGCTGAAGCCCGACAGATTCGAAGACATCATCGCCGTCGTGGCGCTCTATCGCCCCGGCCCGATGGACAACATCCCGCGCTACATCAATTGCAAGCATGGCCGCGAGGAGCCGGATTATCTCTACCCGTCGCTGGAAGGCATCCTGAAGGAAACTTTCGGGATCATGATCTATCAGGAACAGGTCATGCAGATCGCCCAGGTGCTGTCGGGCTACAGCCTCGGCGGCGCCGATCTGCTGCGCCGCGCCATGGGTAAGAAGATCAAGGAGGAGATGGAGGCCCAGCGTAAACTCTTCGTCGATGGCGCGGTCGAACGCGGTGTGCCGGAAGAGAAGGCGGGGCAGATCTTCGATCAGGTGAACAAGTTCGCGGGCTACGGCTTCAACAAGAGCCATGCCGCCGCTTATGCCCTGGTCTCCTATCAGACTGCCTGGCTGAAGGCGAATTACCCGGTCGAGTTCTTTGCCGCCTCGATGACCTACGATATGGGCAATACCGAGAAGCTGAACGTCTTCCGGCAGGAGCTCAACCGGATCGGGGTCAAACTACTGCCGCCGAATATCAACAAATCGATGCCGACTTTCGCGGTGGAGCAGCAGGCCGACGCATCCTTCGCCGTGCGGTATGCCCTGGCGGCGGTAAAGAATGTCGGCATGGGCGCCATGGAGCAGATGGTGGCCTCGCGCGAGGCCGACGGCCCCTTCAAGAGCCTGGCCGATTTCTGCGAACGCGTCGATCCGAAGTCCGTCAACAAGCGCCAGCTTGAGAACCTCGTGGTGGCCGGGGCGTTCGAATGCCTCAATCCCAATCGTCGCCAGGTCTATGAGGCAGCAGAGCAGATGCTGCGCCAGGCCGGCGCCGCCCTGGAGGCCCGGACCAGCAATCAGAACAGCCTGTTCGGCGATGCGGCGAAGGTCACGCTGACCCTGCCGCCGACTCCGGACTGGCCGTCCATGGAGAAGCTGCAGCACGAATTCGGGGCCATCGGCTTCTATCTCTCGGCTCATCCGCTCGATTCCTATGGCACCAGCCTGAAGCGCCTGGAGGTCGTGCCCTTTGCCGAACTGACCGCCTATATGCGGGCTCGAGGCACGGCACGGGCCAAGGTGGCCGGCCTGCTGGTCGGCAAGCAGGAGCGGACCTCGGCCAAGGGCAATCGTTTCGCCTTCGTGCAATTGACCGATCCCACCGGCCTGTTCGAGGCGACCATTTTCAGTGAACGCCTGAACGAAGCGCGGGAGATGCTGGAGCCGGGGCGGGCACTGTTGCTCAACGTCGATCTCCGCTTGGAAGAGGACAATCTGCGCCTGCTGATCAATTCGGTGGAGGCCCTGGATCAGGCGGTTTCCAACACCGGCGCGGGGCTGCGTATCTTCCTGCGGGAACCGAGTCCGATCGAGGGGCTGAAGCAGATCCTCAGCCGGGCCGGGCGGGGCAAGGGCCGGGTCGAGCTGATGCTTGACCTGGAAGAAGGACAGCGGGAGGTCGCACTGTCGCTGCCGGGCCGCTTCGCCATCTCACCGGCGGTGCGCGGTGCCATCAAGGCTGTGCCCGGAATCGTCGATGTGGCGGATACTTGATGTTCATATATCTCATATTGTGGATAAATATAATAATATAACTGATTGATAATAAAGTATTTATTATAAAAATCTCACGAGAAACATTAACCCCTTCATTGCTGCCGTTTCGTTGAAAATCTAAATAAAATCAGCTCGTTAACGTTCGTCACAATGGCGGGACAACGCAGTTTCCCCTTGCGCCGGGACCGGCAGCGACGTATGTAAGCGCCGCTTGAAACCGCATGCGGGCCTGCGCAGCGTTGGGGAGACATCCCAGCGTTTACGCTCCGGTGCTGCGGGCCGGGGTCTTCGGACCCAGTCGCGAGACAGTACGGCCAACAGTCACATCCCGCAGAGGCATAACCGGAAAAGGAAGTCACACATGGCGTTGCCAACCTTCACCATGCGTCAGCTCTTGGAAGCTGGCGTTCACTTTGGTCACCACACCCGTCGCTGGAATCCGAAGATGGCCCCGTACCTCTTCGGCGTTCGCAACGGCATTCATATCATCGATCTCGAACAGACCGTGCCGATGCTGGATCAGGCGATCCGCGCGGTGCGCGACGTCGCTGCCTCGGGCGGCCGCGTCTTGTTCGTTGGCACCAAGCGCGCCGCTTCGGAGAAGATCGCCGATGCCGCCAAGCGCTGCGGCCAGTATTACGTCAACCACCGCTGGCTGGGCGGCATGCTGTCGAACTGGAAGACCATTTCCGGCTCGATCAAGCGCCTGCGCGAAGTGGAAGAGCGTCTGGCGACCAACACCGCCGGCCTCACCAAGAAGGAGCTCCTGATGATGACCCGCGACCGCGACAAGCTCGATCGCGCGCTGGGCGGCATCAAGGACATGGGCGGCCAGCCGGATATCCTGGTTGTCATCGACACCATCAAGGAATCGATCGCCATCGAGGAAGCCACCAAGCTCGGCATCCCGGTCATCGCGATCGTCGACAGCAATTCCAGCCCGGCCGGCGTGACCTATCCGGTGCCGGGTAACGACGACGCCACCCGCGCGATCCAGCTCTATTGCGACCTGTTCGCCGGCGCCGTCCTCGACGGCCTGCAGCAGGAAGCGATCAGCTCGGGCAAGGATATCGGCGAATCGGAAGAGCTTCCGGCCGAAATCCTGCCGACCGACGGTGGCGAAGCCGGCCAAGCGGCCTCGGCGTAACAGTCTGGTTTTGGCGCAGTGGGGTGACCGGGCGGAAACGCACGGCGCCCCATTGACGCATCGGACCCATTGAGATTGACAGGCCGGGCAAGCGTTACGATCTGCCCGGCGGACCATGTAGGATATTTGCAGGAAGGAAGAGGGATATGGCGGAGATTACGGCTGCGCTGGTGAAGGAACTGCGCGAAAAGTCGGGCGCCGGCATGATGGATTGCAAGAAGGCGCTGGCCGAATCCGGCGGCGACCTCGAGGCGGCGGTCGATTGGCTGCGCAAGAAGGGCTTGGCGGCGGCCGCCAAGAAGGCCGGTCGCGTGGCGGCCGAGGGCCTGGTCGGCGTGGTCTCCGAGGGCACCAAGGGCGCCCTGGTCGAGGTCAATTCCGAGACCGATTTCGTCGCCCGTAACGAGAGCTTCCAGGGTTTCGTCACCGCCGTCACCAAGCTGGCGCTGAATGCCGGCGACGTCGAGGCGCTGAAGGTCGCCAAGCTGCCGGAAGGCCTCACGGTCACCGAAAAGCTGACACAATTGGTTGCCACGATCGGCGAGAACATGAGCCTGCGCCGGGTGGCGACGGTGAGCGTCGGCAGCGGCGTGGTGGCGAGCTACATGCACAATGCGGCGGCGCCCGGCATCGGCAAGATCGGCGTCCTGGTCGGCCTCGAATCGACCGGCGATACGGCCAAGCTGGCGGCCCTCGGCAAGCAGATCGCGATGCATATCGCGGCGGCCAACCCGTCGGCCCTGGATATCGGTGCGGTCAACCCGGCCGATCTGGAGCGCGAGCGCGACGTCCTGGCCGAACAGGCCCGGGCTTCCGGCAAGCCGGAGGAAATTATCGCAAAGATGGTCGAAGGCCGTCTGCGCAAGTATTATGAGGACGTGGTGCTGCTCGAGCAGCTCTATGTCATCGACGGCGAGAGCCGGGTGAAGCAGGTCGTCGAGAAGGCCGCCAAGGAAATCGGCGCGCCGGTCAAGGTGACGGGCTTCGTCCGTATGGCGCTGGGCGAGGGCATCGAGAAGGAGCAGAAGGACTTCGCGGCGGAAGTTGCCGCGCAGCTCGGAAACTAAAAGACGGCGCCGGCGTTATAGCCGGGGCTGGTCGGCCGGACCGATACTGGGACGGACCGACACGGACTACCGGATGGGGCGGCCGCCCCATCCGGCGATTACGGGAACTTCGCGGGAGGCGAGAGAGTGGGCACGGCGGCAACATCAGGTCTGTTGTATAAGCGCGTACTCCTCAAGATCTCCGGCGAGGCCCTGATGGGGCAGCGGGAATTCGGGCTCGACCCGAGCACCGTCAACCGCGTTGCCCAGGAAGTGAAGCAGGTTCACGAACTGGGCGTCGAATGCTGCCTGGTGATCGGCGGCGGCAACATCTTCCGTGGCATCGCCGGCGCCAGCCAAGGCATGCAGCGCGCCTCGGCCGATTACATGGGCATGCTGGCGACGGTGATGAACGCGCTCGCCATGCAGAACGCGCTGGAGCAGGCCGGGGTCGATACCCGCGTGCAATCGGCCATTCCCATGCAGTCGATCTGCGAGCCCTATATCCGCCGGCGCGCCGTGCGCCATCTGGAAAAAGGCCGCGTGGTGATCTTCGCCGCCGGCACCGGTAATCCTTATTTCACCACGGATACGGCGGCCGCGCTGCGTGCGTCGGAAATGAAATGCGAGGCCCTGCTGAAGGGCACCAAGGTGGACGGCGTCTACAGCGCCGATCCGAAGCTGCATCCCGAAGCCGAACGCTACACGCATCTGACGCATCACGATGTGCTGTCGCGGGATCTCAAGGTGATGGATGCCGCCGCCATTTCGCTGGCGCGTGAGAACGGTATCCCGATCATCGTTTTTTCCATTCATACGCCAGGCAATTTCGCCCAAGTCATGCTGGGCACTGGCAAATATACTGTGATCGGCAATGAGCCGATCAAAGCTGCGAAGTGAGTTGGGGGAGTAAGTCATGACTGACGCTCGATTGGCTGAATTCAGCCGCCGCATGGATGGTGCCGTTGAGGCACTGCGCAAGGAATTCGGCGGATTGCGCACCGGACGCGCATCGGCGCATCTGCTCGATCAGGTGACGGTGAATGCCTATGGCAGCACCATGCCGCTCAATCAGGTCGGCAACGTGAACGTGCCGGAACCGCGCATGATCACCGTGCAGGTCTGGGACCGCGGCCTGGTCTCGGCCGTGGAAAAGGGTATCCGCGATTCCGGCCTCGGCCTCAATCCGGCCAGCGATGGCCAACTGGTGCGGGTGCCGATTCCCGAACTCAGCCAGGAGCGCCGCACCGAACTGGCGAAGATCGCCCATAAATATGCCGAGCAGGCGCGCGTCGCCGTGCGCAATGTCCGCCGGGATGGCATGGACATGCTGAAGAAGGCGGAGAAGGATGGCGAGATCTCGCAGGACGAGCATCGCGGTCTCTCGGACCAGATGCAGAAGCTGACCGACGAGCACATCAAGCGCGTCGATGAGGCGCTCGGCACCAAAGAAAAAGAAATCATGCAGGTTTGAGGGAACAGGAGGTCAGCGCGTGACGGCATTGCGACCAGCGGTTTCGGCTACCGGGGAGGATGGCCTCGCCACGTCCCTGCATGTTGCTGTCATCATGGACGGCAACGGGCGCTGGGCGAAGGCGCGGGGACTGCCGCGTACGGCGGGGCATTACCAGGGTGCCGAAACGGTGCGCCAGGTGGTCGAGGCCTCGATCGAAAATCACGTCACGCATCTGACCCTGTTCGGCTTCTCGTCGGAAAACTGGAAGCGGCCGATGGCCGAGGTCAACGATCTGATGGGATTGTTGCGGCTCTATCTGCGGCGCGAGATCAACAAGCTGCATGAAAATGGCGTGCGTTTGTCAGTGATTGGCGAACGCCATCGTCTGGCGCCGGACATCATCGACCTGATCGAGAATGCCGAGCGCAAGACGGCGGAGAACCGCCGTTTGCACCTGACGGTCGCGCTCAGCTATGGCGGGCGGGCGGATATCGTCAACGCCACGCGGGAGCTCGCGCGCCGCGTCAGCGCCGGCGATCTTCGTGTCGAGGATATCGACGAGACGCTCTTTACCAACAGCCTGTCCACCGTCGGCATGCCGGACCCCGATCTGGTCATCCGCACCAGCGGCGAGAAGCGCATCAGCAACTTCCTGCTCTGGCAGTTCGCCTATACCGAGATGGTTTTCGTGGATAAACATTGGCCGGATTTCACGGCAGCGGATTTCTCCGCCGCCCTGGCGGAATTCCAGGGTCGGAGCCGTCGTTATGGCGCCACCGGCTGAGCCGCCCAGTCGCAAGAGATCGCAACAGCGTAAGGCGAATACGGGAGGTGTTGCCGCCGGAGTATCTTCCGCCGGGGCTTCGGCCTCGGAGCTCTCTGGTGGCAACATGCATCGGCCGTTGACGGCCTTCCAGCAGCGCGTCGCATCCTCGGCCGTTCTTCTGCCGGTGGCGCTGCTTGCCCTATGGTTCGGCGGCATTGCCTGGACGCTGCTGGTCACGATTTTCGCCGTCATCATGGCCTGGGAATGGTGCGCCATCTGCGCCGAGCGGCGCCCCGTGCAGGTCGCCTGGCCGGTGGGCCGGCCCAATGCCGTCAATCTGACCGTGATGCTGACGGTTGTCCTCTCGGTGGCCGTGCATGTGATCGAGCCCCTGCGGGTGGTGCCGATCTGGCTCGTTCCGGCAACCGGCGCCGTGGTCGCCTTCCTGCTGGCTTGGCCGCGCCGCCGCTGGAACAGCCTGTGGCTGCTGCTCGGCATCCTCTATATCGTGCCGGCGGCCCTGGCGACGATCGCCGTCCGGGCCAAGGCGCTCGACGGCTTCGCGACCGAGATCTGGATCATCGCCCTGGTTGTCGCGGCGGATACCGGCGGCTATGCCGCCGGACGCTCCATCGGCGGGCCGAAACTGATGCCGCGGATCAGCCCCAGCAAGACCTGGGCGGGGCTGGCCGGGGCGATTCTCGCGGCCGGCGCCGTGGGCGCCCTGGCGGCGAACCTGCTGGAACACCAGACGGTCTGGCCGATGGCGCTTGCCAGCGGCCTGCTCGCCGTGGTGGAACAGGCGGGAGACCTGTTCGAATCATTTTTCAAGCGACATTTTAGGGTCAAGGATAGTGGGCGTATAATCCCCGGGCATGGGGGCGTCCTGGATCGGGTGGACGGGTTGCTGGCGGTGGTGCTGGCGGTTGCCGTCCTGGAATACATTTTTGGTGGAGGTATCCTCGGATGGCTGTGACCGAGCAGAAGGTGGCCGCGGCTGCGCCGCGCCGGGTAACGATTCTCGGTTCGACCGGTTCAGTGGGCTGCAACACGGTCGATATCGTCCGGCGCGAACCGGCGACCTATCAGGTCGAGGCGCTGACGGCCAATGGCAATGTCGATCTCCTGATCGAACAGGCGCTGCTGCTGCGGCCGCGCCTGGCGGTGATCGGGGTGGAGGCCAATTACGGCCGCCTCAAGGAAGCGCTGGCGGGAAGCGGGATCGAGGTTGCGGCGGGACGCGCGGCGGTGATCGATGCGGCGGCGCGGCCGTCCGACTGGGTGATGTCCGCGATCGTCGGCGCGGCCGGTCTCGAGCCGACGTTGGCGGCGGTGCGGCGTGGCGCCATGATCGGTCTTGCCAACAAGGAAACGCTGGTCTGCGCCGGCGAGCTGATGATGGCGGAAGTGATCCGTCACAAGGCCGTCATGCTGCCGGTCGATTCCGAGCACAGCGCGATCTTCCAGGTTTTCGATCCGGCGCAAATCGAGGCGATCGAAAAGATCATCCTCACGGCCTCGGGCGGCCCGTTCCGCACCCGCAGCTATGAAGAGATGCGGGCGATGACGCCGGAACAGGCGGTAGCTCACCCCAATTGGCGCATGGGCGCCAAGATCTCGGTCGATTCGGCCAGCATGATGAACAAGGGCCTGGAGCTGATCGAGGCACATCATCTTTTCGGTCTGCCGGAAACGCAGATCGACATTCTCGTGCATCCGCAATCGATCATTCACAGCATGGTGGCCTATCGCGACGGCTCGGTGCTGGCTCAGCTCGGCAGCCCGGATATGCGGACGCCGATCGCCTATGCCCTGGGCTGGCCGAAGCGGATCAGCGCCCCGGCCGACCGGCTGGATTTCACCAAGCTGCGCGATCTGACCTTCGAGGCGCCGGATCCCGTGCGCTTCCCGGCTCTCCGCCTGGCCCGCTCCGCGCTGCAGGCCGGCGGCCAGGCACCGACCGTGCTGAATGCCGCCAACGAGATCGGCGTCGCTGCTTTCCTGGATGGCAAGATCGCCTTCACCGATATCGCTGTGGTGGTGGAAGCCGTGCTGGAGGAAATGGGCAGCCGCAGCCTGTCCTCGATCGCCGATGTCCTGGAAACAGACCTCTCGGCCCGACAGGTGGCTCAACGGCAGGTTGCCGCAAGACACCGTAACGCCTGATCCGGTCCAGCCCCGGTGCGGCCCTTCGGCCGTGGCCGGGAAGCTGGCGCTGCGGCCAGGATTGTCTGCCGTCGGGCGGGGCGGGGCGGCTTGACCGATTGGCGGCTGCGACGACCGGTCCCAGCCCCGAAAAATGCGGTTAACCCAAGGAAATTGTTCTGTTTTAGTGGGCTGGCACGATAATCTGTGCTAGACAAGCCAGCATGGCTAAGGCCACCATGCGCCGCTTGGGGGACGGGATCGGCGCAACGTTCCGTGAGGGACAGGAAACAGACCGCCACAAAGCCGGTGGCGGTGCCGGGCAGCGCTAGCCGCGCGCCCGGGATTTGCGGCAGGAAGGTGTTCGAGAGAGATGGAAATACTCGCGGCGATACCGCATTACGGTTTCTGGTTCCTGCTGCTGCTGACGGTTCTCGTCTTCGTCCATGAGATGGGCCACTTCCTGGTGGCGCGCTGGTGCGGCGTCCGGGTCGAGGTCTTCTCGATCGGTTTCGGGCCCGAGCTTCTCGGTTTCACGGATCGCCACGGGACCCGCTGGAAATTCAGCGCCATTCCTCTCGGCGGCTATGTCCGCATGTTCGGCCAGGAGAGCAACGCCCTGGAAGGGCAGGCCGCCATCGCCATGACGCCGGAAGAAGAGGCGGTGGCTTTCAACCGCAAGAATGTGGGCCAGCGCGCCGCTATCGTGGCCGCGGGACCAGCCGCCAATTATCTCTTCGCCATCGTCGTTTTGGCCGGCTTGTTCCTGATCTATGGCAAGACCCTGCAATCGACCGAGATCGGTGAGGTGGTGCAAGGATCGGTGGCGGGCCAGGCCGGGCTGCTGCCGGGCGACAAGATCGTCACCATGAATGGCGAGCGGCTGGAGAGCTTCGACGTTCTCGCCGGTCAAGTCCGGCTGCATCTCGACCAGCCGCTGACCCTCGGCATCGATCGCGCCGGGAAGCATCTCGACTTCAAGCTGACGCCGCAGATCATCGAAGAAACCGACATGTTCGGCAACAAGCAGCGAGTCGGCCGGCTCGGTCTGCGCAGCAGCGGCAATGGTGCGGTGGAACGTCTGGGCGTGGTCGATTCCCTCGGCGAATCGGTCCACGAGGTCTATCGCATGACCACCGGCATGCTGACCGGCATCGGTCAGATGCTGACCGGCAAGCGGTCGGCCGATGAGGTCGGCGGCGCTTTGCGGATCGCGAAAATGAGCGGTGATATGGCGGAGCTCGGCTTTGCCTCGCTCGTCAGCCTGGCCGTTTTGCTCTCGGTCAATCTCGGGATGATCAACCTTTTTCCCGTGCCGATGCTCGACGGCGGCCATCTCGTTTATTACGCCGCGGAGGCGCTGCGGGGTAAACCGTTGGGGGCCCGTGCGCAGGAGTGGGGGCTGCGACTTGGCGTTGCCTTAGTCTTGTCGCTGATGGTGTTTGCCACCTGGAACGACTTAGTTTATCTGAAAGTCTTCGACTACATTAAATCCCTGTTTACATGACCGGAAGATGCGTAAAATGGCCATCGTGAAAAGGCTCCTCCTCGCCCTGGCAGTCATCATCAGCATCCCCGGTCTTTCAGGCATTTACGCCAAAGCCTGGGCGCAGAGCATCAGCAGCGGAGACCCGATCCAGGAGATCCGGGTTGAAGGCAATCAGCGTATTGAGCCTGAAACGATTCGCTCCTACATGCAGATCAATCCGGGCGATCCCTTCGATGCCCTGAAGATCGACCAGGCGTTGAAGAACCTGTTTGCGACCGGCCTGTTCGCCGACGTCAAACTGACCCGCGAAGGCGGTGCGCTGGTGGTTTCGGTGGTGGAAAACCCGATCATCAACAAGCTGGCCTTCGAAGGGAACAAGCGAATCGACGACGACGCCCTGAAGGCGGAAGTCCAGTTGCGTCCCCGCGTGGTCTATACCCAGACCCGCGTGCAGCAGGACGTGAAGCGTATTCTCGACGTCTATCGCCGCAGTGGCCGTTTCGCCGCGACGGTCGAGCCGAAGATCATCAAGCTCGACCAGAACCGGGTGAACCTGGTGTTCGAAATCCATGAAGGCGACGTCACCCAGGTGCGGCGCATCGATTTCGTCGGCAACAAGGTGTTCAGCGACAGCGATCTGCGCGATCAGATCCTGACCCGCGTCAGCCATTGGTATCTGTTCCTCACCAATGCGGACACCTATGATCCCGACCGTCTGACGGTGGATAAGGAACAGCTTCGTCGCTTCTATCTCTCCGAGGGCTATGCGGATTTCCGCGTCGTCTCCGCCGTGGCCGAGTTGTCGCCGGACCAGGAAGCCTTCTTCATCACCTTCACGGTGGAAGAGGGCGAGCGGTACAAGTTCGGCAAGATCGATATCAAGACGACCCTGAAGGGGTTGGATCCGGAATCCCTGCGCAGCGATGTCGATACCAAGGAAGGCGATTGGTATGACGCCAGCCGTGTCGACGACACCGTCAAGAAGCTGAGCGATCATCTCGGCAATCTTGGCTACGCTTTCGTCGACGTGCGGCCGCGTATCGATCGCGATACCAAGAATCATATTCTCAATCTGACCTACGACATTCAGGAAGGGCCGAAGGTCTATGTCGAGCGCATCGACATTGCCGGCAACGTCCGCACCCAGGACAAAGTTATTCGCCGTGAGTTCCGCCTCGCCGAAGGCGATGCCTTCAGCACCGAGAAACTGAAGCGTACCGAGCAGCGCCTGAAGAACCTCGACTTCTTCGAATCCGTGGACGTGTCCCAGGCGCCCGGCAGCACGCCCGACAAGACCGTCATCAAGGTCAAGGTGCAGGAGAAATCCACCGGTGAACTGAGCTTCGGTGCCGGCTTCTCGACCTCTGACGGCCCCTTGGGGACGGTCGGCCTGCGTGAACGCAACCTGCTCGGCAAGGGCCAGGATCTGTCGGTCCAGTTGGGCATTTCCGGTCGCCGGTCTTCCGGTTCGATCAACTTCACCGATCCCTATTTCATGGATCGGGAGATGTCCTTCAATATCGGCACCTTCCTGACCCAGTACCGGGCCAACCACAACCGCTACAGGCAGTTGTCGGCCGGCTTCAACACCGGGATCGGCTACGATCTGTCGGAGTTCACCCGGCAGACCCTGGGCTACTCCTTCTCGGCCGACGAGCTTTACCGGATCAAGGATAACGCCTCGCAGGTGATCAAGGATGAAGAGGGCTGGAATTACCGGTCGACCCTGAAATCCAACATCCTCTATGACAAGCGCGATCAGCGTCTGGACCCGCGCGACGGCTACTATCTCAACCTGGAGACGGATTATACCGGTGTCGGTGGCACGGTTTATGCGCTGAAAGGTATCCTGAGCGGCGGCTATTTCATCCCGTTCAATCGCAGCAAGTCGGTTTCACTGGGTATTTCGGCCGAAACCGGCTATATCCAGCCGATCTTCGGCGACTACCTGCACTTCGGTGACGCCTTCCAGCTCGGCGGGCAGAACCTGCGTGGTTTCGCCGATCGCGGGGTCGGTCCGCGCGATCGGGATTCACCGCATAAGGACGGTTCCATTGGCGGCCAGTTCATGTTCAATGGTACCGTCAGTTTGGGCTTCCCGTTGGGCTTGCCCGAGGAATATCAGATCCGTGGCCGCGTCTTCTCGGATTTCGGTACCGTGACCGGGACGGATCCGAAGACAAAGGGCCTCAATATCGACGATACTGGACTCATTCGCGTGTCGGCTGGCTTTGGCATCACCTGGGTTTCGCCCTTCGGTCCCCTGGCTGTGGACATCGCGGTGCCGGTGCGTAAGGAGAGCGCCGATCAGACCGAGCTCTTCAACTTCAGCGTCGGTACACAATTCTAACATTCACTCTATCCGGAGTATCGAACGTGCGTATGTTCAGTAAATCCCTCTCCGCCTTGACCGTGGCCGCGGCGCTGGTCGTCGGTGCCACCGTCGGGACGACTGTCGCTTCCGTTCCGGCTCAGGCCCAGGCTGCCAGCGGACAGGTCGTCATCGCTGTCATCGATCGCGAGAAGATCATGTCCCAGTCCTCGGCCGGCAAGGGCCTGCGGGCTGCCGTCGATGCGCGCCGCAAGCAGGTGCAGGACGACATTCAGAAGCGCCAGGACGCGCTGATCAAGCAGCGCCAGCAGATTGAGCAGCAGCGCGCGTCGATCACGCCGCAGGATTACCAGAATAAGCTCGCGGACCTGAACAAGCAGGGCGAAGCCCTGCGCATCGATGTGCAGAACAAGGGCCGCTCCATGGATGAATCCGTGCAGAAGGCGTTGAACACCCTGCAGGATACGGCCTTCGTCATCGTCAAGCAGATCGCCGCGCAGAAGAATATCTCGCTGGTATTGTACCAGGACACGGTCGCCTGGGCGCCGGGTGCGATCGACATCACCAATGACGTTGTTACGCAGTTGAACACCAAGCTGCCGTCGGTGAAGTTCTAAGCATAGCCGGTCGGTGCGCAGATGAGCGAGATAGAGGTGCAGCAGGGAATTACAGTCGATGCCAAGGGGATCATGCGCATGATCCCGCATCGCTACCCTTTCCTGCTGATCGATCGTATTGAGAACATGGTGAGCGACGTTACCGCCACCGGTATCAAGAACGTGTCGATGAACGAAGCCTTTTTCCAGGGGCACTTCCCGACCGATCCGGTGATGCCGGGCGTGCTGATCATCGAGGCCATGGCACAGACTGCTGCGGTCCTGGTGGTCCATACCCTGGGAGCTGCCTTCGAAGGCAAGCTGGTTTACTTCATGAGCGTCGAGAATGCCCGTTTCCGCCGGCCCGTTGTGCCGGGTGATCAGGTGCGGATCGAGGTGCGCAAGGATCGGAATCGCGGTCCGGTCTGGAAGTTTATCGGTGAAGCCAAGGTCGATGGCCAATTGGCGGCCGAGGCGACCTTTGCCGCGATGATCCGGGACTGATCCAGGCCCGGATCGATCAACGGGTCGACCGGCTGTCTGGATCCCCAACTGCCTGGAGCGACAACTGTAGGAGTGGCCGATGTCCCAAGCTGCAGCGACGGCGAAACCCGCGACGCCCTTCCGTCTGGCGCATACCATGATCCGGGTCTTCGATCTCGATAAGTCGATCGATTTCTATACTCGCTTCCTCGGCATGACGCTGATGCACCGCACGGATTATCCCAGCGGCGAATTCACCCTGGCTTTCGTCGGTTATGGCCGGGAAGAGGACAATGCCGTCATCGAACTGACCCATAACTGGGGGCAGAAGGAGCCGTATCAGATCGGTACCGGCTTCGGGCATATGGCGATCCATGTGCCGGATATCTATGGCGTCTGCGAAAAGCTGGCTGCCGAGGGTGTGAAGATCCCCCGGCCGCCGGGACCGATGAAACATGGTGGCTCGGTGATCGCCTTCATCGAGGATCCGGACGGCTACAAGATCGAGCTGATCGAAGCCAAGCGCTGAGATCGATCCATTAAAAACCCCGCCGCGACTGTGGCGGGTTTTTTTGTCCGTCCGGATCGCGTTTTCACAAGATCTCGCCTGAGGAACGTTATCGGGAAACCTTGGAAGATGTGCCTGATACGAAAAGCCGCGCGGGCGATATTGCTGACACCGGAAGCCGAAATCCTGCTGGTGCTGGTCCGGCTACAAGGTGTTGAGCCCTTCTGGATGACGCCAGGCGGCGGACTGGAAGCCGGCGAAAGTGAATTGGACGGTCTCAGGCGGGAATTGCAGGAAGAAGTTGGCCGGAGCGATATGAAGATCGGGCCCGCTCTGCGGCGCCTGGAGCACACCTACTCCTATCACGGCGACCGCTACTGCCAGCATGAGAGTTATTTCGTGATTCCGGTCGATCGATTTGAACCCCGCATGAGCGACCCGACGGAAATGGGGGAAACCGACGGCTTTCGCTGGTGGAGGTTGGCCGATCTGCGGACGACTGCCGAGCGTATCCATCCGAGGTCTCTCGCGGATATTGTTACGGCCTATCTACGCAATGGCGCTCCCGCCTTTCCGCCACTCGATGTTTTGGTCGATTGAGCGTAACGCTTGCCCCTGATCTTGCCGGCGGCCGTCCCTTTACCTCAAAGCATCGCGCCCTGATCATTCTTGAGCGGTACTGGACGGCCCAAGCTTGCCGTCCAGCACCGTCAGTATCTGATAGGCGGCTTTGACACGAGCCGGGATGGGATAGTTTTTGTTCGCGAGGATCACGATGCCGATGTTCTTCGCGGGAATGAAGGCGGCATAGGCGCCGAACCCGTTCGTCGAGCCGGTCTTGTTGAGCAACACGGCGGGACGTGTCGGCTGTAGCGGCGCAAGCCTGGTGACCTCATGGGCCTCGAGCGCCATCTGCGTGGAATTCCCCACAAGCAGTTGCTCAAGGGAGGTGGGATAGGCATATATCTCCCATCCCAGTCCCTGTGTCATATCACCCACTTTATAGTATCCGGTATGGGTGGTGGCGATCGCCTGCTGGAACGTCGCGTCCAGCTTTGCGTCATTCATGTTCGCCTCGATGAACCGGATCATGTCGGCGGCGGTCGTCTTCACGCCATAGGCCTCGGAATCCAGCATGCCGGGTTTCACCCGGATCGGTTGGCCGTCTTTGGAATAGCCATAGGCGTAATCGCTCATGCGGTCCTGGGGGACCTTGATATAGGTATGCGCCAGGCCGAGGGCCGGGAACAGCGTCTTCTCCATCAGCTCATCGAATGGCTGGCCCATGCTGCTGGCGGCCAGATAGCCGAAGAGGCCGATGCTGGGATTCGAATAAAGCCTGCGGGTGCCCGCGGCATAGGCGGGATGCCAGCTTTTGTAATAGGCGACCATCTTGTCCGGGTCGCTGACGGCTTCGGGAAACTGCAGCGGCAGGCCGCCCGCCGTATAGGTGCCGAGATCAAGAAGACTGATCGTATCGAAACTGCTGCCGGCGAGTGCCGGGAGATATTTGCTGGCTTTGTCGGTGAAGGACAGATTGCCACGCGCTTGCGCATAGGATGCGAGCGTGGCGGTAAAGGTTTTGCTGAGCGAGCCGATCTCGAAGATCGTTCTCTCCGAGACCTTCTGTCCGCTTTCCTTCGAGGCAACGCCGTAATTGAAGAAATAGTCCTTTCCCTGGACCGTGATCGCGACAGCCATCCCCGGAACATTGTTTTCCTGCATGACGGGATGGATCGCTTCGTCGACGGCGCGCTCGATCAGGTTTCGATCGACAGGGTCGGCGGCATTGGCATCGGCGCCGTAGAAAAGAGAAGCGGTCGTGAGAATTCCAATCGTCGCGGAAAGAATCTTCTTCATGACAGATACACAGACCTCTTCTTGTTCTGGCCGCCCGCATATATCGCGGAATGCGTGGCATATCTGCTCATAGCTTTGCGGCAACAAAGCGGCATGCGGAAAGCGAAACGAGGGCGACAACGATTGAGGTGCATCCGGTCCCGTAATGCAAACTGGCCCGGCGCATGACTGCCCGGGCCAGTGCAGTGTGCCGTCCGGAAACGGCACCGGATGATCGGGCGGTTCTTACTTCCGTTTGTTGAGCGGCAAGAAGGGACGCTCGCCATAGCCGGTATAGAGCTGGCGCGGGCGGCCGATACGCTGTGTCGGATCTTCGATCATTTCCTTCCACTGCGCCACCCAGCCGACCGTCCGGGCGACGGCAAAGAGCACGGTGAACATCGAGGTCGGGAAGCCGATCGCCTGCAGGATGATGCCGGAATAGAAGTCGACATTCGGGAACAGCTTGTGAGAGACGAAGTAATCGTCTTCCAACGCGATGCGTTCCAGCTCCATGGCGAGGGCCAGCAGCGGCTCGTTGCGCTTGCCGAGTGCATCCAGCACCTCATGGCAGGATTCACGCATCACGGTCGCGCGCGGATCGTAATTCTTGTAGACCCGGTGGCCGAAGCCCATCAGGCGGAAGTTGTCGTCCTTTGACTTCGCACGCTTGATGTATTCCGGAATGCGCTCGACCGAGCCGATCTCATGCAGCATGGCCAGCACGGCCTCGTTAGCGCCACCGTGCGCCGGACCCCAGAGGCAGGCGATGCCGGCGGCGATGCAGGCGAAGGGATTGGCGCCGGACGAACCGGCGATACGCACCGTCGAGGTCGAGGCGTTCTGCTCGTGGTCGGCATGCAGGATGAAGATGCGGTCCATTGCCTTCGCGACGACCGGATCGATCTTGTATTCCTCGGCCGGCACGGCGAAGGTCATGCGCAGGAAGTTCTCGGCATAGCCGAGATCGTTGCGCGGATAGACGAAGGGCTGACCGACCGAATATTTGTAGGCCATCGCGGCGATCGTCGGCAATTTGGCGATCAGGCGATGCGACGCGATCATCCGCTGATACGGATCATGGATATCCGTGCTGTCGTGATAGAAGGCGGAGAGGGCGCCGACCACGCCGACCAGCACCGCCATGGGATGCGCATCGCGGCGGAAGCCGCGATAGAAGGCCGCGATCTGCTCATGCAGCATGGTGTGATAGGTGATATCGCGCTCGAAGGTGGCCTTCTGCTTGGCATTCGGCAATTCGCCTTCCAGCAGCAGATAGCAGACTTCCATGAAGTCGCTGTGCTTCGCCAGTTCCTCGATGCGATAGCCGCGATGCATCAGGATGCCTTCCTCGCCATCGATATAGGTGATGGCGGAGGCGGTGGAACCGGTGGAACCGTAACCCGGATCGTAGGTGAACAGGCCATGCTCGGTATAGAGCTTGCGCACATCCATGACATCGGGGCCGATCGTGCCCTTGAGCACCGGCAGTTCCCAGGCTTCGCCCTTGTTGTCTTTGACCGAAATGGACGCATAGGCCTTCGGCGCGGCCGGCTTGATGCCTGAATCGGTCACACGGATCGGCTTGGCGCGAGTGGCTTCCAGGCTCACCGAACGCTTCGGCTTTGCCGCCGGCGTTTTTGCTTTGCCGGATTTGCCCGCACCAGATTTGCCTGTGACAGATTTACGCTGCGCCATGAGATCCTCATCACTGTAGTGAACCGGCCCGAACGGGCCTCGGAAGATGTTTCTAGTCTCTTGAGGCCCTCAGGCTAGCACGGCGAACGTTAACGCGTCATGACCCATTTTTCGCAGTGCAAAATGAACCTCGAAGCCCGCCATATTACTGTCACATCGTGTCAGTTATGCGTCCAAGGCATTCCTCGCGGCCCAATACTTCCATGACTTCGAACATGCCGGGCGAGGTGGCCGAGCCGGTCAAAGCGGCGCGCAGTGGCTGCGCCACCTGGCCGAGTTTGACGCCCTTGGTCTCGACGAAATTTCGCACGGCAGCTTCAATCGCCGATGCTTGCCAGTCGCTGACGGCCTGCAAGGCGGGCAGCAGGTCCTTGAGCAGGGCAACCGCTTCCGGTGTCAGCAGCGACTTGGCCTTGTCGGCCATGGTAATCGGGCGTGCGGCCACATAGAACGCGGCGTTCTCGGCCAGTTCCTTCAGGGTCTTGGCGCGGGCCTTGAGGCCGGCCATGCCCTTCACCAGGCGTTCCGTGGCGGCCTCGTCGCCGGCAACGCCGAGACGCGCGGCGGTATCGGCGGCCAATTCGCGGTCATCGGTTTCGCGCAGATAATGGCCGTTCAGATTGTCGAGCTTCGCATAGTCGAAACGCGAGGCCGAGCGGCCGACGGCATCGAGGTCGAACCATTCGACGGCCTTGGCGGTGGGGATGATCTCATCATCGCCATGCGACCAGCCGAGACGTAGCAGATAATTGCGCAGCGCTTCCGGCAGATAGCCGAGCTCGCGATAGGCTTCGACGCCGACCGCGCCATGGCGCTTCGAGAGCTTGGCGCCGTCCGGCCCGTGGATCAGCGGCAGATGGGCGAATTGCGGGCAGTCCCAGCCCATGTTCCGGTAGACCTGTATCTGCCGGAAGGTATTGGTCAGATGATCGTCGCCGCGGATCACATTGGTGATGCCCATTTTGAATGATACGGCGACCACCGAGAGCATGTAG
>CAYOQR010000084.1:0-21839 GCA_964406155.1 uncultured Rhodospirillaceae bacterium | reverse complement strand
ATCGGCCTCAACGTGATCCAGGGCGCGCGCCTCGCCGGCGCCAACATGATCGTCGGCGTCGATCTCAATCCCGGCCGCAAGGCGATCGCCGAGAAATTCGGCATGACCCATTTCGTCAATCCAAAGGAAGTCGAGGGCGACCTCGTCCCCTATCTCGTCAACCTCACCAAGGGCGGCGCGGATTACAGCTTCGAATGCATCGGCAACACCACGGTGATGCGCCAAGCGCTGGAATGCTGCCATAAGGGCTGGGGCGTTTCGGTCATCATCGGCGTCGCCGGCGCCGGCCAGGAAATCTCCACCCGCCCCTTCCAGCTTGTCACCGGCCGGGTCTGGAAAGGCACCGCTTTCGGCGGCGCCCGCGGCCGCACCGATGTGCCGAAGATCGTCGACTGGTACATGGAAGGCAAGATCAACATCGACGACCTGATCACCCACACCATGCCGCTACAGGACATCAACAAGGGCTTCGACCTGATGAAGGCCGGCAGCTCGATCCGCGGCGTCGTGCTGTTCTGAGGTAACGGGACGATGACGATCGAAACCCTGGCACTGCATGGCTGCTTCGGCGGCCAGCAGGGCTTCTACAGCCACGCCTCGCGGGAGACGGGGACGACGATGCGCTTCGCCGTCTTCGTTCCGCCCCAGGCGAAGAGCGGCAAGCGCCCGGTCCTGACCTATCTGGCCGGCCTGACCTGCACCGAGGAAACCTTCCCGATCAAGGCCGGCGCCCAGCGCGTCGCGGCCGAACTGGGCCTCATCCTGGTCGCGCCCGATACCAGCCCGCGCGGCACCGACGTCCCCGGCCAGGCCGATTCCTGGGATTTCGGAGTGGCGGCCGGTTTCTATCTCGACGCCACCCAGGCGCCCTGGGCCGCCAATTGGCGCATGGGCTCCTATGTGACCAAGGAACTGCCCGAGCTGATCGCGGCGCAGTTCCCCGCCGACATGTCCCGCCAGGGCATTTTCGGCCATTCCATGGGCGGCCATGGCGCCCTGGTCTCGGCATTGCGCAATCCCGGCCAGTACCGCTCGCTTTCGGCTTTCGCGCCGATCGCCGCGCCCAGCCAATGCCCCTGGGGCAACAAGGCCTTCACCGGCTATCTGGGAACCGATAAGAGCGCCTGGGCGGCCTATGACGCCACCGAACTGCTCAAGGCGCGTGGCCCCTTCCCGGGCACGATCCTGATCGATCAGGGGCTGGACGACAAATTCCTGGCCGAACAGCTGCATCCGCATCTCTTCGAACAGGCCGCCAAGGAAGTGGGGCAGAAACTGACCCTGCGCCGCCATGCCGGCTACGATCACGGCTATTTCTTCATTCAGTCCTTCGTCGAGGATCATCTCCGGCATCACGCCGCGGCTTTGGCCGGGTGACGTAGCCGTCCTCCCGCCTTCCCAACATGCAACGGCCGGCCCTTGGACAAAAGGGGCCGGCCGTTCGCGTTTGAGTCGATCATTGTGTAGCGCACACCTGCCGGTTGCAAAAACCCCACCCGTAACTATTCCTTAACTTACATGACAGTTAAAATTCCGCCCCTTGCGTCTTACGGAATGGAAGGCCGGAATGCAGCGTCTCGTGGCACGCCTCTCGTTGAAGGTACAGATCATCGCCTCAACGGTTCTCCTGATCCTCATCGCCGTCGGCCTGACCGGCACCATTCTGACCCGGCAGGCAAGCGAACAGATCAAGGCCGATGCCATCGATCTGGCCAAGGCGCAGGCCGGCGAATTCGCCAATTACGCCCGGGCCAATCTGGAACGCGCCATGGACATCGCCAGCACCCAGGCCTCCGCCCTGAAGGGGCTGCGGACCCAGGGCATCAAGGACCGTGCGGCCGTCAATGCCCTGCTGAACGGCATCGTCAGCGGCCATCCGGAGATCCTCGGCATCAGCACGGTCTGGCAACCCAATGCCTTCGACGGCCGCGACGCCGATTTCGTCAATGCCGATGCACGGCATGATGCGACCGGCCGCCTCATCCCCTACTGGTATCGCCTCGGCGACAAGATCGGATCGGACAAGCTGGTCGATTACGACGATCCGGTGAAGGGCAATTGGTGGGTCAATGCCCGCGACAGCAAACGCGAAACCATCGTCGATCCGTTCTTCTACACGATCGAGGGCAAGGATTACCTGATGACCACCGTCACCGCGCCGATCCTGGACGGTGAGAAGAATGACGGTCCGGCTCTCGGCGCCGTCACCATCGACACGCTGCTCTCGTCGCTGCAGGACATGATCCGCCAGGTGCAGCTCTCTTATGGCGGCTTCGCCGTCCTCACCTCCAATACCGGCAAGATCGTCGCCTATTCCGGCGGCGATGACGCACTCTCCAAGGAGCTCGCGAGCCTCGATCCAGGTCTTACCGACCTCGTCGCCTCGATCACCGCCGGCAAAGCCGTCGCGCGCGACGTCGTCATCGGCGGCGCCGATTCCCTCGCCGTCTTCGTGCCGGTCCAGATCGGCGAGGTCGCGACACCCTGGAGCCTCGGCCTCGTCATGCCGATGAGCGGCATCCTGGCCAAGGCGAGCGGCCTGAAATGGGCGAGCTTCCTGATCGGTCTCGGTTGCATCCTGGCGGCCGCCCTGCTCGCCTGGGCATTGGGCGTCGGCCTTGCCCGCCCCCTCACCCGCATGACCGGCGTGATGAACCGCCTGGCCGCCGGCGATACCGAGGTCGAGGTGCCGAACCGCGACTTCAATAACGAACTCGGCCGCATGGCGAAAGCCATCGAGGTCTTCAAGGTGAATGCCGTCGAGAAGCGCACCTTGGAAGCACGGCAGCATGAACTGGCGCAACAGGCGGAACAGGAACAACAAGCCGCCCGCCGGCGCGTGGCGGATGCCTTCGAAACCGGCGTCGGCGGCGTCATCGCCGGCGTCGCCGACAATGCCAAGGCGATGACGCGCTCCGCCGCCGATGTCGTCGCCACCGCGCGGCAAAACTCCGAGGTCAGCGCCGATGCCGCCCGTGTCGCCGGCACCGTCGGCAACAATGTCCAGGCCGTTGCCGCCGCCGTCGAGGAACTGGCGGCCTCGGTGCGTGAAATCAGCATGCAGGTGCAGAACGCCTTGCAGGTGTCGGAGAGCGCCGCCAAACGCGCCGAAGGCACGGTCAACATGGTTTCGGGCCTGGTGCAGAGCGCGACACGGATCGGCGATGTCGTCACCCTGATCACCGATATCGCCGGCCAGACCAATCTGCTGGCGCTCAATGCGACGATCGAAGCGGCCCGTGCCGGCGATGCCGGCAAGGGCTTCGCCGTGGTGGCCGGTGAAGTGAAGAATCTCGCCAATCAAACGGCGAATGCGACGGGTGAGATTTCCCAGCAGGTCACCGCCATCCAGAAGGCAACCGAGGATGCCGCGCGGGAGATCGGCGATATCTCCAGCACCATCCACAATATCAGCCAGATCTCCAGTTCCATCGCCGCCGCCGTCGAACAACAGGATGCCGCGACATCCGAGATCAGCCGCGCCATCGCCGAGGCGGCCAACGGCACGCGGTCCCTGCGTGGCAATGTCGAGGAAGCTGCCGGCTTCGCCGATCGCAACGGTTCGGTGGCCGGCCAGATGACGGCGGCCGTCGAACAGATGCAGGGAGAACTGGCGCGGCTGCAGCAGGAAGTCGGTCAGTTCCTGCATCAGGTCAGGGCCGGCTGACCCCTCCCTCTCCTCAGGCATGGACCGCGATCTGTCTCGATTGGCACCGGAAGCCCTGATCGGAACGATTGCCCCGGTCGAAACGATCGCGGTTCAACGCTTCATCCGCAGGCCTGCATCCCTGACATTTCCCTGACCGTGATATGTCCGAAGAGAGCTTGCTTTTATCGGCGTGCCGCCCCTAAGAAGGCAGCATGTCTCATACTTCTTCAATCGACGGGACGCACCGGTTTCACCGGTTGAATGCTAAACTGGCGATCGCCTATGGCATCGCCAATCTGGCCGTCCTGCTCTTCCTGCCGCTGGCGATCCGCAGCGATCTCGCCGGACTTGGCGGGCACTGGGCTTGGGCCGCGCTGCCGGTCGCACTGGCCAGCAACGGCTTCTGGGCCCTGCAGCATGAGGCCATCCACAATCTCTTCGCCGCCGACCAATCGGCCAATCGTCGGGCCGGCCGGTTGATGGCGATCCTCTTCGGCTCCTCGTTCCGCATCCTGCGCTTCGGCCATCTGATGCATCACCGTTTCAACCGGCATCCGCTGGATCGGCCCGACTGCTTCGATCCGGGCAAGGGCTCCGCCTTTGCCGCGCGCTGCCGGTTCTTTGGCGAAATTTTCGGCGGGCTCTATGTCATCGAGGTATTGACGCCGCTGCTCTACTGGCTGCCGCGCCGCTTCATCGCGCCTATTCTCGACCGGATCTATGCCGGAAACGATCCCCGGCTGGCGCAGTTGCGGCAGCTCGCCCGGCAATCGCTCGGTGCAACGAAGGCAATCAGCGAAATCCGCCAGGATGCCCTGGCCGTCCTGGTCCTCTATGGCGTTTCTGCCGCGCTCTGGGGCAATTTGTGGTGGGTCCTCGCGGCTTTCCTGCTCGGGCGGGGCTTTCTGATCTCGTTCCTGGACAATATCTATCATTTCCGGACCCCCATCGACCGGCCGGATTTCGCCTATAACTTGCAGCTACCCTCCGCGCTTCAGGCATTGATTCTGAACATGAATTTGCACCGGGTGCATCATCACAACATGCATCTGCCGTGGTGGCGGCTGCCGGCGCAATTTGCGGATGCGGACAAAGTTTTCGATAAAAATTATGGACTTGCCGCACTTGCACAGCTCCGGGGACCGGCCACTATCGGCATGTTGACTTCGCGCAAATCCGGTTCTTAACGTCGCGTGGCAAGTCCTCTTCATACATTAAAAAACCGCTAATTTTCGCGAATCAGCCGCTTGCTTTTCGCCAAGATGGCCCGCATGCTGTTAACGGCAATTCAACATTGGGACGTCCTTTTGAACGGCTTTGATGGTGGAGCGCCGGTTATCCATCTTCTTGCAGAGTGAACAACATGACTGATCACAATCACGGTGGTGGTTCGGAGCTCAGGGGCCGGATCAAGTGGTTCAACACCGAAAAAGGCTTCGGTTTCGTCTCACCAGCCGATGGCGCGCCGGATGTGTTTCTGCACATCTCCGCGCTGAAAGATGCTGGGCTGCAGGACGCCCCAGAGGGGTCGACGATCCATTGCGAAGTTGGCCAGGGACGCAAGGGTATCCAGGTGCTCCGCGTCATCACCCTGGACACCAGCACGGCAACGCCGCGTCAGCAGCAACCACGCCGGCCGTTCCAACCGCGCGGCGGCCACGATCGTGGCCACGGCGGACATCACGACCGCTAAGGACAACCACCACGCGCCGTCATACGGCGTTGGGCAAAGCCGCGGTGCGTGTCACCGCGGCTTTTCATTTTATCGCGGCAGATGTTTTGTTTCCGGATGGCGAGGGAAAAAGTTGCGCGACAGGATGTTGCCAATCCGACCGGCTTATGCAGGATAAGCGCGCGGTCGACATAGATCGCACGAGATCACACATATTGGGACGCTCGCGATGGCACGCGATGCCGCCCCGGCACAAAGCGTAACGAGGACAGGAATGCCCATTGATCAACGGGAGTTTCGCGCAGCCCTGGGGCATTTCGCGACCGGCATCACCGTGGTGACGGCCCGGTCGAGATCGGGCGAGCTGCTCGGCATGACCGCGAATTCCTTCAACTCGGTGTCACTGGATCCGCCCCTGGTTCTTTTCAGCATGGATCGCCGCACGCTGAGCCTCCCCGCCTTCGAGGAAGCCGGCTGTTTCGCCATCAATGTGCTGAGCGATAGCCAGACCGATATGTCGCGCGGCTTTGCCCGGACGATGGGAGACAAATGGCAGGGCGTCGAATTCGACTACTGGGAAACGGGCAGCCCGATCCTGCCGAACTGCCTGGCGAATTTCGACTGCCGGACGCATGCCATCCATGATGGCGGCGACCACCGGATCTTCATCGGCGAGGTGGTGCGTTTCACGGCCAGCACCGAGGGTAATCCGCTGCTCTATTTCCGCGGCAGTTACGCGGCGCTGAAATAACCGGGCTCTCCCTCCCCGTTTTCACAGCCCATATCCGCATCGCCATCGTTCCCGATTCGACGCGATCCGCCCCAATGTGCCGCCTTGGGGACAAATCCGTTGATTGGATCGCCGGTCTTTTCTTCATATTTCACTGATATTTAACGATTGTCATAGATTGTTAAGCATGTCAGCGCGGAAGAGTTACAGGACACGCGCGATACTGGAGGGAGGTTCGTCGTGGATTCCGGTTTGATGGAAGCGCACAGCGCCGAGGGGCAGGGAATGGACCCGCGTCTGGAAGCCATGTTGTCGATCACAGGCCGGATGAATGGCTGCCTTTACCGCTGCCGGAACGACGCCGCCTATACGATGCTGTTCATCTCGGATTCGATTGCCACCGTGACCGGCTTTCCAGCCAGCGACTTCATCAACAACCGGATCCGCACCTTCACCTCGATCTGCCATCCCGAGGATACCGGCAAGGTCGACGCGGCCGTCGGACAGGCCCTCGACGCACGCGGTCAATGGGATCTCGATTATCGCCTGATCGGACGCGACGGCGGTGAAATCTGGATTCACGAAACCGGCGGCGGCGTTTACGGCGACAATGGCGAACTGCTCTTCCTCGAAGGCGCCATCGTCAATGTCAACGACCGCAAGCGCCTGGAGAATGAAGTCCAGGCCATGCTGGATCGCATCGCCGTCATCAGCAATTCCATCGTCAAGGATACGACGACCATTCTGGACGTGCTGCGCGCCTTGAAGATGCTGGCACTCAATGCCCGCATCGAAGCCGCCCGTGCCGGCGAGCAGGGCCTGGGCTTCGCGGTCGTCGCCCAGGAGATCAAATCGCTCGCCACCCTCACCGGTGAATCCGCCGAGCGCATCACCAGCCTGATGAACGAGCTGCACACCGTCCTCAATCAGCAGCAGAAGCAGAAGCACTGAGCCCCTGGAACACCAGGACCGGGATCGGCCTTGGCCGAGATCCGGATCACGCCCCAGGACATCTCACGCTTTAGGATAATCGATCGCGAGAATTTCCAGATCGAGATTGCCGGCCGGCCGTTTCCAGGTGACAACATCGCCGATCGCGGCATCGGTCAGGGCAAGGGCCAGCGGCGAGACCCAGGAGAGGCGGCCGATCGCGGGGTCCGCTTCATCCTCGCCGACGATCTCGAAGAAACGGTGCTCGTCATTGTCGTCCACGGTTTCCAGCCGGGCACCGAAGGCGACATGATCCCGGGGCTGGGTCGCCGGATCGATCAGCACCGCGCGCCGGATACGCTCGCGCACATAACGCAGATCGCGCTCGATCACCGCCCGGGCCTGCCGATCGATCAGTTTGCCGTCCGCCCCGACCGAGCCGCCGCCGGCCGAATCCCCACCGGGCACACCCATATCCGCCAGCGCCGCCTCCAGCTCCTCCTGCTGGTGCCGCAACGCCGCCAGACCGCGCGGCGTCACATGGTTCGGATGCGGACTATGCTGCCGCTCCGGCACATCGACCGATAAATCGTCGGATTCCTTGACAAATGCCCGGCTCATTTCCGTCAGACCTCTTCTTCATCTTTCCGCCTCTCATGCCAAAGAATGCGTGGCGAGAAAAGAGGCGCCGACAAGTCGCGTTGCATCTGGACAAGGCGCGGGAAACAGGGCGCCATGCAGCGCGGGCGCAGCCGCCTGCCGGTGTTTCATTGGACCGTCCCCCATTATCCGCGTAAAAGATCGGGCTGGGAATGGCCGATGGCGCTGGATCGCCGTCGGTGCGAAACAATCGGATTAGGGCAGATGCAGCAGAGCGACGTAGTCATCATCGGCGGTGGTGTGATCGGCAGTTCGGCCGCCTATTTCCTGGCCAGCCAGCCGGGCTTCAAGGGATCGATCACGGTGGTGGAAAAGGATCCCAGCTATAACGAGGCCGCCACCCCGCGCTCGGCCGGTGGCATCCGGCAGCAATATTCGACCCCGGAAAATATCCTGATTTCACAGTTCGGCGCCGATTTCATCAAGCATGCCGACGAGCATCTGTCGGTCGACGGCGACACCGCCGGCCTGCAATTCCACGAGAATGGCTATCTTTTCCTGGCAACGGCGGCCGGCTACGACACCCTGGCCGCCAACCAGCAGTTGCAGCGCCAGCTCGGCGCCAGCACGGAGCTGCTCGACCCGGCGGCGCTGCGGCAGAAATTCCCCTGGCTGAATACCGAGGACCTGGCCGGCGGCTCCTTCGGCCCCGTCAATGAAGGCTGGCTCGACCCCTACAGCCTGCTGCAGGCCTTCAAGCGCAAGGCGCGTTCCCTGGGCGTCACCTATCTCAACGACGAGGTGGTCGGGCTCAGCCACGACAACCGACGCGTCACCGCCGTCACCCTGCGCTCCGGCGACGTCATCCAATGCGGCACGGCGGTGAGCTGCGCCGGCATCCAGGCAGCCCATATCGTCAGCCTTGCCGGGATCGATCTGCCGGTCCGCCCCCGCAAGCGTTTCGTCTATGTCTTCGATTGCCGCGAACCGATCGAGCGCGCACCGCTGACCATCGACCCGACCGGCGTCTGGTTCCGCCCCGAAGGCCCCAGCTTCATCTGCGGCGTCTCACCTGAAGAAGATGCCGATCCCGACTGCACCGATTTCGAGCTGGACTATCATCTCTACGAGGACCTGATCTGGCCGACCCTGGCCAATCGCGTTCCGGCCTTCGAAGCGATCAAGCTGACGCGCGCCTGGGCCGGACATTACGACTATAACACGAAGGACCAGAACGTGATCATCGGCAAGGCGCCGCAGATCGACAATCTGATCATCGCCAGCGGCTTTTCCGGTCATGGCCTGCAGCAATCACCGGCGATCGGCCGCGCCCTGAGCGAGCTGATCACCTTCGGCAAATTCCAGACCCTCGACCTGACACGCCTGGGATATGAGCGTCTGCTGAACGGCCAGTTGATCCAGGAAGCAAACGTCGTTTAGGCTGTACCGATCATCCAGTCGCAACCGACATCGGAGGGACGGTCATGGCGAATACCGCGCTGATCTCGATCATATGCGCCGACAAGCCCGGCTTGATCGCCGATGTCACCGGCCTTCTTTTCGATCTTGGCGTCAATCTGGGCGATACGACCTTCGCGGTGCTTGGCGGCGGCGCGGAATTCACCCTGGTGGCGAAGCTGCCGGGGGACATGACCTTGCCGGCCATCGAGGAAGAGTTGCGGACCCTGGCGCTGCTGGACGATGCCAAACTGACCGTCCAGCCCTTCGCCTATCGCGAAAGCCACGACAACAGCGCCCAGATCACGCATCGGATCGAGATCAGCGGCGATGACAGCCCCGGCCTGATCGCCCGGTTGAGCGAAGCCTTCCCGCAATTCGGCGCCAATATCGTGCGCTTGAATTCAGAAAGCGTGCCGGCTCCCAGCGGCGCCAGATTCGTGCTCCGCATGGCGATCTCGGTGCCGGCGGAGAAAGCCGGCAGTTGCATGGCGGCGGTCGCCAATACCGCCGGCCAGTTGCATCTGAAATGCATCTGGCAGCAGGTCGTCTGACGCTGCTGCCCGATTTAACCGCGCCGAACCCGTCCGGCGTTCTCCGATTTCCGCTAACTATATCTCCGCCTGAGAGCGAGCTCAGGTCAGGTGATGTCTTCGCCCCACGACCTCAGGGCAAGGGGCATTGCAGGTCCTGCTGTGCCGTTTTCACATCGGCCGTGTAGCGCGGCCGGCTGACGCATTGGTCATTATACTTGGCGACGATGCCGTTCAACTGGCCGACCTCCTTGTTGTAAGCCGGACGCAGATCGTTCTGCAGCAGATTGCGCAAGCCCTGCTGCTGCGACATCAGATCGATCAGCACCTGCTGGCCGACCGTATCGTCGGGCGCCAGGGCGGCCCGATGCGTTTTCACCTGCTGGTCGATATTGGCAAGCTCCTGCTGCCGCTCGTTCAGCATGTCCTGGCGCACCGAGATATCCACCCGCATCGAGTTCATGTTCTGCTCCATGCACAGGCAGTCGCGGATTTCCGCGGCGCTCAACGATGCACCGCTGGTGATCGTGCTTTGCGCCAGTAGCTCCTGATCCGCCGGCAAGGGAGCGGCCTGCAGGGAACCCGCCTCGGCAATGCCGCACAACGCCGTACCGTACAACGCCGTCAGGGCAAAGAGGGAGGCAGCAAGAGCCAGGCTGGTCCGCTTCCCCATCCGGCACAACGGATTCCGCGTGCCCGACAGATCGGCCGCGATCTCGCCACCGGCCCCAACGCTGCTCAAGTCCTGCTGTTTCTGCATCTCACCCATCCTCAACTACGTGATTCAGACATGCCACGAAGGCACGAAGTATGGCAAGCTTGCTGCCTCTTGAACAGCGGGGGGCGGATGACATGCATGTGATTGTCTTGGGGGCCGGGCTGATGGGGGTGACGACGGCCTATTACCTGGCGAAGGAAGGCCATCAGGTGACGGTCATCGACCGGCGGCCGGATGTCGCGCTGGAAACCAGCTTCGCCAATGCCGGCCTCATGACCCCGGGCCATGCTTCGGCCTGGGCCAGCCCGCGCGCACCGATGATCCTGCTGCAATCGCTCTGGCGCGGCGATACCTCCTTGCGCTACCGGCTGAAACTCGACCCCCGCATGTGGGCCTGGACCATCCAGTTCCTGGCGAATTGCACGGCGGAACGCAATCGCGCCAATACACTGGTGAAACTGCATCTCTGCCTGCACAGCCAGCAGGAAACCGATCGCGTCACGCGCGAGACCGGCATCGCCTGGGATCGCACCACCAAGGGCGCACTCTATCTGCATCGCGACAAGACGCGTCTGCAGAACGCCCAGGGAAATTTCGCCATGATGCGCGACCTCGGCATCAAGCTGCGCGTCATCGATGTCGACGAGATCATCGCCCTCGAGCCGGCGCTCAAGAGCAGCCGCGACAAACTGGTCGGCGCCGTCTATGTCGACGGCGATGAAAGCGGCGATGCCCGCAAATTCACCCAGGCCCTCGCCAACCTCTGCCGTGACCTCGGCGTCGAGTTCCGTTTCAACGAGCGGATCGAGCGGATCGCCGGCGACCGCAACGGTGTGACCGGCCTGACCAGCAATGCCGGCGAGATTCAGGGCGACGCCTATGTCCTGGCGCTCGGCAGCTACAGCCCGCAATTGGTGCGGCATCTGGGGGTCAAGCTGCCGGTCTATCCGGTCAAGGGCTACTCCGTCACCCTGCCCTTGCGCGATCCGGCCGGCGCACCGGTGATCGGCGGCGTCGATGAGGATAATCTCGTCGCGTTCTCGCGCCTGGGCGACCGTCTCCGCCTGACCGGCACGGCCGATTTCGCCGGCTACGACACCGATTTCGAAACCCATCACTTCACGCATATGCTGAAAGTGGCGCGCGAGCTGTTCCCCCAGGGCGGCGCCTATGATCAGCCGAATTACTGGGCCTGCCTCCGCCCCATGACGCCGGACGGCCCGCCCATTATCGGCCGTTCATCGGTGCGCAATCTCTGGCTCAATACCGGACATGGGCATATGGGCTGGACCATGGCCTGCGGCTCCAGCCAGTTGCTGAGCGACATGATGGCGGGCCGCAAGCCGGCCATCGATCCGAGCGGCTTCCGGCCGGATCGCTACTGACCCGTCACGGCATTCTGATCACGACGGCTCCGTCAAAGAATCGTCGTGAACAGCTTGCCCCAGCGCGGCAATGGATCGTTGATACCCGCCAGGCGCAGGCAGTGCCAGGCCAGCGCGTGATTGGATGACGTGACCGGCTTGCCGAGCTCGTTCTCGAGATCGGCGGCGATCTCCGCCAGGCGCAGGCTGGTGCAGGAAACGAAGACGGCATCCACCGCCGGATGGTGGCCGAGCTCCAGCACCGCGTCGCGCAATGAGGTGAGGCTGATCCGCGCCACCTCATTATCGTTCTCATGATTGAAGGAACCGATCACCGGCACCTCGATGCCACGTGCTTCGATATGCCGGCGCAGCATCTGATTGACGCTGTCGATATAGGGCGTCAGCAAGGCGATACGCTTCGCCTTCAGGGCCTTGAGACCCGCCACGGCCGCCGTGATCGGCGTCGTGCAGGCGACTTCGGCGCGAGCCTCGCGGATGCGCGCGAAGACATTCTCTTCACCGATCACCACGGCGCCCGAGGTACAGGCATAAGCGACGACATCGAGATCGAGACCCGGCAGGATGACATCCGTCGCCGCCGCGATTTCCTTTTCCATTTCCTTCAAGGTCGTCGGATTGATGGCAATGGGACTGGGAATGCGGCTTTGATAGAGTGCCACGCCGTCTAGGGTGAAAATGCGGCGAAATTCATATTCAAGTGTGTTGTCGGTGGCGAGAACGATCAACCCGATCCGCGCCCGATGCGCGATGCCGCGATCAAGCGTGAAGGGCAGATGCGTGCGATTAAGCAGCATTCCGTCTTCGCGCGGCGACTCGACCACCAATTCCATCTGATGCCTCCCTCATATCGGCGCCTGCATTCCGATATTCGCGATCCATGACCGAACCCGGTCCGACCAAAATAGAGTCGCTACAACCGGCGCCTGTGGTTATTATTCGTTAACGGGCCGGATTATATCCCCTGGCGACGATTGCGTCACGGGGTGGTGTAGCGGCCGGAGAACGAGGCCGGACGATACGGGGGACGGGCTCGTAGATTCATGACTGAAACTTGCGATCGTATGTGTCAGGCAATCGCGGTACGAGAGGGATGCTCGATATGGACGAGAAGAAGCAGGTCTTGCGACGGCTTGGTACCACGATGACGGTTGCCGGTTTGGCCCTGTCGGCTTGGCTGACCGGCCCTCTTCTTCCGGCCCGTGAGGCAGCGGCACAGGATCAGACACAGGCGGACCAGGCGGATCAAGCCCAGTCGCTCGGCGACGGCATTCTCAATGCCACGGCTTACCGGACCATTCCCGCCGGCACCGCCTTCGACACCGTCGTGCAGGACCCGTCCGATTCCTTCCGCTCGTCCTTGGAGACCACGGCCCTCGACCGGATCAATCATGAGCTGGTCAAACGGGGCTATCAGGTCAACGACGATGCCGCTCTGGTCATGCTGGTCGGCACCGACCTCATTCGCGGCGCGTCGAAGGAAGAGACGCTCGAGGATTTTCGCGGTTCGGGCGATACCGGCTTCACCTATGAGCACAATCTCTTTTCCAATACCCGGCGCAGCCTGCTCAACCGGCCCGATCCCGACACCACGCCCAATACCTTCCGCATCAGCCTGTCGATCTATGACCGCAAGACCGGTCTCTATATCTGGCGCGGATCGATCATTCGCGGCACCTCGGACCTGACGCCGGACAAGGCATCCGAACGCATGATCCCCGCCATCGTCGCCGTCATCGGCCAGACGGTGAAGAACCGGAACGTGCCGATCGGCCACCAGTAACACCGGGACCGATCGGGCACCTTCGGCAAACCGCCGAAACCCGCGACCTCACATATGGTCGCGGGGAAGGTCGAAGGCTTCTTCGTGACTGAAGATGCGCTGCCCGCTTTCGAAGGCGTCTATCCGCGCGGTGATCAGGAAATGCGTCGCCGTGGTCTTCAGGCTGCTCCGTGTCTCGGTCCGGATCTGCCAGTCGCCGCGCGACAGTTCGTGGTGATAACGGATATCCACCGTGGCCGAGAGCGGCTCACCGGGATCGATGCGATAGGTCTCATGCGCGGCGGAATCCGCCGTGAGATCGATTTCCGAGAAATGGAAGCCGCCGTAATCCTTATCCATCACCAGCACGGCCTTGCCGGTTTCGATCTCCTGGGTGAAGCTCCGGCGCGTGCCGCCGGGCCGCGTCTCCCAGCCCGGTGAGGTCGGACTGCCGACCGGCGGCTCGAAGGCGCGCAAGGTGGCATCGGCGGGCTGCGGTTTCCGTACCGGCAGATGCAGCCGGCTTTCGCCGCAATGAACGGTCAGTGTCACCAGTGCCGGGCTCGGCCATAATTGCGGCCAGAGCGTGGTCGAGATCGCGACGCGGAGGCGATGTCCCGGCAGGAAGGCATGGGCGATCTCGTTCATCGCGATCCGCGCACGATAGACCTGCCCCGGCACCAGCTTCATCGGCGCCGCCTGATCGAGATGGTGATTGAGGCTGTAGAGCGTATAGGTCACCCGCGTCGAGGTGCCGTCCGGCGCCACGTCATTGAGCCGCACGGCGATCTTCGCCACCGGCTGATCGACGCTGAAGACGAGATCGATCGCCGGGCTGCCATAGATCTCCAACCGCTCCGCCAGGATCTCGCCGTCGAAGCAGAGCGATCCGCCATCGTCGCCGCGCTGATCGCCGGCATAGTCACCATCGCTGGCGCCATACGAGCACCATTCCGGCGAGCCGATCCCCATCTGGTTCGGCGAACAGATTTGCCGCTGCACCGTCTCGCCCGGCATTGGACGTAGGCCCTCGGATGAAAGACTCAGCACGCGGTCGGTCACACCATCATCAACATTCGTCTGGCCGATCCAGCGGCCCGGCCGCGTCATGGCGCGGGGATCCGGCGCATAGGATTCGTTCATCCAGACCCGCAGGCGCGGCTCCTGCATGATGCCGGTATCGATATCCTTCAGCCAATGATCCCACCAGCGCAGCGCCTCCTGCAGGAAGCCAATGGCCGGGCCCGGCAATGCCTTATGCGGATAGGCATGCCCCCAGGGACCGATCAGGCCGATGCAGGGCGCCTTCAGATGCGTGACCAGCCGGGAGATGGAATTGGAATACCCGTCCTCCCAGCCGCCGACGGCAAAGACCGCGCAGTCGATGGCGCCGTAATCCTCGCGCACCGAGCCATGACGCCAGTAATCGTCGAGACGCTGATGCCCGAGCCAGAGATGTCCGGGGAAGCGGTAATGCTTCAGGCGCTGCAGCCACATCTCGCGCCAGGCCTCACCCACCACCGTCGGATCGGGCGGCTGCGAGATGAAGCCGTACATGGCCGAGGACCAGGCGAAATTGTCGTGCAGCAGGCAGCCCTGCATGAAATGCACGTCGTCGTTATAGCGGTCGTCGGTCGAGCAGGCCGTGAGGATCGCCTTCAGGGCCGGCGGCCGGTGCATTGCCACCTGCAGGCTGTTGAAGCCGCCCCAGGAGATACCCATCATGCCGACGCGGCCGGTGCACCAGCTTTGCTTCGACACCCAGTCGATCGCCGCCAGGAGGTCCTGCTGTTCGGCCGGCGCATATTCGTCATCCGGCAGGCCCTCGGAATCGCCGGAGCCCCGCAGATCGATGCGCAGCACCGCATAGCCATGGCCGGCGGTGTAGGGGTGCATGCCGTCGTCGCGCGGCCGCAGCCCGTCGCGCTTGCGATAGGGCACGCATTCCAGGATCGCCGGCACCGGCTTGCTCCCGGCATCGACCGGCATCCAGACCCGGGCGGCGAGCCGGACGCCATCCGGCATCGGAATCCACATGTTTTCGATACAGGTGATCTGCTGCGGGAACCGGTCGACGATCTGCATTCATTTCCCCTTCGCGATTGGCATCCTCGAGCGCTCCCGGCACGGCCCGGGGCGCGGCGGTCGACGTCCAGCAAACTCAAGGATAAACAGCCTGCAGGCACTGCAAGGGGCCCCTCCCCTTTGCCGTGTTGCCGCCGCTATCCGGTTCCTTGTAGACTCGATCTTATTGAGCTGTATACAGCTATTTTCCAGCCCCTGGGAGAGGAATAAATGGGCGCTAATCAGATCGGCGGTCACGCCGCCATCAGCATTCTGGAAACCTATGGCGTCGATACCGTCTTCGGTATCCCGGGCGTCCATACCCTGGACCTCTACCGGGGCATCGCCGACCGCAAGATGCGCCATATCGGCGTCCGCCACGAACAGGGCGCCGGCTTTATGGCCGACGGCTATGCCCGCGCTTCGGGCAAGCCGGGCGTCTGCTGTCTGATCACCGGCCCCGGCCTGCTCAATGCCGCGACCCCGATCGGCCAGGCCTATTCCGATTCCGTGCCCGTCCTGGTCCTGTGCAGCGTCAATGGCAGCAAGGATCTCGGCAAGGGCCGCGGCCGGCTGCATGAAATCTCCGATCAGCGCGCCGCCATCGCCCCGCTGACCGCCTTCGCCCGCACCATCCATCAGGCCGGCGAGCTGCCCCAGGCCGTGGCCGATGCCTATAAGGTGTTCGAAACCGCCCGCCCGCGTCCGGTGGTGCTGGAAATGCCGCTGGACATGCTCTCGGCCCCGGCCGATCTCGGCCGCCCGCAGCGCCAGAAGGCCGAGCCGCCCAAGGCCAAGGCGGACGACCTGGCCGCCGCCGCGAAACTGATCGATGCAGCGAAGACGCCTCTGGTGATCGTCGGCGGTGGTACGGTCGATTGCGCCGATGCCGTGCGGGCCTTTGTCGCGAAGAGCGGTGCGCTCTGCGTCACCACCACGGCCGGCAAGGGCGTCTTCCCCGATACCGATCCCGCCTCGCTCGGCGCGACCCTGTCGCTGCCGGCCACCCAGGACTATCTCGCCAAGGCCGATCTCGTCATCGCCCTCGGCACCGAGATGGCGGAGACGGATTCCTGGACCGATTTCGTCACGTTGAACGGCAAGCTGATCCGCGTCGATCTCGATGCCCATACGCTGACCCGCGACTACACGCCGACCGTCGGCCTGCTGGCGGAAGCGGGCGCCACCTTGCGCGCCCTCACGCCGATGATCGATGGCAGCCGCAAGGCCGATCTCGCCAAGGCGGCGGAGATCCGGGCGCATAACCTGACCGGGCTTTCGGAGCTGCAGCGCAAGCATGCCAAGGTGCTCGATGCGATCCGCGCCGCCGTGCCGGCCAATGGCGTCATCAGCACCGACATGACCCAGATCGCCTATACCGGCAATACCTACTTCCCCTGCGAGGAGCCCCGCACCTGGCTACATCCGGTCGGCTTTGGCACGCTCGGCTATGCCATGCCGGCGGCGATCGGCGCCAAGATCGCCTGCCCCGACCGCGATGTCGTCGCCATTGCCGGCGATGCCGGCTTCCTCTTCACCGTGCAGGATCTCGGCACGGCGGTGGAGCAGAACCTGTCCCTGCCGATCATCGTCTGGAACAACGACCTGCTGGCCCAGATCCATATGGACATGGTGCGGCTGGAAATCGGCGAGATCGGCGTGCGCCCGCGCAACCCGAACTATCTGGCCCTGGCCGAATCTTTCGGCTGCCGGGCGGTCCGCCCCGACAGCCTGGACGGCCTCACCAAGGCGATCCAGGCGGCCTTCAAGGCCGACGGCCCGACCCTGATCGAGGTGCATGAGCACGCGGCCTATCTGGCCTGAAATCCCGTTTAACGGGACCGGTCAAAGAGTCCGAGCGAGGCCGGGAATGGTAAATCTTGCCGATTGCCATTCCCGGCCAAGCCGCCCTTCCGGTTTATCGGGGAAATTCAATCAACATATTGTTTCAATTAATTTTTATTCCAATTAGTCGTCATGTCCTGGTGTCTCCTCGGATCGGTGGCACGTTTATTGCTGCATTGGTGCCGGTGGTTTAACCAAGGAGACCGATCATGGAATTGGCTTTGGCCCAGCAGCACGATCTGCTGCCGGAACTGAGCGACGAGGAACAGCGTTCCTTGTGCTTCAAGATGTTCAACAGCTTCTGGCAGGAAGCCAGCACCCAGGGCATCGCCTTCGATACCGTCGGCACCATGTCGATCTCGGCGACCCTGTTCGCGCTGATCGCCAAGCATGGCGTTGAAACGACGGCGGAATTCCTGGACGATCTGGCCAAGAGCGTGCGCAACGGCGAGTTCGAGCTTCAGACGAAGCCACACTGAGCACTCGTTCTGGTCCCAGACTTGATGCTCTGGGCTTGATACCTTGGGATTAAGCCCCAAGGGGTGCCAGTGATGATGCCCGTGAGGATGCCCGCCAGCGCCAGGACGTGACCCGGTCGAACGTGACCCTGGTCACGCCGGCGGCTGGTCGGCCGCCCGGGGGCATCGACAGACTTTCGTCAACGCGCTACTAGATCATCCCGGTCCGACCCCGCCGCCGGAAGCGACGGGTTAGCCCCCTGTGCAGATGATCTGGATTGCCGCCTGATGCCGTTCATGACGAAACGCCTTGCTTCTTCCCGAATCGCTTCCTTCCTGGCCGCCGCCGCCCTGCTGGGCGCAGGCCTGTTGGCCATGCCGCAAGCCGGCCAGGCTGCCACCATGGCGGATGTCGAAAAAGCCATCGCCGACCAGCGCTATTGGGATGCTTTCCAGGATCTGAGGCCGCTCGCCGAAGCCGGCAATGCGCAAGCGCAATATGAGCTGGCCGGGTTCTATCATTGGGGCCGCGTCGGCGCCGCCAATTTCGACAAGGCCCGCAAGTGGTATGACCGTTCCGCCCGCCAGGGCAATGTCGATGCCATGGTCGGCCTCGCCATCATGAACGCAACCGGCCAGGGCGGCCCGGTCGACCGTCAGGCCGCCGTCAAATGGCTGGTGATCGCGAGTTCCCAGCGCCTGCCGGCCGATTCCGCCACCAAGATCGCCGCTACCCGGGACGAATTGGCCCAGGGCATCCCCCCGAAGGAAATGGAAACCATCCTCGCCGAAGCCCGCGGCTTCGCGCCCACGCCGGAACATCCGGAACAGTAAGCCCCCTCTCCGTCGTTGCCGCAGGGCCGCCGCCGGTTCAAGGTCGCTTGACCGGCTCCCCGCTCAGGTCCTAGAAATTCAATGCTCTAAAATTTCAGGGCAGAATTTCATTTTTCCGCGACAACGTCACGAGAGAGACATGATCAAGATCATCAAGAATCCGGCCGGCCAGCCCAGCGCGCAGCTCGAGGATTGGGGTCCGGTGGCGCAGCCCATCGGCGATGTGGTGTCCAAGCTTCGTGGCGTCACCGCGACCGATACCAAGGGCGGCGAACCGGATGTCGGCATCTGGGAATGCACGCCCGGCAAATGGCACCGCCAGATCAAGAAGGCGGAATTCGCCCATTTCCTTTCCGGCCGTTGCTCCTTCATCGCCGAAAGCGGCCAGCGCCTGGAAATCGCCGCCGGCGATTCGCTCTATTTCCCGGCCAACAGCCTGGGCGTCTGGGAAATCCATGAGACGGTCCGCAAGGTCTATCTGCTGATCGACTGATCCCGGCACGGGCGCCCTAAGGACCATCATCCCAAAATCATCACGCCTGGAATGATGGCTCTTGGGGCGTCCGGCCCGCTGTGACGGCACCTGCCCGCAGCCCGTTCCATCCCCGTTTACATTGACCTTTGCCGAACTGACTTTCGGCGAATTGGTATGTCATCCCCGCACGCCGCAAGGCATCGTTCAGATCGGGCAGCGTTCCACAAGAGGCGCTCCCGACTGGGTGAGAGAGGCTTCAGTGTCTCGGAATGATGCGTTCTGAAGGGAGATGACATGAACGGCGACCAATCAACTTTGCCGGCCCTCGGCCGGACTCTGCTGCTCACTTTGGGCCTCGTGGCGGCCGCCAGCGGCCTGGCCAAAGCGGATCAGTTGGAAGACATCACCAAGGCCGGCGTCCTGAAGGTCGGCGTCTTCGAGGACTTTCCACCCTTCTCATCGGCCGGACCGGACCTCAATCTGCAAGGCTATGATGTCGATGTCGCCGATCGACTGGCGAAGGATCTCGGCGTCAAGGTCGAGCTGGTCGGCGTCACCGGGCAGAACCGCATCCCCTATCTGACCGAGCACAAGGTCGACCTGCTGCTCAGCGTCGGCCAGAATCCGGAACGCGAGAAGGTCATCGATTTCACCGATGCCTATGCGCCCTATTACATCACCGCGATGGCGCCGAAAGCGGTGGCCATCAAGACGCCGGCCGATCTCAAGGGCAAAACCATCGCCGTCAATCGCGGCACCATGGAAGATACCGAGCTGACCAAGGTGGCGCCGGCCGATGCCGATATCCAGCGTTACAGCGATTACAACGGCGTCATTTCCGCCTTCCTCTCGGGCCAGGCCCAGGTGATGGTCGTCGGCAACGATGTCGGCGCCACCATCATGGCGAAACATCCGCCGATCGATCCGGAGCCGAAATTCAACCTGATGAGCTCGCCCGACCATATCGGCATCAACAAGAACGAGCCTGCCTTCCAGAAAAAGCTGAACGACACCATCGCCGCGATGCGCAAGGACGGCAGCTTGAACCAGATATCGGAGAAATGGCTGCTTCTGCCGCTGCCCAAGGACTTCTGAGGCAGCCATGGGCTATCAGCTCGACTTCGGCGCCCTGCTCCAATATCTGGGACTGTTCCTGCAGGGTATGGCGGTGACGCTCGGCTTGACGCTCGTCACCGCCGCCCTGGGCCTGCTCCTGAGCATCGGCGGGGCTTCCACGTCCCGGGGCGGCCTGGCGCGCAATGGGCTGACCTGGGCGCGGCGCCTGGTCGAGGCCTATGTCGAGCTGATCCGCAACACGCCCTTCCTGGTGCAGCTCCTTTTCGTGTTCTTCGGCCTGCCCGGCCTGGGGCTGCGGCTGACGGCGATCGAGGCCGCCGTCATCGCCATGACGCTCAATCTGACCGCCTATACGATCGAGATCATGCGCTCCGGCATCGAGGCCGTGCCGCCGGGCCAGCGCGAGGCCGGGCTCGCCCTCGGCATCCGCCCGGCTTCTGTTTTCGGCCTGATCGTCCTGCCGCAGGCGATCGCCTACGTCTATCCGGCGCTGATCAGCCAGATCATCATCACCATGCTGGAATCCGCCGTCGTCTCGCAGATCGCCGTGACCGATCTCGCCCATATCGGTGACTACATCCAGTCGCGCAACTTCCGCTCTTTCGAGACCTATTTCGTCGTCACCCTGATCTATCTGGTGCTGGCCGTCGGCCTGCGCCGCCTCTCCGCCCGCTTCGGCCGGCGTCTTTTCGCGGGGCGCGCCTGATGGTCAGTTTCACTCTGCTCGATCTCACGCGCCTCCTGCTGCTGGCCGCACGCTGGACGCTGCTGCTCTCGGTCATCGCCTTCATCGGCGGCGGCATCGTCGGCTTGTTGCTGCTCATGCTCCGCTATACCGGCAAACGGGCGACGACCCGTTTCGTCCAGGTCTATACCGAATTGTTCCAGAGCACGCCGCTGCTGATGCAGTTCTATCTGTTCTTCTTCGGCCTGCCGCTGCTGGGCCTCGATGTCTCGCCCTGGCTCAGCGCCTCGGTCTGCCTGACCTTCTATGCCAGCGCCTATCTGGTCGAAATCTGGCGCGGCTGCGTCGATGCCGTGCCGCATGGCCAATGGGATGCCAGCGCCAGTGTCGGCTTCCGGTATGTCGGCCAGATGCGCTACGTGATCCTGCCGCAGGCCCTGCGCCTGGCAATCCCGCCCACTGTCGGCTTCCTGGTGCAGATGGTGAAAAGCACTGCGCTTGCTTCCATCATCGGCTTCAAGGAACTGACCAAGACGGCGGAGATCCTGACCAATGCGACCTTTGCCCCGACGCTGATTTACGGCCTGGTCGCGGTGATCTATTTCGCCATGTGCTTCCCGCTCACCTATTGCGCCCGCAGCCTGGAAAAGAAGCTCGCGGCGGCCGGTTGAGCCTGCCTGATCCGCCTCCGTCCATCCCTGGAGCATGACCCGATGCCGATGATCGAACTGCAGAATGTCAACAAATGGTATGGCGACTTCCAGGTGATGAAGAACGTCTCGCTGCAGGTCAACAAGGGTGAACGCGTGGTCATCTGCGGGCCGTCCGGCTCCGGCAAATCGACCACCATCCGCTGCATCAACCGGCTGGAGGAACATCAGGAGGGGAAGATCATCGTCGATGGGATCGAGCTGACCTCCAACACCAAGAACATCGATACGATCCGCCGCGAGGTCGGCATGGT
>CAYOQR010000083.1:0-22274 GCA_964406155.1 uncultured Rhodospirillaceae bacterium | reverse complement strand
CGGCGTGAAGGCGCCGAGCAGCGAGGTCACCAGCGTCAGGACCTTGCCATTGTCGGCCACATGCTTGCCGCTTTCCTTCAGAAAGAAGAAAGCCGACTTGCTGTTGACGGCGCTCATCTCGTCATATTCGGCCTCGGTGATCTCGACGAACGGCTTCTTCAGCACCTTGCCGACGGTGTTGATGGCAATATCGATCGTGCCCATGGCACTCTTGGCATCGGTAAACAGCTTTTCGATCGCCTGGGCCGAAGTCAGGTCACCCTGAAACGCGTAGCCCTTGGCACCTGCCGATTTGATTGCCGCGACGGTTGCATCGGCAGCTTCCTTGCTGGACCCGCTATTGTAATGAATGGCCACGGCTTTCGCGCCCTGCCCTGCCAGATCCCTGGCGATCAGGCCGCCGAGATTCTTGGCGCCGCCGGCGATAAGGACCGTCTTCCCTTTAATGCTGTGATCGACCATCAGGCTCCCTCCTGTTTCCATGAAACTGCGACAAATACGTTCCTAAGGGCAAAGCTATCGTCTAGAATTTCCATATAAAGCCGCTTTTCCTGACATGACTTGTCGGAAAACACGAACAATCTGGAGGTTGCACTGGACCGCATCGACCTCTTCCGTATCTTCACCCGGGTCGTCGAATGCGCCAGCTTCACGCGCGCCGCCGATGCCCTCGGTCTGCCACGCTCGTCGGTGTCAACAGCGGTGCAGGATCTGGAAACGCGTGTCGGCGTACGTCTGTTGCATCGTACGACGCGACATGTCTCGCCGACACAGGATGGTACCGCCTTCTACGAGCGCTGCCTGCGTCTGCTCTCCGATGTCGCCGATACCGAGAACCTCTTCCGCGGTGCCCCGACCCGGCCCCACGGCAAGCTGCGCGTCGATGTGCCGAGCCGCATCGGCCGCCTCATCATCGCCCCCGCCTTGCCGGGCTTCTTCGCCACTTACCCGGAGATCGAAGTCGAGATCGGCATGACCGATCGCGCCATCAATCTGGTCGAAGACGGTGTCGACTGCGCGATCCGTGTCGGGCCTCTGGCGGTCTCAGGCCCGATCATGCGCAAGATCGGCGACCTCACACTGATCAATGTCGCCAGCCCTTCCTATCTCCAGACATATGGCATACCGCACAGCCTTGCGGATCTCGACAGCCATCTCGCCGTCAATTACGCCTCGCCCTCCAGCGGACGTGTCGAGGCATGGGAATGGATCGAGGATGGCGAGTTGCATACACGGCCCATGCAGAGCCGCGTCACGGTCAATAATGCCGAGGCCTATATCGCCTGTTGCTTGGCCGGCCTCGGCCTTATCCAGATTCCTGCTTATGACATTCGCGGGCATCTCAACTCCGGCGACCTCGTCGAAGTCATGCCGGCTTATCGTGCCGCGCCTATGCCGCTGACATTGCTCTATCCGCACCGACAGCATCTGTCGCACCGCCTTCAGGTCTTCGTCCATTGGATCACCGACCTGCTTGAAGCACAGATCTTGACCAGCGACGATGGCGGTCAAGCTTCACAGCAAAGACGGTAGCCCCGAGATCGGTCGGGCAATATCGATCAGGCGCGATTGCTGGCTTCCGTGAGCAGCCGGATGGCATCGGCATCCAGTTGCAGTCTGGCAGCAGCAACCAGATCACCCAATTGCGCAAGCGTGGTGGCACTGGCAATCGGTGCGGTGATCGTCGGCTGTTTCATGAGCCAGGCCAAGGCGATCTGTGCCGGTTTCGCGTTATAGCGCTTGGCAACCTGATCCAGCACTTCGAGAATGCGGAAACCGCGTGCATCCAGATATTTTTCCACATCCTCGCCCCGCGCGCTCTGGCTGAGATCCTGCTTCGTGCGGTACTTGCCGGTGAGGAAACCGCTGGCCAGGGAGAAATAGCTGATGACACCGATCTCCTCCCGACGGCACAGCTCCTGCAACGGGCCTTCATAATCGTAGCGATCATAGAGGTTATAAAGCGGCTGCAGGCTTTCATAGCGGGGATAGCCATGCGCGGCACTGGCCTTCACCGCCGATGCCAAACGCCCCGCCTCGAAATTGGAGGCGCCGATGACCCGTACCTTGCCCTGCCGGACCAGCAGCGCATAGGCTTCCAGTGTCTCCTCCTGCGGCGTGCCCTCATCATCCCGATGCGACTGGTAGAGGTCGATGTAATCGGTCTGCAGCCGGCGCAATGATTCCTCGACGGCCTGCACGATATAAGCTTTCGACAGCCCCTGCCGGCCGGCCCCCATATCGGAGCCGACCTTGGTGGCGATGACGACCTTGTCGCGGCCGCCCCGGCTTTTCAGCCATTTGCCAATGATGGTCTCCGATTCCCCGCCCTGATGCCCCTCGACCCAGGTCGAATAGACATCGGCCGTGTCGATGGCATTGAAGCCGGCCGCCGTGAAAGCATCCAGCAAGGTCAGGGATGTCGCCTCGTCCACGGTCCAGCCGAAGACATTGCCTCCGAACATCAGGGGAGCCAGATGTAGATCCGATCGACCCAGGCGGCGCTTTTCCATCTTGCTCCCTCCGATATGCCGTTACTGCTTCCCGGCCAGATAATCCGTCGTCGTCTGCACCTGGGCAAACCCGCCCAGCAGGACAGCGCCGGTCACCGATTTGATAAGCGGCTGCTGGATATCGGGCGCCGCATCGGGGCATCCCGTCGCATCGATGACGAAATCGACATAGTAGTCGAGATCATGGCCGTGACGGGCTGTCGTCTCACAGCAGTAATCCGTCATGAAGCCGGTCACCACGATACGGTCGATTCCGCGCCCCTTCAACAGGCTGTCCAGATTGGTACCGATGAAGGCCGAATAGCGGCTTTTGGTGAAGGAAACGGCGTCCGGCACCAATTTCAGGCGCGGATCGAGTTGTACGTCATCCGTCCCCTCGACGAAGCCGATTTCACCGGCCGTTCCCAGATAATCGAACATCCGACCGGCATCCGACCCGTCCTTTTTATGAACATGCCGGACATAAACGACCAGATCACCCGCTCTCACGGCCTGATCGATCAGCTTGTTCATATTGGCGATCGCCGCTTCATGCCCCTCAATGAAAAGGGGTGAGCCGGCAGTGGTATAGATTTTCTGGACATCGATCAGCAGCAAGGCGGATTTCATGAGGTTCTCTCCGTCAAATGGCGCCCGATCATACCCGGCCCCACGGCTCAGCGACAGCCCCTGCCGCTGGCCACGCTCGTCATGTCAGATGCGGGCTACTTCAGAATACGTGCCAGGAACGCTTTCGTCCGGTCGGAGTCCGGTGCCGTGAAGAACTTGGCCGGCGGCGCTTCTTCGACGATCCCGCCGTTATCCATCATGATCACGCGGTCGGCCACTTCCCGGGCGAAGCCCATTTCATGGGTCACGACGATCATCGTCATCCCGTCCTTGGCCAGTTCCTTCATGACATCCAGCACCTCGCCCACCGTTTCGGGATCGAGGGCGCTGGTCGGTTCGTCGAACAGCATCAGCGCCGGCTTCATGGCAAGAGCACGGGCAATGGCGACGCGCTGCTGCTGGCCGCCCGAGAGCTGGGACGGATAGGAATCCGCCTTCTCGGCCAGGCCGACCCTCGCCAGGAGCCGGCGGGCTGTCTCCGTCGCCTCTTGGACCGGCACCCCGCGCACATGAATGGGCGCCTCAATGATATTCTCCAGCGCCGTCATATGCGGAAACAGGTTGAAGCGCTGAAACACCATGCCGATTTCCTGGCGCTGGCGGGCGATGTTCCGTTCCCGGTCCTCGATCAGGCGGCCGCGCACGTCGCGATAGCCGATGAGATGACCGTTGACCAGGATGCGTCCCTTCTGGATCTTCTCCAGATGATTGATGCAGCGGATGAAGGTGGTCTTTCCCGATCCCGAGGCACCGACGATGACGACCACTTCCTGGCGGTGAACGGTCAGCGACACACCCTTCAGGACCTCGACCTCGCCATAGGATTTGTGGACATCGACCGCCTCGACGATCACCTCACGTTCCAAGGCGGCCGATGACGGCGCTCTGTTCTCAGCATGCTTGTCGATCATATTCATCGCCCGCCCATCACGCGAAGAGGCGCCGCCAGCCGGTGGCCTTGGCGATCGCCAACTGCCCCCTCTGCGGTTCGCCGAAACGCTTTTCGATCCGGCGCTGCACCAATCCCCACAGGGTGGTGAGGGAGAGATAGTAAAGCGCCACGACGGTATAGAGTTCGAACACCCGGAACGTCGCCGAGGTCACCATCTGCGTCGCCAGCAGCAGCTCCGGCACGCCAATCACACTCAGCAAGGTCGTGTTCTTCAGCATCGAATTGAACTCATTGCCCAGCGGCGGAATGATGAACCGCGCCGCCTGGGGCAGGATGATCCGCCGCATGAAAAGGTGATAACGCATGCCGAGGGATTTCGAGGCCTCTGTCTGGCCGACATCCACGGAGGTAATGCCGGCGCGGATGATCTCGGCCATATAGGCCCCCTCATTCAGGCTGAGGGCGACGATGCCCGCCTGGATATTGCCGGGGATCACCATGAAGCCCAGATTGATATCCTCGAAGCGGAAGATATTGCCGGCTGCGAGGGCCGTATAGATGAAGACGACCTGCACGAGAAGCGGTGTCCCGCGCATGATCCAGGTATAGAAGCGCACCAGGATCTGGAGCGACCGGAAAGAAGAAAGCCGCCCCAGGGCCGCGAAGAGCCCGATCAATGTCCCCAGGACCTGGCAGATGACGCTGAGGCTAAGGGTGAGCCAGAGGCCGTGCAGATACACGGCGCTCGGTTCCAACAGATATCGCCAGAAGAAAGCCCAATCGAAATTCATGTTCTGGCCTCAAGGATATGCATCGCCCTCAAGGTTCCAATGGGCGAGAATCTTGGTATAGGAGCCATCCGCCTTCATCGCATCGAATGCTTTCGTAACGGCATCCTTGAGCGCGATATCTTCCTTGCGCAGGCCCAGCCCGACGGTCATCTGATTGAACGGCGCACCGGGCAACTCGAAGAGGCCGGGGGCCTTGTCGATGAAATAGGCAGCACTTTCCAGGGTCGTGCCATAGGCATCTACCTGATTGATCCGCAGCGCCTGCAGGGCGTCGCTGTCCTTCGGGAAGACCACGGCAGTGGCCGGCGGCTTGCCGTCAGTGGCGAATTTCTTGTTCTGCTCGTCGACCAGGCTTTGGATCGTGGTGCCGTTCTCGACGGCGATCTTCTTGCCCGACAGGTCATCCATCGTCTTGATGCCGTGCGGATTGCCCTTGGCGACCAGTATCGACTGGCTGGCCTTCATGTAATCGACGAAATCGATCACTTCGCGGCGCGCCGGCTTGTCATAAAGCTGGGACATGATGGCATCGCAATGCTTGGCCTGCAGCGCCGGAATGATGCCGTCGAATTGCGTATTGTTCCAGACGGCGGTTACCCCCAGCCGCTTCGCCAGTTCGTCGCCAAGATCGATCTCGACCCCAACCGGCTTACCGGATTCGTCGAAATAGCCGAGCGGCGGGCCGGAAATATCGGAACAGAAAACCAGCTTGCCCGCCTGCTTGATATTGTCCGGTGCCTGGATGGTATCCGCCTGCGCCGCCGATCCGGCCGTCGCGGCCACCATGGTCACGGCCAGCGCGAAACCCGCGCTATGAAACCCAGCACGAAGAAACTTTGAGCGATTGCTTCCGATCATCACTCCTCTCCTCCCAGAGATTATGGAACCGATGTCTCTCCGATCTTACGCCGGATCACATCGAGCGGCCGGACTGTAACCATTGAACAGAAAGGTGTCAAATGGTCCGGGAACGATTTCCTTTATAAATATCGATTTTACTGAAGATATAGACATATCTCGCCTAGTCATATTAAATACTGTGAAACCAATTTATTGATTGGTATCAATATGAGCCGACGTGACGAAGCCATCGATAAACTTCGCAAGCTGTTGAACAGCGAGCGTTATCCCCTGCGCAGCCGGCTGCCGGCGGAACGCATCCTGTGCCGCGAACTCGGCCTGAGCCGCAGCGCCCTGCGGGAAGGGCTGGAAGCCTTGGAAGCGGAAGGTCGCATCTGGCGCCATGTCGGCAAGGGTACCTTCGTCGGCAGCAAGCCCAGTGGCGGCATGAATGGTGATGAAGGGCTGTCCGTCGTCACCGCGCAGACCAGCCCGGTCGAAGTCATGGAAACGCGCCTGGCGATCGAGCCGACCCTGGCACGCCTTGCTGCGCTGCATGCGACCGAAGCCAATATCGCCAATATGTGGTACCTCATCGAGAAGAGCGAGGCCGCGCGCGACGCCAAGACCTGGGAGCTGTGGGACGGGACCCTGCATCGTGCCATTGCAGAGGCGACACACAACAATCTGCTGCTCTCGATTTTCGATGCCTTCAACGCGATCCGCCGGCAGGACGGATGGGGTCGCCTGCGTCAGACATCGCAGACACCGGAAAGGCTGTATCTCTATCGCGAGCAACACCGCAACGTGGTCCAGGCAATCGCCAATCGCGACGCCGATCTTGCGGAAACCATGATGCGGCGGCATATCGAAGCCGTTCGCAATAATCTCTTGAACAGACCCTCCCAGGCAGCCTAGCTGGATATCATCTGGCCAGGTTCGGAACACGCGCCGCGCCCCCTAATCTGTGGCACGGCAATCGGAAACAAGACACAGAAGGAGTTCAGCAGTGCGTGATCTTCATTTCCCCGGCCGGTCGCCGGTCCGCAGCACCGAGGCGATGGTGGCGACATCGCATCCCCTGGCCAGCGCAGCAGCCTTGCAACTGCTGAAGAACGGCGGCAATGCCATCGACGCGGCGGTTTGCGCGGCGGCGGTCCTCGCCGTGGTGGAGCCGCAATCGACCGGTATCGGCGGCGACTGTTTCGCGCTGTATGTGCCGAAGGGCGAAGGCCGTGTCCTCGCCTTCAACGGGTCCGGCCGCGCGCCGGCAGCGGCGAAACTGGACTGGTACCGGGAGCACGGCTTCACGGCCATGCCGACCTATGGTCCGCATGCCGTCACCATCCCCGGCGCCATCGATGCCTGGTGCCAATTAATCGCCGATCATGGCAGCAAGGATTTGGCGGAAATCCTGGCGCCGGCCATCCACTATGCCGAAGCCGGCTATGTCGTGCATGACCGCGTAGCCGCCGACTGGCAAGACTGCGTCGAGCAACTCTCCCAGGACTCGCATGCAAAGCGTGTCCTATTGCCGAATGGCCGGGCACCCGTGGCTGGCGAGATTCACCGTCAGCCGGAACTGGCAGAGACATTGCGCATCATCGCCCGGGAGGGCCGCCGAGGCTTCTATGAAGGCGCCGTGGCTGCCGACATGGTCGATCACCTGCGCAGTCTGGGCGGCCTGCATCACCTGGACGATTTCACGGCGACCAAGGGCAATTACGTCGAGCCGGTCACGAGCAATTACCGCGGCACCGATCTCTATCAGCTGCCGCCCAACAATCAGGGCCTGACGGCACTCCTGATGCTGAACATCCTCTCCGGTTTCGATCTCGGCGCCCTGGATCCCGTTTCGGCGGAGCGGCTGCATCTGGAAATCGAAGCCGGCCGCCTCGCCTATCGCGACCGCGACGCCTTCATCGCCGATCCCGACCATGGCCCAGTGCCGGTTACAGAGCTGCTCTCGAAAGACTATGCCGCCAAACTGACGAAGCGCATTAGCCGCGACCGCGCCGCGACCGATCTGCCGCCGCCGCTCATGCAGTCGTCCGACACCGTCTATCTGTCGGTGGTCGACCGCGACCGCAATGCGGTCAGCTTCATCAACTCCACCTATTATTCCTTCGGCAGCGGGCTGGTCAGCCCGAAAACAGGCGTTGTGCTGCAGAACCGGGGATCGAGCTTCAAGCTCGATCCGAAACACCCGAACTGCGTCGCGCCGGGCAAGCGGCCCATGCATACGATCATGCCGGGCATGGCGATGAAGGATGGCCGGGTCCTGATGCCCTACGGCGTCATGGGCGGTGACTACCAGCCCTTCGGCCATGTGCATTTCCTGACCAATGTGCTGGATTATGGCCTCGATCCTCAGGCGGCTCTCGATCAGGCGCGCGTCTTCTACGCCCAGGGCAAGGTCCAGGTGGAACGGAGCGTACCATCAGCCAGCATCGCCGGGCTGCAGGCGCGCGGCCATGCCGTCGAGGTGACGCCCGAGCCGCTCGGCGGCGGTCAGGCAATCCGGATCGATTGGCAGAAAGGCACGCTGACCGGCGGCTCCGATCCGCGCAAGGACGGCTGCGCCCTCGGCTACTGAGATATCCTGTCGATACCGACGCCTGCCGGCCTGCATGTCGGCGATATGCAGGCCGGCCACCGGTATCGGACGTCGATCATACTGGTCCTATCCGCATGTCCATCAAGCAACTGGGATCCTGGCTCCGCCAGCGTGTCGATCCCTATATCCTCGCCATCCTCTTCATGGTCCTGCTGGCATCCGTGCTGCCCTGCCGTGGCACCTCGGCCAAGGTCATGGGTCACGCCACGGACTTCGCCATCGCTTTGCTCTTCTTCCTGTATGGCGCCCGGCTGCCACGCGAGACGGTCGTCCAGGGATTGGTCCATTGGCGCCTCCAGGTGATGGTCCTGGCCGGCACCTTCCTGCTGTTTCCCCTGCTGGGGATTAGCCTGCAGGCCTTGCTGCAGCCCTGGCTCGGCGAGTCCCTTGCCTTCGGCCTGCTGTTTCTCTGCCTGCTCCCCTCGACCGTGCAATCCTCGATCGCCTTCACCTCCATCGCCCGTGGCAATGTCGCCGCCGCGCTCTGCAGCGCCTCGATTTCCAATCTCCTCGGGATCATCCTCACGCCGCTGCTGGCCGGCCTCCTCCTGAAATCGACTGGCGGCGGTTTCTCGGCAGGCGCCATCGAGGATATCGTCCTTCAGCTCCTCGTCCCCTTCCTCGTCGGGCAAGCCCTGCGCCCCTGGCTGAAGGGCTTCATGACGGCATGGAAAGCGCTTCTCAGCTATGTCGATCGGGGATCGATCCTGCTCGTGGTCTATACCGCATTCAGCGAAGGCGTGGTGAACGGCATCTGGCATCAGGTGGCGCCGGCCAGCCTAGTGCTGCTGCTCCTGGTCAACCTGATCCTGCTGGCCGTCGTCCTCGCCACCATGACGATCGTCAGCCGGCGGTTCGGTTTTTCCAAGGAAGATGAGATCGCCATCGTCTTCTGCGGTTCGAAGAAAAGCCTCGCCAGCGGTATCCCCATCGCCAATGTGCTTTTCCCGGCCCAATCCGTCGGGCTGATCGTCCTGCCGCTGATGCTCTTTCATCAGATCCAACTGATGGCCTGTGCCGCCTTGGCCCGGCGTTATGCCGCCCGGCAGGTTGACACCGATACGGTGTCGGATCCGACCAGGTAACAAAAGAAGAGCGGCCTCACAGGGCCGCTCTTCTCTTTGCGCAGTAGAATAAGCTGCTCAGAAACTGACCCTCCAGGATCCATCCGCCGTTTTACAGAAGGGTAAGCTATAGGTATTTCCCGTACCTTTGGTGAATCGATTTTCGGCCATCGCGCAATGCTTGCCATTACGCTCGAAAACTCTTTGGAGTTTCACCTGACCCGTTCGCTTGGAATCGGTCGACGTCCAATCCACAACCGTGCCACTTTTATAGATATCCAAGGCTTTGCCGAGAGCTTCCTTGATGGCATCAGCTTCGCCTCTGGTCAAATTGTCGACGTCATTTGGAAAGGGATTTACTCCCCCGGCATATCCCGTCACCGACATCATCGGAATTGCTAAAAGAATTGCTACGACCAGTGCACTCAGATGACGCTTCTGCATCTACACCTCCTAGCTTGATCAGGACCGCACGCTATCCTAGCATAAGATTTCAGATGCTGCAGAAATGGCGGTGCTGCCCGAAGAACGATCGGCGGGAAAGGTGTCCGGGCGGTCGTCTTAGTGCCGGGTTCGATGCTTCAGGTCGGCGAGGATAGCATCGGCGATCACAGCGGGTTGCTGCTCGATGGAAACGGTAATCGCATGTTCGTTTGTCACTGGCTCTTCCAGGGCGGCGAACTGGCTGTCCAGCAGATCCGGCGGCATGAAATGTCCCGACCTTTTCGCCAGTCTGGCGCGGATCAGTTCCTTGCTGCCTTTCAAGAAAACAAACAGGACATCGGGGCGTTGCGAGGCGAGCTGATCGCGATAAGCCCGTTTAAGCGCCGAGCAAGTAATGATACCGGCCGCTCCCTTTTCCCGCCATTGATCGATCTTACCGGCAACGGCCTGAAGCCAGGGCTGGCGATCGTCATCGTCCAGCGGCACGCCTTGACTCATCTTCTCGATATTGCGCCTTGGATGCAGCCTGTCGCCTTCCTCCACCGGCCAGCCGAGCATATCCGCAAGCTGTGCGGCGATCGTCGACTTGCCGCAGCCGGATACCCCCATCACGACCAGGATAGTCCTGGGCATCTCGCTCTTCATCGTCCCCCACACCCGCGCATGCCGGCGCACCGTTTGCGCTCGTTATAGACCTCACTCAGCATTGGCTCCCCCAGACAGTGAGGATGTGCCCAATGATCCACGTCGAGGTTCCGGTATCGGCTCGATGCGCCCCAATATGAAGATATAAGAGACGATCCCGACGATCAGCACAATTCCCGCAACGAGAAAGGCAACCGTGAAGGAATTGGTGGCGCCGACGATATAGCCGGTGGCGATCGGTGCCAAAATTCCCATGCCGTTATTGACGAAATTCATGATGCTGCCGATTGTAGCCGTACCGCCCCGGGGCGCGATCAGCGAGGGGATCGACCAACCGACCGGTGCGGCGGCGGCCAGGCCGCTGAGGGCGATGGCGATCCAGAAGACCGCCCAGCGCGGATCAGCGGTCAGTGTCGCACCGAAAACCGCGAGGCCGAGCAACATGCCCAGGACCAGCACGCATTTGCGTATCTTCGTGTCGTCATGGCCACGCCTGACCAGATGGTCCACCAACCAACCGCCGACGATCAGATCGGCAAGCGTCGCACAGACCCAGGGAATGGCGGCGAAACCAGCCGATTTGATGATGCTCATCTGCATGCTCTGCACGAGATAAGCCGGCAACCAGGTGAGGAAGAGATAGAAGGAATAGCCATAAGCCGCGAAGCCGATGGTCAGGCCCCAGACCTTCCGGTTCGCCAGAAGATAGCCGAACATGCCGGCGGCACCCGTCTCCGCCGGTCCCTCCGGGGTCGCACCGCCGGCCCGGATGTAATCGCGTTCGGCCGCGCTGAGATGCCGATCCCGGCTGGGATCGCGATAGATGAAGAAGAAAGCCAGAAAGTAAAGGAAGCTCAGGATCGCCGTAACGCCGAAGCCCCAGCGCCAGCCGAACTGCGTTATCGCCAACGCAACCAGCGGCACACCGATGACATTGGCGAATTTCGCCGCTGCGTCGAAGATAGCCGTGGCCAAGGCCCGCTCCTGACGCGGAAACCAATAGCCCGTCGCCTTGGAACTGGCCGGAAAACTCGGCGCCTCCGCGACACCCAATAGAATACGCGCCAGGAACAAGCCACCGAAACCGCCGGTGAAGGCGATCAGCACCGATGCGACGGTCCAGAGCAAGGCGCCCAGACGGCCGATCCGGCTGACGCCGAAGCGATCCAGCAACAAACCGGTCGGAATCTGCAGAAAGGCGTAAGACCAGAAGAAGGCACTGAGCAGGAGCCCCATCTGCGTCGCATCGAGGCCGAACTCCTGCTGCAATTGCGGCGCGGCCACCGACAGATTGACCCGGTCGATATAGGCAATGAGGACACCCATGCCGAGCAGACCTCCGATCCCCCAACGTCGCCGGGGTATCAGCGTCCTAGGTATAGCTCCTGTCTCGGCCATGACTGAGGTCTCCCCGCCCTCTTCCAGATCAGTCTTTCCCCGGACCGGCGGGTCAATAAACCCAACAGATCCAGCCGGCATGCATGACGCACCAACACACTGAATTGTTAGCGTTGTCATTCAATTTTGCCGTGGTCGCGACCCGCGATCCCTGGCCGGGATTCTTCAAAAAGGCCACGAAACATAAGATTATCGATTATGTTACCGCTAACATATGTGGCTGTAAAGCCGAATTTGCGGCTATGCCTGTCTCAGTACTTTTTGATTTATGGAGACGACATGCGTTCCAGGAAGCCGCGATCCTCCAGCACCGGCCGCGCTACCATGGCGGATATCGCCCGCCTGGCCGGGGTGAGCACCATCACGGTTTCCCGCGCCTTCAAGAAGCCGGATCTGGTGACGGAGGAATTGCGGACGCGGATTTTCAGCCACGCCGAAAAACTGGGCTATGTGCCGAACCGCGTCGCCAGCGCCCTGGCCGGTGCGCCATCGATGAATGTGGTGGTCCTGATTCCCTCGATGACCAATATGGTCTTCATCGAGATGCTGGCCGGCATTCACGAGGTCCTGCATCCACGCGGCTATCAGATGCTGATCGGCATCACGCGCTATTCTCCCCTGGAAGAAGAGCGTCTGCTGCAGACCTATCTCGAATTCCTCCCCGACGGCCTGCTGCTGACCGGCGTCGATCATCTGCCCAGCACCTGGAGCCGGCTGGAAAATCTGCGCCGGCCGACGGTCCATATGATGGAAACCACCGACCGGTCGGATTGCCATTGCGTCGGCTTCTCGCAATTCGACGGCGGTTATGCCATGGCCCGCCATCTGCTCGATCGCGGCTATCAGCGCATCGGCTTCGCCGCAGCCCAACTGGATCCCCGGACGCTCGCCCGCGCCGATGGATATCGCCAAGCCCTGCGCGATGCCGACTGCTACGATCCCCGGCGCGAACTCCTGGTCGCCGATCCCTCGTCGATCAGCCTGGGCGCGCAATTGCTGGACCGCTTGCTGGAGGAAGCATCCGATTGCGATGCCGTCTTCTTCTGCAATGACGACCTGGCGCAGGGTGCCCTCTTCCAGTGTCACCGGCGCAAGATCGATGTGCCGCGACAACTGGCGATCGCCGGTTTCAACGACCTGCCCGCTTCGGCCTGGACCTCGCCCACCCTGACCACCATCGCCACGCCGCGCTATCAGGTCGGCCGACAGGCGGCGACCATGCTGCTGACCCTGCTGGAGGGCAAGCAGCCCGCCACCCCCGCCTGCGATCTCGGCTTCACCTTGATGGCGCGGGAAAGCACCTGAACCCTCCCACTATCGCGGCACCGCATCCGGTGCCCGGTCGGAGGTACCGGGTGACTTGGCGAAATGGAGAAAGGCGCGGAACAAGGGTGCCGTCGCCAGGCCCAGGGCCATGCTGATGGCGACAGCGGTGCCGGCCGAAGCGACGATGACACCAAGGCAATAAGCAACCGCCAGCAAGGCCACCCATAAAACGCTCTTCGACAGAAGTCCCCGCTGCACATATTCGCCGGTCGAGACGGCGGCGAAGATATACGGCGTCAGGACCAGAAGAACGGCGATGTCGGTCAGGACGCGGAAGGCGTCGCCGACCGATGGCGACAAGGTGGCGAAGACGATGATGGTCATCAGGACCGCCACCACGATCATGCCGCGCACGGGGACACCACGGGAATCGACCTGCGAGAAGAAAGACGGAAACAACCCGTCGCGCGATGTCGCCAATGCCGTTTCGGCATTGATCAGGGTCCATCCACTGAGGCAGCCAGAGGCCTTCATGATGGCGCAAAGCGTGATGACGATGCTGCCGACCGGCCCCAGGGCCTTCATCGCCGCATCGGCGAAGGGGGCCGTCGAATGCCGCAAGGCATCGTTCGGGATGATCCCCATAATTGCGGTCGTACTGAGCACATAGACAACGGCCGCGATCAGCACGCCGAGCAGCGTCGCGCGGCCGACATTGCGTTCCGGATTCTCGACGACACCGGCCGCCACCGAGGCGCTCTCCACCCCCATGAAGGCCCAGAACATGATGGAGACGGCAGAGGAGATGGCATCGAACTCACCGAGATGGCCCGGATTCCAACTTGCCGCGAAGGTCTGCGGGTTGAAATAGAACCAGCCGAGGATCCCCACCAAGGCAATCGGCCCGACACCGAGCAAGGTCGTGCAGGTCTCGTAACGCGTCACCAGGCGCGGCCCGATCATGTTCAGGATCGCCGAGAGCCAGATCAGCACGACCGTGCAGATGGCGCCAAGAATCGGATCCCGCAAGGCCGGCAGAAAGACCGTTATATAGCCCGTGATCGAGGTGGCGATGGCGATATTGGCGATGACGTTGGAAAACCAGTACAGCAGGTTGCATTGAAATCCAGCGAAATCACCCAGGGCTTCCCGGGCATAGGCATAGGCGCCCCCCGCTTTCGGTCGTGCCCGGCCGAGACGGGCGAAGAGATAGCCGATGATGAAGGCACCCGGCACGGTGACGAACCAGCCGAGCGTGGCGATGCCGCCGATACTGGCCATGATCGCCGGCATCATGAAGATGCCGGCCCCGATCATATTGCCCGCGACCAGCATCGTCGCTGGAAACAATCCGATCCGTCTCACATCCGATGACATTCCGTCCTCACCTTCCGCTTCAGCTTCCGTGCCGGATCTGTTTCGAGCCGACTGCGGCCAGCTTCATTCCGGTAAAGATTGCATCAGGATCGTCCTGGCGATGCTTGGGGCCTGATCGCCGAAATACTTTTCAAGAACCTCGGTATAAGACGGCGAGGCATAGAAATGCGACAGCGTGCGATCCACCAGGAGCCGCATCTCCCAGTCGCCACGCGGCAAGGCGATGCCATAGGGTTCATGGGTGAACCAGCGATCGGCGACCTCGAATGCCGCCGCCGGCTGACGCTGCTGCAAGAGGCCGATCAACAGGCTGCGGTCGGCGAAATAAGCATCGATCTCCTTCGCGGCCAAGGCGGCAAGACCGGCTTCATGGCTGTCATATTGCACGACCGTGGCATTGTATCCTTCGGCCAGCATGACCTGCCGCAGCACATCCGCCGCCGTGCTGCCGCTGCGCACGCCGAAAGTATAGGTGGCAAAGGTCCGCAACATCGGCGAACGCGGCGGGCTCACCTCGCGCGCATCGAGGACGAGATTACGGATATCGGCCGGCGCATTGCGCCGCAGCAATGCCGATATGCCGGTGATGAAGATCGGCTGGGAGAAATCGACCAGTTCCCGGCGGCTGAGCGTATCCGTCACCGCACCGCAGAGGAGATCGATCTTGCCGCTGACCATATCATGGAAAGCATCGGTCAGGGTCGTTTCAACATAGATGGCCTTGATATCGGGAATGCGGACCGTGATCGACTTCTCAACCTCCCTGCAGAGGTCGATGGCATAGCCGGCTGGCGCGCCATCGGCCCCTTTCGCGGCAAAGGGCACTTCGCCATCGATGAAGCCGATATGAAGAATCTTGGTTGCGGCAAGACGTTCTAGGCTTTGGGCAGATGAGACCGCGGGAAGAGCCGCCAGCAAGATGGCGGCCAAGGCCAGGAACCGGATCATTTCCCCCCCTTCTTGTCTTCTGCGCGCCACTGGGCTGTCAGCCGCAACATCAGATCGAAGGCTTGACCGGGATTGAACTATAGCGCTCCACCTCATGCAAGTGCGGATCGCCATGCCGATCAGTGGTGATGGATGTTCTCACCCCGCTCGCCGAATATCGCGCCGGTCACGATGGCCATCGCCAATGGAAGACATCATCCCCGGATGTTGTCATTCGATAAAAATTAAGGCAACTGATAGCGCAATGCCGGGAAATAGATGATGCCCGTGCGCAGCATCGCGGGATCGGCATTGCCTTGCTGTTGCAGATCGGCGAACTCGCTGCGGATGACCGCCTTGCCGCCGCCCGTCACACCGGAGAAGCGGCCGGAGCCGCCCGTCAGCGTGATCTCGCCGGAACAGCCGACCATGAAGACGCCGGAGCAGGTCAACTTGCTGAAAACCTGCGCACCGTCCTTCGTGGTGATGGTGCAATCCGCCATACCCTTCTGCGTCTTGTCCGCATTCACTGCGAGCTTGGCCTTACAAGAGACTTGACCCGCGGCAACGGGGCCCTTCTCCGTCTCCACATAGAGCAGGCCCGTCACCGTATCGTCAAAAACACCCGCGGCGCCGGCCGGGGGCTGGCCGGATGTCTGCCAGACAGTAAAGGCACGGATCGTCTGCTCGCTCTTCGCGAACGCATCCTGTGCAAGGAGCAAGGAGGCGCTCTGCGCCAGGAGAAAACCGCCGGCAATCAGAAGGAAAATACGAAGACGGGAGTTGAAGAAAGCGCCCATGGCCGTTCTCCCCGCTTGCCTCAATCCAGGTTGATATAAACGGCATCACCGCCGAGCGAGAGGGCCAATCCTTCACGCTTGGTCTGCAGCTCGATAACGACCCCATTGGGATTCTTCAGCCAGAGCTGGCCGCCCCCTGAATCGCCAGCGGCATAGCCATATCGCCCCTGCACATAGGCACCCGGAAAATCCGCCAGGCGCTTCAGGTTATAGACCTTGCCCACAGCTTCCATCTTCGAGATGCCGATGCCGCCGATGCCGAGGCCACCGACCGTGAAGGAATAACGCTTCCCCTGATAGTGCAATGTGCCGCCGCCGAGATTACCGCTGCCGATAAAGGCGATCTGTACCTGCGATATCTCGATGCTGCCGGACGGTTTCTGGTCTTCCGCCCCCGCTGACAGGGCCGAGAGCAATATGGACAATCCCACGGCCAGCCCCGCATGCCGTCCAACGGAACGCCACCCCGCTTTTCCCATCTGCCCCTCCACGGCCATCGCGTCATGGCCTCTTTTGCTGCCGCGTCACAAAAGACGCTCGGCGGCACCCAGCAACAGATCAGATCGTCAATAGTCGAAGCTTGTTACCACGCCTCGCGATTGAAAGTTGGAAAATCCCCGCGTGAGGCCCGGCAGAGCGGTATGTCCAGCAAACTATGATTTCAATCTTTTAGAGTGTCAAGTTAGCGATACCGTACCGGGTATCCGCGGAAATGGGCCCGGAACGAGTTCATGCATCGCAAGTCTAACCAGAGGCGCCTGGACCGGCAGAGCCGTTTATGCCACCCTTGCGATAGTCTCGGTCGACAGCAAGCGCTCGCCCCCAGCCAGCGTGAAGGCAAGGGGAGCGTAGTCAGGGGGCTTATCGATGACGAACGAACAGGCTGATCGGACAATCGATGCAACCCAGCCGTCGCTCCAGCAGAAATCGGCTGACAATATTGCCGTAGTTTCGAAGGCGCCAGACCCGCGTTCGCTGGCGGAACGAATTGCCTATGGGCGGGATCTTCGCAAGAAAGCGCCGAGGAGCAGTCATAAAGACAACCGTCATGCCGGCCGCGATCCGATCGATCTGATCGAGATGTCGAGCCAGGACCGCGTCAAGCAGCTCGTCCAGCTTCGGCACGGACGCATGCTGGCATCACCCTTCACCTTCTTTCGTGGGACCGCCCTCATTCAGGCCCATGACCTTCAGTACACACCGCGCTCGGATATCGTGACCCAGATCTGCGGTGACTGCCATTTGCTGAATTTCGGCGGCTATGCATCGCCGGAACGCCAGCTCATCTTCGAGATCAACGACTTCGACGAAACCGATTCAGGATACTGGGAGTGGGACCTCAAGCGTCTCACCGCCAGCTTCGCGATCGCCGCCCGCCATCTCGGCCACAGCGAAAGCGCGCTGGAAGAAACGGTTTACGCCGCTGCCACGAGCTATCAGCGGAACATCACCACCTTCGCCAATCTCGGCACGCTGGAGTTATGGTATCAGCAAACTACGGCGCAGGATTTGCTCGATGCGACAACGGCCGTCGACGGGCAGGAGATGCTCAACCGCGTCATCGCCAAGGCGAAGCATCGGACCCATGAAGATTTGTTACCCAAGATCGCCAGCCATAAGGACGGGAAATGGACCATCCATGACACGCCGCCGACGATCTTCCATCTCCTCAATAACAGCAGCCTCCTGGAAAAGAACAAGGAACTGGCCGCGCTGCAGGCCCATGCCCATAAATTCCGCAAGCAGTTCTATGACGGCTATCTCGAGACGTTGCCGCCCTATCGCCGAAACCTTCTGAAGCAGTTCCGTATTCACGACCTTGCCTTCAAGGTCGTCGGCGTCGGCAGCGTCGGTACCAGATGCCTGATCATCCTGCTGACCGACGCCCATGACACGCCCCTGTTCCTGCAGTTCAAGGAGGCACGCCCATCCGTCGTCGCCCAGTATACCAAACCCAAATCGCGCTTCCGGCATCAGGGCGAGCGCGTGGTCGAGGGGCAACGGCTGATGCAGGCCGCGAGCGACATCTTCCTCGGCTGGACTGCCGGTCCCTTCGGCCGGCATTTCTATGTCCGCCAATTGCGCGACATGAAGGTGGCGGCACCGGTCGAGACGATGAATGCCGATCGCCTGACCGGCTATGCCCGGATGTGCGGCCTCATCCTCGCCCGATCACATGCCAAATCCGGCCTGGTCGCCCCGGAAATCCGTGGCTATATCGGCAAGAGCGATACCTTCGCGATGGCGCTGCTTTCCTATGCGAAATCCTATACCGACCAGGCCGAGCGCGACTACGAACGTTTCCGGCGCGCATGCCGTAATGGCCGCCTGCAGGCCCGGACGGATGAGGATCTCGCCTATGATCTCTCCATGGCCACTAAATAAGCGGCAACGAAATAGACGGCAAAAAATCGATTCTGGGTGATACGTCAGATCGACTGGATTGCCTGCATCGCCTGCCAGGATACGAGGCGCCAATCCGCCGTCGCGGCATAGACCGCCATATAGCGGATCAGGGCCTGGACGATCTTGCCGCCGACCTCTTCGATAACGGCGATACGGCCGGTGCTGACCGCCTGTTGTTCGTTGACCTCCAGATGGCGCTCGGTCACATCGATCCGCCGGTATCGACGCGCGCCGGTCGAGAATTTTTCCAAGATGTCGCCTTTCGACTGCGGCCGGCCCGCGCCGTCGAGAAAGAAACCGCGATCGTCGATCAGCCGGTCCAGCAGTGCAACATCCCGCCTGACCATCGCCTGGAAGCGGCAATCCTCAAGCTTGGCGATCCCCTCGCTAGTCATCCCTCGCCCCCTCTTCCGCAGTAACCTTTCCAGATTCCCGGATGCGTCCTCGGTCTGACGAAATCCCGGTATACGCCCTTAGCCGGCCTGCTTCTCGGTTTCCTTCAGCCAGCCACCCCCGAGAACCTTGTATAAGGTGACAAGATTGGCCTGCTTGGCGAAACGTACCGAAATCAGATCCTGTTGAGCACTATACATCGAGCGCTGAGAATCCAGCACATTGAGATAATTCTCAACTCCCTTCCGATACCGCGCATCGGACAGCCGGTAGCTGTCCGCCGTCGCCTCCAGCAGGGATTGCTGCGCACTCAACTGATCGTCCACCGTCCCATAATCGGCCAAGGCATCCGCAACTTCCCGGAAGGCGGCCTGGATCGCTTTGTCGTATTGCGCCACCGCGATGTCGCGATCCGCCTTGGCCGCGTCGAGATTGCCCTGATTGCGGCCATAATCGAAGATCGGCAGCACGATATCCGGTGCGAAGGCCCAGCCCCCCGTCCCTGCCTTGAACATGGTCGAAAGCGCATTGCTGACGCTGCCGGCATTGGCCGTCAGGGTGATCTTCGGGAAGAAGGCCGCGCGGGCCGCGCCGATATTGGCATTGGCCGCCTTCAACTGATGCTCGGCGCTGAGGATGTCCGGCCGTCGCAACAAAACATCCGACGGCACCCCCGCCGGCATGTCCCGCAGGGCTGTCACCGTCGCGACCGGTCCGCTTGGCAGTAAGTCATCCGGTACCGAGGTGCCCACCAGCAGGGCTAAGGCATTGCGATCCTGCGCCACCAGGGCCGTATATTTGGCGATATCGACACGCGCGGTATCGACGCTGGTCTGCGCCTGGCGAAGATCCAAGGCCGAGGCGCTGCCGACCTCGAAGCTGCGCTGGGTCAGCTTGTAGGATTGCTCCTGACTGGCCAGTGTATCCTGCGCCAGCTTCAATCGATCCTGATCCGCCGCCAAGGTGAGATAGGTCGTGGCGATCTCCGCCACTAGGCTGATCTGCGTGCTGCGGCGCGCTTCCTCGGTCGACAGATACTGTTCCAGCGCCTGGTCCTTCAGGCTTTGGATACGGCCAAAGAGATCCAGTTCATAAGCGCTGATCCCGGCCTGCAGACTGTATTGATAACTGGTATCGGCCTGGCCGGTCGCCGATACACGGCGGGGCGTATGCTGGATATTGCCCTGACCCTGGAGATTGACGGTCGGCAATTGATCGGCCCGCTGCACCTGGTACTGCGCCCGCGTCTTCTCGATATTGAGAATGGCGACGCGCAGGTCCCGGTTATTGGCGAGGCCGAGATCGATCAGCTTGCGCAGATGTGGATCAAGGAAGAACTGATCCCAACCCACCTGGTCCAGCGCCGGCGCCAGCGGGCTTTGCGAGACCGGCCGGTAAGCCGCACCGGTCGGCCAGCTCGCCGGGATCGGCGCAGCGGGCCGCTGATAGTCCGGCTGCAGATTGCAGCCGGCCAGCAGAGCGGCCATCACGGCCAGTGAAATACCCGAGCGGATCATCTCATTACCCTTCCGATTTGACGCCGTCGCCGAGATCGCTTGCAGCCGATTCCGCGACACGCTTTTCAACTTTCTTGCCCTTGAAGACCCGACGCACCAGGACGAAGAACAGCGGCACGAAGAAGATGCCGAGGATCGTCGCTGAGATCATGCCGCCCATCACCCCGGTGCCGATGGCGTTCTGGCTGCCAGATCCGGCACCCGTACTGATCGCCAGGGGCAGAACGCCGAGGATGAAGGCGAGCGAGGTCATGAGGATCGGCCGCAACCGCATGCGGACCGCTTCGAGGGTCGCCTCGATCAATCCCTTGCCCTGTTCATGCAGTTCCTTGGCGAATTCGACGATCAGGATCGCGTTCTTCGCCGAGAGACCGATGGTGGTCAGCAAGCCGACCTGGAAATAGACGTCGTTCGACAAGCCGCGCGCACTCGCCGCCGCCAGCGCACCGATCACGCCCAGAGGCACGACCAGCATGACGGCGAAGGGAATCGACCAGCTTTCGTACAATGCCGCGAGGCAGAGGAACACGACCAGCAGCGAGATGGCATAGAGTGCCGGCGCCTGCGATCCTGACAGCCGTTCCTGGAAGGAAAGGCCGGTCCATTCATAGCCGATGCCGGGCGGCAGCTTGGCCGCGATCTCCTCAACCGCTTTCATGGCCTCGCCCGAACTCCGACCGGGAGCCGGCTGGCCGAGGATTTCCGTCGACGGCAGGCCGTTATAGCGTTCCAGGCGCGGCGAGCCGAAGCCCCACTTGACCGTGGCGAAAGCGGAGAACGGCACCATCTCGCCGGTCGCGTTGCGCACATACCATTTGTTCAGATCCTCCGGCCCCATGCGGGCCGGCGCATCGGCCTGGACATAGACCTTCTTCACCCGCCCCTTGTCGATGAAGTCGTTGACATAGGAACTGCCCCAGGCGGTCGAGAGCGTATCGTTGATCTCCGCGATGGTCAGTCCGAGTGCCGTCGCCTTGGCTTGATCAATCTCGATCTCGAATTGCGGCGTGTCGTCCTGGCCGTTGGGACGGACCGCCATCAGGATCGGGTTCTGCGCCGCCATGCCGAGAAACTGGTTGCGGGCCGCCATGAGGGCCTGATGACCCAAGCCGGCGCGGTCCTGCAGATAGAAATCGAAACCGGTGGCGTTGCCGAGTTCCAGCACGGCCGGCGGTGCGAAAGCGAAGATCATCGCTTCGCGGACTTGTGAGAAGGCCATCATCGCCTTGCCCGCGACCGCCGCGACCTTCAGGTCCGGACGGTTGCGTTCGCTCCAATCCCGCAGATTGACGAAGGCGATGCCGTTGTTCTGGCCGTTGCCGCCGAAGCTGAAGCCGGCCACGGTGAAGACCTGCGCGACCGCTTCCTTCTGGTCCACGAGGAAATGATGCTCGACCTTTTCCAGGACCTGGACGGTGCGCTCCTGAGTGGCGCCGACCGGCAACTGGATCTGGGCAAAGAGGATGCCCTGGTCCTCATCCGGCAGGAAGGCCGTGGGCAGCCGCAGGAACAGGAAGCCCATGGCGACCACGATCGCCGCATAGATGACGAGATAGCGGAAGCCGCGCTTGATGATCCGCCCCACCAGGCTCTGATAGGCACCGCTGCTGCGGTCGAAGGCCCGGTTGAACCAGCCGAAGAAGCCGCGTTCGACGGCGTGATGCCCTTTGGCGATCGGCTTCAGCATGGTGGCGCAGAGCGCCGGCGTCAGGATCATCGCCACCAGGACCGAGAGCACCATGGCCGAAACGATGGTAATGGAGAACTGCCGGTAG
>CAYOQR010000082.1:0-22278 GCA_964406155.1 uncultured Rhodospirillaceae bacterium | reverse complement strand
GCAGTATGCGATGCTGCAATGGTGGTACGGCCATCACGCCGTCGGCTTCTGCCTGACCGCCGGTTTCCTCGGCATGATGTATTACTTCGTGCCGAAACAGGCGGAACGGCCGGTCTATTCTTACCGCCTGTCGATCATCCATTTCTGGTCCCTCTCCTTCATCTATATCTGGGCGGGGCCGCATCACCTGCATTACACCTCCCTGCCTGACTGGACGCAGACCCTGGGCATGGTGTTCTCGATCATGCTCTGGATGCCGAGCTGGGGCGGCATGATCAACGGCTTGATGACGCTGGCCGGCGCCTGGGACAAATTGCGCACTGATCCGGTCCTGCGTTTCCTGGTGGCGGCTGTCGGCTTCTACGGCATGTCCACCTTCGAAGGACCGGTCATGTCGATCAAGGCGGTCAATTCGCTCAGCCACTATACCGACTGGACCATCGGCCATGTCCATTCCGGCGCTCTCGGCTGGGTTGCCTTCGTCAGCTTCGGCGCGGTCTATCACCTGGTGCCGAAACTGTGGAACCGCCCCGGCCTCTACAGCACGCGCCTGGTGGAGTGGCATTTCTGGATCGCCACCTTCGGCATCGTTCTCTACATCGTCTCGATGTGGATCTCCGGCATCATGCAGGGGCTGATGTGGCGCGCCTATGACAGCCTCGGCTTCCTGCAATATTCCTTCGTCGAAACCGTCGCGGCCATGCATCCCTATTATGTCGTCCGCGCCATCGGCGGGATCCTGTTCCTCACCGGCGCCCTGATCATGGCCTACAACCTGTGCCGCACCATTCGCGGTGATGTCCGCGCCGAACGGCGGCTCGGCTCGGCCGCACCGGCTGCCGCTGCGACAACCAGGGCGTGACCGGGAGATAAGAAATGATCAGCCACAAGAAATTCGAAACCAATTCGATCCTCCTCCTGGTCGGCGTCCTGGCCACGGTCGCCGTGGGCGGCCTGGTGGAGATCGTGCCGCTCTTCACCATCGGCGAGACCATCGAAAAGGTGCAAGGCGTGCGTCCTCTGACCCCGCTGGAACTGATGGGCCGCAACATCTATGTCAGCGAGGGCTGCTATAATTGCCATAGCCAACAGATCCGTCCCTTCCGTGACGAGGTCGAACGCTATGGCCATTACAGCCTGGCGGCGGAAAGCATCTACGATCATCCGCATCAATGGGGGTCCAAGCGGACGGGCCCGGATCTTGCGCGGGTCGGCGGCAAATATTCCAATGAATGGCATATCGCCCATCTGACCGATCCGCGTTCCGTCGTGCCGGAATCGATCATGCCCTCCTACCCGCATCTCGCCCGGCAGGAACTGTCATTCAGCGACATCGCCGACCACCTCAAGGCGCTGCGAGAGGTCGGTGTCCCCTATACCGATGCGATGATCGAGAACGCCGCCGCCGATCTTCGCGCCCAGACCACACCGGACGCCGACACTACCGCCCTGCTGCAGCGTTACCCCAAGGCTGCCACCGGCGATTTCGACGGCGATCCGACCCGTATCACCAAGATGGATGCGCTGGTTGCCTATCTGCAATCGCTCGGGCGGATGGTCGATTTCACCACCTATCGACCGGATCTCGGCCAGGCCCAGCCAACCAGCGGCGATCAGGATAATGGAGGCCAGGAATGACGTGGCAGGATATCGCCGCTTTCGGTCGACAGATCTGGGTCGTGTGGCTGTTGCTGGTCTTCGTCGCCATCGTTTTCTATGCCTACCGTCCCAAAAACCGGCGCCATTTCGACGATTGCGCACAAATTCCCTTCCGCACCGACAGCGAGGAGCAGAACAATCATGGCTAAGGTGGAACGGGATACGGTCACCGGGACGCAGACCACCGGTCATGAATGGGACGGTATCCAGGAACTCGACACGCCGATGCCGCGTTGGTGGTTGCTGGTCTTCTATGCCTGCATTGTTTTCGCCCTCGGCTATACGGTGTTTTATCCGGCCTGGCCGACATTGACCGGCTATACCAAGGGCCTTCTCGGCTACAACTCCCGCGTCAGCTATGCACAGGAGGCGTCCGCGGCGGCGGCAGCGCAGAAGCAGTTCACCGATCGGATCGCCGCCGCCTCGGTCGACCAGATCGCGATCGATCCGCAATTGCTGGAATTCGCCATGGCCGGCGGCAAGGCCGTCTTCAACGAGAACTGCGCACAATGCCATGGTGCCGGCGGCCAAGGACAGCGCGGCTATCCCATCCTCGCCGATGACAACTGGCTCTGGGGTGGCAAGCTGGATCAGATCGAGACCACCATTCGGCACGGCATCCGCTCCCCCAACGATCCGGATACACGGCAATCGGACATGCCGCGCTTCGGCGCCGACGACCTGTTGAAACCGGCCGAGATCGCCGATGTCGCCCATTACGTCCGGACGCTCAGCGGCAAAGTCGAGGATGACGCAGCCGTGAAACGGGGGGCGGTGGTTTTCGCCCAGAACTGCGTTGTGTGTCATGGCGATAACGGTCAGGGCAATATGGAGGTCGGTGCACCGACCCTCAACGATCAGATCTGGCAATATGGTGGCACGCAGGACGACATCATCGCCCAGGTGACCAAGCCGCATCAGGGCGTCATGCCCGCCTGGCAGGGTCGCCTCACCGATGTGCAGATCAAGATGGTGACGACCTATGTCCATAGCCTCGGCGGCGGGCAGTGACGCGGCCTGATCGACAGGCAGGAGTCACGTTTCAACATCATGGATAACAGCCCCTCGCCGCTTTTCGAGAAAACAGCGACGATCTACCCGCAGCGGATCGCCGGCCGGCTGCGCACCATAAAATGGTGCGTGCTCGGCTTGCTGCTCGGCATCTATTACATCGTGCCGTGGCTGCGGTGGGATCGCGGCCCCGGTGCACCGGACCAAGCGATCCTGATCGACATGCCCGGCCGGCGTGCTTATTTCCTCTCGATCGAGATCTGGCCACAGGAGGTTTACTACCTGGCCATCCTCCTGGTCCTGGGTGCATTCGGCCTTTTCTTCGCCACGGCGCTTCTGGGCCGTGTCTGGTGCGGCTATACCTGCCCGCAGACGGTCTGGACCGATCTCTTCATGCTCGTCGAACGCTGGATCGAGGGCGATCGCAACAAGCGCATCAAGCTGGACCGGGAGTCCTGGAGCTTGCGCAAGCTCGGTCTCAAGGTCGCCAAGCACAGTGCCTGGCTGGTGATTGCCCTGCTGACCGGCGGCGCCTGGGTCATGTATTTCAACGATGCCCCAACCCTGGTTTCCGATCTGCTCCGGGGCCATGCCTCGCTGACGCAATACGGCTTCATCGGCCTTTTCACCGGCACGACTTATCTTCTTGCTGGCTGGGCGCGCGAACAGGTCTGCATCTATATGTGTCCCTGGCCACGCTTCCAGGCCGCCATGTTCGACGAACATACGATGCTCGTCACCTATGAAGCCTGGCGTGGTGAACCGCGTGGTCATATCAAGCAGGGACAATCCGTCGAGGGACGCGGCGACTGCATCGATTGCGGCCTCTGCGTCCGTGTCTGCCCAACCGGCGTCGATATCCGCGAAGGCCAGCAAATGGCCTGCATCGGCTGCGGACTTTGCATCGATGCCTGCAACTCGATCATGCGGAAGATCGACCGGCCGCTGGACCTGATCACCTATGACTCGCTCTATAACCAGGACCGGCGGGCGGCACGGCAACCGACCCGGCGGCGCTTCATCCGCACCCGGACCGTTGCCTATGCCGCCCTCATCGCGGCGATTTCCGTGGCGACCCTTGTCCTTCTCGGCCAGCGCGCCACCTTGGAACTTTCCGTTCAGGCCGACCGGGCACCACTTTTCGTCCGGCTGAGCAATGGCGACATCCAGAACGGCTACAGCCTCAAGGTCCTGAACAAGCAGCGGGGCCAGGCGCTCTATCGCCTGTCGGTCGACGGCATCGAGGGCATGGAGGTCAAGTTGATCGGCCAGGCGCCAGATGCGATCGCCGTCGATGGCGATGCCGTTGGAACCTTCCGCATGCTGATCCACGCCGCGCGCGGCAACCTGCACGACAAATCCACGCCGATCAGCATTACCGTCACGAATATCCGAACTGGTGAGACAAACCGCCATGAAGCCATTTTCAGCAGCCCCGGCACTTGACCCTGTGCACCGGAAATCGACCTGGATTCCGGCGATCTTCGTGCTGGTCTTTCTGGTCGTCGCCGCGGTCAATGCCGTCCTGATCGTTACCGCCGTCCGCAGCTTCAGCGGGTTGGAAACCGGCGAAGCCTATGAACGGGGCCTGACCTATAACCAGACCCTCGCCGCCGCCGCCCGCAACGAACAGATGGGCTGGCAGGCAAAAATCGCTATCGCAAGCATGGACCAACTGGCGACGGATCCGGCCAGGCGGCAGCTTGCCGTGCAGATCCTGGATCGCGGCAATACGCCGATTCCGGGTCTGGCGGTCGAAGCCGTGCTGGTACGCCCCACCAATGCCGGTCTGGACGAGGCCTTACCCTTGCAAGCCGCCGGGAACGGTACTTATCAAATCGATTTCCAGCCGACGGCTTTCGGCAGTTGGGAACTGAGGCTCCTCGCCAAGAAGGGCACCGAAAGCTGGCAGCATAGCGAGCGGATCTTCCTGCGGTGACGACCTCAAGCGAAGGTATCCTGCGCCAGGATTATTGCTGCCCGCATTGCGGCGAACCGGTCTCTGCCGCCGACACCTATTGCTGCTCCGGCTGCTATCAGGCCAGCCGGCTGATCGCCGATCTCGGCCTTGGGACATATTATCTGCGCCGGCAGTTTGATCCCGCCAGGCGCCGCCCCCGGCCGGATGAAGGCCGCCGGTTGCACGATGTTTCCGCCTGGATTCGCGATTGCGGTGATGGCATGTCCAAGCTGACACTCCTGGTCGACGGCCTGCATTGCGGTGCTTGCGTCTGGTTGATCGAACAGACTTTGTTGCGCCAAGGCGGTATCGTTTCCGCCCGTGTTTCGCTCTCGACACGGCGCCTCAGCCTTTCCTGGAAAACAGCGGATCTCGATGCCACGCAACTGATCGAACTCGTTCAGAAACTCGGATACGACCTTGTGCCGCTCGATCCGGATTGCCTGCGCAGCCGCGATGATGCCGAGCTTCGGGCATTACTGCGCGCCATGGCCGTCGCGGGTTTCGCGGCTGGCAACCTGATGCTCCTCTCGGTTTCGGTCTGGTCCGGTTTTGCTGGCGACATGGGGGCTGGGACGCGCGATTTCCTGCACTGGATTTCCGCCCTGATCGCGATCCCGGCGGTGAGCTATGCCGGCCAACCGTTCTTCCGGTCCGCCTGGCATGTTCTGCGGACGGGCAAGACCAATATGGATGTGCCGATTTCGCTGGCGATCGTCCTTGCTCCCGGGATCAGCCTTTACGAGACCTTTACCGGCGGCGAGCATGCTTATTTCGATTCTGCCGCGACACTTCTGTTCTTTCTCCTGATCGGCCGCTATCTCGACCTCCACGCACGCCGGGCGGCACGTGCCTCAGCCGAACAGCTCCTGGCGCTCAATGCTACCTCGGCGACGGTGATCCAGGCCGATGGAAGCTTGCGTGAGCTGCCGCCGCGTGACCTCCAGCCGGGCCAGTCCCTGCTGGTCCGGCCCGGCTGCCGCGTTCCGGCCGACGGCATCGTCGTCCAGGGTGACAGCGAACTCGATGTTAGTCTGATCTCAGGGGAAACCGTGCCAGCCCGGAGTCAACCGGGCGCAACAGTCTTCGCCGGCACATTGAATTTGACCGCGCCGCTGACGGTCCGCATCGACAAGGTCGGCGACGATACGCTTCTGGCCGATATCATGCGCCTGATGGAAGCTGCCGAAGCCCGGCGCAACCGCTTCGTCCGGCTGGCAGACCGCGTCGCCCGGCATTATGCGCCGGTGGTTCATCTCACGGCGCTGGCGACCTTCCTCGGCTGGCTCTATCTGGGGCATCTCCCCTGGCAGGAAGCGCTGATGATCGCCATCGCCGTTCTCATCATCACCTGCCCCTGCGCCCTGGCCCTGGCGGTTCCCGTCGTGCAGGTGGTCGCCAGCCATCGCTTGCTGCGGGCCGGCATTCTACTCAAATCCGCCGATGCCCTCGAGCGCTTGAAGGATGTCGATCATATCGTCTTTGATAAGACCGGAACCCTGACGCTCGGTCGGCTCGATCTGCGCCCGGGTTCTTCTCCCGCTGCCCTGGCAGTCGCGGCCGTGATCGCCGCCAATAGCCGTCATCCGCTGGCCCAGGCCCTGGTCAAAGCCAACGGCCATGTCGTTCCGGCGAGCGGTGTCACCGAGATTCCCGGCAAGGGCCTTGAGTGGCAGGCACCTGAGGGCATCTGGCGCCTCGGCAGCGCCGCCTTCACCGGCCAAACAGATGACCAATCCCGTGACCAGAGTCTTTGGCTGGTCGATCCTCAGGGTCATGCCGATTGCTTCAGGCTCACCGATCCCCTGCGTCCCGATGCAGTCCCGACCGTGACCCGGCTGCGCAGCACCGGTGAGGTCGAAATCTGCTCCGGCGATCGGCCTGCGCCGGTGAGCACGCTCGCCTCCCGTCTGGGCATCACGCAATGGCGGGCCGCTCAAAGTCCGGCCGATAAAGTGGCACACCTGGAAATGCTTCGAGCCCAGGGCCGTCATGTGCTGATGATCGGAGACGGGCTCAATGATGCGCCCGCGCTGAGTGCCGCCCATGTCTCCATCGCCCCGGCCAATGGTGCCGAGATCAGCCAGAATGCGGCAGACCTGGTCTTCCAGGGAGACCGCCTGGAACCGGTCGAGCTGGTCCTGCGGATCGCCCGGCAGAGCGATGCACTGATGCGCCAGAATCTCGCTTTGGCCCTGCTTTACAATCTCGCCGCCGTACCGCTCGCCATTTCCGGCTATGTCACCCCCCTGATTGCCGCCCTCGCCATGTCGAGCTCCTCGATCCTGGTCGTGGCCAATTCACTGCGCCTCAATCGACTGGAACGAAGGCGAAGCGAGCCTGCCGCAACATCAAAGGCAGATACTGCGAGTCACCCTTTCACCGCCTTGCCGGACAGCAGATAGGGGAAAGCACATGACGATCCTGCTTTATCTTATTCCGATCGCCCTGCTGCTCGGTGGCCTGGCGCTCGCCAGCTTTCTCTGGGCCCTGCGCTCCGGTCAGTTCGACGACCTCGACGGCGCCGCGCAGCGCATCCTGTTCGACGATCCGGTGGACAGGCCACCCGGCCGAAACTGAATGACGGGGCTGAATGACTGGACTGTCTCAGTCCAAATCGCCGCGCAGCACATCCACCAGGGCATCGCCGAAAATTTCCGCGTATCGGGCAATACCCGCCGCGTTCCCCACCTCATCCTGCCGGAACTCGACCTGCACATGCAGCAGATTGCGGGACATGGCATGAGCCGGCGTGCTGTAATCCTCCACCGGGTCGAGGCTATAGGGTTGATTGTCGCCGATCGTGACATCCTGGCGCCGATACAGCACGTCGAGCATGGCATCGGTCAAGCGCCGGTCATCATAGGATGACAAGGAGATCTGCCAGGGCCTGTCGAGGCCATTCATGCTCGGTGTCATCGAATGGATGGACAGCAGGATCGGCCGCCGGCCCTTCGTCATCCGCTGCTCGATCACGGTCTCGATCGCATCGTGATAAGGATGAAAGAAGCGTTTAACCCGCTCCTGCCGCGCGGCATCGGAAAGCGCCAGATTGCCGGGGATCGGTGTATGGTCGCTGACCGCCGGCATCGCCGAGGCATCCGTTGGATGGCGGTTGCAATCGATCACCAGACGCGATGTACCGCACAGAACAGCCGGTGAATCGAAGCGTTCCGACAGCAACCGGGCAATTCCCGCCGCGCCGATATCGATGGCGATATGGCGTTCCAGGTCCGTCGCCGCCAGGCCGAGACCGTCATATTCCGCCGGGACATGGTTGCTGGCGTGATCACAGGTGATGACGAAGGCCCCCTTGCCATCTGGATTGAGCAGGTCGAAGGGGCCATGGGTATTGGGCTGCGTAACCATTATCGAACTGCCTCCCGGCGCGGGATCAGGCCTTGCGGCCAGAAGAACAAGACGGCGATGACGAGGGTCAGGCTGATCGCATCGCGATAAGCGAGGATGCTCTCCGGCAGGTAGGCGCGCAGGGCTACCTCGATGAAACCCAGGATGAAGCCGCCGACGACCGCACCCGACAGGCTGCCCAGTCCGCCCAGGACCACGGCGATGAATGCCTTGAGCACCGGCAGGAAGCCCATCAGCGGATCGACGGAGCCCCGCTGGAACAGCCAGAGAATGCCGGCGATGCCGGCCAGCATGCCGGAAATCGCGAAGGCGGTGGAGATGACCAGATTGGCATTGATGCCCATGAGGCGCGCGACATTGAAGTCCTGTGCCGCCGCCCGCATGGCGATGCCGAGCAGCGACCGGCGCAGGAACAGCGAGAGGCCGAAGAGCGAAACAGCCGTCACGACGATGGAAATCAACTGGATGATACCGATCTGCATGCCGGCGATGGTCAAGGCACCGGTCAGGGCATCCGGCACCGGGATCGCCTTGGGGCGGGCGGAGATCAGGTTCTGGAACAGGATATGCAGAATGGCGCTGACCGCGAAGCTGGTCAGCAGCATGGTGGTGCCGCTGGAATTCCGCACCGGTCGGAAGGCGATGCGTTCCATCAGGACGGCCGCCACCGTTGCCAGCAGAAGACCGGCCAGCAGAGCAATCGGATATGGCAGGCCGGCGGCCAAAGCGTAGAAGATGCCATAGCCGGTCAAGGTCATCAGCTCGCCATGGGCGAAGTTGATCAGGCCCAGCACGGAAAAGACCACCGCCAGCCCCAATCCGAGCAGCGCATAGGTACCGCCGAGGGCCAGGGCATTGAGGCATTGCTGCAGGAGAAATTCCATGGAGATTCCGGCCTAAGCCGCTCCCAGATAGACGCGTTCGAGACCGGCATGGCGCAGCTCGCGCGGCGTGCCGGACAGCACGACCTTGCCGCCGGCCAGGACATAGCCGCGATCCGCCACATCCAGCGCCAGTTCGGCATTCTGCTCAACGAGGAGAACGGTGACGCCGCGCTGGCGCAACGACGCGATGAAGTCGAAGATCTGATCGACGATATTGGGGGCAAGCCCCAGGGATGGTTCGTCCAGCAGCAGCAGTGTCGGATGCGACATCAGGGAGCGGGCGATCGCCAGCATCTGCTGCTCACCGCCGGACAAGGTGCCGGCCATTTGCTGGCGCCGCTCGGCGAGGCGCGGGAAGAGCCCAAACATCTCCTCGCGCGTCTCGCGGGCGGTCCGCCGCAAGGCCGGCGAGGCCGCCGCACCGATATCCAGATTCTCGAGCACCGTCAGGCCGGGAAATATCCGCCGGCCTTCCGGCGTCAGCGTCATGCCGCTGCGCACGATGGCTTCCGTTCGCGTGCCGGAGATCGTCTTGCCGGCAAGCTCCACTTTCCCCGCCGTGATCGGCACAAGACCCATACAGGCATTGAGCAATGAACTCTTACCGGCGCCATTGGCGCCGAGAAGGGTGACGATCTCACCCTTCCCGACCGCCAGACTGGCCCCCTGGACAGCCTGGATCGCGCCATATCGCACGACCAGGCCTTCAATTGCCAGAAGCATCACCGTGCTTACCCCTCGTCACTCGGCCGGCGGGACATCGGCGCCATTCGGGACGATGTCTTCCACATGGGTCTTCTGGCCGTCGACGATACGATTGAGCGACACGACCCGCAGGGGCACGCGGTGCATGTCCTTATAAGTGATCGTGCCGGTTGCCACCGGAACATCCTGCAGGTTGTCGATGGCATCCCGCAGCGACTTGCCGTCGATCTTGTCGCCGGTGGCCTTTACCGCGGCTTCGATGGTCTTGATCACATCATACCCGGTCGCGGTATAAACCGTATTTGGGTCCTGCCCGTAATGTGCCTTGAAAGCGGCGTTGAACTTCGCGAGCGGGCCGCCATCCGTCGGGAAGCCGGCATTCGAGAACACCACGCCATTGACAACATCGCCCAGCCCCATGGTCGTCGGCGAGTCGATGCCGTCCGAGCCAAGCACCGGCGTCTTGATGCCGGCCGAGCGGAGCTGCTTGATGAAAGCGGGGAAATCCGGCTCATAGGCCGAGGTCATGATGACATCCGGCGCCGGTGTCACATTCTTGATCTTGGTGACTTCGGCGGAGAAATCCTGCTGTCCCATCTTGAATTCGATGGTTGCCGCCAGCTTGCCGCCTTTGGCCTGGAAGACCTTGGCGAAATAGAGCGGCAGTTTCTCGGTATAGGGCGTGTCCCGCGAGATCAGGATCAGGGCATTCTTATAGCCCTGCTTGACGGCAAATTGCGCCAGCGCCGTTGCCTGGAGATTATCCGCCGGGTAATTCGCGAACATGTAGTCGCCGACGATGCCCGGCAAGGTCGGGGTCGAGGCACAAGGCGCGATCGTCGGGATGCCGGCTCCCTGGGCGATCTGCCCGGCAGCCACGGCCGGATCGACGTCGCAGGGCGCCAGCATCATATTGATGCCCTGATCGATCACTTCCTGCGCCATCACCGCCGATTGCGCGGTTTCTGACCGCATGTCCCGGGTGATCAGATCGATCTTGTACTTGCCGTCGATCCCACCCGCCTTATTGATCTGATCCACCGCAAGCTGGATGCCCTGCAATGTCGGCTGATCATAGGGTGCCAGATAGCCGGTGAAACCGCCGACAAAGCCGATCTTCATCGTGTCTTCGGCCTGTGCGGCCGACATACCCAGCGCGACGGCCGCAGCGGCGGCGAAAATCTGTGTGCCTTTTCTGAAAGCCTGATTTCTGATTACCTGACCCATGACCATCTCCCTCCTCTATCTGGTATTTTCTTGTGCAATCGACTTACGCGATGATTTTTTCGGCGTGACGCCTGCCGAGATAGGCTTCCCGCACGGCATGACTGCCCTGCACTTCGATAGGCGATCCAAGGGCAATCAACTGCCCCTTATTGATGACGACGATCCGGTTGCACAGCCGCATGATGAGCTGCATGTCGTGATCGACGATCAGCAGCCCCAGGCCGCGATCCTTGACCAGCCAATCTAGAATTTCGAGAAGATCCTCGGTTTCCGTCTCGTTCATCCCCGCGGCCGGTTCATCGAGCAGCAGGAATTTCGGCTCCAAGGCCAAGGCACGGGCAATTTCCAACCGCCGCTGCTGGCCATAAGCCAGCGTGCCGGCATCCCGCGCGGCCAGATCGGCGATCTTGAGCTCATCCAGCAGGGACAGCGCCCGTGCCTCCAGCTCGGCCCGCCCGGCGCCCGGCCAGCGTTGCGCCAACGCCGCCATGACGTTCTCCAGCGCCGACAGATGCGCGAAGAGCCGGATGTTCTGAAAGGTGCGCCCGACGCCAAGGCGTGCGATCTCATGGGCCGGTCGGCCAGTAATGTCACGGTCGCCGATCATCACCTGACCGCCGGTCGGCTGATGCGTGCCGGCGATGCAGCCGAGCAAGGTCGTCTTGCCCGATCCGTTGGGCCCGATCAGACCGAGGATCGATCCGGTCTGCAGTGTAAAGCTGACCTCGCTGACGGCGACCAGTCCGCCATAGGCCTTGGTCAGCTCCTTGATCGTCAAGGTGGTCGCGGGAATATCTCCCCGGACCGGCGACGGAGCGGACAAGCGTGTTTCCGCCTGCCTCCGCTTTGGCTGTAACAGGCGCCCCAGACGCGGGAAAAGCCCTTCCAGCTCGACGAAGCCGAGCAGCCCTTCCCGGCGCGTATAAAGGGTGACGATGATCACGAGGCTGAGACCGACCTCGGTCAGGCCGAAGATCTGCGGCACCTGGACGAAGCCGAGATCCAATCCGTTCTCGAACCGGCGAAGCACTTCGACGATGGCCGTGATCAGGATGGCGCCGGCAATGGACCCGGTCACGCTGGCGATACCGCCGACCACCTGCATGACGATAATCGCGAAGGTAAGATCGAAATAGAACTGCTTCGCCGAGAAGACCGTGAGGAAATGCGCCATCATGACACCGGCCATGGCCGCAACCATCGCGGAGACAACCCAGGCGGTCAGCCGTTGGCTTGGAACGTCGATGCCGATCGATAGAGCGGCGGCCTCATTCTCCCGCGATGCCCGCAGCAGAAGCCCCGGCCGGCTGTCGCGATAAAGCCGGGCAATGACGATGGCGACCAGAGCCAGCAGCAGCGCCACCGGCAATGTCGTCAGCTTCGGCACACCGTAAACCGCCTGGTTGCCCCGGGTATAGCCTTGCGCCGCGACGATCAGTGATTCGACGATGATCAGGAGTCCCAGCGTCGCGATCGTTGCAGACGAACCGTTGAGCCGGCAGATCGCCAGGCCGATCAGGTAAGCGACCGCACCCACGATCAGCATGGTGATCAGCAAAGCCGGAACGAGGCCCAGTTGATGCTGCAGGATCGCGTCGGATAGAAGGGGAAAGGCCCCCTTCTTGATCGCCGGCGCGATGGTCAAGGTGGCGGAGATTTGCGCGCCAAGCGCCATGAAGGCGCAATGACCGAAGCTCAGCACGCCGCTGTTGCCGGCAAAGATGCCGAGCGCCAGGACGGCCGTCAGCATCACCAGAAAATTCGTTGTTGTCGTGATCAGGGGACCGGTAAAGGCCGCGTCGATCAGCAGACAGGGCACGGCGATGACGGCACACAGAACCGCCGCGCTCTTCACCGCATCCGGCACCACATAGGCGGAAACTGCCACGCCGACCTCCCAGTCACTTGTTCTTTTGCCCCTTGTTGCGACTGGGGCCGTTCTCTCGAAGGTAACGGCCCTGCCCGATCTCGGTCAACTCAAATATTACAGATAATTATTCCTAGATCGAAAATGTAATAGACATAACTTTTTTTGAAACGAAACATGTGTTACATGATTGCTCAATGAGCGGTCAGGATCTGATCGATGTTACGTTCAGGACATCGACCGCCAACAAAGAGAAAAGTAATTTGGGAGAGTTCTCATGGCCATTTCAGAGACAGTCGTCATCGGTGCGGGTATTGCAGGTGCCGGCGCTGCTTTCCGGCTGGCGGATCAGGGCGCCAAGGTCACCGTCATCGAACGCGCATTCCCCGCCGCCGGCCCGACCGGCAAATCCTCGGCGATCATTCATGCCTTCTATATGATGCCGGAGCTTTCGCAGCTCGCCATCCGGGGCTGCGATCTGTTGCGGCGCATTCCGGATCTGACCGGCCATGCCAGTTGCGTCAGTGCGATCGGCATGATGTGGGTGATGAACGAAGCTGCTCGACCGGCATGGACCGCAGCCGCCGAGCGCGTTCGTAGCGAGGGCGCGAAACTCGATCTGCTCTCGCCCGATGAATTCGCGCGCCGCGCGCCGCGCTTTGCCTCGGACGATATCGCCATGGCTGTCTGGGAACCGGATTATGGCTACGCCGATCCCCATGGCGCCACCACCGCCCTGATCGACGGCGCGAAACAGCGTGGCGCCCGGATCATCAACAACAACACCGCTGCCAAGATTCATGTCAGCGGCGGCAAGGTCGCCGGTGTCGAGACGGCATCGGGTGAACGCATCGCCTGCGACAGAGTCATCGCCGCTGTTGGCGTCTGGTCGAAATCCTTCATGGCGCAGCACGGCATCGACCTGCCGGTCCATATCGAGCGCCACCCCATGGCCGTGCTCGACGCACCAGGCCGGGCGCTCGACATCATGCCCTTCTCCTGGTGTGACGACTCGATGATGCATTACGCCCGGCCGGATGGTGATTCGCGGATTCTGGTCGGTACCTGGGCCGGCGGTGGTACCGGCGTCCGTCATGAGGAACTTGGCCGACCCCGCCGGGTCGAAGCGATCGAGGGATACGACGAAATCGTCGACCTCGATGAATCGGCGGAAATCCTGCAATACGCGTTGCCCCGTGTCCCGGACCTCGCCTCGCTCGGCGTCAGAAAGGGCTATGCCGGGCTTTACGATATGAGTCCGGACGACAATCCGATCATCGACCAGGCGCCCGGCATCGACGGCCTGTTCATGGTCTGCGGCTCCAGCGGCCATGGTTTCAAGATCGGTCCCGCCGTCGGCGAGGCGGTCGCCGATTGGGCGATGGACCGGCCTTCGCCTTTGCTGGCACCCTTTTCGCTCGCGCGGTTTGACCGCTCGCACGCTGCGCGCAACAACTGATGCCGGGACAACATCGCTAAGGCTCGTTTATGGACCGCAAAACCCCGAAGCTCGCAGAAATGACGGTCGCCGACCGGATCCGGCATGTCACCGAGGACATGACCCCGGCGGAGCAGAAAATCTCGCGCATCCTCTTTTCCAGCGCCATGGTCGCCGGACTGGAAACCGTCGCCAGTCTGGCCGACCGCGCCGGTGTCAGCGGACCGACGGTCATCCGCCTGACCACCAAGCTCGGCTTCGAGAGCTATACCGATTTCCAGAAAGCCCTGCGCGATGAGATGGAGGAGCGCAGCAATTCGCCGCTCTCGCTCTATGCCCGGAGCAGCGGCACCCGGCCGGGCGACCTGCTGGCGCAGTCGCGTGAGGTTTTCTCGGCCGCGATGCGGCAGAGCTTCGACCGGATTTCACCGGCCGAATTCAACGGCTTCATCGACATTCTCTGCGATCTCAAACGCTCGATCCATATGGCCGGCGGCCGCTTCACGCAATTGATCGCCCAGATGCTCTATCTGCATCTCTATCAGATGCGCACCGGCGTGCGGATGATCCAAGCGGGATTGCAGTTCCGGGAAGATCAGCTTCTCGATCTTGGCCCAAAAAGTGCGTTGGTGATTTTCGATTTCCGCCGGTATCAGGCGGATTCGGTGCTGCTGGCCCGGGCCGCGCGGGACCGTGGCGCCAGCATCCTGCTCGTCACCGATCCCTGGGAATCGCCGATCGCCGAATTCGCCGACCATGTGCTGATCGCCGAAGTCACGTCGCCATCCCCTTACGATTCCATGGTCCCGGCTTTCGCCCTGGTGGAAGCCCTGATCGCTGAGATCGTGACCCGGCTCGGCAAGGACACCTTGAAGCGCATTCGCGATCTGGAAGGGTTGCGGACCGGCTTCGAATGGACCGGCGAGACCAAGTCGGATACGGGGAAGTCCAGGGCATCAAAGAATTCTGCATCAAAGAACAGTGTCAAGAAACAACCGGCCCATCGCTGACCCTGTGTCGGCAGGCCGGAATGAAATTGGGAGGAATGCATGAAAAGCGGCGATGTGGCCTACCTCGCCTGGAGCGATTATGTCGGCATCACCAGATGCCGGGGCGTGCCGATCGAGGAATTGCCGGGGCGTCTCGCCAACGGCCTCGGCTGGGCGGTGGCCGGTCAGGCGCTCACGCCCTTCGAGGATATCGCCCCCAATCCCTGGGGGCCGATGCTGGAGGTGCGGCAGGTTCCCGTGCCGCAGACCGAAACGCGGATCGATATCTGGGAAGATGCACCGCCGCTGCATTTCCTGCTCTGCGATTCCAAGGTCGCCGATGGCAGCAACTGGGATTGCTGCACCCGGGGCTTCATGAAATCGGCGCTGGCCGATTTCGAGCGGGAAACGGGATTGCGCTTCACCGCCGCTTTCGAACATGAATTCCTGCTGACCGGCCCCACCCTGCCGCTCACCACGCCCTTCTCCATGGCCGCCATGCGCGAGGCGCCCGTTTTCATCCGCGATCTCGCCAAGGCACTCATGGCGGCCGGCGTCGAACCGGAGACCCTGGAGCCCGAATATGGCGTCCGGCAGTATGAGGTTTCCACGGCGCCGGCGGTCGGCGCGGCGGCCGGCGACCGCTGCATCATCACCCGCGAAGTCATCCGCGAGGTCGCCCGACGCCTCGGCTACAAGGCCAGCTTTTCGCCGAAACCGACGCCGACCAGCGTTGGCAATGGGGCCCATATCCATTTCAGTTTTCTCGACCGCGATGGACGCAATGCGGCTTACGACCCCGAAGGTCCGGGTGGCGCGGCAAAAGTCGCGCAGCATTTCATCGCCGGCCTGGTCAAACACCTGCCGGCGATCTGCGCGCTGATCGCCTCGAGCCCGGTCTCCTATCTGCGCCTGGGCCCACACCACTGGTCCTGCGGCTATGCGAGTTTCGGCATCCAGAACCGCGAAGCGGCGGTGCGGATCTGCCCCTCGCCGGAGCGCGATCCCGCGAAGAAGGCCAAGGCCTTCAACATGGAATTGCGTGCGCCCGATGCGACCGCCAATCCCTATCTGGTGATCGGCGCCATGATCCGGGCCGGTCTGGAAGGTATTCGCGGAAAATTGCCGCTGCCCGAGGCGGTCGATTGCGATCCCAGCGACCTCAGCGAAGCCGAACGGCAGGCACGCGGCATCGAGCCGTTGCCGGACTCGCTTGAAGCCGCCCTGGCGATATTGGAAGCTGATCCGGTTGCCAGGGGCTGGATGCCGGCGACCATGTATGCCTCCTATGTCGCGGTCAAGCGCAAGGAGATCGAGATGTTCGCCGGCCAAACCACCGAAGCCATGTGTCAGAGGTACCAGGATGCTTACTGAAACAGCCCTCGATCTGCCCTTGATCGATCATCATTGCCACGGCGTGTCGCCGGCTGAACTGGACTTCGCCGGCTTCCAGGCCCTGTTCAGCGAAAGCTATCGGCCGGCTCCCGCCGGCACGACGGAATTCCAGAAGCCATTGGGCCTGGCGATCCGCCGCTGGTGCGCGCCCATGCTGGATCTGGAACCGTCCTGCCCGGCCGAGGCCTATGTCGAGCGCCGGCTCGCCCTTGGTGCCGCCGAAGTCAATCGCCGCTTCCTGCGGGCCAGCGGCCTGGATGAGCTGCTGGTCGATACGGGGCATCGCAGCACCTCGATCGCCGGTGTCCCGGCGATGGCGGAGATGGCCGCCCGTCCCGCCAAGGAAATTGTCCGGATCGAGGCGGTTGCCGAGGAAGTGGCGCGCTCCGGCGTCGCCGCGCGCGACTTCGCCGGCGCCTTCGCCGATCTTCTGGCCGAGCGCGCCAAGACGGCGGTCGGGTTGAAAACTATCGTCGCCTATCGCTGTACCTTCAAGATCGACCAGACCGCCCCGTCGCGCAGCGAGGTGGACCAGGCCGCCGATGCCTGGTTCCGGCAGAATGCCGCCAATAGCAAGGTGCGGCTGAACGATCCGACCGTCGTCCGGCATGGCCTCTGGCTGGGCGCGGAATTGTGCCGGACCCATCGCTTCCCCATGCAGGTCCATGTCGGCTTCGGCGATCCCGATGTCTATATGCATGCCTGCGATCCCACCCATTTCACCGATTTCATCGCCGATATGGAAAAGTGGGAGGTTCCGATCACCCTCCTCCACAATTATCCGTTCCAGCGCGAGGCGGCCTGGCTGTCCGAGGTGTTCCAGAACGTCTATTACGATGTCGGCGTGATCCTGAACTATGCCGCGCCCATGTCGACCGATATCCTCGGCGAGGCGATGGAGATGGGGAAATTCTCCAAGCTCCTTTACAGCTCCGACGCTTTCGGCCTCAGCGAGCTTTATTACCTCGGCGCCATGCTGTTCCGCCGCGCCATGCGGAAGGTCCTGGACCGCTGGCTGGCGGAGGATTGCTGTTCCCTGGCCGATGCCGAGGAGATCATCAAGCTGGTCGCGCAGGACAATGCCCGGCGCATCTACCCGCTGGGATAAGAGCACGCATTCCGCGAAGCTGGAGGATGCCAGATGACGGAGATGACCGATCCAGTGATGGGCCTGGCGACGCTTCCCAATCAGACCGCCGCCGAGGATGCCCTGGCGCGAGAAGCCACCGCCATCGGCAATGTCATGAAGATCCGCCTCTACCCCTTCGTGCCGGCCACGGCCGAAGGGGTACGGATCACCGATATCGACGGCAAGACCTATCTCGATTTCATTGCCGCCGCCGCCGTGGTTCAGACGGGTTACCGGCATCCGGAGATCCGGCAGGCCATCCTCGATGCCCTCGACGGTATCTGGACGACCATGCATTGCTGCTATCCCAGCACGACAGCTATCGATCTGGCGGAACGTCTCATTCAGATCGTCCCGGGCGATTTCGAGAAACGCGTCTGGTTCGGCACCACCGGATCGGATGCCAATGACTGCCTGTCGCGGCTGTTGCCCAAGGCAACCGGCCGGCGGCGCCTGATCACCTTCGTCGGCGCCTATCATGGGCAAACGACCGGCTCCGCCATCCTTTCCGGCCATCAGACCCAGGCCGATGTCATCGGCGTTGGCAATGTGACGAAGGTCCCCTATCCAGATCCCTATCGCTGCAGTTGGGGCCCGTGCAGCCGGGGTGGCTGCTCGCTGAAATGCCTCGATTTCGTCGAGCGCACCCTGCAGACGACCTCGCCGGCCGGCGATACGGCGGCGATCGTCATGGAAGCGATGCAGTCCGATGCGGGCGACATCGTTCCCCCGGCGAATTACATCCCCGCCCTTCGAGAGCTGTGCGACAGATATGGCATCTGGCTGGTCTTCGACGAAGTGAAAACCGGGCTCGGCCGCACCGGGCGCTGGTTCGCCTTCGAACATGCCGGTGTCGTCGCCGATGCCGTCAGTCTCGGTAAGCCACTGGGCGGCGGCCTGCCGCTTTCCGCCGTCGTCGGACGCCGGGAACTGCTCGATGTTGGTACCTACAATCTCTTTACCCTCGGCGGATCGCCGGCTCCCTGTGCCGCCGGCAAGGCCGTGCTCGATGTCGTCGAAAAGGAAGATTTGCGCGCCAATGCCGCGACCATGGGCCGGCGCCTCATCGACGGCCTGGAAAACCTGGCGAAGTCGCATCCGCTGATCGGCGATGTGCGTGGCATGGGCCTGATCATCGGCATCGAACTGGTGCGCGACCGGACGACACGGGAGCCGGCCGCCCGAGAAGCAGCCCGTCTAGCCTATCGCTGTTTCGAGCTCGGCCTGATCGTGATGTATTGCGGCATCCACGGCAATGTCATTGAATTGACACCACCCTTGACGATTTCCGCGGCGGATGCCGATGCCGCCTTGGCCATTTTCGACCAGGCGCTGAGCGATATCGAAGCCGGCCGCTTCGACGATTCCAAACTTGCCCCCTATAGCGGATGGTAGACGACACATGACCCAGCAATCGACATCCCAGACCCTGAGCCGCGAAGTGCCGCTCGTCCTCTCCCAGACGGCCCTGCTCTTTATCGACGTGCAGAATTTCGCCGCCAAGCGGAAGGGCGCAGAATTCAAGGATATCGCCGAAGCGGATTTCCAGGCGCGTTACGGCTGGTTCTTCCACGAATTGGAAAGCCGTGTCGTCCCCAACATGCAGCGCCTGCAGCAGGCCAGCCGAAAGGCCGGCGTGGAGGTGCTCTACACCACCATTGAGAGCCTGACCCTGGACGGCCGGGATCGCAGCCTCGATTACAAGATCACCGGCTTCAACGTGCCGAAAGGCTCCTGGGACGGCAAGGTGATCGACGAGCTGGCGCCGACGGAGGACGAGATCTGGCTGCCGAAATCTTCCAGCAGCGTCTTCGTCTCGACCCATATCGATTACATCCTGCGCAATCTTGGTATCCGGCAGTTGATCATCAGCGGCTTGATCACCGATCAATGCGTCGAATCCGCCATTCGCGATGCCTGCGATCTCGGCTATCTCGTCACCCAGGCGACCGATGCCTGCCTCACCTATTCGACGGAGCGGCATAACAATTCGCTCCAGACCATCAAGGGATACTGCCGGCAACGGACGACGGACCAGATCATCGCCGAACTGGTGTAACGTCCGCTCTGTTCAAAAGCCAAGAGGCGGCCCTCACGGACCGCCTCTTTTTCTTTCACTTCGGATGCCGGAAGATCATCCGATGGCCATCAGGCTGGCATTGCCACCGGCCGCCGCCGTGTTGGTGCTGACCGAATGTTCGTGCACCAGCCATTCCAGGGCATAGTCCTGGCTGCCATCGGCCAAGGTCTCGCGGCTGATCCCGTAAACCGGCACGATCTCGCCGCCACGCCGGGCAACTTCCTGGCAGAGCGACCGCAAGGCATCGCTGTCGCCCTCATAAAGCACCACGTCGAAAACCGCCGAGGCGAGATCCGTCGTGCTGCTGATCTCCGCCCGCAAACTTTGCGGTACCTTCGACAACAAGCCTTGAATATTGCTCGGTGCCGAGACCAGCACGCGGTTGCCCGTGGCCAGCGCCGCGCCGATCTGCAGCAGCAATCCGGTTTCGCTCTGTGCCACGCATAGAACGGCACCGCGCGGCGTCAGCCCATAGACGTTACGCTCACCCACCGGTCCAGGCAAATCGAGAACCGCATCGAAGGGCGTATGCCGCAGATAGTCGCGGCACCTTTCCGCCTCCATGTTGCGGCCCTGCTGCGTCAGCCAGTCGGCCCAAACCGTCCCCGCCACCGGCGCCTTGCCCTTGCTGAGCGAACCCTGCAGCTTTGGCTGCGCGCTCAAGAGGCGGCGCAGATAGAGCGGCCCGCCTGCTTTCGGTCCCGTGCCCGACAGACCCTGGCCGCCGAAGGGCTGGACCCCGACCACGGCACCGACGATGTTCCGGTTCACATAGATATTGCCGGCCTCGATCTTCTCGGTGACATGGGCGATCGTCTCATCGATCCGGGTATGGACACCGAAAGTCAGGGCATAACCGGTTCCGTTGATCTCGGCGATCAGGCCATCGATGTTTTCCCGGTCGTATTTCAGCACATGCAGGACCGGCCCGAAGACCTCGCGCTTCAATTCCTTCATGCTGCCGATCTCGATGATGGTCGGCGCGACGAAGGTGCCGTTCTTGCAAGCCTCGGCGAGCGGAAGTTGATGCACCTTGTGCTCGCCGTCGCGCATGGCCTCGATATGGTCGAGGATCGTCTGCTGGGCTTCGCGGGTGATGACCGGGCCGACATCGGTCGAGAGCCGGTCCGGATTACCGACGACCAGTTCCGCCAGGGCGCCCTTCAGCATCTCCATCACCCGGTCCGCCACATCCTCCTGGATGCAGAGCACGCGCAAGGCCGAGCAGCGCTGGCCGGCGGAATCGAAGGCCGAGTTCAGGGCATCGGCGATCACCTGTTCCGGCAGTGCCGAGGAATCGACGATCATGGCATTTTGCCCGCCGGTTTCGGCGATCAGCGGAATGGGCCGGCCTTCCGGGCTCAACCTGTCGGCGAGCTGCCGCTGAATGAGCCGGGCGACCTCGGTCGAACCGGTGAACATCACCCCGCGCACCCGCGCATCGCCGACCAGGGCCGCGCCGACATCGCCGGCACCCGGCAGCAACTGAACGGCACCCGCCGGAATGCCGGCCTCATGCAGCAACTGCACGGCCTGGGCCGCGATCAATGGCGTTTCCTCCGCCGGCTTGGCCAGCACCGGATTGCCGGCCGCGAGGGCCGCCGCCACCTGGCCGGTGAAGATCGCCAGTGGGAAATTCCACGGGCTGATGCAGACGACCGGACCCAGCGGCCGATGCGTGTCGTTGGAGAAATGCGTGCGGATCTCGCTGGCGTAATAGCGCAGGAAATCGACCGCCTCGCGCACTTCGGCAATGGCATTCGGCAGCGACTTGCCGGCTTCGCGTACGATCACGCCCAGCAAGGTCGGCATGCGCGCTTCCATCAGATCGGCGGCGCGCATCAGGCAGGCGGCCCGCTCCTCCGGCTGGGTCGACTGCCAGATCGGCGCGGCAGCAACGGCGTGGCCGAAGGCGGCATCAACCTGTTGCGGCGAGGCATCGATGCTGAGGCCGACCAGATCGCGGTGATTGGCGGGATTGCGGATCTCCCGGCCCGGCCCCTCTTGCGGTCCGTCGGCCAGCAGCGGCACGGCCCGCCAGGAACTGTCGGCACCGGCCAGCAAGGCCGCCGAGAGCGAGGCCAGACGCTGCTCATTGGAGAGATCGAGGCCCGCCGAATTCGGCCGCTCCGCGCCGAAGAGATCGCGCGGCAGGGCGATCTGTGCATGCGGCGCACCGACCGGCAGGCTGTTGCGTACCTGCTCCACCGGATCGGCGATCAGCTCGTCGACCCGGATATTCCGGTCGCCGATGCGGTTGACGAAGGAAGTATTGGCACCGTTTTCCAGCAGGCGCCGCACCAGATAGGCAAGCAATGTTTCATGCGTGCCGACCGGGGCATAGACCCGGCACGGCCGGTTGAGATTTTCGCGCCCGACGACTTCCTCATAAAGCGGCTCGCCCATGCCGTGCAGGCACTGGAACTCATACTGGCCCACATAGAAATTCGCGCCGGCTAGCGCATAGATGGTCGACAGCGTATGGGCATTATGGGTGGCGAATTGCGGGAAGACCGCATCCGGCGCCCCCAGCAGCTTGCGGGCGCAGGCGATATAAGAGACGTC
>CAYOQR010000081.1:0-22647 GCA_964406155.1 uncultured Rhodospirillaceae bacterium | reverse complement strand
CACGGCCAGGCTGACGCCGAGAATGGCATTGGCGCCGAGGCGCGCCTTGTTCGGCGTGCCGTCCAGCTCGATCATGGTCTGGTCGACCTTCACCTGATCGCTGGCTTCCAGCCCGGCGACCGCATCGAAAATCTCGCCATTGGCGGCAGCCACGGCATTCAGCACGCCCTTGCCCAGATAGAGCTTCTTGTCGCCGTCGCGCAGCTCCACCGCCTCATGGGCGCCGGTCGAGGCGCCCGAGGGCACCGCCGCGCGGCCGAAGGCGCCGCTCTCCAGGGTCACATCGACTTCCACCGTCGGATTACCGCGGCTGTCCAGGATTTGACGGGCAGTGATGTCGATGATGGCGCTCATGTCTTTTACCTCTTGTAACGCGGCGGGGACCGCTGGTTGCCGGTAACGGATCAAGGGCTGTCCGTTATAGCGGGGTCACCGCACGAGAACTATCCCGATTTCGTGTCGGAGGAACGGCTGAGCGACGACAGCCCCTCCTCCACCGAACTTGCCAGCATACCGCGCTCGGCCGCGTTCAGGCGGTCGACCAGGGGAGCGAGACTGCCGGGATCGTCGGTCGGATCGCTCAGGATCAAGCCGAGCTGGCGGCACAGGTCATAGAAGCTGAGACTCCTGAGATCGCGGCTGAGATGCCAGCGGTCGTTATCGCCATGTGTCAGAATGCTGGCGGCCTTCAGCGCTTCCAGGGTCGAGAGCAGCCGTCCGGGATCGGCCCGCAATTCGCGCTGCAATTGCATGAGCCGCATCCCGGTGCCGTGCTGCGCCGCGCCGCTCAATTGCTGCAGCACGCCGAGCGCCAGGGCGAAGGTATCGGAGCGGCGGATGCCACCCCCGACGCTCCGCCGCCCGGCGCGCCATTCCGGCAAAGCGGCGGTGATCTCGGCGCCCACCAGCACGATCAGCCAGACCAGATACATCCAGAGCAGGAAGACCGGCAGCAAGGCAATGGCGCCATAGACCGCCTGATAGGTCGGCACGTAATAGAGATAGAGGCCGAAGCCGTGCTTCAGCAGCTCGAACAACAGCGCGGCGAAGAAAGCACCGGTCGCGGCATCGCTGAGGCGCACGTAACGCGACGGGATCAACCGGTAGAAGACGGCGAAGCCGAAGGCTTCCAGCAGGAAGGGCATGATCGCGCTGACCAGGCGCAGGCCGGTGGAAATGCCATAGGTCCCGACCGTCTGCATTTTCGCAAAGACATAGCCGGAAATGGAGAAGCTGGCGCCGAAGAGCATCGGCCCCAGGGTGATCAGGGCCCAATAGATGATCAGCCGGTTGATCGTGGCACGGCCGCGCGAGACGCCCCAGATCCGGTCGAAGGCGGTCTGGATGGTGTTAAAGAGCAGGACCGACGTGACCCCCAGACCGACCACGCCGACCCCGGTGGTCTTGCCGGCATTCTCGATGAAGGTCTGCAGGTAATGCTGGACACTCGTGCCGATCGAGGGCGCGACATTCTCGAACAGCGCCTTCAGCATATCCTCGCGGATCGTGCTGAATGCCGGAAAGGCAGCGAACATGGCAAGGCCGATCGCCAGCAATGGCACCAGGGCCAGCAGCGAATTATAGCTCAGCGCCGCCGCGATCGAGGGGCAGGAATCCTGACTGAAACGCTGGCCGATATACCGCAGCAAGCCGGGCGCCTGCTGCGCCGCCGCTCTGCTCAGTTCGATGGTCTCTCGCGGATTCGCCATCCCGTCCCCTCGCCTTGCTTCCCGGAAGGGTAGAAGGCGATGGAAGACGGGTCAACCACGGGCCGGAAACGATTGGATGAGGGTGATCCGATATCTATGCGGCACTCTTGGCCCGGCGCTTTGGCCGGCGCAGCAATTCGCCACCGCAATTCGGGCACACGCCGTCCATCGACCGGGTGCACTCGGCGCAGAAGCTGCATTCGTAAGAGCAGATATAGGCCTCGCCCTCGTGGGGCAGCGCATGGCTGCATTTTTCGCAGGCGGCGCGCATTTCCAATGCCATCGGATATCTCCCGCAGATGAGATGATCCGGCAATCCTGGCGCCGCCCGTTCCCGTCCGCAAGGACGGCCGGGCGGCATTTCCTGCCATCAGGCGATATCGAGCGGCGCGAAGCCCTTGACCAAGTCGTCGAGCGTCTTCATCTGCTCGAGGAAGGCCGGCAGCTTGGCCAACGGCAGGGCGCAGGGGCCGTCGCATTTCGCCTTGTCCGGCTCCGGATGGGCCTCGATGAAGAGGCCGGCGATGCCGATCGCGATGCCCGCCCGCGCCAGCTCGGCAATCTGAGCCCGGCGCCCGCCGGATTTCTCGGCCGTCGGATCGCGCATCTGCAGGGCATGGGTCGCATCGAAGATGATCGGCAGGTCGTTGCTGACCGTCTTCATGGTGCGGAAGCCCAGCATATCCACCACGAGATTGTCATAGCCGAAGCAGGAACCCCGCTCGCAAAGCAGGATGCGCTCATTGCCGCATTCCTGGATCTTCTCGACGATGTTCTTGATCTGCGGCGGGCTCATGAATTGCGGCTTCTTGACATTGATCACCGCACCGGTCTTGGCCATGGCGGCGATCAGATCGGTCTGCCGGGCAAGGAAGGCCGGGACCTGCAGGATGTCGCAGACCGCCGCGACCGGTGCCGCCTGTTCGGGGCTGTGGACATCGGTCAGGACGGGAACACCGAAGCGCGACTTGACCTCGCCCAGCAGCTTCAATCCTTCCTCGAGGCCGGGGCCGCGAAAGGAATGGATCGAGGACCGGTTCGCCTTGTCGAAGGATGCCTTGAAGACATAGGGCATGCCGATCTTCTGCGTCGCCGCACAGAAGACCTCCGCCACGCGGAACACGGTGTCGCGTTCCTCCAGCACATTCATGCCGCCGATCATCACCATCGGCTTGTGATTCGCGACTTCCAGGTTTCCGACACGAATAGTGGTCATGGCGACGATACTCTGACTCTCTTAGACGAGGCGCGACTGGGTGACCGCCGCCGAGATGAAGGACGAGAACAGCGGATGCGGTTCGAACAGGCGCGATTTCAGTTCGGGATGGAACTGCACGCCGATGAACCACGGATGGTCGGGAATCTCGACGATCTCGGGCAGCACGCCATCCGGCGACATGCCGGAGAAACGCAGGCCAACCTTCTCCAGGCGGTCCTTGTAATTGATATTGACCTCGTAGCGATGACGATGGCGCTCGCTGATCGCCTGCGATCCATAGATCTCCGACACCTGGCTGCCAACGGCCAGATTGCAGTCATAGGCGCCGAGCCGCATGGTGCCGCCGAGATCGCCGCCGGCCGCCCGCTTCTCCAGCGTATTGCCGCGCACCCATTCGGTCATCAGGCCGACCACCGGTTCGGTGCAGGGGCCGAATTCGGTCGATCCGGCTTTCTCGATACCGGCCAGATGCCGCGCCGCCTCGATCACCGCCATCTGCATGCCGAAGCAAATGCCGAAATAGGGAATCTTGCGTTCGCGGGCGAACCGGGCCGCCGCGATCTTGCCTTCCGAACCGCGCTCACCGAAGCCGCCCGGCACCAGGATGCCGTGGACATTCTCCAGATGCTGGACCGCGTCGTCGCGCTCGAAGACCTCGGAATCGATCCAGTTGAGATTGACCTTCACATTGTTGGCGATGCCGCCATGGCGCAGCGATTCCGCCAGCGACTTATAGGCATCGAGCAACGACGTGTACTTGCCGACGACGGCGATGCTCACCTCGCCTTCCGGCGAGCGGATGCGATCGACCACCTGCTGCCAGCGGCTGAGATCCGGCTCGCGCACATCGAGGCCGAAATGGCGGCAGACCTCGCGGTCATAGCCTTCGGCGTGATATGCCAAGGGCACCGCATAGATCGTGTCCACATCCAACGCCTGGATGACAGCCGAGGGGCGCAGGTTACAGAACTGGGCGATCTTGCGCCGGCTATCGGCGGGGATTTCACGATCGCAGCGGCACAGCAGAATGTCCGGCTGGATACCGACCGATTGCAGTTCCTTGACCGAATGCTGGGTCGGCTTGGTCTTCAGCTCGCCCGCCGCCGGAATCCAGGGCACCAGGGTCAGGTGCACGAACATGGAGCGTTCACGACCCATCTCGTTAGCGAACTGACGGATCGCCTCCAGGAACGGCAGGCTCTCGATATCGCCCACCGTGCCGCCGATTTCACACAGGACGAAATCCTCGTCGGTGACATCGGCCTTGATCCAGTCCTTGATCGCATCCGTGACATGGGGAATGACCTGGATCGTGGCGCCGAGATAGTCGCCGCGCCGTTCCTTGGCCAACACGTCCGAATAGATCCGGCCCGTGGTCACGCTGTCGCTGCGCCGAGAGGAAATCCCGGTGAAGCGCTCGTAATGACCAAGATCGAGATCGGTTTCCGCACCGTCATCCGTGACATAGACCTCGCCGTGCTGATACGGGCTCATGGTGCCCGGATCAACGTTCAAATACGGATCTAATTTGCGGAGACGAACCTTGAAGCCGCGGGCTTGCAGCAGCGCGCCCAGAGCCGCCGACGAGAGGCCTTTTCCTAAAGAGGAAACCACGCCGCCGGTGATAAAAATATAGCGAGTCATGGACAGACTTTATGAAACGAAACAGGGTAAAGGGGCAAGCGAACAATCGCTGCCCCGGCTCAACTTACTGCTTGACCTGAGTCGCCGTTCAAACTGCGACTCAGGTGTATGTCGTTTGGACTTAACTTAACCGACGGCCGGACTGACCGGCCGACTTATCATTCGGCCCTGCTTACTGACCGGCCGGCGCGGCCGGCGCTGGGGCCGTGCTGCCCCCGCTGGGCGCGGCCGGTGCCGGCGCGGCATTATTGGTTGCCGGATTAGTCGTTGGGGCCGTACCCGATTCAGCCGGCGCGGCCGGTGCCGGGACGCTGATCTTGCTGGCTGGAGCCCCCGCATCGGGCACCAACTGCGTCTGACCGCCATGGGTCGACATGATCGCCAGAACCAGGCTGGTCACGAAGAAAGCCGCCGCCAGGCCGGCCGTCGTCCGGGTCAGAAGGTTGGCCTGGGTCCGACCGGCCAGGAAACCGCCCATGCCGCCGCTGCCCGAACCGCCGCCGAGACCGCCCAGGCCGCCTTCATTCTTCTGCACCAGAATCATGCCGACCAGGAAGACGGCGATCACGATATGCAACACCAGTACGATAATCATCGCACCAATCCTTTGAATTCACGTCAATTTGGCCGCGTTCTAGCGGTTTTGCCCGAACTTGGCCAGTGAAAGATAACAAAGACGATCAGATGGGGACGCGGCCGCTCAACGGCAAGCCGCGACAATCGCCCAGAAATCCTCTGCCTTCAGGCTGGCGCCCCCGACCAGGGCGCCGTTCACCTCGGGAACCGCCATCAATTCCGCCGCATTGCTGGGCTTGACCGAACCGCCATAGAGAATGCGGACTTTCCCGCCATCGGCCAACTTGGCCGTCAGCAGCTTGCGGATCAGGGCATGGACCGAGGCCACATCCTCGATGGTCGGCGTGCGGCCGGTGCCGATCGCCCAGACCGGCTCATAGGCGATCACCAGATTGGCTGCAGTTACACCCGCCGGCAGCGATTCAACGATCTGATTTTCAACGACTTTCAGGGTTTCGCCCCGATCCCGTTCGGCTTCCGTCTCGCCGACGCAGATGATCGCCGTCAATCCCGCCGCCAGGGCCGCCGCCGCCTTGGCCGCCACCAGAACGCTCGATTCGCCGTGATCCGTGCGGCGCTCGGAATGGCCCAGGATGACATATCCGCAGCCGAGATCCGCCAGCATGGCCGCCGCCACATCGCCGGTATGGGCGCCAGAAGCCTTGGCATGGCAATCCTGCCCACCGACGGCGATGGTGGTGCCGGAGGCCGCCGAAACGGCACCGCCCAGATACGGGAAAGGCGGGCAAACCAGGATTTCCGCCGCCAGGCCTTTGGCCGAATTCGCCCGCTGCGCCAGTCCAGCGATCAGCTCGGCGGTCATCAGCCGGGTGCCGTTCATCTTCCAGTTGCCGGCTGCCAGCGGCCGCACATTCGGCGTCGACATGGTCGCTTTACCCCTCTTCCCTGGTTGGTCGGTCGATCGGCGGCTTAGGTAACACAGGCCGCCCGGCTCTGCCAGTCGGCCGGAACCGCCCGGAAGGTTACCGCGGGCGGCTACCTTGAGCGCTTGCCGCCGCCTGCCGCCATCCCTATGATGCCGCCCGATTTTTCATTTGGTAGAACAAGATGCTCAGCACCATTCGGCACAAGACAACCTCCCTGGTTGCAAAAATCCTGTTCGTGCTCCTGATCGTCGCTTTCGCGGCCTGGGGTGTCGGCGACATCTTCCGTGGCGACACAAAGAGCCAGCCGATCGCCACGATCGGCAAACGGGAATATAGCCAGGCGGATCTCAGCCGTGACCTGCGCCAGGTGGTGCAGAACTACCAGCAGCAGGGCCTGCATCTGACGCCTCAGCAGATCAAGGCCGCGGGCATTCCCCAGCAGCTTGTCGAACGGGCGATCAACCTCAACCTGGTGCGGGCCTTCACCCAGCAGCTCGGCCTGACCGTGCCGGCGACCTTCGTCGTACAGACGATCCAGAGCGAACCCGGCTTCCACGGCATCGACGGCAAGTTCGACCGCAAGGCTTTCCTCGCCGTCCTGCGCCAGAACAACCTGGATGAAGCCAGCTATTACGACTCGATCCGCAACGAATTGGAGGACCGCCAGTTCTTCAACGCCGTGTTCGGTTCCGTGACCGCCCCGCAGGAGCTGGCCGACGAGATTTACGCCTATCAGGCGGAAACCCGTACCGCCGATACCCTGGTCATCCCGGCCTCCTCCATCACCGATATCGCCAAGCCGAGCGATGCCGACCTGACGCAGTTCCATAAGGATCACGCCAAGAACTACATGCGGCCGGAATACCGGGCCGTCACGGTGCTTCAGCTCTCGCCGGCTGATTTCACCAAGAACATCACCATCAGCGATGCCGATATCGAGCAGGAATACAAATCCCGCCAGGCCGAATTCTCCTCGCCCGAATTGCGCGACGTGGAACAGGTCGTGGTCAAGGACGAGCCGGCCGCACAGAAGATCCTCGACGCCATGAAATCCGGCAAGACCTTCGCCGATGCGGTGAAGGAAGCCGGCGGCGGCACGTTGCCGGTTCAGCTCGGCACGGTCGCCAAGGACAAGCTGCAGCCGAAGGAATTGCAGGATCCGGCTTTCGCCCTCAAGGCCGACGGCGTCTCCGCGCCGATCAAGAGCCCCTTCGGCTATCACCTGGTGCATGTGAAGGGCATCACGCCGGCCAATATCCAGAGCCTGGATCAGGTGAAACAGCAGCTTCGCGACAGCCTCGCTTTGGCCAAGGCCAGCGATGAAATGGTGTCCATCGTCAATCAGCTCGATGATACCCTCGCCGGCGGCGCCAGCGTCAAAGAAACGGCCGACAAGCTGCATCTGACCGCCCAGACCTATGATGCCGTGGATTCGATCGGCACCGATCGTGACGGCAAGGATCTGGGGCTGCGGCGCGAAGTGGTGGGTCTCATCCAACAGACCGAAAGCGGCAATACCAGCCAGGTGACGGCGATGCCGGATGGCGGCTATGCCGTGGTGCAGGTCACCGGCATCACCCCGCCGGAAGAGAAGCCCCTGGCCGAGGTCAAGGACCAGGTGACCAAGGACTGGACCGCCGACAAGCAGCGCGCCGCCGCGACCGACAAGGCCAAGGCTCTGATCGACAAGCTGCGCAAGGGCGGCGATCTCGCCACCGAGGCCAAGGCGTTGAAGCTGGACGTCAAGCACAGCAATCCCTTCGCCCGCACCGTCGGCGATCCGGAGAACGGGGTCGATGCCGATCTGGCGAAGCAATTGTTCGCCGCCAAGAAAGGCGATTACTTCCAGGGTGAAACGCCTGACGGACCGGTCATCGCCCAGCTCACCGGGATCACCCCGGCGGTTGCCGCCGATCACAAGGACGATGCGAAGATGGTCGCCGACAAGGTGCAGCAGGATCTGCTGAACGATCTCTCGGTCCAGTTCGCCGCTGCCTTGCGGAAGGAAATCCCGGTCAAGCGAAACGATCAGTTGATCGACAAGGTTCTGGCCGAAGAATGAAAGTAGCTCCGCAATTCGACAGCTTTTCCGCCACCTATGACAGCGGCAAGCCGCAGGTGGTCTGGGCGAAACTGGTGGCCGATCTGGAAACGCCGGTTTCCGCCATGCTCAAGCTGGCGGATGGCCGCGCCAATTCCTTCCTGCTGGAATCCGTCGAAGGCGGCGCCGTCCGCGGCCGCTATTCGCTGATCGGCCTGAAGCCGGATCTGATCTGGCGCTGTCGCGGCGACAAGGCGGAGATCAACCGTCAGGCACGCTTCCAGCCGGAGGAATTCACGGCCATCGACAAACCGGCTTTGGACTCGCTGCGCGACCTCATCGCCGAAAGCCGCATCGATCTGCCGCAGGGTTTGCCGCCCATGGCCTCCGGCCTGTTCGGCTATCTCGGCTATGACATGGTCCGGCAGATGGAGAAGCTGCCGGATCTGACGCCGAACAACCTGCAACTGCCTGACAGCATTTTCCTGCGGCCGACCGTGATCGCGATCTTCGACAATGTCGAGGACATGATCACCGTGGTGACACCGATCTGGCCGCGCGAAGGCGTCTCGGCGCGGGCGGCCTATAATCAGGCTCTGGAACGGCTCAGCGACATCGTCGCCGATCTCGACCGCAGCCTGCCGCAACAGCGCGGCGCCAGCGAGCCGTTGCCGGAACTGCCCGAGCCGAAGGGCAATCTCACCGACGCGCAGTTCCGCGCGATGGTGGAGAAAGCCAAGGATTACATCCTGGCCGGCGATATCTTCCAGGTGGTGTTGTCGCAGCGCTTCAGCCTGCCCTTCACCCTGCCGCCCTTCTCGCTCTACCGCGCCTTGCGCCGGGTGAATCCCTCACCGTTCCTGTTCTTCCTCGATCTCGGCGATTTCTCCATCGTCGGCTCCAGCCCGGAAATCCTGGTGCGGCTGCGCGACGACACCGTCACCATCCGGCCCATCGCCGGTACCCGCAAGCGCGGCGCGACGCCGGATGAGGATCGCGCTCTTGCCGCCGATCTGCTGGCCGATCAGAAGGAGCTGGCGGAGCATCTCATGCTGCTCGATCTCGGCCGCAACGATGTCGGCCGCGTGGCGGAGATCGGTACGGTCAAGGTGACCGATCAGTTCACCATCGAGAACTACTCCCACGTGATGCATATCGTGTCGAATGTCGAGGGCCGGATCGCGCCGCAATTCGACGCGATGGATGCCTTGCGCGCCGGCTTTCCCGCCGGCACGGTTTCCGGTGCGCCCAAGGTGCGCGCGATGGAAATCATCGAGGAGCTCGAGCCGGAGAAGCGTGGCATTTATGCAGGCGCCGTCGGTTATTTCGCCGCCAACGGCACCATGGATACCTGCATCGCCTTGCGCACCACGGTGATCAAGGACGGCGTCATGTATGTTCAGGCCGGCGCCGGCATCGTCCATGACAGCGTGCCGGAAAGCGAAAACCAGGAATGCCAGAACAAGGCCCGGGCCCTGGTGCGCGCCGCGCAGGAAGCCGTCAGGTTTGCCGCCGGCCGGGGTAATCGCTGAACAGGCGTAATCGCTGAACGGGGCAATCGCTGAGCGGCCGCTGACATCTGCGCTTTCCATCAAATGGCAACAGGGCAACCGCTCACGCGGTTGCCCTGTTTTCATTTAACGCATCCGAGAGGATGGGTTGGTTATCTCAACCGCAGCGGTTCTTGCAGCCGTGATCGCCCTTGGGATGCATTGGCGTGCTGGGGAAGAGATAGACCACAGCCCGGCGCAGGAAGCTCTTGAAGGCCGGATCGTCGGGGCCGTTCACATCGTCGATGCTGCCGAGCGTGTAGGTCCTCACGTCCTTGCCATTGCACAGGGCCGCCGCCAGCGTCACCTCACCGCCATTCATGCCGCCGCTGGCCAGCCCCTTATCGACCGGATCGCCGGTACTTTCACACAGATAGGTCGCCGTCGCGCCGCGATTGAAGCTGAGGCGGACACGATACGGGCTGGCATCGGTCGGGACCATCCCCGGCGCCTGGACGGCATCATTGACCAGCTTGTTGAAATCCGCCTGCGGCATATTGAAGGGATTGCCGTTGATCTCCAGCTTCATCGCCTTGGTATAGGGGATGCTGGCATATTCCTGCGTGTCATATTCGGATTCCACATACCGATAATTCAGCGTGCCGGCACTGCAAGCGCCCAGGAGCGCCACGACGGCCAGTGACAGGACGGGTAACGACATTGAGCGGAATGTCATGGTGGAAACCTCGTTCTGGCGGGCACGACAGGTGGCTGCCCGTTAGAGGCATTCTGGGCGCCCGGAGGGTCGTTGGCATACAGACCGCACGGAACGACGATTTATTCCGGTCGACCTGATCAACCATAAAAGTATATCGCCCGGCCGCCCATACATCAATGAAACCGGATACCGGTCGAGCCGGGCCGGTCCATCGACGGGGGTATCATCCGGTCACGCCGTTCTCCCGGCGGGCGATGGCACTGAGCGGTACCAGGACGAAACCGCGCTGCCTGGCTTCGACGATCCATTGTTTCAGAACGGCGACGGTCGCGGGATGGGGATGGCCGATGGCAATCGCATAGCCCTGCTTACGTGCCACCCGTTCGGTCAGCGCCAATTGGCGGGCAACGGCCGCCGGCGCCATGTCGTCATCCAGGAAGACGTCGCGATCGACATGCGGCACGCCCATTTCCCGGGCCACCTTGCCGCCAACGCTGTTGGGAATGGTCTTCGAATCCAGGAACAGCAGGCCGCGTGCCCGCAATTCCTGCATGACGATCCGCATGCCGGCTTCGTCCTGGGTGAAGCGGCTGCCCATGTGATTGTTGATGCCGATGAAACCGGAAAAGCGGTCGAGCCCCCAATCCAGCCGCCGCCGGATCTCGTCGGTAGGCAACCCCACCAGCAGGGCATTCGGACCGGGATCGACCTTGCCGTTCACCGGCTGCATCGGCACATGCAGCATCAGTTCATGCCCCTTGGCATGGGCGCGCGCCGCCATATCCGCAACACCGTCGGCATAGGTCATCATGGACAGGGTGATCGGTGCCGGCAGCTCGATCGCCTGCTCGGCATTGGCTTTGACGACGCCGACATCGTCCAGGATGATGGCGATCATCGGCCCGTTCGCCGGTGCCCGCATCGCCACCGAATTGCGCAGCCAGGCCGGCTGGTCATTGGGTTTCGATCCCATCTCGATCGGAACGGATGGTGCCGGCGGCGCGGTATTGGCGGATGGCGGGACGGCTGGCTGCGGATTGTCCAATTGCTGCGCCGCTTCCGGCTCAGTGATCTCGGACATTGACTGATTTGGCATCTGCTGATTGGCCGCCATCCCCGCAGTCGCGGCGGGTGCCTGCGGTGCTGACGGAGTTGACGCCGGGGCGTCCGGCTCCACGATCGGCGGCATGACCGGCTTGGGCTGCGCCGGCGGCACAGGTTTTTGTTCCACCGGCTTTTGCGCCGCCGGTTTTGGAGCCGGCGCCTCGATGATCTTCGGCGCAGCCTCCTGGGCGGCATACTGTCCCGATTCCGGTGCGCGGTGCCGGTCGATCCATTTGCCGATATGACCGAAGCTCATCACTGCAATGAGGCCCGCCAGCAGGCCGATGCCGATCCCCATGCTGAAGCGGGCACCGGCATGATCCAGCCAGGATGCGAGACGCGGCTTCAACACCGTCCAGGACAGGGCCTTCGCGGAAAAGAGGCGACCGAAGGACTTTCGCAAACCTGTCAGGAATGTCGCCAGGGAGAAGCCGCCGGCACGCGATTTGCGGCGACCTTTGCGCGTCGTTCCCTTGCCCGTCGACTTGATCGTGCGCCGTGTCTTGGTCTTCTTTGGTGGTTTCGCCACGTGCTGATCGTCCCGTCCTCAAAGCCGGTAGGAGCGGAATCGCTCTCTAATTTTCGACCTCGTCATTAGCGAGAGAGCCGACCAGCCGCAAGAGTTGAGCCAGAAAGACTGCCATCACAATGCCGATACAGAGACAATAAGCAGCCAATTGTGGCGTCATGGTGATGAGTCCCAGTCCTGCCGATGCCACCGGCCAACCGGTCAGCCAGACGAGCAGCAGCGTCAAGGGCAAGCGCCGCTGCAATGTCTGCGCCAGCATGATGAAATCCAGGACATGGCGAGGATCTTCCCGCCGGATACCGAAGATGGTTTCAGGCACATGTGTGACGGCGACATCGCCGATGGCAATCGATCTTTCATACCGCGTCAGCAAGGCACGATCGTTGCGGCGGCCCACCGCAACAGTGCCGCGGGTATCGAAGCGGCTGGCCTCCACCGCATCGACGCTGCGGTCAACCCCCAGCAATCCGCTCAACGTCGCTGTCGCGACGGGATCGCCGCCAGCAACCAGCAAGGTTTCGACACCGGATTGCTTGAGCGTCTTCACCAGATCCTGGGCACCTGCTTTCGGTGGATCGGCCAAGGCAATCACGCCGAGACAGACAGGTTCCGGCGCGGCAACGCCCACCAGCAGGATTTGCCGCCCGAGACGCAGGTGTTCCTGGATCGCGGTATCGAGAATAGAGACATCAATCCCCTGCTCCTCCAGCCAGGTGCGCCGTCCCACCAGCACGGTCCGGCCGTCGATCACGGCCGACAGTCCAGCGCCGGGCGTCACCAGCACCTTTTCCGAGGGGCGCAATCGGATACGATGGGAAATCGCGAAAGCGAGGATCGCCCGCCCCCAGACATCCTCGACCATCTGATGCGCCGAGGCAGCCAGGGTGATGAAGTCGCCCGGCTTCACGTCAGGCGCCGGCTGCAGGCTGACGACACGGAGCTGTCCCTGGCTCAAGCTCCCCGCCTGTCCGAAGATGAACCGGCGGCTACGGCGCAGCAGGCGCAATTGTGCAAGATCCCGGCAGACCAATCCATGTCGCCGCAACCAGCTTTGCAGCGCGAAACGCTGGCTCGGCCAGACCAGAAGAAGGCCCGGCGGAAAAACGCCGATCACCAGATAAAGCACGCCGAGCGGCGTGATGGGCCGGCCCGTCCAGACCAGCCAGATCAGGCCGGCCAGGATCGCCGCCACGCCAACGGCCACCAGCCGTCGGCTCCAAGGATGCAGGAAGGGACCGAAGAGACCGGCCCGCGCCACCTCACCTGCTTTGCCCGCCGCTTCTCGATCTGCCGCTTCCTGGTTGGCATTTTCCTGGACAGCGATTTCGAGTGTCTCCGCCCCATTCCGGCTGCCGGCCAGGACAGAATCGCCAGGCCCCTTGAGAACCGGCAGGACCAGCCCGGTCACCGCCGCTTCATCCACTTCCGAGCGGCCCCGCACGACCTCTCCGGCCTGGGGAATGATGGCGAGCGGCTCGACCGACAGAACCGGCCCCCCGCTATGCCCCCCGCCACGTCGATGGCCGGATGTCGCGGGCTGGGACATATCCGAGGATATCATGCGGTCAACACGGCAAAGACGGGCGCAGGCCCCATAGGATCGGTTCCCCCCAAAGGATCGGCTCCATTATCAGATCGGGCCAGGATCTCGATCCTCCCGCTGGCATTCCCCCAACCACGATACCTTCCCGCCACTTGGCCTTTGCCAGCCTTTGACCGACAATCCCTTATCCAACAAGCCTGAGACCGATCTATTTCGGTCGGCTCGGACGGCTTTCATTGCTGAAAGCTGCCTGTTACACTCCCGCGATCCGGTCTGCCCCGTCATCGTCAATTCAGGGTTGCCGGCCGATTGAAGGTATCCACCGAGGGCTTAGCGACAGTTCGATATCATGTTCATCTTAATCGACAATTACGATAGCTTCACCTACAACCTTTACCACTATCTCGGGGCCTTGGGCGCGACCATCGAGGTTCGCCGCAATGACCAGATCAGTGTGGCCGAGGTTTGGTCGAAGCAGCCCCAGGGGATCGTCCTGTCGCCCGGCCCCTGCGACCCGGACCGTGCCGGCATCTGCCTCGAGCTGATCCAGTCCGCCCGTGAGCGCGGCGCGAAGGCTGCGCCGATCCTGGGCGTGTGCCTCGGTCATCAGGCGATTGGCCAGGCTTTCGGCGGCAAGGTGATCCGTGCGCCGAAGCCGATGCATGGCAAGCTCAGCCAGGTGCGCCATTCCGGCAAGAGCGTGTTCCGCGACCTGCCGGATCATTTCACCGCGACGCGCTATCACTCGCTGCTGGTCGAGCGCGAAAGCCTGCCGGCCGAATTGGAGATCACCGCCGAGACCGATGACGGCTTGATCATGGGTCTGCGCCACCGCGCCTTGCCCATGGCCGGGGTGCAGTTCCATCCCGAAAGCATCGCCTCGGAACATGGCCATAAGCTGCTTGCGAATTTCCTGCAGGATTGCGGGATGAACATCGATCCGGCCCGGATACCTAGCTCGCCCGGCAAGGCCGCGTGACACGATGACCGCAACCGATCTGAAGGGCGTCATCGCCATCGCGGCGCAGGGCAAGGCGTTGAGCCGTGCCCAGGCCGAGGAAGCTTTCAACATCATGATGTCGGGCGAAGCGACGCCGGCGCAGATCGGCGCCCTGCTGATGGCGCTGCGCGTGCGCGGCGAAACCGTCGAAGAGATCACCGGCGCCGTCACCGTCATGCGGGAGAAAATGAGCCGGATCGAGGCGCCGGCCGGCGCCATCGACGTTTGCGGCACCGGCGGCGATGGTGCGGGCACGCTGAATATTTCCACCGCCGTCGCCTTCATCTGCGCGGCCTGCGGCGTCAAGGTGGCGAAGCACGGCAATCGCGCGGCCTCCTCGAAAAGCGGCGCGGCGGATGTGCTGGCGGCGCTCGGCGTCAATATCGACACCGATATGAAGCTGGTGCAGCAGGCGCTGTTCGAGGTCGGCACCACCTTCCTCTGGGCCCAGCGCCATCACAGCGCCATGCGCCATGTCGGGCCCGCGCGGGTCGAGCTTGGCACCCGCACGATCTTCAACATCATGGGGCCGATCTCCAATCCGGCCGGCGTCTCGCGGCAATTGCTGGGGGTCTTCTCGACGCATTGGCATGAACCCATCGCCCATGTGCTGAAGAATCTCGGCTCGGAGCATGTCTGGATCGTCACCGGCAGCGACGGGCTGGACGAGATCACCGTCACCGGCCCGACCGAGGTTTGCGAATTGAAGCATGGCGAGATCCGCCGCTTCCAGGTGATGCCCGGCGATATCGGCCTCCCAACCCACAAGGCCGCGGATATCAAGGGCGGCGATCCTGCCGCCAATGCCCGGGCGATCATCGAATTGTTCGCCGGCAAGGTCGGACCTTACCGCGACATCGTGCTGATGAATGCGGCAGCGGCGCTGATCGTCGCCGATGCCGCGCCGGATCTCGCGACCGGCGCCAAGAAGGCGGCGGCGGCGATCGATTCCGGCCATGCCCGGCAGGTGCTCGATCATCTGGTGCAGTTGACCAACCGGCCGGCCGATATCGCGTGAGAAGCATCGCATGAGGAGCATCGCATGAGCGACGTGCTGGTCAAGATCTGCGACGACAAGCGGCTGCATGTCGAAGCCTGCCGGCGTGAGCGGCCGTTATCGGCCGTCACCGCCGCCGCCGCCGAGCGCAACCGGATCGATCCGCCGCGCGGTTTCGCCAAGGCCCTGCGACGCAATGCCGGAGCCGGCTCCTTCGCGCTGATCGCCGAGATCAAGAAGGCCTCGCCGTCGAAAGGTGTGATCCGTGCCGATTTCGACCCGCCGGCTTTGGCTCGATCTTATCTCGCCGGCGGTGCGACCTGTCTCTCGGTCCTGACCGACAAGCCATATTTCCAGGGCGAGGACGGCTATCTCGAGGCAGCGCGCAAGGCCGTGCCCCTGCCCGCCTTGCGCAAGGATTTCATGCTCGATCCCTATCAGGTGGTCGAGGCCCGGGCGATCGGCGCCGATTGCATCCTGCTGATCATGGCGGCGCTGAGCGACGCCCAGGCGGCGGAACTGGAAGCGGCGGCCTTCGAGCTCGGCATGGATGTGCTGGTCGAAGTGCATGACGCCGCCGAAACGGAACGCGCCTTGAAGCTGAAATCGCCGCTGCTCGGCGTCAATAACCGCAATCTGAAGACGCTCTCGATCGATCTCGCCACCACCGAGCAACTGGCACGGCTGGTGCCCGGCGACCGCCTGCTGGTCGCCGAAAGTGGGCTCTATGCCACGAGCGATCTGGAACGCATGGCCAAGGTCGGTGCCCGCGCCTTCCTGGTCGGCGAATCTTTGATGCGTCAGGCCGACGTGACGGCGGCGACCCTGGCCCTGCTCGGGGCCCATGCGCCGCGCGCCGCCTAAGTAAAAGCTGGACCTGAGCGAAAGCTGGAAGCGATTTCCCATGACTGGTTTCACCCATTTCGATTCCGAGGGCAAAGCCCGCATGGTCGATGTCTCCGAGAAAGCGGAGACGGAACGCATCGCCACCGCCAAGGGTCGCATCGTCATGCAGCCGGCGACGCTGGCGCTGATCCGCGAAGGCGGCGTCAAGAAGGGCGACGTGCTCTCCGTCGCGCGCCTTGCCGGCATCATGGGGGCGAAGAAGACGCCGGACCTCATCCCGCTCTGCCATCCCCTCGCCCTCAGTTCGGTCAAGGTCGATCTCGCCCTCGACGAGGCGCATAACGCGGTGGAAATCACCGCCACCTGCAAGCTGGTCGGCCGGACCGGTGTCGAGATGGAAGCGCTGACCGCCGTCTCCGTCGCCGCCCTGACGGTCTATGACATGTGCAAGGCGGTCGACCGGGCCATGACCATCACGGATATCCGCCTCACGCATAAAAGCGGCGGCAAATCCGGCACTTTCGAAGGCGCCTGATGCTACCCGTCGCAGAAGCCAGGGCCCGGATCCTCGCCGCTTTCGAACGGCTGGGCAGCGAACAGGTCGGCTTGGAAAACGCGCTCGGCCGCGTCCTCGCCGCGCCGGTGACGGCACGCCTGACCCAGCCCGCAAAGGCCGTCTCCGCCATGGACGGCTATGCGGTCCACAGCGCCGATATCGCGGGCGGCGCCGCGCAATTGACGGTGGCCGCCGAAATCGCCGCCGGGCATGCACCAGAGAAGGCCATCGGCCCCGGTGAGACGGCGCGTATTTTCACCGGCGCCATGCTGCCCGAGGGGACCGACAGCATCGTCATCCAGGAGAACGCGACACGGAACGGCGACCGCGTCACCCTGGCCGATCCACGTTTTCGCACCGGCCAGCATGTCCGCGCCGAGGGCCTCGATTTCACCGCCGGCGATATCGGCCTCAAGCCCGGGCGCTGCCTGAGCGCCCGCGATATCGGTCTCGCCGCCGCCATGAACTGGCCCTGGCTCACCGTCACGCGCAAGCCGCGCCTCGCCGTGCTCTCAACCGGCGACGAGCTGGTCAATCCGGGCGAAGCGCTGTCGCCTGGCAAAATCGTATCCTCTAACGGCTTCACGATCTGCGCCGTCGCGGCAGCCAGCGGCGCCGAGGTGATCAATCTCGGCAATGCCCCGGACGATCCGGCGCAACTCGCCGCGATGATCGACGGCGCGAAAGGCTGCGATCTGCTGGTCACCACCGGCGGCGCTTCGGTCGGCGAGTACGATCTCGTGCAGCGCATCCTGACGGAAAAAGGCGTCGATCTCGATTTCTGGAAAATCGCCATGCGCCCCGGCAAGCCGGTCATGTTCGGCCGCCTCGGTGATCTCAAGGTGATCGGCCTGCCGGGCAACCCGACCTCGGCTTTGGTCACCTCCGTGATCTTCGTGCGCCCGGCCATCGCCCGCATGCTGGGACAGTCCGACGAGACGGTGATCGAACCCGCTATACTGGGCCGCGACCTGCCGGCCAATGACCTGCGGCAGGAATATCTGCGCTCGGCATTGACACGGGACGCTGCCGGACAATTGGTCGCGACGCCTTTCAACCTGCAGGACAGCTCGCTGATCAGCCTGCTGGCCGACGCCGACGCACTGATCATCCGCGCACCCCATGCCCCGGAGGCCAAAGCGGGATCGCCCGTTGAGTTCATCCGCCTGGGCGGCGGCATCCTCAACTTGTGATTTCATTGGCGCCGAACCGCGGCTTGACCTTTCGCCGGAACTAAACTAGAACATACAACATGTTGTTGGTTTGTTCTCAGGGCAGGATAGAATCGCAGCCGGTTACATGGCTCGATGCCCGGAAATGGAGACCGAATGCTGACGCGCAAACAGCGGGAATTGCTGCAATTCATCCAGGAACGCTTGGCGGATAGCGGCGTCTCTCCTTCTTTCGACGAGATGAAGGAAGCGCTGGGGCTGAAGTCCAAATCCGGTGTGCACCGGCTGATCACCGGGCTGGAGGAGCGCGGCTTCATCCGCCGCCTGCCCCATCGCGCCCGTGCCCTGGAAATCATGCGTCTGGCGGAAGACCAGCGGAAGCCCTCTGCGGTGAAGGCCGTCAAGGAAGAGCGCGGGCGCGACGAGCAGCGGCCCAAAGAAGATCGGCGCGGCTTCGCTCCGAATGTCATTCATGGCGATTTCACCCCGTCGATTTCCGGTGCCATGGTCGCCGCCGCCACCCAGACGGTGCAATTGCCGCTCTATGGCAAGATCGCCGCCGGTACGCCGATCGAGGCCCTGCGCGACAATTCCGCCGGGGTCGATGTGCCGCCCACGCTCCTCGGACGCGGCGAGCACTATGCCCTGATGGTCGAGGGCGATTCCATGATCGATGCCGGCATCCATGACGGCGATACCGTCGTCATCGAGCGGGTGGAGACGGCGGAGACCGGCACCATCGTCGTGGCGCTGATCGACAATAACGAAGTGACCTTGAAGCGGTTGCGCCGCAAGGGCGATTCCATCGCCTTGGAGCCGGCCAATCCGACCCACAAGACCCGCATCTTCGGGCCGGACCGGGTGAAGATCCAGGGACGCCTCGTCGGCCTGATGCGCCGCTACTGAGCGGGACCATACAGTTTGATGCGATACGGCCGGACGTCACGTCCGGCCGTTTGCATTGATGCATCCATCATGGGCCGCTAGCTTTGCACCGTCGGCCTGGAGATGGCCGACACGGAAATCCGACCTGGGAGGAGAGGATGACGATCCAGCATCGCGGCGGCTGCGCCTGCGGCGCCATCCGCTACGAGATCGGCGGCGATCCGATGATGATCTATGCCTGCCATTGCACGATCTGCCAACGTCAGTCCGGCAGCGTGTTCGGCCTGGTCGCCCTCTTCGACAAGGCGCAAGTTTCCATCGGCGATAAGGGCTTCGGGGTCTTTGCCCGGCAAGCGCCGAACTGCACGATCACCAACTATTTCTGCAGCGGCTGTGGCTCGCCCATCTATTACGACTGCTTCACCACCACCGGCGACCTGCCGTTCTACGGCATCCGGGTCGGCACGCTGGACGATACCAGTTGGGTCCGCGTCGGCTGCCATCTCTGGACCCAGCACAGCCAGCCCTGGTTCCGTTTCGCCGACGACGATGTGGTGTTCCTCCAGCAGCCGCCCTGGGAGGAGATGCCGCGTTTCACCCGCGGCTGACGCTAATCCGCCTCCGTCGTATCCGGCGCTGCATCCGATACCGTCTCATCGCCGCCGCTCGTGCCGGCGATATCCGCATCGGCGGATGATTGCGGCTCAGATGCGCGCAGGAATGGCGACCAGGGCCGTTGGCCGATCGCCTCGGCCGCCGTTTCCATGACGGTACTTCCCGCCTTGAGATACAGGGCCGTGGCACCGGATCGCTGCATCACGCGCCGGTCGATAACGAGCGGCGGCGTCGGCTGATCGGCCGTCCCCGAAACCGTGGGGCAGGCAATCTGCCGCTGCGGCACGATCAGGATCTCGGCGGCGCGACAGTCAACGGGGCTGGGCACACGGCCGAGATCGAACAGAATGCGCCGCGCCGAAACGGTGGCGATGCAGCTATCCGGATAGGTACAGGTGATCCAATCCTGGCCCGCTGGCAGCCGGTCGAAGGTCACGCTCGAATCCTGCCCGGCACGCCGCAGCCAGGTCTCACGCACCAGCCGTTCGGCGCGATTGCTGGAGACCGTCAGTTGGCCATCCGGTCCCCGCAAGGCGATCAATCGGCCCGAAGCTGAAATCAGGATATCGGGCCGGGGCGCGATCACGATCGAGAAGATCATCAGGGCCGCACCGATCAGGCCGAGCCCCCGCCCCCATCCCTTGCCAAGGCAGAACCAGATCAGGCCGGCGCTTCCCACAAGCAGGCCCCAGACCGGCATCACCGGGACCGCCATCACCGATTGCGGCCAATCCTGCACGGCATGGGCGACCCATAGAACAAGGGCGCAGCCCTTACCGAGCAGCCAGAGGAAAGGCGCATCAAGGCCGAGCGGCATCAACAGCAAGGCGATGACGGCGGCGGGCATGATCCAGAAGCCGGTAATCGGCACCGCCAGCATATTCGCGGCGATGCCATAGAGCTGCAGCCGGTTGAAGTGATAGAGACCGAAGGGCGCCGTCGCCAGGCTGGCGATCAGGCTGCTCAGCATCATGGTCAGCAGCCAGAAGGCCGCGACGCCGAGCCAAGCAAGGATGCGCCCACCGGTATCCGCACCCGGCGCGGCGATGGCCTGGCGCGTCGCCAGCAAAGGCCGCCGCAAGGCATCGAAACAGGCGATCAGGGCGAAGACCGCCGCGAAGGACATCTGGAAGCTGGCACCGGCCAGGCTGTCCGGCCGCCACAGCAGCAGCGCCACGGCCGACCAGGCCACGAGGCGCAGGGAGATCGGCGAGCGGTCGAGCAGGATGGCCCCGAATGCGATTCCCGCCATGATCACCGAACGCTGGGTCGGCACGGTGGCACCGGCCAGGATGGCATAGAAAATTGCCCCGCCGAGCGCCATGACCGCCGCCCATTTCTTGATCGGCGCCCGCAGCGCCAGCCAGGGAGTCAGCGCCATGAGAAAACGCGCGGTGACGAAGACGAGACCTGCCGCCAGGCTGATATGCAGGCCGGAGATCGACAGGAGATGCGCGAGACCGGAATCGCGCATGGCGTCGAGATCGGTCTTGCGCATGGCCGTCTGATTGCCGACCACCAGGGCGATCGCCAAAGCGCCGGAAGCGTCGGGCAGAATCTCGGCGATACGGCGGCCGATCTTCTGCCGCAGGGCATCCGCCCAATCATCATAGGATTCCCAGAAATCGGACGGAGCCCGGTCGGCCGGCGTCTCCAGCCGCGTCAGCCGGTAGGCCATGCCGGTACCATCCAGGCCATCGAAGAAAGCCTGGCGCCGGAAATCGTAAGCCCCGGGTATCGCAGGGCCGGTCGGCGGCCGCAGATCCGCCCGCAACCGCACCCAGTCGCCCGGCGCCAGTTCCGCCGGTGCGCGGAAGACGGTGATCCGCAGGGCCCGGGGCTCAACCGCAGTCGCCGCACCTGCCCGGCCGAGATAGGCCGGCACCAGACGCAGCCGCCAGCCGGTCGGCAACGGCTCCAGGCTGGCAACCCGGCCGGTGACCCATTCGCCGGGCTCGTCCTCGGCCAGCATGTTGGGCGTCGCCGTCAGCGTCTGCCAGCCCGCCGCCGTCAGGCCGAGACCGAAGACGCCGGCGAACAGCGCCGGCCACAGCAGCGGACGGCAGCGATGGGACAAGGCGACGAAGACCGCCACCGCGAGGCCGGCAAGGCTCAGGCCAGCGCCGAGCCAGAGCGGCGGTTCCGCCGGCAGACCGAAATAGACGGCAATCCCGGCGCCGAGGGCGACCGCCATCCAGCAGGGCCAGTTGCCGCGCTGCTCGACCAGAGCCTGGCCGAGGGCATGGGTGATCGCGGGACCGGATCGGGCCAGCCCCGTCATTTTGGCCAAACGCTGGTATGCTGCGCGTATGATGTCCGGGTTCCTCCCGCCAAAGCTGTAGCAAATCCGGGCCCATCTGGCCAGGAGCCGGTTTCCGCGTGGATCGCCCAGGCGGGCGGATTGCCAAGGCGGATGGGAAATATGCTAAGAACCGTGGCAACCAACCCATCGCCACGGCAAATCCCTTAGCTTCCTCGAGTACATCATGACCGTTGTCACCCGCTTCGCCCCCTCGCCCACCGGCTTCCTGCATATCGGCGGCGCCCGCACCGCGCTCTTCAACTGGCTCTATGCCCGGCATCATGGCGGTATCTTCCGCCTGCGCATCGAAGACACCGACCGGGTACGCTCGACTGAAGTCGCCATCGACGCCATCCTCGAAGGGGTGAAATGGCTGGGGCTCGACTGGGACGACGAAACGGTCTTCCAATTCGCCCGCGCCGGTCGACATGCCGAGGTCGCGCATCAGATGCTGAGTGCCGGCAAGGCCTATTACTGCTATTGCACGCCCGAGGAACTGGAGCAGATGCGCGAGGCCGCCCGCGCCGCCGGCAAGCCGGTGCGCTATGACGGCCGCTGGCGCGACCGCGATCCCAAGGATGCGCCGGCCGGCATCAAACCGGTGGTGCGCCTGAAAGCGCCGACCGAGGGCGAGACCGTGTTGGTGGATCAGGTGCAGGGCGAGGTCCGTGTCGGCAACGAGCAGCTCGACGACATGGTCCTGCTGCGCGGCGACGGCACGCCCACCTACATGCTCTCGGTGGTCGTCGACGATCACAACATGGGCATCACCAATGTGATCCGCGGCGACGATCATCTGACCAATACCTTCCGG
>CAYOQR010000080.1:0-22669 GCA_964406155.1 uncultured Rhodospirillaceae bacterium | reverse complement strand
TCCGAACCCGCCTGGGTGAAACGGAAGATGTTGTCGACGAAGAACAGCACGTCCTGGCCTTCTTCATCGCGGAAATATTCGGCGAGGGTCAGACCAGAGAGGGCGACGCGGGCGCGGGCTCCCGGCGGCTCGTTCATCTGGCCATAGACCAGGGCACATTTGGACCCGGCGCCATCCAGCTTGATAACGCCGGATTCGATCATTTCGTGATAGAGATCGTTGCCTTCGCGGGTACGCTCGCCGACACCGGCGAAGACCGAGTAACCGCCATGCGCCTTCGCGACGTTGTTGATCAGCTCCATGATGGTGACGGTCTTGCCGACACCGGCGCCGCCGAACAGGCCGATCTTGCCGCCCTTGGCATAAGGCGCGAGGAGGTCGATGACCTTAATGCCGGTGATCAGCACCTGAGCTTCGGTCGACTGCTCGCTGAAATCCGGCGCGCTGCGGTGAATCGGCAGGGTCTTCTTGTTGCCGATCGGGCCGCGTTCATCGATCGGGTCACCGATCACGTTGACGATACGGCCGAGGGTCTCGGGGCCGACCGGCATCGAGATCGGCGCGCCGGTATCCTTCGCCTCGGCGCCACGCACCAGACCGTCGGTCGAGTCCATGGCGATCGCGCGCACGGTGTTCTCGCCGAGATGCTGCGCCACTTCGAGAACCAGCAGGTTGCCCTGGTTCTGCACATGCAGCGCGTTCAGAATCGGCGGCAGTTCGCCGTCGAACTGCACGTCGACGACGGCACCCGTCACCTGCGTGATTTTGCCGACGATAGTCTTCGACATGGTGTTAGCTCCTTATGACCCCGAGGTCTTAATTAGACGGTGGCCTGAAATCACACGGCTTCCGCACCGGAGATGATTTCGATCAGCTCCTTGGTGATGTTGGCCTGGCGTGTCCGGTTATACGTAATGGTCAGCTTGTTGATCATATCACCCGCATTGCGGGTCGCGTTGTCCATCGCGGTCATCCGCGCACCCTGTTCGCTGGCGGCATTCTCCAGCAGCGCGCGGTAGATCTGCATGCCGATATTGCGCGGCAGCAGTTCGGCGAGGATCGCACCCTCATCGGGCTCGTATTCATATTGCGCCAGTTGCGCATCCGCATTCTCGTTGGCGGCACCGCCGACGGCGAACGGAATGAGCTGCTGGAAGGTGACGATCTGGCTGATCGCCGACTTGAACTTGTTGTAGATCAGCGTGCAGACATCGAACTCGCCGGCGTCGAACATGTGGCGGATCCGCAGGGCGATCTTCTCGGCCGCGTCGAAGCTGAGCCGCGGCTTGCCCACATCCTCGATCGAATCGATGATGTCGGCGGCGAAATCGCGGCGCAACTGATCGCCGCCCTTGCGGCCCACGCACAGGATTTTCACCGTCTTGCCGGCCTGCTTCAAATCGCGGATCTGCTTCTTCGCGCCACGCACGATCGAGCCGTTGAAACCACCGCAGAGACCGCGATCCGAGGTCATCACGACCACCAGATGCACCTGGTCCTTGCCGGTGCCGGCCAGCAGCGCCGGCGCGCCGTCGATCCCCGCCATCGAGGCGGCGAGCGAACCGAGCACGCGCTCCATGCGTTCCGCATAGGGGCGCGAGGCTTCAGCCTGCTCCTGCGCGCGACGCAGCTTCGCCGCCGCCACCATCTTCATGGCGGAGGTGATCTTCTGCGTCGACTTCACGCTGTTGATGCGGATCTTTAGGTCCTTGAGGTTTGGCATCCCTCGCCCTTCCCAATGCCTTCGTTACGTTCTGCCGCCCATCCTTTTCAAAATCAGGCGAAGGACTTCACGAAGGTGGTCATGATCTCGGTCAGCTTGTCCTCGGTGGCCTTCGAGAGCTCGCGCTCCTTACGGACCGTCTCCAGCACCGTGGCGTGCTTCGCCTTGATCTCGCCCAGCAGGGCATGCTCAAAGCGGTTCACGTCGCGGGTGTCGATGGTGTCGAGGAAGCCGCGGACGCCGGCGAAAATCGCCACGACCTGCTCTTCGACCGGCATCGGCTGGTACTGCGGCTGCTTCAGGAGCTCGGTCAGGCGCGCACCGCGCGCGAGGAGCTTCTGCGTCGCCGCATCGAGATCCGAGGCGAACTGGGCGAAAGCCGCCATTTCGCGGTACTGCGCCAGTTCCAGCTTAATCTTGCCGGCAACCTGCTTCATCGCCTTGATCTGGGCGGCAGAGCCGACGCGGCTGACCGACAGACCGACGTTGATCGCCGGGCGGATGCCCTTATAGAACAGCGCCGTTTCCAGGAAGATCTGACCATCAGTGATCGAAATCACGTTGGTCGGAATGTAGGCGGAGACGTCGCCGGCCTGGGTTTCGATGACCGGCAGCGCGGTCAGCGAACCGGCGCCATTGGCGTCGTTCATCTTCGCGGCGCGCTCCAGCAGACGGGAGTGCAGATAGAAGACGTCACCCGGATAGGCTTCGCGTCCCGGCGGACGGCGCAGCAGCAGCGACATCTGGCGATAAGCGACGGCCTGCTTGGAGAGATCGTCATAGAAGATAACGGCATGCATGCCGTTATCGCGGAAGAACTCGCCCATGGTGCAGCCGGTATACGGCGCCAGGAACTGCAGCGGCGCCGGTTCGGAGGCCGTGGCGGCGACAACGATCGAGTATTCCAGCGCGCCGTTGTCTTCCAGCGTCTTCACGAACTGGGCGACGGTGGAGCGCTTCTGGCCGACCGCGACGTAGATGCAATAGAGCTTCTTCGATTCGTCGGTGCCGGTATTGATCGCCTTCTGGTTCAGAATGGTGTCGAGGGCGACGGCGGTCTTGCCGGTCTGGCGATCGCCGATGATCAGCTCGCGCTGGCCACGTCCGATCGGCACCAGGCTGTCGATGGCCTTCAGGCCGGTCTGCATCGGCTCATGCACCGACTTGCGCGGGATGATGCCGGGAGCCTTCACTTCGACGCGCTTGCGCTCGACATTGACCAGCGGACCCTTGCCGTCGATCGGATTGCCGAGGCCGTCGACCACGCGGCCGAGCAGGCCGCGGCCGACGGGCACGTCGACGATGGTGCCGGTACGCTTGACGGTATCGCCTTCCTTGATGGCGCGGTCGTCGCCGAAGATCACCACGCCGACATTGTCGGTTTCGAGGTTCAGCGCCATACCACGGATGCCACCGGGGAATTCGACCATCTCACCCGCCTGGACCTTGTCCAGGCCGTGAACGCGAGCAACACCGTCGCCGACGGACAACACCTGACCGACTTCAGTGACGTCGGCCTCGTTGCCGAAATTCTCAATCTGCTGCTTGAGAATGGCGGAAATTTCGGCGGCGCGGATTTCCATTATCCAACCCCTTTCATGGCGAACTGCAGTTTCTGCAGCTTGGTTTTCAGCGAACTATCGATCATGCGGCTGCCGATACGAACGATCAGGCCGCCGAGCAAACTGGGATCAACTTTGACATCGATGGCGACCTTGCCGCCGACCACGCGCTTGATCGCGTCGCTGACGGCAGCCTGTTGCGCATCGGTGAGCGGCCGCGCCGCGGTGACCTCGGCGGTCATCTCGCCACGCTTGTCGGCCAGCAATTTCTGGAAGGCCTTGATCATCGCCGGCACCGCGAAGAGGCGGCGGTTCTGGGCGACGAGGCCGATGAATTTCTGGGTGAGATCGCCGGTGCCGGCGGCCTTGAGCACGGCGCCGATGGCCTTGCCCTGTTCAGCGCGGCTGAGGACCGGGCTGTTGATGAGGCGCTTCAGATCGGCGCTGTCGGCGATCATCTTCGCCAAAGCGGCCAGATCGGCGGCCACGGCATCGAGTTGCTGCCGGCCGTCGGCCAGTTCGAACAGCGCCACGGCATAACGCGCCGCAAGCCCGCCTTGCTCAGATGTCTGGGCTGCCAATTCCTGCCCCCGTCCCTGGTTATGGTCTTCAGACTAACGATTTGAAATCGTTCACGTTTTCCCCGGCACTCGCCCCCTCAGACAAAGGCCAGGACAGCCCGTCGCCGCCACCTGCCGGGGCGCGAAAGGCGAGCGGTGTGTAACATAGTCCGCCAGGGTCTGCAACAGCACCGCGCGAAACGGGTTAACGCGTTGAAATATAATTGCAAACATCGAAAACAACCGAGCCGGCGGCGGGCTGCGCGATACCCCTGCGACGAGGCGTCCCAGGGCAACAAGCCGCGGATTCCCTCTCGGATTCCTGTGCCGATTTCCGCGGGAAATTCCCGCACTTCCCTCTTATTTCCAGGCTTTTATCCCAATTCCGCTATTTGAGGGCCGGCGATAATTCCCGGTCGGCGGCGGCGATTTCCTCCGCCGCAATGGCAACCGCCGGCCGCCCCAGCATGCGGCGATACCAGGCCGCCAGATGCGGCCATTCCGAAATGGCGGGGCCCTTGAGCCGCTGGACGAAGAGAATCGTCATGAAAAGGCCGATATCGGCGACGGAGAAAGCTCCGCAGAAATAAGCACGGTCCGGCGTCCCCGCCAGCCGCTGGTCCAACGCCGCCAGTTGCTGGCGAATCGCCGCCTCGGCCCGTTTGCCCTGGGCCTCGCGCTCGAACTGGCGCTCCGGCACGGGATCCGCCGGCTCGGTCCGGTAGAGGAGCTGCCGGACCGGGGCGAAGAGAATCTCATCCGCCGTCAGCTCCAGCAGACGGCAATCGGCACGGGTCTCGGGCGCCGCGGGATAAAGCGCCGGCAGCGGATAGGCATCTTCGAGATATTCGAGAATGACGGTCGAATCGAACACGGTCAGATCGTCGTCGACCAGAACCGGCACCTGCTGCTTCGGATTGGCGGCGATGACGGCCGGATGTTTCGGCGCATAACCGGTCGCCTGGGTGAAGGGCACCAGTTCGCGCTCATAGGCCAAGCCCTTTTCCCGCAGGGCAATCTCCACTTTGCGCGAAAACAGGCTGAGCGCCCCGATATAGAGCTTCATTCCTTCCTCCCGACTGCAACGAGACCAAGAACAATATAGGAACGAAGATGAAGCGACAACCCTGCTCAGGCAGGCGCCAGGTCAGCGACGAAAGCGTGGAATTCCAGATCGGGATCATTGGCCCGGGCCGCCCCGAATCGCGCATTCATCCGCCGCCAGGCGCGGAAGACATCGGCGGCGGCGGCACGGTGATGCTCAGGCAACTGCGTCCCGCCGCTCTCGATCAGATCGATCAGCCGGCCGTAGCCCGCATCGATATCGCGGATGAAGGGATCGCCGTGGGAAAGCGATTGCGGGCGGACATGCAGGGTATAGACCGCTTCGGCGACATAGGGCGCCGACCCGCCGGCGAGGCCGAGACTTTCAAGATCGTAGAGCACATCCTCGGCCAGGAGATCCTGCCAGCGCCGCGCATGGTCGCGTTTCACCACGCCGTGCAGCGAGCCATAGGCCGTGGCGAAATCGCCGAAGCCCACGGTGCTCTGGTCTGAGCCGCGCGCTGGACTTCCTTGGGCAGCGCTCGGGATCGCGCGCAGGCGCGCACCCTGCGGATCGGCGATCACCGTGCGCCCATAGGCAACGCCCTGGCGCTCGGCAAGTGGCAGCAAAGCCGCCAGATAATTCGGCGACCAGGTGTCATCGGCGTCGAGCAAGGCGACGAAGCGCCCCCGCGCGCGGACCAAAGCGCGATTGCGTGCGGCGGCCGGCCCGCTTTGTAGCGGCACGGGATCGAGGACGCGGAGCCGCGTGTCGCGGCCGGCGAGGAAGCCGTAATCGTCCGGCTCGTCCGGCGCGACCAGAATTTCGAAACTGCCGTGATGCTGCGCCAGCACGCTGTCGATTGCGCGCGCGATGAAGTCACGCGCCGCATAGGCCGCGATGATGACCGAGACATCGGGTATCTCGATCCGTCCGTCATCGCTCATCCGCGTTCACCTCACTGGAATGGGCCTCGCCGCAACTGGCCTCACAGGAAACTATAGGGATCGATATCGACATGGATCGCCGGATCGCCCTTGCGGCCCTTATCCTTGAGCCACTGACGCAAAACAGCTTGCGGCGACACGTCGCGCCGGCATTTCACCAGAAACCGGCGGCGATGTCGCCCCCGCAGCAGGGCCAGCGGCGCCGGCGCCGGACCGAGGATGCTAACCCCCTCCAGCCGCGGCATGCTGCGGGCGAGTGCGCGGGTCAGATCCTCGACCGCGGCCTCATTGCTGCCGGCGACGATGACCGCGGCGAGGCGCCCGAAAGGCGGCATTCCCGCCATCTCGCGCTCCTCCGCCTCGGCTTCCAGAAAACCCTGCCTGTCGCTGGCCGCGAGTGCCTGCATCACCGGCCGCTCGGGGTCATAGGTTTGCAGGAAAACCTGGCCCGGCTTGCTGCCGCGCCCGGCCCGGCCCGCGACCTGATGCAGCAACTGAAACGTCCGTTCGGCGGCACGCAGATCGCCGCCATTCAACCCGAGATCGGCATCGACCACGCCGACCAGGGTAAGGTCGGGAAAGTGATGCCCCTTGGCGATGATCTGGGTGCCGATGATGAGATCGATCTCCCGCTCCTGGATCGAGCGGACGAGATCCGCCGCTTTGCTCGGTCCGGTCACGGTGTCGCTGGTGAGGATCAGACGCCTGGCATCGGGAAAGCGCAGCGCCGCTTCTTCCGCCAATCGTTCCACGCCGGGACCGCAGGCGGCGAAGCCGCCGCTCGATCCGCAATTGGAACAGCTTGAGGGCATCTGCGTGCTGAAGCCGCAATGATGGCATTGCAGGCGTTGATGGAACCGGTGCTCGACCAGCCAGGCCGTGCAATTGGGGCATTGCAGCCGATGGCCGCAGTCGCGGCATAAAGTAAGCGGCGCATAGCCGCGCCGGTTCAGGAACAGCAAGGCCTGTTCCCCTGCCGCCAGCGCCTGGTCCAGCGCCGTCAGCAATCTCGGCGACAGCCAACTGCCGCGCGCCGGCTTGTCGCGCCGGAGATCGATGAGATGCATGGCCGGCAATTGCGCGCCGCCATGGCGATCCGGCAGATGCAGGGCCTGGTATTTGCCGCTCTCGACATTGACGATGCTTTCCAGCGACGGCGTCGCCGAGGCGAGAATGACGGGGATCTGACCGAGATGCGCCCTGACCACCGCCATGTCGCGGGCCTGATAGACGACGCCGTCCTCCTGTTTGAAGGCCGCCTCGTGTTCCTCATCGACGATGATCAGGCCGAGATCGGGATAAGGCAGGAACAGGGCCGAGCGCGCACCGACCACGACCTTCGCCGCGCCCTGCAACACGCCGCGCCAGGTAAGACGCCGTTCCAGGCCGCTCAGCTCCGAATGCCATTGCGCCGGCAGGGCACCGAAGCGCGCCTCGAAACGCTGCAGCCATTGCACCCCCAAGGCGATTTCCGGCAGCAACACCAGCGCCTGCTTGCCCTGGGCGAGACAGGCGGCGATCGCCTCGAAATACACCTCGGTCTTGCCCGAGCCGGTAACCCCGTCCAGCAAGATGGTGCTATAGCGGCGGTCTTCCACGGCGGCCGTCAAGCGGGTCGCGGCCCGTTGTTGTTCTGCCGACAAGACCGGTCCGGGGCGCGCCGCGTCCGGCTGGCCGAAGGGCGAGGGCTGCGGCAAGGCGATGGGCTCGATGAGCCCCGCTTCCGCCATCTGCCGGATGACGCCCGGACTGACACCCGCCTGACGCGCGAGATCCGTACTTTGCAACGGCGGCTGGTCACGCAGGACGTCGAGCACGCGGCGGCGTTGCGGACTGAGCTTCGCCGGCTCGGCAGGCAGGGACGGTGAAGCCCGCCAGGCCTTGAGCTGACGCGGCGGATCGAACGCATCGGCGACACTCATCGCCATGCGCAACACCGCACCCGGCGGCGCCATGCAATACCCCGCCACCCAATCGACGAAGCGGCGCGACACCTCCGGCATGCCCGGCAGATCGAGACGCGTCCCGACATCCTTGAGACGTACCGGATCGATATCGCCGCTGCCATCGCCCCAGACGACGCCGATCAGGCTGCGTCCGCCCAGCGGTACCTCGACGAAATCGCCCGGCTGCAGATCCAGCTCCGCCGGGCAGCGGTAATCGTAGATGCCGCCCAGCGGCAAAGGCAGCAGAACGCCGACGCGCGTTTCGCCGAACAGCCCGGCGCCCGGTTCCTTGCCGGCCGGATCCGTACCGGCGACAGGGTCTTTCCCGTTCTTCGCTTCGGCCGCCATGCTCACGGCGTCACCCCCGAATCGCAGCCGAGCCGGCTGGTCTTGAACTGGCGGTTTCGATCGGCATGGGCTAGACTCGAGTCCTGACTGATTCGACGGTTGCGATCCGCAGGCTTAACCAGTCGTCGCCGGCTCTCGCAAGGCGGCACTTTAACCGAGCGCCGCAGCCATCGCCATCACACAACGATCACTTGATTTCCGTCGCTCGTCGGCGAAGCCAGCGGACGACCGGGAACGAGAGACCAGCGATGAGTGCTTTCATCGATGTCGCCAAGTTGGATAAGATCACGGCCGGGGCCGTGACCGGCTCAGGCCACAACGGTGAACAGACGGGTTAACGAGGACGACATGCCGCGCGCCGGAACGAGAAGGCCCGGTTCCCGATAGAGGACGGATCGGGCGGGATCGGCGCGGCGGGATGAGACGACAATACGGGACGACGGGACGGGACTAATGGTGGACAAGGGCGATCCGGCGGCGACCGATCACACGACAAGCAAGAAGGCCGGCACGGCGCTGCCTTCGGCGGCGCAGGTCATTGCCTATCTGCGCCGGCATCCGGACTTCCTGCTGCGCCATCCGGAATTGCTGGACCTGCAGGAGGCGCCCGCGCGCCATCGCGGCGCCACCGTGGTCGATCTGCAACAGGCCATGGTGGAGAAGCTGCGCCGCGACGTGGCGCGCCTGCGCGCCGATCAGGATGAGATCATCGCCAACAGCCGCGATAACCTGAACACCCAGGAACGCATCCATATCGCCGTCCTCGGTCTGCTGGAGGCCGAGAGCTTCGAGCAGTTCATCGAGATCGTCACAGGCGATCTGGTGCTGATGCTGGATGTCGACGTCGTCAATCTCTGCATCGAGATGACCGACCTCTCGCTCGGCAAAACGGTGGTCGATGGCGTGCAGATCCTGGAACGCGGCGCAGTCGATCGCCTGATGGGCAAGAATGACGTGCTGCTGCGCGACGATGTCGACGGCGACCCGGAAATCTTCGGCGGCTGTGCCGATCTCGTCCGCTCCGATGCGCTGCTGCGCCTGCGCATTAGCGGCGCGGCGCCCCATGGCCTCGTCGCTTTCGGCACCCGCCATCCGGGATATTTCCACCCCGGCCAGGCAACCGAATTGCTGACATTCCTCGGCAAGGTCATCGAATTCGGCATCCGCACATGGCTGGACCTGCCGCGCCCGTAACGTCGGACTCGCCAGATCCGGCTGCCGGGCTGGCCGTTGCCGCCGATCTCAAACGGGCGGTGACGCAATGGATCACCTGGCTGCGCGATGAACGCCGCGCCGCCGATCTGACGGTCGAAGCCTATTATCGCGATTTCGCCGATTTCTGCGGCTTCCTTACGGCCCATCTCGGCACCGAGCCTAATCTTGCCCAGCTCGCCGATCTTGCCCGCGCGGATTTCCGCGCCTGGATGGCACATCGCGCGACCCATGGTTTGCAGGCGACATCGACGGCGCGCGCGCTCAGCGCCGTGAAAAGCTTCTATCGCCTCGCCGCCAAACGCGGCCTTATCGCCAGCACCGGCCTGACCGCCATGCGCAGCCCCAAATTGCCGCGCAGCCTGCCCAAGCCCTTAACCGCCGGCGAAGCCGCCGAGGCCATCGCGGCGATCGGCGATCAGCAACGGGAAGGCTGGATCGGCAAACGCGACATCGCCGTGCTCACCCTGCTCTATGGCTGCGGGTTGCGCATCAGCGAGGCCCTGGGTTTGACGCGTGGCGCCATCCCGGAAAAATCCGACGGCATGGCGTTGCTGCGCATCCTCGGCAAGGGCCGCAAGGAGCGCGTCGTGCCGGTCCTGCCCGTCGTCATCGAGGCGGTCCGCGACTATCTCGCGGCCTGCCCCTATGGCGGCACATCGAACGACCCGCTTTTCGTCGGCGCACGCGGCGGCCCGCTCAGTCCTCGGCTCATTCAGCGGGCGATGCAGACACTCCGCGCAGCACTCGGCCTGCCGGAAACAGCGACGCCCCACGCCCTGCGTCACTCCTTCGCCACGCATCTTCTCGCCGGCGGCGGCGATCTGCGGGCGATTCAGGAATTGCTGGGCCATGCCTCGCTCTCGACCACGCAACGTTACACCGAGGTCGACGCAGCGCAGTTGATGGCGGTCTATAACGCCGCCCATCCCAGAGCAAAGCAGTAAAGCGCAAGGCAGTGACAGAAGCGGCTCGCGGAAGCCGGCACGCAGCCGTCACATGGAATGGCCGTTACTGCCACCCGTGCCGTGATCGTGATCGTCATGGCCCGCGGCCTGGCCCGTCATGGCGGTGGGCGGCGAGGCCTGTGACCCCATTTGGTCGCTGCCCTGCATGGATTGAGTGTCGGCGCTGCAGCCGGTCACCAGCAGGAGTGCCCCGGCAACGAGGGTCAATTTCACAAGAAGTTTCATGGCCATCTTGCTCCCAATCGTTATCGCGAGATGGAAGGGGGATTCTAGAAAGGAGACCTGCGGTCGCGATACCCGTATTTGGCAAGGCGACCATGCATTCTGATCATTTATTCCGCGCCGACGACACGCGGCGCATCAGGACCGGCCGCAGATCGTCGCGCTCAAGCATCAGCCAGGTGACCAAAGCCGGCAGCCCGAGCGCAAGATCGCGCGCCCGCTTCATCACCGCCAGGGCCAGGGCAAGATGCGGCGCGACGCCGACAAGATTGCAGATCAGCAGGATGCCGCCCTCCTCCACACCGAGCCCGCCGGGGATGAGGAAAGCGAGGCTATGTGCGGCCCCTGCCATCACATCGATCAGCATGGCATCAGCCAGCGACACGGAATGGCCGAGCAGCCAGAGCGCCGACCAGGTTTCGCCGATCCGGAAAGCCGAAGCCGCCAGATGCCAGGCGACATCCCGGGCAACGGCACCCCGCCGGCGATAAAGACCGCTCAGTTGTTCGGTAAATTCCATGCCGGCCGCGGCGACCGCCTGCAGGAAATGTCCAATATCGGCCCGGTTCAGCAGGCTCGTCGCCCCATGCAGGATCTCGCGGCGCTGCACGATCAGCAGCACCGCAAGCGGGACGGCTGTCAGCAGCATGCCAAAGCCGGCCGCCGCGCCACCGAGATCGCCCCGCGACCAGAGTTGCAGAAAGCCGCAGGCGATCCACATCACTTGTGCCGCCAGCGCTGCGCTGACATCGGCGACAAGGCCGGCGGCGACGGCCGTGCCGGTGATGCTGATGCCTTGTCGCAAGGCTGCGCGATAAGCGAGGCGCGCCCGGACCACGTCGCCACCGATCTGGATCACCGGCAACAGGTGATTGATGGCCTCGGCGATCCAACGCCCCTGCACCAGGACCAAGTAGGCGGGACGTTCGCCGGCACGAAACAGACAGCGCCAGCCGGCGGCACTGCAAAAGATCGAGAGAATGCGCCAGGCCAGGATCCAGACGGCACCCCAGCCAAGATCGGCAATGGCGCTCAAGACGGCGCCGATATCGTGAGTGACGAAGATCGCCGTCAGGACGGCAGAGCCAATCGCAATACCCCAGATCGCCTGGCGTTTCATGCCGCAGCTCCGTGCGAAGACCGCCCCGCCGCGTCTTTACGCCTGACGGCCCTTATCTTAAAGGATAGCTGTGCCCTGAAGGATAACAGCAATGCGGCCTCCCGCTAACAGCGGCGTGATCGCGGGATGGGCAGCGACAGCGGCAGGAAATCATGAGCGTGCGAACAAGCGACGTTACCGTGAGACCGATCACCGCGGCGGATGCCGGAGCGGTCTGCACCATGTCCCGTACCTTCAATGCCTATCTGCGGTCGATCGGCGACACCGACCCCTATGCTTTCGGCGAGGAACATTATCTGGCCGACGGCTTCGGCGCCGATCCGGCCTTCGGCGGCTTCATCGCCGAGCAGACAGTGCCAGGCGGGAAAGCCCGTCCCCTCGGCTATCTGCTGCATTGCCCGAGCTATAATGTCGATCTCGCGCTCCGCGAACTGGCGGTGATCGATCTCTGGATCGAGCCGGAGTCGCGCGGCCTCGGCATCGGCCGCCGCCTGATGACCGCCGCCGGGGATCTGGCGCGGACGCGCGGGGCGAAGCGGCTGATCTGGGCCGTCCTCCGGCAAAACCGTCTGGCCTATGACTTCTACCGCCGCCTCGGCGCCGAGACGATCGAGGACCTGGACTGGATGGCCCTCCCGGTTTCCTGACGAGATTGAGTTCTTGAGATAGCCGTGCTTCCCAAAAGCCGCGACTGGAATAGCCCGGAGATCGCGTCATCCCCGGCAGGCCTCACCTGCCACTGGCAGCCGGCCGCCGATCACTCGACAGACGACTCACTCACCTCATATTGCAAATAATTATCATTTTCATTATTGTTAGACACGGAAAAACCGTCACCATCCGAGCCAGGCCCGGAGCACGAAACCCACAGGGTCGGTCCGGCCGGATTCAGCTTGAATAGAAACGGGGATAGATGCGGCAAGAAAGCTCATTGTTTCCGCGTCGGATCGGAACGCGGCAGCGACTGAGCTCTGCCATCGCGAAACCATCATGCAAGATTTGACCTCCCGCCCATGACCTCCCGGCATGCGATATTCAGCTCTGGCCGATTGCGGCGCCTGCTCGGCTGGACACATCTCTGGGTCGGCCTCGTCCTGCTGCTGCCCTTCATCCTGCTCGGTGTCACCGGCAGCATCCTGGTCTATGGCGAAGCGATCGATCATGCACTGGGGACCCAGCCGCGCGCCACGACTGAAGGCCGGATGCAATCGCTCGATGCCATCCTTGCCGTCGGCCTCGCAGCCGGCACGAAGGACCGGGCGGATCTCGTTGCCGATCGCATCGCCTTGCCGCGCGGACCGGGCGATCAAGCCATCATCCGTCTCAGCGGCCCGACTCGCGATCAGGTCCGCGATCAGAGTCGCGGCGCATCGCGCCCAGTCATGATCGATCAAGTCATGATCGACCCGGTCTCGTTGGCGGTGCTGCGAAGTGGCGCGCCCCAGCAGGGCTGGTTCCGTTTCGCCCACAATCTGCACGGCAATCTGCTGGTCGCGGGCCGAGCCGGTCGTGCGACCATCGGCTGGATCGGCGTCGCCATGGTCGCCATGGCCTTGTCCGGCCTTTATCTCTGGTGGCCGCGCAACGGCAAATGGCGTCAGGCCATCACCGTCAAGCGCGGTGCGCGCGGTCTTCGCCTGCATCGCGACCTGCATAACGTCGCCGGCTTCTGGAGCCTGCCGATTTTACTGCTGATCCTCATCAGCGGCGTCTATCTCTGTTTCCCGCAAACCATCGGCGACGGCCTGCGCGCCGTCTTGCCCGGCAGCGATCTGCGCAATGCCGGCGCGGCGATCCGCGTGACGCCACCGACCGAGGGCACCCGGATCAGCCTCGACGAGGCCGCCGCCCTGGCGCTGGACGTCGCGCCCGGCCGGCAGGTGGCGATGATCTATCTGCCGACCAGACCCGATCAACCCTTGCGCCTGACCCTGACCGAGCCCGGCAAGCGGCTGGAGGTTCCCAACATCTCCGTTCTGATGGATCCCTGGACCGGCCGGATCATCAAGCTGCAGGACCCCAAGGATTTCACCCTCGGCGAGACGATCCTCGCCTGGATGCGGCCACTGCATTACGGCCTCGGCGCGGGACTCGTCTATCAGGCGCTGACTTTCGTGAGCGGCCTCGTCATCCCGCTTTTCGCCGTGACCGGCCTCTGCATGTGGTGGATCAAGCGGCGCAACCGGCAGCATACCCAATCGGACAATATCGCGACTAAATCCGGAGCACGACGGAAGGCCGGCGATACCGCGGCTCAACCGCCTGCCCCGGCCTCCCTGCCGAGCCAGGCGATGAAGGAATCGACGGCCGAGGCTGATTGAGGCGATGCCGATTGAAGCTCTGCCCGTCGGGAGAGGAAGTAGCCGCGCGGCGAGCGGCAAACATGATGATGCGCGCGGCGCAACTGGCCCGCGGCGATCAGCGGCTCGACCAGCGGCGCCCAGCCGAGCGCGATGCCCTGGCCGGCGACGGCCGCCTGCAGCACCAATGTGTAATTGTTGAATCGCAACTGGCGGCCCTGCAGCTCTTCCCGAACGGCCGCCGCGCGCAGCCAGTCGTCCCAGGTGAACCAGCGCGCGGACCGCCGGTCCGGCATCGCCGGTCCCGCCACATCGTCGAGATGCAGCAATGCGGCCTTGGCCAGCCAGTCCGGACGACCACGCGCCGGGCCGCAGGAATAGGATGGCGCGCAGACCGGATAAACCGCCTCGGCGAAAAGAGGCAACATCCTGCTTCCTGATTTCTTGCCGGCCGATCCCCTACTGACCGACCCCCTGCTGACCGATCCCCCACCGCCCGAGCCTCTGCCATCCGGCCTGGCGCCGAACAGAATGGCGATATCGGCACCGGCGCTGCCCAGGTCGTCGACATGCTGGGCCGTGAGGATGCGGACATCGACCGCCGGCATCGCCGCCTTGAAGCGTTCGAGACGCGGCAGCAGCCAATAGGCGGCGAAGGCGAAATCTGTGGCCACGGTCAGCTCCGTGCGGCGTGCCGGTTGACGCAACGTTGCCATGACCTGGCGCAGGACCGCGAAACCGCTTGCCACCGCCTGCCGCAATTCCTCGCCGGCCGGGGTGAGGATGACGCCCTGGGACTTGCGCCGGAACAGTTTCCGGCCGACGGCATCCTCCAGATGGCGGATCTGCTGGCTGACGGCCGGCTGCGACGCGCCGAGATGCTGCGCCGCCTTGCTGAAGCTGCCGAACCGGGCCGCCGCCTCGAAAGCCGGCAAGCACGCCAGTGGCGGCAGGCTTTCCTCGCTATTTGATTTACTTATATCAGTCATAGCCACGAGCCGCGTTCCGGATACCGGAGGATGAGCATAAAATAAGGCCTCATCGCGGGAAAGCCGCGGTTCCGGTCATATCTCATAAAAATATCACGACCTGAACCCGGCGCAATATGGAGGCTGGCCGTCATGGCGCAACGCAAACTCAACATCCTCTTCCTGATGGCCGATCAATTGGCCGCCAGCTATCTGCCGGCCTATGGCCATAAGGTGGTCCAGGCGCCGCATCTGACGGCGCTCGCCGATCGCGGCGTCACCTTCGACAGCTTCTACACCAATGCCCCGCTCTGCGCCCCGTCACGCTTCACCATGATGGCGGGCGCCCTGCCGAAGCGGATCGGCGCCTTCGACAATGCCGCCGATTTCGGCAGCGATGTGCCGACCTTCGCGCATTACCTGCGCGCCGCCGGCTATCGCACCACGCTCACCGGCAAGATGCATTTCTGCGGCCCCGACCAGTTGCACGGTTTCGAGGAACGGCTGACCACCGATATCTATCCGGCCGATTACGGCTGGACGCCCGACTGGCAGCATCCGGAGGTGCGGCCGAGCTGGTATCACAACATGCTGTCCGTTCTGCAGGCCGGCCCCGCCGTGCGCTCGAACCAGCTCGATTTCGACGACGAGGTGACCTATACCGCGCGGCGTCACCTCTATGACATGGCCCGCAGCGCCGATGAGCGACCCTTCTGTCTCGCCGTCTCCTGGACCCACCCACACGATCCTTATGCCGCCCAGCCGCAACTGATGGATCTCTACCGCGAGGACGATATCCCGCTGCCGCAGGTGCGGCGCGAGGATGTGCCGCTCGACCCACACTCGGCGCGGCTGCGCCATGTCTCCGATATGGAGGCCTATGTCATCCGCGACGAGCATGTGCGCCGTGCCCGCCATGCCTATTTCGCCAATATCAGCTACATCGATACCCAAGTCGGTATCCTGATGCAGGCCCTGAAGGAGACCGGTCTCGACCAGAACACCGTGATCGTCTTCACCGCCGATCACGGCGACATGCTGGGCGAGCGGGGCCTGTGGTACAAGATGAGCTGGTTCCAGGATGCCTGCCGCATTCCGCTGATTGTTTCAGCCCCGGGCAAATTCCAGAGCGGCCGCGTCGCCGCCTCGGTATCGTCGATCGATCTGCTGCCGACCCTGGCCGAGATCGCCCGTGACGGCGCCGGCTTCACCCCTGCAGCGCCGATCGACGGCCGCTCGCTGCTGCCACATCTCAACCGCAGCGGCGGTCATGACGAAGTGATCGGCGAATATTGCGGCGAAGGTGCCATCGCACCGCTGCTGATGATCCGTCGGGGTAACTGGAAATATGTCTGCTCGACGCCCGATCCCGATCAGCTTTTCGATCTTGCGCGCGATCCCCTGGAAAAGACCAATCTGGCGAGCGATCCGGCCCATGCCAAATTGCTGAACGACTTCCGGATCGAATCGGCGCAGCGTTGGGATGTGCCGGCCCTGCACGCCCAGGTTCTTGCCAGCCAGCAGCGCCGTCACCTGGTCTATGAAGCCCTCTCCCAGGGCCGGCACACATCCTGGGATTTCCAGCCTCTGCGCGATGCCAGCACCAGCTATATGCGCAACCACCTGGTCCTGGACGATCTGGAATACCGCTCGCGCCTGCCCCATGTGGAGATGCCGAAAGCAGCCGAATAACCGTGCGGCATCGCGTGCCCATTTATTGAATAGACGCGGATTCAGCTCACAAGTGAAATCGCCCCGGCGATTCCACTTGTGAGTATCCGGCTCTAGCGGTCGCAGGCCACCAGCAGGAAGAACGGGCGTTGCCGCTCATTGGCCCAGTCGGGATGCTCGGCGATCTGCTCCGGGCTCGGGGCCCATTCGATGAGACGGGTGAGTGTGAAACCGGCCTGCCGCAGCAGATCGATATAGGTGCCGGTCATCCGGTGCTGCTTGATGACGCCCTTCGCCAGCCAGTCCGTCGACCGGCGTCCCTCGTCGAGATAACCATCGACCGGCCAGGTCGCATGGCCGGCAGCATCGACCGACCAGCCCGGATTGCTCGGCGCCGTATAGATCGGATGCTCGACCGAAAAGACCAGCTTGCCGCCCGGTGCCAAGGCCGCCTGGACGCGGCCCAGAAGCGCGCCGAGATTCTCCAGGTAATGGAAAGCCAGCGAGCTGTAGGCGAGATCGATTGAAGCAGGCTGCAGGTCGAGATGCTCGAGATCGGCCTGCAGATAGGAGATCGTGGGATCCTTGGTTTCAGCCCCCATGGCCTCGACCCCCATGGTCTCAGCCTTGGCCCGCGCCAGCATGCGCTCGGAGACATCGACGCCGAGGACACTGGCGGCGCCCGCCTCCCGCGCCCAGCGACAGAACCAGCCGAAGCCGCAGCCGAGATCGAGCACCCGACGGCCCCGCAGATCAGGCAGCAGGGATTGCAGGCTCGGCCATTCCGGTGCGCCGTCCAGTCCGGAGATCGACCGCGGCAACTGGCTATAGCCCTGGAAGAAGCCTTCATCGTCATAAATGTTCTGGGTCATCGACCGCTCCATTCCACCACATATCCGGTCATCTTCGGGGTTTTCGTAGCAGAAAGCCGCATCACCCAGCAACCGAGGCCGGTCCGCGCCTCGGATGCGCAATACTGGCCGACCGGCCCGGCTTCATGGTTAGATGCACCCACTGCCACATCCTCGGTGCCGGCATGTCGAAGCTGTATCCCCCGATCGAGCCATATGAGACCGGCATGCTGGCGGTCGGCGACGGCCAGCAGATTTACTGGGAGACCAGCGGCAATCCGCAGGGACAGGCAGCCCTCTTTCTCCATGGCGGCCCGGGCTCCGGCTCGACACCGGAAGCGCGGCGCTTCTTCGATCCGGCCGCTTACAGGATCGTTCTCTTCGACCAGCGCGGCTGCGGCCGCAGCACGCCGCATGCAAGCGATCCCGAGACCGATCTTTCGACGAATACGACCCATCATCTGGTGCGGGATATCGAGAGCATCCGCGACCATCTCGGCATCGAGCGCTGGTTGGTCTTCGGTGTCTCCTGGGGCAGCACGCTCGCCCTCGCTTATACCGAGCGGCATCCGCGGTGCGTGACCGCGCTGATCCTCGCCGGCGTGACCATGACCCGCCAGGCGGAGATCGACTGGCTCTACCGGGACATCGCGCCGCTTTACCCGGAACAATGGGAGCGCTTCCGCAACGGCGTCCCGGCGGCGCAGCGCGGCGAAGATCTGGTCGCCGCCTATTATCACCTCCTGAACAACAGCGATCCCGCGATCCGCGCCAAGGCCGCGCAGGACTGGCATGACTGGGAAGCTGCGTCGCTCTCCGCCGACGCAAAGGCGACGCCGCCCGCGAGCTGGTCCGATCCGCGTTTCCGTTTGGCCCGGGCTCGCATCGTGACCCATTACTTCCATCACGGGGCCTGGCTGGAAGATGGCATCCTGCTGAAGGAGGCGGCGCATCTTGCGGGCATTCCCGGCGTGATGGTGCAGGGTCGCCTCGATCTCGGTGCACCGCTGGTGACGGCGTGGCAGTTATCGCAAGTCTGGCAGGACGGCGATCTGGCGGTCGTGCCCCAGGCGGGCCACTCAACCGGCGACCCCGGCATGGGGGATGCGATCGTCGCTGCGACGGACCGCTTCGCCAAGAAGCCTTGAGATGGAGGATCGCACGCGGCCCCGCTTCCTGGAGAAGGCGGGGCCGCGCGGGATTACAAGATGGATCGACTTACATATGGATCGCCTGGCTGCTGATCGCCAGGGCCGCTTCCTTGACCGCTTCGTTGACGGTGGGGTGAGCGTGGAACGCGCGGGCGACATCTTCGGCCGAGCCCTGGAACTCCATCGCCATGACGCATTCATGGATCATGGTGCCGGCATCCGGGCCGAGGATATGGGCACCCAGCAGACGGTCGGTCTTGGCATCGGCGATCAGCTTGACGAGGCCATCGGTATCGCCCGAGGTCTTGGCGCGCGAATTCGCCGTGAAGGGGAACTTGCCGACCTTATAGGCGACATTGGCGGCTTTCAGCTCGTCCTCGGTCTTGCCGACGCTGGCCAGTTCCGGCCAAGTATAGACGATGCTCGGCACCGTCGCGTAATTCACATGACCGGCCTGGCCGGCGAGGATCTCCGCCAGGGCGACGCCTTCCTCTTCCGCCTTATGGGCAAGCATCGGCCCGTCGATCACATCGCCGATCGCATAGATGCCTGGCACATTGGTCTGGAAATGCCCGTCGGTCTTGATGCGGCCCTTCGGGTCCAGCGCGACGCCGGCCGTCTCCAGGCCCAGGCCCTCGGTATAGGGCTTGCGGCCGATCGAGACGAGAACGACATCGCCGACCAGCTCCGTTTTCTCGCCACCGGCCGCCGGCTCCAGGGTCAGCGTCACCTTGCTCTTGGTCGCCTTGGCCGCCGTCACCTTGGTGCCGAGCTTGAATTCGATGCCCTGCTTTCCGAGGACGCGCTGGAACTGCTTGCCGACCTCGGTATCGACGCCGGGCACGATACGGTCGAGGAATTCGACCACCGTCACCTTGGCACCGAGGCGCCGCCAGACCGAGCCCAGTTCCAGGCCGATCACGCCGCCGCCGATGACGATGAGATGCTCCGGCACCTTTTCCAGCGCCAGCGCACCGGTCGAGGAGACGATCTGCTTCTCATCGATCGCGACGCCGGGCAGCGGCGTCACATCCGAGCCGGTGGCGATGATGATATGCTTGGCGGACACGGTCTGGGCGCTTTCGCCGGTGACTTCGACCTTGCCGCCGCCGAGCAGTTTGCCCGCACCCTTCAGATAGGTGACCTTGTTCTTCTTGAAAAGGAATTCGATGCCCTTGGTGAGGTCGCCGACCACCTTGGTCTTGCGGTCCATCATGGCGGCGAGATCAAGCTCCAGCTTGCCGACCTTGATGCCCTGGGCGGCGAAGCTATGGCCCGCTTCCTCGAATCTGTGCGACGAGCTGAGCAGCGCCTTCGACGGGATGCAGCCGACATTGAGGCAGGTCCCGCCGAGCGCGCCGCGCTTTTCGACGCAGGCGGTCTTGAGGCCGAGCTGTGCCGCCTTGATCGCGCAGACATAGCCGCCCGGGCCGCCGCCGATCACCACCACATCAAACGTCTCTTCCGCCATCGTCTTTCCCTTTTCAATCTTTACCCGAATGTCGATCCTTCGCGCCGCCCGGCCGAACCGGCTCAGCCGCGCGTGATCAGCACCGTCGAGCGTTCCTTCTTCGGCCCATAGACCGTCATGCGCTTGAAATCCGCGTGCGACACCGCACGGCTGGTCTGCTGCCGCGCCGTCTGCCCCAGTTCGCGGGAGATCCAGGGATCGTTGACCCGCACCTCATTCTCATCGATATGGCTGACCACCACCCAATGGGGCGTATCGTCGCCATGGAAGAGATTGGTCGAGACCAGCACGATCGGGATGGCGCCCTTGGCCATCGCCGTCCGCAGCTCGTCGATGGTGGGATTGCCGCGCCGGACGGGAACCCGCAGGCGCTTCGCCTCGGCGAGATCGGCCTCCTGCAACAGGCGCATCACCTTGACCCGATCCTTGTCGTCCAGGCGGTCGGAGAGGAAGACGCCGGCCCGGTTCATCCAGACCTCGGCGCCGAAGCCGCGCCGTTTCGCTGCCAAGGCAAGACCCAGCGCGCCGCTGCCGCCATGTCCCGCTCCCATGAAGATGGTGGTCGCCTCGCGCCACAATTGCAGCTCCAGCGTCCGGGCGATCTTCACCTTGGGGTCGAGGGCGTTCATCACCATCATCAGCGAGGAGGGCCCGCAGGTGAACCCTGTCGACTGATTGTAATAGGCGACCTTGCGCGATGCCGCGACCACCCGGCCCGCCGATGTGGCGGCGGATGACTTGCGAGCGGATGATTTACGGGTGGATGACTTGGCCGGCGCCTTGCGCGCAGCCTTCTTGCTTCCGCGCGGCTTCGCGGCCGTCTTCTTCACTGCCGGCATGATATCCCCTCTTAGACTTCCAGAATGAGACGCTGCGGATCTTCCAGGCAATCCTTCAACCGCACCAGGAAGGTCACCGCCTCGCGCCCGTCGATGATCCGATGGTCGTAGCTGAGTGCCAGATACATCATCGGCCGCGCTTCGATCTTGCCATCGACCACCATCGGCCGCTGCTGGATCTTGTGCATGCCGAGGATGCCGGATTGCGGTGGATTGAGGATCGGCGTCGACATCAGCGAACCGTAGACGCCGCCATTGGAGATGGTGAAGGTGCCGCCCATCAATTCCTCGATGGCGAGCTTGCCGTCGCGGGCGCGGCGGCCGAGCTCGGCGATACGCGCTTCGATCTCCGCCAGGCTCATCTTGTCGGCATCGCGCACCACCGGCACGACCAAACCTTGTTCGGTGCCGACCGCGACGCCGATATCGTAATGGTTCTTGAAGATGACATCGGGACCATCGATCTCGGCATTGACCGCGGGCACTTCCTTCAGCGCCTGGATGGCGGCGCGGACGAAGAAGCCCATGAAGCCGAGCTTCACCTTATGGCGCTTCTCGAAGCCTTCCTTGTATTTGTCGCGCAGGGCCATGACCGCGCCCATATCCACCTCGTTGAAGGTGGTCAGCATGGCGGCATTGTTCTGCGCCTGCTTCAGGCGCTCGGCGATGCGGCGGCGCAGCCGCGACATCGGCACGCGCTCCTCATTGGGCGCCAGGGGACGTGGCACATGGGGCAGCTCCACCGCCGGCTGCGGCGGCGTCGCCGGACGCGCGACCGGCGCTGGGGCCGGTGCCGCCGGAGGGGCAGCAGGCGCCGCCTTCTGCTTCTCGATATAGGCGAGGACATCTTCCTTGGTCAGGCGGCCGCCCTTGCCGGTGCCGGCGATCTTGGCCGGATCGAGATTATTTTCGGCAACCAGCTTGCGCACCGCCGGTGCCAGATCGTCATCGGCCTTCGCGGCCGGGGCGGGTACCGCAGCCGGAGCGGCAGCCGGTGCAGCAGGCTTTGCCGCCGGCGCTGGAGCCGGGGCGCCGCTGCCATTGGTGGCCGCCGCGCCATCGGCGATCTGTCCGACCACGGTGCCGACCGCAACCGTCGAGCCGGCCGGTGCGGCGATCTCGCCCAAGGTGCCGGCGGCGGTCGCGAAGACCTCCAGCGTCACCTTGTCGGTTTCCAGTTCCAACAGCGCTTCGTCGACCTTCACCGGATCGCCGACCTGCTTCATCCACTTCGCAACCGTCGCTTCCGTCACCGATTCACCAAGAGCCGGAACGACAATAGGCGTGGCCATCATTTCACCTCGTCAAGCCTCGGCGCGTTCCCCATCGGTCGCGCCCTCTGATTTGTACCGGCCGTCGAGCCGGCGGTTTCACATCCGATCGACCGGCGACCGGACCGATCACTCAAGCCGGACGCCTTATGCCCGGCTGGTGGTACCCAGGGCCTGATCGACCAGCTTCGCCTGTTCCTTCAAGTGGCGCCGCAACAGCCCGGTGGCGGGCGAGGCGGCGGCCGGACGGCCGGCATAGATCAGGCGCGGCTGGCGGTGCCCATTGGTTTCCATGACGGCTTCGATTTCCGGCATGACGAAGCTCCAGCCGCCCATGTTCTTCGGCTCTTCCTGGCACCAGACGATCTCCGCCTTGGGGAAGCGCTGCAGTTCCGCCGCCAGCGATTTCGCCGGGAAGGGATAGAGCTGTTCCACGCGCAAGAGATAGATGTCGTTGATGCCGCGCTTCTCACGCTCTTCGAAGAGGTCGTAAT
>CAYOQR010000079.1:0-23303 GCA_964406155.1 uncultured Rhodospirillaceae bacterium | reverse complement strand
ATTCCAACCTTACGGGAATCCCCCTCGATTCAAGATGAGAGTCCGATGCTCTAGAAAGCAAGATTGCAGATTGCAAATACGATACGACTATGACAGTGATAGGTGCGAGATCACGTCCAAACTTCCAGCGCATGTACGCCGAAGCAAGATCGCACCGTCTTCACAATCGATGACGGTGCTTACCGCTGATCAATCCGTCACCGTATTAAAGTGATCTTTGATGGATTCCATGATTGCCCGCTCCGCAGCTCCGGTAGCTTGACACGTCACGGACGACTGGCCGAATGCTTGTGTACTGGTGGTGTCCGTGTCGAATGCCCAAGTCCATACCTGCGGCACCCCCACTTCAGAATACTGATAAACGTAGCGCGATTTAGCTTTTACTCGAATCTTTCCAGGTTCGATTTCGCGCACAATGATATTAGTCTTTCCCTCCAGCCTTCGGGTTGACGGACCCTTCTTAACTTCCGTAACGAATGGACCATCAAGGTCATAAGCCATATTGTGGAATTTAACTTTTCCACAATCGATGAATCTCTCTTCATCGGACGCACCAAACGTTAGGCTGATGATCCCGCTGTCCTTCTGAACATTGTCGATCATGAAATAGGTTCCTCCGACATAGTCGATGAGGACCTGCCAGACTTCCTTATAGTCGCCCTTCACGACGACAGTCATGTCGTCGGACTTCTTTGTAGCTGTTGGCGGCGTAAATTGCGGAACACAGCCGGACACGGCGACGCAGCATATGCTCGCACAGAGCACATCACGAATACGCATACTCCCCCCCAAGACTCGCGTTCTGTCCTCTCCCCAGAGGCTGCTAAGATTTTAGCCAATAGCCTAAAAAATGGCAAATCCGTCCAGCCGCTGAGATGCTAAGGCATATAAACCAACTTCAGTTTCCCCGACCCGAGATCATAAGCATAATCGCTGCTGGCATGGTTTTTATCCGCAATCACCAACGAGCTGTCTTTCTGAATCAAGTCGCCTTTCGAATACACCACCCCGCTGGCCCACACCCCCCTTGCCGTAATCGTAGTTCCCGTGCCGCCCCCGCCGCTCGACGTCGCCCCATGATAAGCAAGCACAAGATTCCCCTCCGACACATCATCAGCAAAAACGCCAGAAATATGATCGATCCCAACCACATATAAATCCGCATCTTTCTGAACGAGATCGTTGACCAAATACGTCTTCCCGGTCGCCCACACACCCCTCGGTTTCAGAGCTACCGGAATCGCAAATGGCCCCCATACCGTACCTTCTGTTCCGACAAAAGTGATGCCTTCGGCCCCAACCGTAATGGTCTCAAACCCCTCAACGCTAACGCCGCCCGAAAACGCAGCAATCTGATCTCTCAAAAACTCAAAATTGCCGTCGATTCCGTGACAGTAAGACCACTGCCCTTCTCAGATCTCAGTACGATTCCCATCTGTAATCTCCAAGTTATTCTAGGTCGCCGGTCCATTCGGCGGCCACGCAATACACGGGCCTCTGAGCCCGCACCTGGCCTTGATTGTCCGCGTCGAAATACGGCGCGTCGTCGCTCACGCCGGACGAAAGCTTGATATCCGTTCCTCGGAGCTGGACCCGCTTTACAGGCCTCGCCAACGCTGCTGACAATTGAGAAAGACGGCTCACGATCACGCTCCCAAATTGATGCCTTTACTGCACTGTAAAGGCTTGCAAGCGACAAGGTACGACAGGCGCGCGTTATCCAGTTGCGGGAGGGATCGCAGCCTCAATTTGAGTGACGTCGGCCGGATCGCCGCCACGGCATCTCGACCGCCAGCACCGGCATACCAAGCTACGGAAAACTGGGATGACGCTGTGTTGTAAGCGCTGCAGCTCTGGACCGCGTACCAGCTTCTTCAGCTTGCCGTTCTCCTCCTCGAGCTGTTTCAGCCGCTTCATCTCCGACGGCATCAGTCCGCCATATTTCTTCCGCCAATTATAGCGCGTCGCCTCGGAGATTCCGGCCTTGCGGCAAACCTTGCTGACTGGCGTCCCTTCCTCTGTCTGACGCAGAATGAAGGCGATCTGCTGATCGCTGAAATTGGTCCGCTTCATGGAAAATCCCTCCATCCAGCCAACCTGGCTAAATTAGAATTTTCCAGCTTACTTTGGTCCAGTTCTCTGGGAGCAGGTCACCGCTATCGGAGGAAGAATTTGAAGAAACGGAGAGATCATTCACCAAGGAACAGTCATCTCTAAAGATTATCGCATATATAGTGGGGCTATCATCGTCGAGCCAGCCTAATTCACGCAGGTCTCAATTTCGGAATCGAGCGTAGCAATTTCCTCATTTAGTTTCATCAACCGAAACCCTGATCAGCAAACCAGCCACGCGCTTTCCGCTTGGGGAAACGTCCCTTCACAAACTTTTTGAACTGTTGTTGCTGGTCCTTTGGGAAAGCGAACAGTGCGAGCTGCTGAGTCCGACTATTGGTGAATTGAAGCACAAACATCAGGTGGACGTTGTCGCCCCAATACCTTAGGCCGTTCCATTCGAACCGTCGCGCTGACCGTAGTGAAAACGTGATCACGACGAAACGGTCCGATATCACTATTTCCTTTGGAACGAACATGAACCAGAGGAAAAGTGGCATCACAGTGAATGGGATTAACATGGAGATCACATAATCGAACGACCACCAAAGGTTCTCTACCATTCCCTGCCAAAAATAACCGGCAACCGTCACAAGCAGCATGCCACCCCAAACTGTTCGCAGAAATAGCAAGACACTGGGCCGCAAGTGCATTTGGACGTTTCCTGTAATCATTCGCGAAAGAGCAAAGTTATTGTCATGCTAGGTTGCTAAGCGATAACCCGCCATTCTTCGAAATCCGGGTATTCGTTGCCTGTACCTGCCAGTACAAGGCATTGATCTAAGAAGTGACGCTCAAGGATCGATGTGCGAGAGATATTGTCGAAGCTTGTTGTTATCCAATTCATGGTGTCGGTCAGCTCTTGCTGAAACTCGTCGTCAATAAAGATCGTGTTCCAAGCCCCAATGAAAGCTAAATAGTTCTGCATTCTGACGTCTGGGCTGGGCGCTTCTAATTCTGGACGCTGTTCAGCTACAATCCTGGCTAAACCAATCGCAGCGAATCTATCGTAGACAATCCCAGATCGCGGGTTCAGTGCCCAGATGAGTTTACTGGCGTGGCTAGGAAAGTCACGGAACCGCGTTGGCGGCTCTATGGCTTGTATAGCAGCAGCCAGTTGTTGGTGCATTTGGCATAGTGCGACAGCATCTCCTGGAGTTAGAGCGGCTATATCACTATGGTTCTCTCGAAGCCAGTCGACGACAGAGGCGCGATGTGGCATTCCACCATTGCGGCCAGGAATGTTCCTGGAAAGCCGATAGTCTGCCAGGAATGCGTCGATCCAATCTTCGTCGATTTCTTGAAGTCTCGGATATGCAATGTAACCACATAACGCACGCCAATTCATGATTCGACCAGCGGCAATACGCAAGTGATTCTGAGAGAACATATCAGGCTCCATTGCTTACGCAAAAGTCAGAGCCAAGCAGAGCATGCTGTACGTTAACTTCTGGTTTACAGTCCTATTGATGCGGTTGCAGATGAAAAGGCAGCAATAGGGCTTTTATTAATCCCCCTGCTCTTCCAACATCTCTTTCACCTCGGCATCCAGCTCCGCCTCAACAGCTTGTTCAAGCGCTGACTTCGCTGCGGCTGTTGGCACCACAAGACCACTCGAGCTCTGCTGATAGACAGAGTAAGAATTGCCCCACTTGGCCGCACGGGCGACTTCTTGAGCATAACACCGGTCGATCTCATTAACCGCTGTGCCCAATCGATTTGCCACCATCCCTCGCGTCATAAATCCAGCCTTAATCGATTCAACGTATGCCGCGACCTCTTGAACAGGATTCACATAGCCGCGAGCCGGTGGCGTCCACTCGACACGGAAAACGTCACGAAGCTCGACACCCTTCAGCGGTGACCAAACTCCCGACAAAGCCGCTTCAGTAACAAACCTGCGCCAGGTCGGCCTGCACATCGTGTAGACCACCATATGCCACTGCCAGGCCTCCAGCATCCGAATGAATTCGAGCGTGCTGGCTCTGTACGTTCTCTCGTTCGGCAGAAAACGGAGTATAACCCACGCGCACTGACATGCTGACCGATGCATCGAAAGGAAGGATCTCCCTGCAATAAATATTGACAGGTGAATCTTGAATGCGTCGCGTTTTTTTCTTCGTCAACATGATCTCAGCCCAGATCTGGACTCGGTTTCCCGGTCCAAGGGGTGGTGATGATGATACCCATCAAAAATTTTCCGAAGCAGAGACCGAATGCGGTCGCGAATACCCCGCATCTTTTTCGAGCTGCCAGGGTCCCCTGTCCACATTTGATACATCGTTCGACTTTCGAAATATTTTGCGGACAACTAACATTTCGATTCCTCGTCAACGTCTTGCTGTCAACGAATTAGAGTCGTCGATTTCGTCTTGGTGCCCTCCGCAGCTTTCATGCGAAGCCAACCGATCATGAGGCGTGCTTCGCATACGAACGCAATGCGGCGGTCCGCGCTTTTGCCGTAGCAAATCCGAGGCGGTCACTATCGATGTGTGCGACTAGCATATCGACAATTTCACTCGCTTCGGCCGCTGACACGCCTTCGAGAGCAAAACCAGTCCGATCTCGTCGGGCCTCAAATCGACTGGATGAGCTAAAGAAGCGATAGATTCTTGGTTGACCACGATTGATCTCCTATGATGGAGATCAATGCTCACCTGCGCCCACGCAAGCAACAACCCCGCCGACATTTCGAATTTCGATCTGTTGAATGCTTCGACTTTCGATATTTCGAAATGTTTCTACTTTCGAAATATCAGACACTTCGAATTTCGAAACATTGATCATTCGACTTTCGAAACACACAATGCTTCGAATTTCGAAATACCTAACTAACCTCTCAGCTTCCGGATCTCACTCGCTAACCGTTCATAAAACTTCTTTCCAGAATCAATCGTCGCCCCGGAGATCGCGAGAGACAACTTGAACGTGATCGGCGCTTTCACTTCATCGCGGAACTGCAGCAACAACTTTGGCGAACCAAGATTCGTCCGCCCCTTCCGCTTCGGCCTCTTCCAATACCCTTTGATTCCAAACAGCCGCGCAAAGAAGACGGTCTTGTCTTCATGCAGTTTTGGCGCATACCCTCTGGGCACGCCACCGGCCGGAGACAACCTTCCATCCGGCCCCGGCACCGGCACGTCCCAGCGTCCGGCGCCAGGATCGCCAGCACGCCTCACACCGCCAAAAACCGTATAGGCCAGGTATCGGCTCTGGACCTCCTGCGCATACAGCCGCGAAAACGTGTTTCCGCCGGTCGGCTTGGCCCTGTCGACACGGAATGCTCTCAGCGTGAACGCGGTTGGCCGGTCGAAATCCTTGATCATCTCAGCCTTAGTTTCGGCCTGGGCTTTGAATGCGATGTCGGTCAAGGCCGTCGCGGCGACCTTGGGAAGCGCCTGGCGGCCGAGCTTAGATAGAGAGCGTTCCCAGGCTTTGAGATCGACGTCGATGTATTCATGTTTCATACGATCAGCATCACATGCCAACCAGCAAGGTACAAAGTTCCCTTGATATCCGGACTGTGGACACCATATGAGGCGCTGGGGAACATCAGGAGAAGCCAGTGCGCACAATTGGCCGAGTTGAAGACGAACGCATTAAGACCACGAAAACTGCAACCACCATCGAGGGGAAGACGCTTGGTTGGCCAGCCGCAGCCAAGGTTGGAAGTTGGGATTGGTCCACCCCCTCACCTGAGCAGTACAGATTCGAAATCCGGTTCAAGCCAGGCAGTAGGGTCTTCATTGATCTTGAAGTGCAGACCTGTAATCGCGACTGGCACTCGCTCGGCGTCGATCAGCGAACTGATTTGAAGAAAGCCATCCTCGATCACTATAAAGATCACCTGGTGGGCTGCATCAAGCCTGCCGGATGCAATCATCCGGGTGAGCCATGCTATGTCCCGAATTATCCTGCAATGCGCCGCCTGAAAGAGCCTAAGTAGCGGCTTACCCGGTGAGGTAATCACGGTCCCGGTCCGCCATCAGTGAATCACCACCGTTGTCATTCCATGGCCACCAGCCCACTCATCACGCACCTCATCATAAATACGCTCGAACAGGTCGAGATGATCGAGCACATCGTTGCCACCGATCAACTCTTCGATCCGTCTTACCTCCGATGCCGCCAAGTTCAAGCAGATCCGTGCCAAGGCCTGGTCGGCTTGCGACAGGAACTCAGCCCGCGCCATCGGATCTGTCGGCCACCTACGATAGGCGTATGCAAGCACTAGGTCGGCCGGGACACGAGCTGACACGAAGCGCGATGCCGTGCGCCAGAGATCGGGCCAACCAGTGGCATCTTGCCGGGACCAGAAGGTTTCGGCGCCTGCTCTATCTGTGTGTTTTTGCATTCCGTGATCCGCCATTGGTTCACAGAAGCTTGCGGCCGCACCCTGCAAGCGACAAATCAGTCTAAACATTTTTCTTTACTTACGAGTATTCTTATAGGACCGTTCGTGCGTATTGGGGGAGGTTTCGTATGCTAGCTATCGCTGGATGGGGAGTAGTAATCCTTATCGGATTGGCGATTCTTCAATTTTTAGTTGGATATCTCGCGCCTGCTTCGATGAAGGGGAAAACATACTTCGTCGGCGCTTTGCGTAAGTTCGGCGCTCCTCCAGCACTCGTGAACCGGCTCAAAGATGGATATATCGACATCATTGTTGCCCAGGCTATTGACCATGCGAAAACCATCAAATCCTTGAAGATGGATCATTTTCACAATGCGCTTTGTCAGTCTCTAGATCGCAGCGCCTACTTAACCGTGTCACTGGCGCTTAAGCCAGGATACGCCAATGAAGGCGGTGGGCGATTGAACGAATCCGTCGAGTATCAAGAACTCGAAAAGCGTGGACTATTGCCGCGATAACCGCTGGATCGAGAAGCTCATGAAAATCGCGATCATCATTATCGTTGCCTATCTACTCGCCGGGGTTCGACGGATCTTCAGAGACATTGTAGCTCCACCATTGGAGCGACCTGGATACGTCATCAATTCAAGACGATTCCTTCCAGTCGCAGCTCTCTTCCTAGTGACCTGGTTACCCACCGGAGCCGTATTGGGGATAAGATATCGCCAATGGGATGGCTTTTTGGGGTCTGTCATCGTCTTTGTTTTGTTGGCGATGGCAGGCATCTACTGGTTTAGCTAGCCATTAAAAGAAGAAGCCCGCTGGAACTTGAGGAAACCGGTGGGCTCAGTCACGGAATTTGCACAAGGGGGTTGCGCACAGAGGAAGGAACAACCTCGTCGTCATGGGTCAAGTATGCCGACGTATATAGATGTGAATCGTCGGCGCGCTTTGGTCAAGCTGTCCGCCGACGATAGAATGTGTGGTTTGTTGACTGTGTCAGATGGATGCTGACGAAATATTTTTTGTTACCGGTCGCGCCAGGATTGAAGCTTTTGGATGCGGCGTTCATGGCGGTCGCGCTGGTGGTAGCGTTCGACCATAAGCGAGTGCAACGCGAGGACCTGCAAATTCTCATCCGGGAAAGCAGATTCTATCGTCTCGTATATCTCGGCATCGGAGCAGTCATCTTGAGCGAGTTGTGTTCCCAGATTTTGAGCGAGCACGACGTCGCGTTCATGGTCGGAGTAAAAGTCGATGACGCTGGTGGGCATGGTCTTGTCCTCAATTTGGTTGCCGTGAGACCATCAATGCATTGATGGTCAACTGAGGATTCAGCGGAACCATGCAAGAGACAAAACGCCGACGATTCATGCGGCTAGACGCCGTTGCGCGATGGTTGAAGCGGAAAACAGACGGGCATTGTCCGAGACTGTTTCAATCTCGGAATCGAGAGCGACAGGCACATCTGCAATATGCTCAACGGACCACGCTTGACGCTTCTTGCCGTAGCTCTTCATCGCCGTCCGGGTGGCACAATGGCCAAGCAGCGCTGATACTTCCTGCCGAGTTTTCATCGACTTCATATTCGAGGTGAATTGATGCCTGAGCGAGTACAGGCAATATGTTGCGCCGGTCTTTGTAAAAATGGTCTCACATGCGCTGTTGATGGCTTGGGCGATAGTGAGTTGCATGTCGTCATACCTACCTTCGCGGGCCCACTGTGAACCGGCGGCGGCCATGTGCCTGATGGCATCCAACGTCTCTGGCCGGAAGTCGGAGATGATTATGGTCCGGTATAACCCATTGGCACGATCATTCGTCGCTTTGGCATTTCGAACACGAAGATGGATCTGACTGTCAGATTCGATTATCTCAGCGTTCGCCCACTCGGCCGGACGTAAGCCGACGGCGGCAGCGGCGATCATCCAAGATCTTGCGATCTGCCAGTGCTTGGACTTCGAAAAGTACCGAAGGTATGCCAGCAGTTTCTCATAGTCTTCGTACGGAATCGACTTCACCTTTGTTCCGCTGGTCTGCTTGCTGTGGCGCTTGCTGTTGGCAGCGTGGTCAACCGGCACATCGAGCACGGCAATTGCTTCTGCCGCTTCTGGATGGCCAGTCACTTTGATCACGTACTGAGCCGACCGACGGTAGATGCGCCAAGTCGATGGCGAGTACTTGTTGCGCTGATCGACAAGCCAATGAGCGAAAGAGAGTGGATCAACGGTTTCGCCGCAGTTCGTCTCGTCTCGATATCGTAGAAGAAGGCCATCACCGCGTGACAGGTACTGCGCTTCTGTGGCCTTGGTTCTCGTGTAGTTCATAGTTATCACCGTGTGATACGTTGTCTGTCATTGCGTGATTGTGAGTACTGAGGCACCAACACTCAGGCGGCCTTGCGATCAGCCCGAATCTGGTCGAGCAACACCTGCTCTCGATCAGAGGGAACGCCCAGATCAATTTCGGGGCTGTCCGGCAGGGAAAATACTGAGTTGAATCGACTGCGGATCGCCTTCTCTGAGAAGCCAGATGTCCTCAGCCGGTCCACAGAATCGCTAACAATCTCCAACACGGCACGCCGAACATCTGGTGACGCATGCTTCCACCAGTTGGTTCTATTTGCTGTATACAGTGCCGTCGCGAGTGCTTTGTATATGGCGCCGATGGGTGGCACACGAGCTTCCTGCTGACGAGCGACGTATGCCCTCTGTGCCCTCATTCTCGCTGCCCTTGTACGTTCTCGGTTCCTTGCCATCGCCGTCCACCGTTTCTCGTGTCACTTGGTGATAACGAGAATGAGGGCGACGCTTGCAAGGAACAAACGCCGATGAAGGTTTACATGCCGGGCATGGGACCAGAGAAGTCGAAGACATCTTTGTCGGGCCGTTGATCAGGTTGCGACACGAGAGCCTGCCGCATGCGCTGCAGTGATTGCTGCCGGTCGTAACCGGCGGCTTGAAGCCGCTCAATGGCGTCCTGCAGAACACGTTCGATAATGTCCCGGCTCATGCCAGTGTTGACACTTTGCGCATTAGAGACAGAAGCAAATGCGCGGCCAACGGCGAGCCAGATGGCAGAGGTCGTCGGAGCACGCCGCTTTCTCAGCTTTTGCAAATATCTCTGTTGCGCTTCGGCGTGCAGTTTTCGGGATCGGGCTTGATCAGACATGTCATGACTCCGTGATCAATAGATTGATGTTGGAGTCAGGGTGAGATCAGAGCTTGCAAGGAACTATATGCCGATGAAAAAAGAGACCGGCTGGACCAATCAAGACCCAGCCGATGTCGTAGTATGAGATGCGCGTTGTTCCGGTGTTTCGTACTACGAGCCATTGTCTGGCAGAATCCTCGATTTTCGAACTTTAAGCCTATTGCTGATTCGGATCTCAGCTTGTGCCGGACAACGGAATCCGGTCGATGCTGTCTTCAAGATGCTCTGGGCGACACCATCAGGATCTCCGGCGCGGATCAGAGCTGCTACGGCGTCGATAACGGCATTATCCATGGTTTCCGCCGACACTGGGGCACCAACAGTGAGTCTCTGAGCCTCGGCTTTGGCCCGTTTCTTTCGTTTGTAATCGGCATCGGTCAACCGTGTCTTTCTCGGCTTCAGCGCTTGACGCATCAAGAGCTTCATTTCGATTTCGGCTGGTGTCATTGACGTCATCCCTTCTTCCAACGCAAAAATGCGGGTTCGGGGACACGTTCTCGGTGAGCTGAAACAGTGGCTTTTACTACTGGTGCCGGAGGCGGAACAACTTCATCCCGCACATTTTCGGATTCCACGGGTTCAGTGTAAGCCCGACGCGCCGGAACACGGATCTTCGGCCTTATCGCGATGCGGCCGAATGGTGAGCCGATGTACTTGACCGACATGGTAGTCTCCTTCCTTTGTTGGCCGGACAATCCGGCTACGAGAAGAAGTTTTCATTGTCGGCATGCAAGAAAGAAAACAAGTCTGATAGTCAGATTTCGATTTAAAGAATCGATGTATTTCGAAGTTAGAACCAGCCCAACGATACTTCGAAACTCGAACTATATTCGATCAAGGATAATCCGGAACCGGATACGGGTCTAACGACCAAAACCCGATACTGATGATTGTTGCCGGATACGGGATTGGTGTCGGTCTATCCCCGATCTCATACATGACCGGTCTCTTTCGATCAGTAGTCTCACTCAACAGAGACGCTTCTCCTGTTCTTGCTGTGTTGTATTCCCCCCTCTCTCCTTTTTACTATAGACCTAATCGGGCACTGAGAACGTCATTCGACAGCCTCGTACCATAAACGGTAGACAGTGTCTCTCGACAGCCCGAGATCACGAGCTACCTGAGCCTTGGTCGCCTCTGGGTGCTTCGCAATGTAATCGGCCAGAATCTTCATTGTACGTTCCCGCTTGGTCTTCGCTGTGTATGCTGCCCCAGCCTGCTGCCGTCCCCGCAGAGTCCTGATGCCAGTCAGTTCTTCTTTCAGGATACCCGCGTTCACTCTCTGTGAAGCTACCTTGTCAGGGTCGAAGTGCTCAGCGGCGAACCTGCATACCCTCTGTAAGATTGCCATCGCCTGACGTGGCTTCCTGCCACAAGAGAGGGCGGCACGGGCCTGACGTCGGAGAGCGAACGTTAAGCTTATAGCCAGGTCCTCCCGGTCGGTTAAAAGCATGCGGCTATCACCTGATCGATACCACCCCTTCAAGGTCTCAAAGGCAGCTTGGCGAAATGCGATAAAAGCCCGATTACTCTCCACAGCGGGAATCCCATCGCGCTCGGCTGTCAGCTCGACGTATGCCTGGGTCAATGCAGACGCCTTGACTTGGATATCAACCCAACTGGCGAGATCTGAAAGCGACATCGGCATCGCATCATTCAAGATGCAAGTGGACCAATGCGGCGATAAGGGGTTCTTAACGCGCATCTGGTTACTGAGGCCGCCAGGATCTGCACCAATTGACAACAGAGCTTTACAGAGACCACGGCCGACTGCCCGATATAGTGCGGTTGGCGCTCTAAGGGCTCCCTGACCGGTGCGAATGCCGTTGCCGAGTGGAAGTAGCCAAATCAGGTGCGGGTTGCGAATTCTCCCATCATCCATCCGGCCGCCGACACCAATGTGCGGCAACGGAACACCCAAGTCATGGATTAGATCGCTCAGGTGGCCCCAGGACGAAAAGATCGCGTCAATGTCGAGGCGTATGAAGCCCATGACCTTCTTGTTGCCCTCGACATAAGCGAGGTCGAGGGCCATGATCTTGCTGTCTCCTTCGCCATCGAGGATCTCCTTAGTCATGCCAGACTGTAACCTATCCCGGCGCGGCAGCATGGCGACGAAAGCCTGCAACAGCGGGTGATCCGCTGACTTCAGGCCCTGAAAGACGAAAGCATCTTGATGCAGATTTCCAACGGCTCCACCAGCAAACACATAGCCACGTTCATAGCGCTGCCGCAGGATCTCCTTGCGCGCCAACTTCTTTGCATGTCGACTTTGAAGAAACTCAAGCTGAGCTGGTGTCGGCGCCCGGAATGCGCGCTTCTTGGCAGCTTTCAGCTTTCGCTGCTCTTCAGCCAGGCGTGCCGCATGCTGCCGCTGGGCATTGGCATCCTTGAGCGTCTTATCAAGATTTTCAGCAGCGGGAGATTTAGAGAGAATCGTGGTATCGAAATCTGCGCGTAACATCGTGTCGGCCTCGGTGTTCGGAAATCTTTTCGAGGCCTCTTGTACTTTTCTGCCGACTGACTCATCTTTGGTCTATCGGCGGCGCGCTCTGAAGAAATCCAGTCATTCAGACATCGAGCCAAAGCTTCCACACTGTTGGTTCGACGCCGCCGCCATCTCATGGCGACAAAATCAGATTTGAATCCGTTTCCGCATAAATCAAATCGACGCGACGCTAATCTGTTGACATCGCGATATGTTCTCTTGTGAAAAATATTTTTGGCGCTCGAAACATGTAGCCACAAATCGGGCATTCGCCGAAAATTGTCACGACATCAGCATGTGATCAAAATGCATCTGTCCTTCAAATTGCCGTCGACTTTCCTTCAAGCCATACTCATATTCTCCATCGCTTAGTCAACAAACTTGGCAAGCCAGCGAGGCAACCGATGCTCATATCCACCGCCATCAAATAAATAAAGCCATCCCCCACCCGGCACCATGCATGCCGGGGATTGAGTAGTGGGCTGACTTCCACGGATTTCAAATCGATATAGGTGAAGCGATGGGCGGCGATAGCGTCGGGCCTGGCGGCCTTTTTTTGCATTTAATTGATAACTGCAATTGTCGGCTCGACTTGGCTGTCGATGCGATTATCGAGGCTGCTCGGGAAGCGGCTGAGGGAGACGACGTGGCTGCCCAAAAAGTCCTTCGCGAGAAGCTCAGGGCAGCGGGCGAAACGCTGGCGAGGCCGGTAATCCGTGAAATCCGTGATATCGCGGACCATGCGCCTGGCAACACGTGGCTCGATATCGCGAGGGCGTGCGACGTCGTGCTATCATGGACCGGCGATTATGAGTCCAGGATGAGAGTCGCGGGTCACCTTTTGCGCATGACCCACGATGACGACGATATGCCTTCGCCTGAGCGCCGGTACCGGCTACAGCAAGCGCTTGGATGGCTCGCTCTGTCGGTCGGCGCGATTGATATTGACAACACTTCGATGAGCACTTCCGGGGTCGCGATGAGCGTCGGCCTGCTCGGGTATCATTATGCGAAATCGGCCGGGGTTGAACATCTGGATCGGCGGCTGCTCAATGAAGTTACTGATGGCGAAGAGCCCATTGGCTTTGGCCAGCGATATCATGAAAGCGAGTTGATCGGCGGATTGACGACTACGATTTTCGACGCTCATCACTCGCACGCATATTCGCACACGGATCAGCATCCTGGCAGCGTCGCTGGTGTCATTGCCCGGCGCATTACCGAGCGAGTGCCGAACATTGAGTATTGGTGCAATCGTGTAATCGAGAATCCAGCGAATCCGGCCGCAATTCGTGAGCTGATCGACGCTTTGCGAGATCAACTGATTGATTCACGCGAGGAGCAGGAGGAGTTGAACCGGTGCCTGGCGCAGTTCGGTGACCGCCAGGCCCTTTTCGAGGCCGCTGGCTGGCTGATGAGACGCGCTTATCATGTGCAACGCGATGCCCATGTTCGTGGCCTTGTGCAGTCGATTCTTGGAATGTTGGCGCTCGCGTCAGGTGCGAGGCCGCTGCCTGAAGGTGTCCTTGACCGACCCAGTGGAGCGTTCCCGGCAGCGCAGGACGCGGGCGACTTTGTTATTAAGCGTATCGAGAAGGTTGCCGTTGAGCAGGCGAAGCAAGAGCAAAAAACCAGCGAAGCGCGCTCGGACTCTCACGCGAAATCGGATACCGTTGATGAGTTCGATTTCAAAGAAACTGCCGAGGAGCTGAAGCGCGATCTCGATGCAGCCGCGCAGAGTCGAGATCAGAATTTTAATCGTCGCGGGTACGTGACCGTCATCCGGTCTATCGGCAACGAAGAAAGCCGCGAAGGCAAGCAAGTTAAGGCGGAATTCGGATCTTTACTGAGCGCGATCAAGCTTGCCGAGTTGCCGTTCGACATCGACGTCGCCGACGTTCGGACCGAACTGATCTCTGAGTTTCCGCATGCCGAAATGGCCATCGAGGCGATTGTCGGCGATCAGTCGGCGCGGCACCAGGCCGGTGAGAAATCGATCCATTTTCGGCCAACGTTATTCGTCGGCAGACCTGGCTGCGGCAAGAGTCGACTTGCTCGACAAATTGCTCACGCGTTCGGATTGCCGCATCGCATGCACCCTGCCGCCGGGATCGCAGATTCCATGTTTGCTGGGCTCGCTCGAGGCTGGCACGGCGGTCACGGGTGCGCGCCATTGGACCTGATCCGGTTAGCGAAAAAAGCCAATCCGGTGTTGATTTTAGACGAGATCGACAAAGCGGCGACTGGCAAGCGCAATGGAAATCTTGTCGATTCTCTGCTCCCGATGCTCGAACAGGAAACCGCCGCAGCATGGACAGACCCATATATCCAGGCTCCGGTAAACCTGTCGTTTGTGAATTGGCTTTTTACAGCCAACGAGGTCAAAGATCTGCCGTCGCCCTTCCGTGACCGCGTTCGAATTGTCGAGGTGCCAAGCCCTTCCCTTGAGCACATTCCGTCTATCGCGCAATCGATTGTGAACGAACTGCGTCCGGTCGGTCAGCGCGTCGAGATGATCCCCGACCTTGATGGGGCCGAGATGGCCATTTTGTTGGAACATTGGCAGCCAAATATGAGCGTTCGCGCACTGCAGCGGATGATTCAAACGCTCCTCGCCGCGCGCGACCAAATTGCAGCGAGGCACTGAGATGATAAACGACGCGCAATGGCGCTGGCTCCTACGCGATCAATTGTCTGCTCTCGACAGGATCGCTGGCGGCTGCTGCAAAACAAGGCAGCATATCGTGCGTCGAGCGATGGCGTTCTACCTACGGCACGGCGAAGGCAAGGATATCCTCGATATCCTTGAGGGTCGCGAACAGATCGAACGCGGGGAAGTGCATGATTTCGATGATGTGCTGGCCGAAATCGAAGCGATCATCCGGGGCGACGGTGACTGAAAAGTGCACTCAAGCAGCCGTATGTGCAAAAGGAGCGCGTTAGCGTGATCAATTTTGTGAACAAGAATCCGTTTTGGCAGTGGATTCTAAGTGAAGAAATCGGTCACCTGGAGCGCCTGGTGGCCGATCTCAAGCGGCTGCTTGATGACGCTTATCCGACCGATGACGAGCTGACGGATGCCGTGGTCCTCGTCAACCCGGTGGCCGAAAAGTTTCCGACATATGCGCTCAAGGGTTTCGTGATCGACCATCCGGAGCTTGGTTCGAAGCTGGTGGTCACGAGCCCTATCGTGGTTCAGGCCACCGATTGGGTTCGTACCGTGAATCGGCTTTATCTGATGTCGCCAGACCAACCTGTTGGAGGCCCATCTTGATTCGCACTGAAAACGCATGGTCCCGGGCGCTCGTGCTGTTGGAAATTAAGCGCACGGAAGCTCTGATCGCCGATCTCCGACGGATGCTGCTCGACCAGTATCCGACCGAACAGGATCGGGCGGCTGCGGTGAAAATTTATGATGCCGAACATTGCCACCGGATGGAGCCTTGTCTGGTGGGGGTTGCGCGGTCGCCAGCGGCGCGGAGGGTGCCTAGTTTGCCTGCGGAGCTGGGGATCAAGGTTACGGATCTTCGGATTGGAGATTTCGGCCGGGGGTGGGTGCGGAATCGATATGGCCTGTATCGTCTGGGGTGGGAGCAATGATGACAGCGCCTGGTGGTCGGGAGTGGCTGATCTGCCGATGCGGTTGGCTACACGTGTCGGCCGCGCCGGGTGAGCGTGGAGCGCAGCATTGCACCAGGTGCGGACGGCCTTCGGCTGGGTTCGTGATCGCCAGTCAGGCACAGGTCGCGGCCGTGCCAGATGGCTGCACGGTCGGCGTGGTTGTGTGGGGTCAGAACAGGAGTGATCGAGAGTGATTGTGGTAGATCAGAATCCGAATTTTAGAGCCGAGCTTGCGGTGGAGATCTCTAGAGTGGTCCAATATCTGGACTGTCTGGAGCGTCTCCAAATCGACGCTTACCCCAAGTGGAGTGATTGGGCTACGGGACAGCGGATATTCGGCGCGAAGCGCGTCCAGCGGACTACAACGGCTCTTGAGGGGCTTCTGGCCGACAGTCGGCAGATCGTCACGAAACCGATCCAGATTCTGGCTGAACAGCAGCACTGGGCACGCACTGTCGATGGACTGTATCGACTCATGCCAGCGGACCAACTGTAGTGATGCCTCCAGCCCTCATCTGCTGATGTCCGGACCGGACATTATGGTCGTCAACATTTTTTGCTGATGTCCCAATGATGTCCCGCAACACGCAGTAGCGATGTCCCGCTGTCAGCGAGATGTATCAAAACTGCGATTTTCCTGGGGAATTCCGGGGAGAAAATGGTGGGCGCACAAGGACTCGAACCTTGGACCCGCTGATTAAGAGTCAGCTGCTCTACCAACTGAGCTATGCGCCCCCGGGTGGACCGGCTGTCTGTTCGGGCTCGCGCCCGGCATCACCGCCAATCCGGAGCGCGATATAGCAAAGGCTCGCGGCCTTGTCGATACCTATTTGTAACGATTTTTTTCTTCTTCGGTCAGAAAGTTAGAGAGCGATGGTTTCATGGTGAAGCATCCCTGCCTCAACATGAAAGCTGAATCGCTCTCCAATTGATTGAGGAGAGACGGATTCACTCCTCGTCCGACCGGCGGCCCAGCCGCATGTCGCGATGGATATAGACCGAGATCATCAGGCCGAAGCCGATCATCACCGTCAGCATGGCCGTGCCGCCATAGGAAATCAGCGGCAGGGGCACGCCCACCACCGGCAGCAGCCCCATCACCATGGCGGTATTGATGAAGAAATAGAGGAACAGATTGGCCGCCAAACCATAGGCCAGGAGCCGGCCGAAATGACTGCGCGAGCGCAGGGCGATGACAATGCCATAGAGCACGAGCAGGCTATAGAGCGTGAGCAGCACCACACCGCCGACCATGCCGAATTCCTCGGCGAACATGGTGAAGATGAAGTCGGTCTGACGCTCCGGCAGGAAGTCGAGATGGCTTTGCGACCCCTGCAGGAAGCCCTTGCCGAAGACACCGCCCGACCCCAGGGCGATCTTCGACTGGGTGATGTGATAGCCGGCACCCAGGGCGTCCTGTGAGGGGTCAAGGAAGGTGAGGACCCGGTTCTTCTGATAGTCGTGCAGCAGATTGGAGTGCCAGGCGAAATAAGCGCCGGCAACCGCCAAGGCGATGACGATGACGAACTTCCACCAGCGCACCCCGGCCACGAAGAACATCGCGCCGCCGACCAGCATCAGCATGACGGCCGTGCCAAGATCGGGCTGCTTGAGCACGAGTGCGGTGGGCAGGAGCGCCATCAGGATGGGAACGATGAGAACCGTCGGGCGCCCGGTATCCTCATAGGTGAAACCGTGAAAATACCGCGCCAAGGCCAGGACCAGGGCGATCTTCATCACCTCCGACGGCTGCAACTGGATGACCTTGAGATCGATCCAGCGTTGCGCGCCCATGCCGATCTCGCCGGCGACATCGACATAGATCAACAGCACGAAGGCAATCGCGTAGAGCGGATAGGCGATCTTCATCAGGGTGCGCAGATCGACCATGGCAATCGCCAGCATCAGGACGAGGCCGATGCAAAAACGCCCCAACTGCCGGTCCATCCAGGGGTCCATGCTGCCATGGGCAGCCGAATAGAGCATGGCGAAACCGACCGAAGCCACCATGCAGATCAGCAGCACCATGCTCCAGGTCACCTGCCGGAGCTTGGTGCCGATCGACATCTTGCGCTGACCGCGCGCGGTATGAAGCTGCAGGACCATCAGCACCCCTCCGCGTGAAACCGGATCTGGGCGGCGAGCGTGGCATGGATGCGATCAAGGCATCTCATTGCGGCCGCCCTCGATATTGGGATTGCGGCGCGACGGGTCGCGGCGCTGGCATTCGGTCAGGATATCCCGGGCAATCGGCGCCGCCACCAGCGAACCGCCGCCACCATGTTCCACCACCACGCAGCAACCGTAACGCGGCGCATGAACCGGCGCATAGGCCACGAACAAAGCGTGGTCGCGCTGGTTCCAGGGCAGGTCCTCGTTCTTGCGCACACCCCGACTGCGTTCCGCCATGCTGATCCGACGCACCTGGCTGCTGCCCGTCTTACCGGCCAGCTCCATGCCGGGAATGGCGATACGCGCCCGATAGGCCGTGCCGCGCTCTTCATTGGAGACGCGATACATGCCCGTGCGGACGATCCCCAGCCAATCGCTGTCGATCCCCAGCGAGGGATAGGTGCTGGGGCCTTCCGCCTTCGCCTGGGTCAATTCATTGGCCGGCCGCATCAGATGCGGTTTCACGGCATAGCCGCCATTGGCGATGCGTGAGACCATGACGCAAAGCTGCAACGGCGTTGCCTGCACGAAACCCTGGCCGATCGCGTTGACCAAAGTCTCGCCCTGGTGCCAGGGCTCGCCCATCGTGCCGCGCTTCCAGGCGCGGTCCGGGATGAGGCCATATTTCTCACCCGGCAGATCGAGGCCCTCCGCCTGCCCCATGCCGAACTGCCGCGCCATGTCGGCGATGGCGTCGATGCCGATGCGCCGTGCCATCTCGTAGAAGTAGCAGTCGCAGGAATTCTTCAACGCGTCGGTCATGGCCTGGGTGCCGTGACCTTCCTTGCGCCAGCAATGGAAGCGGGCATTGCCGAGCTGGGTCACGCCGGAGCAGAACACCGTCGCGGCCGGGCTGATGCCGGCCTTCAGCACCGCCAGCGCCGTCACCAGCTTGAACGTGGAGCCTGGCGGATATTGCCCCGCGATCACTTTGTTGTTCAGCGGGCCATAGATATCCGTGGTCAACCCTTGCCATTCCAGCGAGGTCAGGCCGCGATAGAAGGCCGCCGGGTCATAGGACGGCGTCGAGGCCAGCGCCAGGACGTCGCCGGAGAAGATATCCATGACGACTGCGGCACCCGACAATTCGCTGGCCAGCCGCTGATGGGTGAACTGTTGCAGGCCGATATCCAGCGTGGTGACCAGATCCTCGCCCGGCTGCCCTTCCTGGCGCGCCAGTTCGCGGATGGTGCGGCCGACGGAATTGACCTCGAACTGGCTCTCCCCCGCCTTGCCCCGCAACTGCATCTCATACTGCTTTTCGAGGCCGTTCTTGCCGATATGGAAACCCGGCAGTTGCAGAAGCGGATCGGGATCCTTCGCCTGGTCGTTTTCCGACACCGACGCCACATAGCCCAGGATATGCGACGTGATGCCGCCATAGGGGTAATAGCGCTTCTGATCGACATCGATGCTGATGCCCGGCAGATCGGGCAGATTGATTTCCACCTGGGCGACCTGTTCCCAGGTCAGGTCGGCCTTCACCGTGATCGGCATGAAGGCCCGGTTGCGCGCCCGCTCCCGCAGCACCTTGCCGCGTTCGCGTTCCGACATCGGCACCAGTTGCGCGAAGTCGCGCAGGGTCTGTTCGAGATCAGGCGTCTGCTCGGCGATCAGCATCGCCCGGTAGTTGGGGAAGTTGCTGGCCAGCGGCACGCCGAAACGGTCGAGGATCAGGCCGCGCGGCGGCGGCAGCAGGCGTCGATTGATGCGATTTTCATCCGATAACACCTTGTATTTATCGGATTCCAGCACCTGCAAATAATACATGCGCCCGACCAGGGTCGAGAGCAGCGCCAACTGGCCACCGCCCAGGAGAACGACCCGTCGGGAAAAAACACGCTGGATGGTTTGCGATTGCTGCTTGTTCATTTCTCTGGCAGCAAGCTGCGTTGGAGATTGCCGAAGACATACGACAGCAGCGGATAGCAGACAATATCGAAGAGATATAAAAAGACCGCCGGCCGGATGTCAGGAAACCGCCCATCCATCATCGCGGTCAGAAGCCAGCTCAGCAGAATGATGATCGCCGCCAGCAACATGAAAACCGCCCAGATCACCAGGAAAGGCATGTTGCGCAGGGTGCGCGCCTGAGACCTGGTCAGGAAATAGAGACTGAGCAGGGAGACGGTCCCCACCCCCATCGGCGTCACGCCCAGCAGATCGCTGATCAGGCCGATCAGCAGTACCGGCCAGGCGCTCATGAAGGCCGGCGCCTTCAGGCTCCAGTAGAAGACGGAAATGATCACGAGGCTGATGCCGATCGTGCCCAGTTCCGGAACATGCCAGGGCAGCAGGCCGATCAGCAGAAGAAGCAGGGTCAGGGCAAAGGGTGTCGCACCGCGTGACCATTTCTCGACACGCTGCCAGAAAGGTGACCTGATCACTCGGTGCCGGCCGTTCCCTGAGTGTCAGGCTGCTTGACGGCTTTCTTCTTGGCGGCGGCATCCGCCGCCTTCTTCTTGGTCGTCTTGGCGGCTGCGGCCTTGGTATCGGGCGTGGTTGTCGTCGGGCTCAGAATGCCGTCGATGGCGGTGAAGCGCATCGGATCATAGCCGGCGGCATCGATGCCGAGATCCTCGCTGAGGATGCCGGGAAGCCCGTAATTCACCAGCCGCACATATTCCAGCCGGCTGAGATCGGCCAGCGGGCGGACCCGGATATGGCCGTCATCGACCCCGGCCACCTCGCCGACCGGCAGGCCCGGCGGGAAAGCGCCGCCGGCGCCGGAGGTGACGACCCGGTCGCCGACCTTGATATCGACATCGCGCGGCATGTAGCGGAGTTCCGGCATCGGCGAGTTGTCGCCGGCCAGCACGGCCTGATCGCGGGTGCGTTCGATGATCACCGGCACGCGGGCATTGATATCCGTCAGCAGCAGGATGCGTGAGGCGCGATAGCCGACTTCCAGCACGCGTCCGACGAGGCCGCTCCCCGTCATCGCCGCCTGGCCCTTGGCAACGCCTTCGCGCACGCCGGCCAGAATGACGACCGAGCGGATGAAGCCGGATGACGTATCCGCGATGATCGGCGCGGTAATGAAACTGACCTTGGGATCCGGCACGAAATGCAGCAAGCCGCGCAGCGAGTTATTCTCCGCCTGCAGCTCGCGGGCGACGCGCTGCCATTCCAGCAGCGTATCGTTCTGCTGCTTCAGGGCGCGGTTCTCGTCGGCGAGACGCACATAGTCGGTCACTTCGCCGGTCAGGTGCCGGGCCGTCTGGATCGGTGTCGATACCGCGTCCAGCAACGGCGCCAGGAAATCGATCAACGCCATGCGCGCGCGCGATACCACGACCGTATCGGCCTTGCCGACCAGCAGGGTGGTGAAAGCGATTGTCAGGAGGAGAACAAAAGCAAAACGCTGGAGCCAGATTTTGACAGGAGATGCTGCGCCGATGACACTCGTCCGCTGCTTCAAATCCTGTCCTCCGCACCTGGCTGCATAGCAACCGCTAATGATTCCCGGTGGTTATGATATTTTTCCACAGGTCAGGCTCAGGTGCAACGATTATCCTAAGGGAATCAATGCATATTTGCCGGTCCCCAAGGATAAGCGGTTAAAGTTAATACATATTTATCAAAACGTGGCGGTGCGCCTTGATATCTTCCAGGCACCGGCCGGTACCCAAAGCGACGCAGGACAGCGCGTCATCGGCGATCGACACCGGCAGGCCGGTGGCGTGCCGCAGCACATAATCGAGATTGGCAAGCAGGGCGCCACCGCCGGTCAGGACGATGCCCTTGTCGACGATATCGGCCGCCAATTCAGGTGCCGTATGTTCCAGCGCCACCTTGACCGCCTCGATGATGGCGCCCACCGGCTCAGCCAGGGAATCCGCCACTTGGCGCTCGGTGATCACCAGTTCCTTGGGCACGCCATTCATCAGGTCGCGGCCCTTGATCTCCATGACGCGGCCATCGCCATCTTCCGGCGGGCAGGCCGAGCCGATTTCCTTCTTGATCCGCTCGGCAGAGCCTTCGCCGACCAGCAGGTTATGATTACGGCGGATATAGCCGATGATGGCCTCGTCCATCTTGTCGCCGCCGACGCGGACCGAGCGCGAATAGACGATGCCGCCCAGCGACAGGACCGCCACCTCGGTGGTACCGCCGCCGATATCGACGACCATGGAACCGGTCGGCTCGGTCACCGGCAGGCCGGCGCCGATCGCCGCCGCCATCGGCTCCTCGATCAGATAAACCTTGCTGGCACCGGCGGATTCTGCGGATTCCTGAATGGCACGGCGCTCGACGGCGGTGGAGCCGGAGGGCACGCAGACAATGATCTGAGGGCGGGCAAAGCTGCGCCGATTGTTGTGCACCTTACGGATAAAGTGCTTGATCATCTCTTCGGCGACTTCGAAATCGGCGATGACGCCATCGCGCAGTGGCCGGATCGCCTGAATATTGCCGGGCGTACGGCCCAGCATCAGCTTGGCTTCGTCCCCGACCGCCAGCACATGCTTCTTGCCGCGTACATCGGCGATGGCCACCACCGAGGGCTCATTGAGGACAATGCCCCGTCCCTTGACGTAAACCAGCGTGTTCGCGGTGCCCAGGTCGATCGCCATATCTGACGAAAGCATGCCGACCAGTTTTGAAAACATTAACCCTCACCCGTTGCAAGCTGGCCGCGGGGACGCTGGCCGTAAATCTTTTCTGCCGGTTGACGCAGCCCAGGCTCTGTCGTCAGTTTGCGCGCGCGTAAGCCGCCCTTGGGCCGCCTGTCACCGATCGATACCAATCCGTGGAGAGTCACCCCAGAACGGCCTCAACAGAGGCCCGATTCCATAAATCAGACCGCCCTGGCCGGAATTGCTTTTACCGCCCGTCTCCCCTGGCGACAAGAGGGAACAAAGCGGTTTCTCAAAGAAATGACGCGGAAACGACAGTTCACGCTCGGTTCGCAAAAACCGACCGAAACAGTTTGGCGGTCGTTTTCACCAGTCCGTCTTCAACCACCGCCGCCGGCATCATCGCATGGCACGCCCAAATGAAACGAGGCGGCTGGATCGCTCCACCGCCCCGCTCGACTTTGGGATTATAACCCGGACCTCGCCATCACCGGCCGCCGGTCCGATAACCCGGCTTAGGTCCCCGGCTCAGTTCCCCACCTCAGTTCTTGGTCTTGTCGACCAGGCGGTTCGCCTTGATCCAGGGCATCATGGCGCGGAGCTTCTCGCCGACCTGCTCGATCGGATGCTCGGCCTGACGGCGGCGGGTCGCCTTGAAGCTCGGCTGGCCGGCCGAGCATTCCAGCACGAAGTCGCGGACGAAACGGCCCGACTGGATGTCTTCCAGGACCCGCTTCATTTCCTTCTTGGTCTCTTCGGTCACGAT
>CAYOQR010000078.1:0-24060 GCA_964406155.1 uncultured Rhodospirillaceae bacterium | reverse complement strand
ATTCCAACCTTACGGGAATCCCCCTCGATTCAAGATGAGAGTCCGATGCTCTAGAGCCGGATGCGGAACCTGCATCCTTACGACGCTGAGCTTCGCATGATCGGTCCACGCCGACATCTGGCGGATACACCGCATTCCACGGCAGGCTTCTCATAGAATGTTCGCTCATAGTCCCAATAGAGATAATCGGAAAATTGCGCACAGGTGAGACGCCCTTCGGCTACTCACCTTCCCGGGCGAGGCATGCCTCCATTCCCAGCAAACTTGAGAACCGCCGCTTCGTCCTTAGCGACATCCGCAAAATTGCCTGATCCATAGACGCGGAAAACTCAGCCCGTTGTCTTGAAATCCGCGCTTGATTGACACTGTTTGCATCGCCTCGTTATATACGAAATAATATAACGAATTGCGCAAGAGGAAGGGCAACAATGACCCGAAAAGACAGATTCCGGATCAAGAGCATCATGCTCGCATCAACGATACTGTTTGCAGCTCAAGGAAGTGCCTGGGCGGATGATCTTGTCTTGTATGGTGCGGGCAGTCTTCGCAAGTCGATGGGCGAAATTACCCGGACCTTTGGCGCTGCACATGGTCTGACGGTGAAGACGGATTTTGCCTATTCCGGAAAGATGCGGGAGCGCATCGAGGCGGGAGAGAAAGTAGACATTTTCGCATCCGCCGATATCGGCCATCCGGAGAAGCTCGTTAAAGAGGGCCGAGCGGAAACGATGGCCATGTTCGCGAAGAACACCATCTGCCTGCTCTCGACCAAACATGTCGGTCCCGTCACATCGGACACCGCGCTCGACGTCCTGCTGCGTAAGGGCGTCAAGATCGGTGTCTATCCGGCAAATGATCCGCTCGGTGCGTATACCGTGAAGCTGTTCGACTTGGCTGACACGATCAAGCCGGGCAGTGCGGCTATCTTGAAGTCTCGCGCTGTTTTGGTCGATTCTTTCCCGAGCCCAGCACCCGAGGTTTCCGGAGATCCTGAAGTAGATGCGCTGATCGATGGGCGGCTGGATGTCATCCTGGCATATTGCTCCGGCGCTGCCGGATACGAAGCCGCCAGAAAAAAAGCGCCTGATGCCGATGTTGCTTTTACACATCTCCCGCCGAAGCTCAACGTAGGTCCTGAATACGGCCTTGCGGTGATTAAAGGAGCCAAGCCGGAAGCCGCCGACCTGGCCTTGTTCATTCTTTCGCCGGAAGGGCAGGCAATCCTGAAGAAGAACGGATTTGTCCCCATCGCACTGCCAAGCGCGGACTAGCCGGAGCCGGAGGCATTCAGGTTGCTGCATGCGTGCCGCAACCTGAATGCCGCATCGTCCTCGCACCTATCGAAGAAACGCGACGGGAGAATACTGGCGTCTAAAGGCCTTTGGCGATTTCCACCTTGCGCCGGGCGACATAATCCGCGAGTGCCTCGCCGATCGCCTGATCCATGGGCGGCTGCTGATAGTTGCGCAATAGATCCTTCCAGGCGGCATTGGCGCGGTCGGTGCCGGTCTTGGCGCCGCTTTCGCTCCAGGTTTCGAAATTGCGCCAATCCGAGAGCATCGGCTCATAGAAGGCGTGTTCGAACCGTGCCAAAGTATGCCCGACACCGAAGAAATGACCGCCCGGCCCCACTTCCGCGATCGCCTCGACCGCCAGCTCATCTGGATCGACGGAAATCGGGCGCAGGAATTCCCGCATCATCTGCAGCATCTCGGCATCGACGATGAGCTTTTCGAAGGAAGCCGTCAGGCCGCCTTCCAGCCAGCCGGCAGCATGTTCGATCAGATTGACCCCGCCCATGATCGTCCCCCAGAGCGACATGCCGGCTTCATAGGCCGCCTGCACATCGACACAATTCGAGGCCGTTACATTGCTGGAGCGGAACGGCACACCATAGCGTCGCGCCAATTGCCCGCTGGCCAGCGCCGCCTTGGCATATTCCGGCGTGCCGAAAGCCGGCGAGCCGGTGCGCATATCGACATTGGAGGTGAAGCCGCCATAGAGCACCGGTGCGCCCGGCCGGACGATCTGCGTCAGCGCCATCATCGCCAGCGCCTCGGCATTCTGCTGGGTGAGCGCCCCGCCGATGGTCACCGGGCTCATGGCGCCCGAGAGCGTGAAGGGCGTGAGCGCGATGGGCTGGCCTGCCTCCGACATCGCCGTCAGCGCCTCGCCCATGGGAATGTCGAGGCGCAGCGGCGAATTGGAATTGATCACCGTCAGCGTCACCGGACGTTCCGCCATCTCCGCGCGGCTCATCCCATAAGCGATCTCGATCATGTTGAGCGCGTCTTCCACCCGGTAGCGGCCCAGCGCCCAGCATTGCCAGGTCTTGTCCGTCAGGGTCAGCGCTGCCTGGTAGAAATCGAGATGGCGGGTCTCCGCCGGCAGGTCGGTCGGTTCGATCGGACAGCCGCCTTCCTGGTGGATGACGTTCAGGCTGTGCACCAGGCGGATGTAGTCGCACATATCGGCGTAATTGCCGGGACGACGGCCGCGATCCATGTCATGGGCGAAAGCCGGCCCGCCGGTCGCGGCGAAGATCATCTGCGCGCCGCCGACCTCGACATCATGGGCCGGGTTGCGGGCATGCATGCGGAAGCCGGCGGGAATCGTCCTGATCTTTTCCTCGATCATCGCCGGATCGAAGCGCACGCGCTGCGTCGCCTCATCGACATCGGCCCCGGCTTCCTTCAGCCGCCGGCGGCTGTCGTCATGCATCACCTCGATGCCGATCTCCGCCAGGACCCGCAGCGATGCCTGATGGATAGCCTCGATCTGGTCGGCACTCATCACCTCGATCGGGGGATAGGTATTGGGTACCTGGGCGAAGGGAAGCTGGCGCAATCCCGCGCCGCCCACGGCGCGATTACGCCCCGACTGCCCGCGCCGATCCCTGCGGCGGCCACCACCTTCTTGAGCTTCGACAGCTTGCGCCACGTCCTCTGCCATTCCGTCCTCCCGTTACCCTCGCCGGCTCTTCGCGACCGGTCGCTATTTCACGAAAACGAGTTCCCGCTTGAACGGGAAACGGTCGGGATCGATCGCCTCGCCGAATTCCCGCGCGGCGCGATGACCGGCATAGGTCGCATGGACGATGGCGCCCGGCGCCTCGCAATCGCCGATGGCCCGCAAGGTGACGATGCCCGCCGCCTGCCGCGCCGCCTCGTCATCCTTCAGGGCGCGATAGAGCCCGTCATCGGCTTGCCGCGCGGTCACGCTGACCAGCGTTCCGCCGGCGATCCGCCGGGTCGCGCCGGTATAGATGCAGGCGATCTCCGCCGCATCGCCCAGCCAGGCCTCCAGGCGATGGGCGAGGACCAGTTGCACGCCCATCTTCATCAGCTTGCTCTGTACCTTGACCTGCTCGTCGGTGAACAGGGTCCAGCTCGAAACATCGAGGCCCGGCGTCACCAGGGTGACGTCATGACCGGCGGCCCGCATCTGCTCCGCCAACGCACCGGCCATGTAGAACTGATCGTCGTCATAAACAACCACGGGACCGGCCGGCTTCCGGCCGCCCATGACATCATCCGGCGTCAGCACGTTGTCGGCATCCAGGCCGGGGATCGGGAAATGCGTGTTGTGGCCGATGCCGTCGCGCCGCCAGCGGGCACCGGTCGCCAGGATGACATGGCGGTAGCCGGCTTCGAGGATCGTCTCCTTCTCCATGCGGCTGTCGAGAAAGACTTCGACATTGGAGAGCTTGGCGATCTGCCCCAGGCGGTAATCCCGCACCCGGCCCCAGGTGCCGAGGCCCGGCAGGCGGCATTCCCGGTTGATCCGTCCGCCGAGTTCGGTGCCGGCCTCGGCCAGCGCCACCTGATAGCCGCGCTTGCCGAGGACCATCGCGCATTCGAGGCCGGCGGGACCGCCGCCGATGACCAGGACCTGATCCTCGGCATGGCCGCCTTTCGGCGCGACGATCTCCGGATGCCAGTCGCGGCGATATTCCTCGCCCATGGTCGGGTTCTGGGTGCAGCGGATCGGCGCACCGAGATTGTTATGGGCGCGGCAGATATTGCAGCCGATGCATTCGCGGATATCCTCCTCGCGGCCTTCGTCGATCTTGCGCGGCAGCCAGGGATCGGCGATGGAGGGTCGCGCCGCGCCGATGAAATCGCAGATGCCGCGCTTGATCATCGACACCATCGTGTCGGGTGAGGTGAAGCGGCCGACGGAAACCACCGGCTTCGAGGTGAGCTTCTTCACGAAGCCGATATATTTCTCCTGATGCCCTTCTTCACCGAAGCGTGCCGACATGGAATCGTTGTCGACATAGGAGATGTTGACGTCCCAGAGATCCGGCAGCTCGGCGAGATACTCGATCACCTCGCGGCCCTCGTTCTCGGCGGTGACGCCAGACGGGCCCATCAGTTCATCGACGGCAAGGCGCACCGCGACGGCGCATTTATGGCCGATCGCCTCCTTGGTTTCCTCGATCATCTCCTTAAGCAGACGTGCCCGATTCTCGATCGGACCACCATATTCGTCGGTCCGCTGGTTCCAGCGCTTGGTGATGAACTGGAAGGGCAGATAGCCATGGCCGGCATAGCAATAGACGATGTCGAAGCCGGCCTGCATGGCACGTTTCGCCGCCTGCACCTGCCAGCGCCGGAGGTTGCGGATGTCTTCCCGGTCCATTGCCCGGGTCTGCAGCGGAAACACCACATGCTGGCTCGAGCCCGAGGGCGAGATCGGCGTTTCGCGCGTGAAGCGGTTCGGCACATGATTGCCGCCATGCCATAGTTCCGTACCGGCGAGCGAACCATGCGCGTGGATCTTCTCCGTCGTCAGTGACTGCAGGCGGATATCGTTGTCATCCCACATCGCGCAAAGCCGGTAAGGGCTGTCATCGCTCGACCAATGCAGCGAATTGTATTCGGTATTGACCACCGCCCAGCCGCCTTCGGCCTTGATCTCGCGCATACGCGAGACCGAATGCGGCAGGTCGTAGCCCATGCCGGTACAATGCGGCACCTGATAGAAGCGGTTGCGCGCGGTGAGCGGTCCGATACGGACCGGCTCGAACAGGATGTCGTATCTCGGATTGCGCGCCATGCCGGCCCTCTTGTTCATCGCCATCCCCCGGACACTGAAAATACAATGCAATCTCGTTTCTTTTCCGAGGGATACATAAGCTGTATACAGCTTGAGGAAGCTTGTCAATCGGCCCAGCGCAGACCCGTCGCCCCGGAACTCGCCAAACCTCGTTGCCCGTTATCTCTGGCTGCCCGTTACTTCTGACTGACGGTCAGCCCATCGACCGCCGTGACGAAATTGCCGGCCCCGACCCCCAGCCCGATCGGCGGCTTGCCGGCACGCTGCTCGAAGCCGGAAATGATGGCGATCAATTGCGGCTTGCCGGCAGCATCGACCAGCACCATCGGCCCGCCGCTGTCGCTGAGGCGGATCACGCAGTCGCTGACCAGGATGCCGGGCAACAGCGGAACGGCCGCCGCCGCGGGTGTGAGGAGACGGCAATCGGGATGCTGGCGCAGCCGGTCCTTCGCCCCGCCGCCATAACCGGCGGAATAGAAATGATCGCCGGCCGCCAATCGCGCATCGATCTCCGTCGGCGTCAGATGGCTGACGGAAACCGGCCGCAGATCGGCCGGCGCCGGTGCAATCCGCAGCAGGACCCAATCCTGCAGCACATCGGTGGCGGCGATGCGCCCTTCCAGGATCGATCCGCCTTGCGCCTGCAAGGCAAGGACGGGGATCGGCGCGAAGAAGGGTGCGGCACCCCAATTCGGCCGGAACTCCCATTCGCTCGGCGCGATCGAGCGCTCCCAGGTATAGAGGCAATGCGAGGCCGTGATGATCAGGTCCCGGCGCAGTAGGACGGCGGTGCAGATGCGGGAATCGTCATGCAGGGCCAGCGCCCCGATCGATGCCGTCCAGGGCAGAGCCGTGGGCGTCTCCGTCGGTGCCGTCGGCGGCGGCGCCGATCCTGCGCAGCCGGCCAACAGGAAGCAGACCAGAGAGAGGCGCAGTAAAACGGCCAGCCAGGAGAGGCGATCGGTTAACGGGGATACTCGTTCAGGCATGACGGGCTTTCAGATAGGACGGGCTCGCGGCTTGGCATCAGGGCACGGCAATCAGGGCATGGCGGGCAAATCGTGGGCGAAATTGGCGGCCACGGCACCGAAGCCGATGCGGCCCCTGATGCGGTCGGCCTGACGATAGCCGGAGATGATGCCGACGAGATATCTGTTGCCCGCGACATCGGTCAAGATCATCGGCCCGCCGCTATCGCCCTTGTCGACCCGGCAATCGGTCGCGAGGACACGGTCGGCAGTTTCCCCCGTCAGATCATCGTCCCCCACCGGCCGACAATTGATCCGCTGCGACAGGCGGCTGCCGGCCGACAGGCCATAGGCACCGTAACCGGCCTGCGAGAGCCGCGCGCCGGCCGCCAGATGACGGTCTATTTCTGTGACGGTGAAGGCACCCACCGGCAGGGGTGGAACCGCCGTGATCGGCGGCTCGATCCGGATCAGCGCCCAATCGGCTTCCGTCGGCATCTCCTCGAGCCGCCCGGGATCGATCCGCTCATTGCCCAAGGCGATGATCGACCGCCCCCGCGCAGGCGGCAAAGGTGCCGCACCGAGATTGGGGCGGAAGATCAGGTTGCCGGGATCGATTTCGCGGCCATCGGCGAAGAGGCAATGGGCGGCCGTGACGATGACATCCGGCGCAACCAGGGTCGCGCTGCAGGTCAGCACCGCCGCCGTATCATCCAGCCGGCCGATCGCCGCCGTCCAGGTGAGCGGTTGAGAGTCTGATCGCGGCGAATCCGGACGGGCCGGCGGCGGCGCGCAGCCGGCCAGTCCGACGGTGACACTGGCGATGACACTGGCGGTGACGAGGCCACCGGCGATCAGAAAGGCGATGCGGCGCGCTGACATGGCGGCCGCATCCTATCGCAGCCACATGACCGCCGCCATCGCGGCCTTACCGAAAGTAGAATAATGCAACCGCCCTTATGCCTGCTTTCGCAACGGCATGGCTTCGGGCATCGGCTCCGGCGCGGCTTGCGGCGCCGACGCAGGTGTCGATACGGGAGCCGATATCGGCGGCCGGCCCAGCAGGTGCCGCAAGGCGGCCGGATCCTTCACCAGATCCGCCAGGCTGTAGCGGTCGAGCACGCCGAGAAAGGCCTGCAGTGCCTCATGCAGGATGCCGGTCATCCGGCAGTTGCCCGCCAGCGGACACTCGCAGCCGCTCGCCTGGAAACAGTCAGCCAAGGCGAGATTGTCTTCGGTCTGGCGGAACAGCCAGCCGGCGGAAATCTCCGCCGGGGCGCGGTGCAGGCGCAGGCCGCCGCGACGGCCGCGCAGGGTTTCGATCACGCCGATCCGTCCCAGGCGATGCACCACCTTGGTCAGGTGACTGGCGGAGACACGCAGTTCCGCCGCGATCTCATCCACAGTCGCCCGGCGATCCGGCTGCAGACAGAGATAGATCAAGGTACGGATGGCATAGTCGGTAAATTGCGTCACTTGCATGATCGGTCACCCGGATTCGAGCGGTAGAACCCAACAGCCGCATGAGAAGGCCGCGACAGGCCCCATGCACCGGTGCGAACCGGCGCGGCTGTAGGATGTTGAAGGGTTAGGGACGGATGGAGGACCCGAATCGGGTAACGGAATACCGGCCGGCGGAACACCGGACAGCAGCATGCCGACGCGAGAAACGGGACAAGATATTCAATCCAAAATAATCATCATTAATCAGAGGGTTAGCATATCGCCCCCAGGTCAGGTCAAGCCTCTTCCGACAGATCGGCCAATACATCCGTATGCAGGCCCGGGATCGCCGGGTTCCTGGAGTGATGATCGGGGCGACGATGAGAGCGAAGATGGGTTCCCTGAGTGACGATTCTGGGAAACTGGGTTAGAAGCACCATATAATGCAACCTGCTTGACCTGGGCGCAGGCCACCTGTCCCGGGAACATGCCACGCAGCCATGACCCACAGCGATAACGCCCCGGGAACAGGTTCACCACCGAGACGATCCGAAACCGGGGCCATCCGGAGATGATAGGAAGCCAGGCGCCGATGACAGCGCAACAGCGGAACGCGGGAACAGAGTCAGAAACCGCCCGGCAATCGGCCGGTAAGCAGGTGCTGGTCGCACTCGACACCACCAGCACCGAGACGGCGCGCGGCTGGACGGAGAACCTGCGGGGTCATATCGGCGGCGTCAAATTGGGCCTGGAATTCTTCATGGCCAATGGCGCGGCCGGCGTCGCCGCGATCGGCGCGCTGGGCATGCCGGTCTTCCTCGACCTGAAATTCCATGACATCCCGAACACGGTCGCCGGTGCCATCCGGGCAGTCGCACCCTTGCGTCCCCTCATCACCAATGTGCATGCCGGCGGCGGCCGGGCGATGATGCTGGCGGCGCGCGACGCCAATCGGGAGAGCGCCGCCAAGCTTGGCATCGCGCCGTCCAAGCTGATCGCCGTCACCGTACTGACCAGCTTCACCGGCAGCGATCTCGCCGAGGTCGGCCAGCCCGACGATCCGCTGGAACAGGTGCGGCGGCTGGCCGAACTGACCCGCGATTGCGGCCTCGACGGCGTCGTCTGCTCGCCCAAGGAGATCGCCGTGCTGCGGCGTGACCTCGGCCCCGATTTCCTCCTGGTGACACCCGGCATCCGGCCGGACTGGGCCGCCACCGGCGACCAGAAGCGGGTCATGACGCCGGCCGAGGCCGTGCATGCCGGCGCTGATTATCTGGTGATCGGCCGACCGATCACCGGCGCCGCCGATCCCGCCGAAGCCGCCCGCCGCATCGCTGCCGAGATTTCCTCAATCACGACCAGCACCACGATCACCAAGGCCTGAGCCCCCGCATGTTCGACCGACGCGATCCTTCCCCCTTCGGCAATCAAGGCCGCGGCCCCAATGCTTCCGGCAACGGCCCGCGGGGCCGGCTGGCGGTGCTGCAATTGGTGCAGATCAGCCTGCGCAGCCTGGCGCTCTGCCGCGACGACGCCCTGCGCCTCGGCATCGTGCCCGTGGTGATCTATTTCCTCGGCATGATCTATGGCCGTGGCGCCGTGGCCCAGCTCTTCGACAGTTTCGAACAGGGCCGCTCCGAGATCGACGCCGCCGCCGCCGGCCCGCTCTTCCTCACCGGACTCATCATCGTCGCCGGCCTCTCGCTGCTGGCGGTGAACTGGCTGCGCTTCCTGCTGCTCGGGCCCAATGCCGCCGACGGCCTCGGCCTGTCGCTGCGGCGCGCGCATGTCGTCTTCTTCGGCGGCGCCATCGGCCTCGGCTTCTGCGCCTCGCTGGCCTTGAGCCTGCTCTCGATCCCGATCACCCTGCTGCTCGGCCCGGTGGCGCAATTCGGCGTCTGGGCGGCGGTGCTGGTGATCGGCATGGTGGCCGTGCGCCTGGCCCTGATGCTGGTCGCCATCGCCATCGGCCAGCCGATCGGCCTGCGCCGCGCCTGGGAGGCGAGCCAGGGCCAGGGCTGGGCCCTGCTCTTCGCCTGCTTGCTGGTCGAGGCGCCCTTCGTGCTGCTGATGCTGGTGGTCGGACTGCTCGCCGGCTCCACCGGATTGTCGGCGGCGGCGCCCTATACCATGCTCTTTATCGGCTGCGTCGCGCAGATCGCCGCCACCCTGGCGCAATGCGGCGTGCTGGCGGCGGCCTATCGGCGCTTGATCGGGATACAGGCATGATGGCGATCGAAGCGAAAATCTGCGGCTTGAAGACGGCCGAAGCGGTCGAGACCGCCATTGCCGGCGGTGCCGGGCTGATCGGCATGGTCTTCTTCGCCAGGAGCCCGCGCAATATCGACCCGCAAGCGGCCGGCGCGCTGAGCCTGCTGGCAGCGGGACGGGCGACGCGGGTCGGTCTCATCGTCGACGAGACGGATGAGCGCATCGCGTCGATCCTGGAGGCCTGCCCGCTCGACATGCTGCAGCTCCACGGCAAGGAGACGCCGGAACGGGTGGCCGCGATCAAAACCCGATTCGGCCTGCCGGTGATGAAGGCGGTGCAGATCGGCGAAGCGACGGATCTCGCCCGGGCAAGGGATTATGAGGCGGTCGCCGACCGGCTGTTGTTCGATGCCAAGCCGCCAGCCAGCAAGACCGACGCCCTGCCCGGCGGCAATGCCCTCAGCTTCGACTGGTCGCTGCTGGCCGGCCAGAGCTTCGGCAGGCCCTGGATGCTGGCCGGTGGGCTGACGCCTGCGAATCTGGCCGAGGCGGTCCGGGCGACCGGGGCCCGGTCGGTCGACACCTCATCCGGGGTCGAAGACCGCCCCGGGGAGAAGAATCTCCAGAAAATCAAGGACTTCCTGGCAGTCGCCCGATCCCTCTAGACGCCGGGCGCAAAGGGTTGAATCCTTTGACCTTTGGGCCGCGCTGTGGTTGATTGCGGCGCAAATCGCCGTTTTTCCCAGGGTTTGCATTCAGGATTTGCATTGTGAGCGTCTCCACCACCCCAAGCTTGAACACCTATCGCGCCGGGCCGGACGAGCACGGCCGGTTCGGCCTGTTCGGCGGCCGCTTCGTGGCGGAAACCCTGATGCCGCTGATCCTGGACCTGGAAAAGGCCTATGACGCAGCGAAGAAGGACCCGGCCTATATCGCCGAGATGGCGAGCCTGCGCACGCATTATATCGGCCGGCCGAGCCCGCTTTATTTCGCCGAGCGCCTGACCGAGCATTTCGGCGGGGCCAAGATCTATTTCAAGCGCGAAGAGCTGAACCATACCGGCTCGCACAAGGTGAACAATGTGCTCGGCCAGATCCTGCTGGCCAAGCGCATGGGCAAGACCCGCATCATCGCCGAGACGGGCGCGGGCCAGCACGGCGTGGCGACGGCGACGCTCTGCGCCCGCTTCGGCCTGCCCTGCACGGTCTATATGGGGGCGACCGATATCGAGCGGCAGAAGCCGAACGTGTTCCGCATGCGCCTGCTGGGCGCCGAGGTGAAGCCGGTCCATTCGGGCACGGCGACCTTGAAGGACGCGATGAACGACGCCTTGCGCGACTGGGTCAGCAATGTCGAGAACACCTTCTACATCATCGGCACGGTCGCCGGCCCGCATCCCTATCCGGCCATGGTGCGCGACTTCCAGTCGGTGATCGGTGAGGAAACGCGCCAGCAGATGCAGGAGCTGGAAGGCCGCCTGCCCGATTCGCTGGTCGCCTGCATCGGCGGCGGTTCGAACGCGATGGGCCTGTTCCATCCCTTCCTGGATGATCCCAGCGTCGATATTTACGGCGTCGAGGCCGGTGGCGACGGCGTCGAGACCGGCCGCCATGCCGCTTCGCTGACCGGCGGCCGCCCCGGCGTGCTGCACGGCAACCGCACCTATCTGCTGCAGGATGCCGACGGGCAGATCGCCGATGCCCATTCGATCTCGGCCGGCCTGGATTATCCCGGCATCGGCCCGGAACATGCCTGGCTGCATGACATGAAGCGGGTGAAATACGTCTCGGCCACCGACAAGGAGACGCTGGAGGCGTTCCAGCTCTGCAGCGCCCTGGAAGGCATCATCCCGGCACTCGAGCCGGCCCATGCCTTGGCCTATGTCGCCAAACTCGCCCCCACCCTGCCGCGCGACCACCTGCTGGTGCTGTGCCTGAGCGGCCGGGGCGACAAGGACATCTTCGCCGTCGCCGAACGGCTGGGTACCGAATTGTGAGCGCAGATCAGGCAATGAGCACCGAAACGACCACGGGCACCCGCATCGAACGCCGCTTCGCCGCGCTGAAGGCAGCCAACCGCGCCGGCCTCGTCACCTTCGTCACCGCCGGCGATCCCGATTACGCGACCTCGCTGGAACTGGTGAAGGCCCTGCCGGCGGCCGGCGCCGATGTGATCGAGCTCGGCATGCCCTTCACCGATCCGATGGCGGACGGCCCGGCGATCCAGGCCTCCAGCCTGCGCGCGCTGAAGAACGGCATGACGCTGAAGAAGACGCTGCAATTCGTGCGCGACTTCCGCGCCGGCAACGATGAAACGCCGATCGTCCTCATGGGCTATTACAACCCGATCTATTCTTACGGCGTCGATGCCTTCCTGAAGGATGCCAAGGCCGCCGGGGTCGACGGGCTGATCGTCGTCGATCTGCCGCCGGAAGAGGATGAGGAATTGTGCCTGCCGGCCCTCAAGGCCGGCCTGAATTTCATCCGCCTGGCGACGCCGACCACCGACGACAAGCGCCTGCCGGCGGTGCTCAAGAACACCTCGGGCTTCGTCTACTACGTCTCGATCGCCGGCATCACCGGCACACGCTCGGCGGCCGATGCGGATATCGCCAGCGCGGTCGCCCGGCTGAAGCGCCATACCTCGCTGCCGGTCGCCGTCGGCTTCGGCATCAAGACGGCGGCCCAGGCCGGCGCCGTCGTCCAGGCCGCCGATGCCGCCGTGGTGGGCTCGGCCCTGGTGCAGCGGATCGCCGACAATCTCGCCGCCAGTGGTCCGGACGAGGACGGCAAGCCGAGCGCCGGCACCGTCGAGGCGGTTCTCTCTCTCGTCCGTGACCTGGCCGCCGGTGTGCGTCAGGCACGCAAGTCGTGATCCTCGGCGTGCCGGGATCGCGGATTAAGATCGCTGGGTGGCGGCGTCACATCGCTGGGTAGCGACTGGAACCGCCACCAACCATATGAAGAACTGGCCCGGATCGATGCGTCTCCGGGCGGAACAGAAGCAAGGCCCGCGCGCAGGATGCCCGGGCAAGGGGTGACTATATGAGCTGGTTGACCAATTTCGTCCGACCGAAGATCCGCGCCTTGGTCCGCAAGGCCGAGGTGCCGGACAATCTGTGGGACAAATGCGGCGCCTGCGGCCAGATGATCTTCCACCGCGAGCTGGAAGCCAATCTGCGCGTCTGCCCGCATTGCGGCCATCACATGCGGATCGGCGTGAAGCGGCGCCTGGAACTGCTGTTCGACGGCGGCAAATACGAGCGCGCCGAATTGCGCGCCGTGCCGGTGGACCCGCTGCGCTTCCGCGACCGCAAGAAATATACCGAGCGCCTGAAAGAGGCGCAGTCGAAGACCGAGGAACAGGATGCCATCGTCGTCGCCAGCGGCACGATCGGCGGCCTGAAGGCGGTGGTCGCGGCCTTCAATTTCGATTTCATGGGCGGCTCCATGGGCCTCGCCGTGGGTGAGGGCCTGGTCGCGGCAGCGGATCGCGCGGTCGCCGAGAAGGCGGCGCTGATCGCCATTCCGGCCTCGGGCGGCGCCCGCATGCAGGAAGGCATCCTCTCGCTGATGCAGATGCCGCGCTCGGTCATCGCCGTCGACAAGGTGAAGGAAGCGGGCCTGCCCTATTTCGTGCTGCTGACCGACCCGACCACGGGCGGCGTCAGCGCCTCCTTCGCCATGCTGGGCGATATCCAGATTTCCGAGCCGGGGGCGCAGATCGGCTTTGCCGGCGCCCGCGTCATCGAGGAGACGATCCGCGAGAAGCTGCCGGAAGGCTTCCAGCGGGCGGAATACCTGCTGGATCACGGCATCGTCGACCTGGTGGTGGCGCGCAAGGACCTGCCGGCGGAGATCGCCCGCCTGATCGGCCTCCTCACCAAGCAGATGCCCGCCTCCGTGCCGGTACCGGCGCCGGTGCAGCCGACCGCGCCGGTGACGGCGACCACGTCCGCTGGGCGGTAAAGGCTGGGCCGGACCGGTCAAAGCTGGGCGGTCAAAGCCGGCCGGCAAAGGATGGCCGGACCGGACAGCAGCGGCGGCGCGGCGTAGAATAGACAGGAAGACGGCAGCAATACCGGGTAACCACACGGCCCGATAACCATAAGGCCGGATAGCCATAAGGCCGGGCCGCCACACCGACGGGCGCCAGACTGATGGGCACCACAGGGATCACAGCATGAGCCAGAACCAGTCTTCAACGTCGCAACCGGCCGGCAGCGACATCGTCCTGGAGCGGCTGAACCGGTTGCATCCGAAGATCATCGATCTGGAACTGGACCGCGTGCTGCGCCTGCTGGCGGCGGTCGGCCATCCGGAGCGGCGCCTGCCCCCGGTGGTGCATGTGGCGGGGACCAACGGCAAGGGCTCCGTCATCGCCTATCTGCGCGCCATGCTGGAAGCCGCCGGCTATCGCGTCCATGTCTATACCTCACCCCATCTGGTGCGCTTCCATGAGCGCATCCGCGTCGCCGGCGAGCTGATCAGCGAACCGGACCTGATCGCGCTCCTGGAGGAATGCGAGCGCGCCAATGGTGGCGTGCCCATCACCTTCTTCGAGATCACCACCGTTGCCGCCTTCCTCGCCTTCACGCGGACGCCGGCTGATATCCTCCTCCTGGAGACCGGGCTTGGCGGCGAGTTCGACGCGACCAATGTCATCGACGAGCCGCTGGCGACGATCCTGATGACGATCTCCATGGATCACATGCAGTTCCTCGGCGACACGCTGGAGAAGATCGCCGCCGTCAAGGCCGGCATCATGAAGAAGGGCCGCCCGGCGATCACCGCGCCCCAGCCGCCCGAGGCCGCCAAGGTCTTCGCCGAGACCGCCGCGCGCCTCAAGGCACCGCTCTGGCGTCACGGCCAGGAATGGACCGTCATCGAGACGCCGCCAGTCCCCGGTGTGAGCGGCATGCGCTACCAGGACAAGGAACACATGTTCGACCTGCCGCGCCCGGTCCTGCCCGGCCGGCACCAGATCGCCAATGCCGGCACGGCGGTGGCGGCGACGCAATGGCTGGAAGGTTTCGAGATCGACGAGACGGCGATCCGCCGCGGCCTGACCGAAGCGGTCTGGCCGGCCCGCATGCAGCACCTGAAGCGCGGCCCCCTGGTCGAGCAACTGCCCGAGGGCTGGGAGCTCTGGCTGGATGGCGGCCATAACGAGGATGCCGGTCAGGTGATCGCCAGCATGCTGCGCGACTGGCAGGACCAGGACGGCCAGAAGAAGGATGGACAGGGCAAGGCAAAGCCCGTCAGCCTGATCTTCGGCATGCTCAACACCAAGGAGCCGGTCGCCTTCCTGAAGCATCTGGCGCCGCTGGCCGACGACCTCAACGCCGTCGCCATCCCCGGCGACCATGCCAGCCTCAGCGCCGAGGACTGCGTCGGCTATGCCCGCGAAGTCGGCCTGCCGGCGCAGGGGTTTGCCTCCGTCGATGCCGCGCTGAAATCCATCATGGCCGAACACGGCCCCGACAAACGGCGCGTGCTGATCTGCGGCTCGCTCTATCTCGCGGGGACGGTGCTGGCGGAGAATGGATAGGGTTAACGCTGGATAGGCCTTCGGCTCAACCTGTCGGAGATCATCCCTTCCCCATCCAAAGGGACGGCCGCGTCTAGACGCCCACGAGGCAATTACGCTGGACGCTTTCGGAGTCATTGCTACCATGACCGCCAAGATGGTCGTTCACGGTGGCGTCCTGCATGACAGCATACAGCTACAGCATCAGCCTGAGGCTTTGGCATCCGACCATAGAGCCTGAAGAGATCACCACAGCATTGGCCATCCAACCCGGCCGATCCTGGGTCGCCGGGATGCCAAGAACGACGGCAACCGGGCGCCCGATGCGGGGCACCAATGCCGACAACTTCTGGACCGCACGTCTATGCAATGACGTGTTCGACGCACAAGATCTCGGCAGCGCACTGAAATCTCAATTGAGCCGATTGGCGATACACAAGCAATTCTTCAACAGCTACGTCGAAAGCGGTGGGAAAGCGGAGTTCTTCATCGGCTGGTTCCTCGAACAAACCAATAGCGGCGACGTGCTCGACCATGCCCTGTTCGCTCTGCTCGCAGACCTGAAGATCAATCTGCACTTCGACATCTATGCTGGCGGGGATGATGAGATAGAGCCGATGTCTTCGCCTGATCGTTGATACGCGCTTGATGTTATCCCTCCTCCTGACACCACCCGCTCTATCTCGCTGGGACGGTGCTAGCAGATGAAATGGGTACATCGTGGCGTGCGGGAACAGATTGCACACTACTGACTCCAGATAGCATCTGCCAGGACAGATGTTTATCTTCTGGACCACAGCATGCGCGCCGCCAGCAGTCACCCTATGAGTAGAGTTCAGACACTCGGCACATTCAGCTGCCGGCGTTAAATCGCCGCACTTGCTCCGCATAGTTAAGATGTCCCACAATTCGGGAACGATCACCATTTTGAACCTTCTCACCTTTGACTAGATGCTGATAGGCCCGAATACGGTTTCTATAACCCTTCGTTAGTCGTATCTCCTCGCCATGCACCAGAAGACCATGAACTTTCAGTCGATGAGGAGAAACTGATACATGCTTCTTCCGCTCTGACAGTTTCCAAACTGACTCAGCGAAGATGGCTTCGACATCACCTACTAGTCCGTCTGGGAAATCTCCTTTTCCTGAAAAGACAAGATCATCTGCATATCTGGTGAACACAATGTTATACGACTTGGCAATCTCGCTAAGTTCAGAGTCAATTTCATCCAAGGCGATATTGGAAAGTATTGGGCTAGTGGGAGCACCTTGAACTAACCTATTTGCTAAGCAGCAAATGCGTGTCAAAAGTTGAATGCTGCTTTCCGTCACGTAGCCCAAGCGGTGCAGGGCCGCAGCTACTTCAACGGATGAAGTTGAGGGGAAAAAATTTTCGACATCAAGTGACAACACCCAATTGGCTGAAAGGTGCTGTGCCGCAGCACTAATGTGAGATCTTCCTCTCACAAATCCATGCACACTCTCCTGGGGCATCCATTTGTTTTGGAAATGGAAAGACAACCACTTCTGGAGCCCCTTTAAGGCGACTTTAGGGGCCTCGATCATCCTAGTCTTTGTGCCCTTTGGAATCTCAAAGAATCTGTAGTGCCTCTTTGTTTTGTTCAGCAGTGACCATACGAAACCTGGATTATATCCCAGCATTACAGACAGTGCGTTACCCGAGGTAATCGGGGGCAAGCCAATTTCAAATAGCCTGCGTATCTCAGAGGCTTCTTCGGCAGAGCAATCCTGCCCCAAGGCCTCCACAACTTCCGATGCGCTCTGGAAGGAAAAACAGGGCGATTCCAATTGCTGCTGTGGGAGCCTCATTTAGCAAAGGTTCCTTTCGTAAGCACCGGCTTGTTTGTCGGTGTTTCGAAGGAACTCCGACAAACAAGCCGGGGCCCTTCTATGAATGATCTTGGCAAATGAGCATGATACACGCTCGCGCCTGAGACTCCCACACTGGTGAAACTATGCCCCGCGCTTTGACAAATCAAGCGCACGAATGACGTCGGGGCTATTGCGCCTCTTCTCCGAACCAAGAGACTTAAGCCCATCCAAAGTGAGCGCATAATGTCCGTTCTTCTGGCGAATAACTTTCTGCGACTTTCGGAGCCTATCCAGCAGATGGGATAGCCACGCTTCGTTGGGCACAACGAACCCTTTGGCGGTCAGCAGAAGTCTAAGATCGGCGCCACTTACAGGTGCGGCAATCCTTAGCGTTCTCAATACTGCTGTTGGCGTAGCCAAATTGACCGAAGTCGTCACCCTTATGGACGCCAATGTTATATTCAGAATGTTTAGAAATTCGCGTATCTTCTCCTCGATCTCTTTTTCTTCGTTGTCCGTTACCAGCCTTTTCGGCTCGATCCAGACCGAAGCCTTGTTTCCATCAAAAGTCGTAAATGAATTTCGAATAGCCTCTGGGAACGAGCGAAATAATATCGTCTTAATGCTACCCTGGATATCCTCACTTCCCTTTTCTACTAGTACGAATGATAGATTAATTTCTCTTTTCTTGAAGTCGGCCGCTATTAAATTGAGCAAGTAATTTGAAGGGGTCTGTTTGAGGTCTGGGCCACGCTCGATCTCCACAAAAGCAAAAAAGCTACCGTTATTTCCGGCATCTTCAATAACGGCCCCAGCAAGATTTAGTCCGCTTTCTTCTAACTCCGCTTCAACATCTTTTGGACTAGGCATTGGACTGCTTCCAAGCGTCTAGAATGCTGTGTGTAAAAGCCCTGACTTGCTCATCCCAACCATGTGCATCCGTGATATCAATGCTATTGAGAGAGAAGCGACTAGAGTTTGAGAACTTGACTGGAATTGCTGATTCATAATCAGCCGTCACTCGAGCGGCGTAAGCTTTCTCCATCAATTTGGCTAGAGCACTTGCTCCCCAAAGGCCCACGTTTATCTTCTTGGCCAGATCATAGTCGCCTACGCGATTTGCTCTCTTCATCGCTGTTTTGAGATCCTTGCTAATGGCACCTTTGAGTAGTTCAGGATAGCTTTTGTGAGCATTCCTTGCCCACCCTGGATCCATTTGCGATAGCATATCTCGCACTAACAAGAATGCTCCATAGTAATACCTGTTGAAAGCTGAGCGCGCGAACATATCTCTCTCCGCGCCCGTTTTTCCGATCGCAACTGTTTGAAGATGATGCCCTACATTCTGCATTGCTTTTTAGTCAATCGCAGGCCGCCGCATTCAACAGTGCAAACTGATGTCGAAATTCAGCCAAGAGCCCACTATGAAGAGCTCATAATCAATAATGCCCTTAAGTTTAAACGTAGCGCCTCTCCCAGCCATATCAAAAGCTAGCAGCCGCAGATCCGAACATGAACGTGGCTTCAGTTCCGTCAGAAAGACGGACAGTTCCCGCGCCCGATGTTCCGCTGTCGTCGCGCGTTGCAATCACTATGCCCTTTCGACCATCAGAGCACAGGACTGGCATTGTGATGGTTGTGGACATGTCCATGCTATCGTAGTGCCCACCACACGTGAGTTTGCCGTCTGTGGCAGTGAATGAGCCTCCAGACAGCGAGGCCGTTGCCGTGCCCTTCAACATTTGTCCATTTTGCCCAATCACTACGACCGGCTCGGTGACGGTACAACCGCAACAGACCAGTAACAGCGCGTAGAATGCGACCTTCTTCATCCGCAATTCCCCCAGAACACTCTCCCGGGTCTATTATTGCGGAACATTCGCATGCCGTCTATGGCGCCGAACAATCTGCTTAGCTACGCCCCTCAAGTGGGAAGTGGCAATTCGTGGTCGGCCAAACATTAATCCGTTTCGCACTCATCCATTTCCACTCATAAGGCATCTGCTCTAAAAAGCGCCGCTTCAGACATTGCAGGTGAGGTTGGCCGAGGTCTACGCAAGGCTAAACTTCAGTAGCTTCCAGACAGTTTCCCTCATGAAAGCTATCCACATGAGCAGGCCAAGAAGTAGAGAGGAAATCGTATTGGGATGGCTGCATGCGGCTGTTACTTGGCGATCTACTCGAGATGCTGATCAAAGTGACGCCAAATCTATATCTGCGCGTCACACTACTCCCTCTCGTCCCGGCCTACTATCGCGCCAAAAATCGTCCGACATTTCCTCACCATACGCGAATGGCGCCACCGGCCGCGCGCCTTTCATATCATCTTGGCTCGCCCCAAATCTCCGCTGGACTTTGAATTTATATCGTTATAAATTCAAATCCAACATCTCGAATGGACTGGCGGCTTCGCGGCTGCCTGGGTCGTGGAACGAGCCTATAAAGGGCGCGAAGGGTGGCGCCTGGGCGCGAGATGGAGGGACGGCAGCGGCGCATGACGTAAGCGCCGGCGAGCCGCCGGGCTTCATGGCCAGGATCAATGTCAGGGAAAGCAGTCATGCGCAATTTTATCGGCACACATCTTCCGGCGGCGGGCATGAACCGGCGCACTTTTCTGGCCCAGGCCTCGGCCCTCGGATTGGGGGCGGGGCTGGCTCTTTCACTCCATCCCGGCGCGGCCAGAGCCAATGCGACGACACAGGCGCAGAAGGGCGGCACCTTCCGCCTCGGCATGATCGAGGGCGAGACGACGGACAGCCTGGATCCGCGCCTGACCGGCACCACTTTCATGGCGCATCTGAACTTGCAGACACGGAACTGCCTGGTCGAGATCGGCCCCAATATGCAGGTGGTGCCGGAACTGGCGGAGAGTTTCGAGCCGCGCAACGGCGCCGCGACCTGGGCCTTCAAGCTGCGCAGGGGCGTGGAGTTCCATAACGGCAAGACCTTGGATGCGCAGGACGTCGTCTATTCGATCAACCTGCACCGCGAGGCGAACAGCAAATCCGGCGCCAAGGCGCTTTTGAAATCCGTCACCGATCTCTCGGCCGAGGGCGCCGATACGGTGGTCTTCAAGCTCGCCGGGCCGAATGTCGATTTCCCCTATGTGCTGGCCGATTACCACCTGGTGATCGTGCCCGCCGGCACGACGGATTTCAGCAATGCCATGGGGACCGGCGGCTATATCCTGGAGCAGTTCAGCCCCGGCACCTCGTCCAAGGTGCGGCGCAACCCGAATTACTGGAAGGCGGACCGCGCGCATTTCGACAGCGTCGAGATGACCAACATCGCCGACCCGGTCACGCGCAACAACGCGCTGTTCAGCGGTCAGGTGGATGCCATCATCCAGACCGATGCCAAGACCGCCGAATTGCTGAAGGGCCAGGGCGGGCTGCAGTTGATCGAAACCCGGAGCACGCAGCATGTCACCTTGCCGATGCATGTGGACAAGGCGCCCTTCGACAATCCGGACCTGCGCCTCGCCCTGAAATACGCGATCGACCGCGAGCTGCTGGTGAAGACGCTGCTGAACGGCCATGGCACGGTCGCCAACGACCACCCAATCGCGCCGGTCAACCGCTTCTATGCCGCAGATCTGCCGCAGCGGGCCTATGATCCCGACAAGGCGAAGTTCCACCTGAAGAAGGCGGGCCAGGAGAATGCGAAGCTGACGCTGAACTGCTCCGACGCGATCCTCGGCCTCGGCGTCGACATGGCCCTGCTCTACCAGCAGAGCGCCCGCAAGGCCGGCATCGAGATCGAGATCCAGCGCATCCCGACCGACGGCTATTGGGACAATGTGTGGCTGCAGAAGCCGTTCTACGAAGGCTTCTGGGCCGGGCGGCCGACGGCGGACTGGATGTTCTCCCAGGCCTATGCCCGCGACGCCGCCTGGAACGAGGCGCATTGGGCCAATGAGCGCTTCAACCAGCTGCTGGTCAACGCCCGCGCCGAACTGGACGAGGGCAAGCGCGGGGCGATGTATCACGAGATGCAGGCGCTCTGCCGCGACGATGGCGGGTCGATCATCCCCTTCTTCACCAACATCCTGGATGCCGCCAGCGACAAGGTGAAGTTCGGCGCCCTGGCCTCAAACCTCGCCGGCGACGGCGCGCGCTGCGCCGAACGCTGGTGGTTCGCGTGAGGACCTGAAGGTCGTCCGACTGATGTGTTTCTAACGTGCCTGTAGCACCACCCCTCACCCCGCCCTCGCCCCACTTGCGGGGAGAGGGTCGGGGTGAGGGGCCGCGTGTGACGGGCTTAACCGCGCGGGACATGCGCAAGGCAGAGGCCGTCAGTCGCACAATGCCGCGCGCCGGAGCAAAGACGACCAGATCAAGCAGGAGGTTCCATGTCGGCCAGAGCTGACAAGACGGGCGCTGACACAACGCATGCTGACACAACAAAGACCGGCGACAACAGCATCGAGAAGCTGGTGGATTTCGCCCGCTACCCGATCGCCGATCTCACCTCGCCCGAGGCGCGGAAGGTGGTGGCGGCCTGCCGTGCCTCGCTGGAGCAGAAGGGTGCCGCGCGGCTGGACGGCTTCGTGACGCCGCAGGGCATCGCCCGCATGGCGGCGGAAGCGGCCCGGCTGGAACATCTCGCCCATCAGCAGAACGATCTCTTCACCGCCTATATCGGCGATCCGGAGCCGACGGATGTGCCCGCCGATCATCCAAGGCGGTTGATGCAGCGGACCTCCCAGGCGGCGGTGGCCTTCGACCTGATCCCCGGGGATGCCGCCATCCGCGCCTTCTATCTATGGGACGGGCTGACCGATTTCGTCGGCGCGCTGCTCGGCAAGGACAAGCTCTATCGCAGCGCCGATCCTCTCGCCGCCTGCAACCTCGCCTATATCAAGGGCGGCGACGAACTCGGCTGGCATTTCGACAGTTCAGAGTTTTCCGTGACCCTGCAGATCCAGGCGCCGGAAGGCGGTGGGCGGTTCGATTTCATCCCGCATATTCGCAGCGACGCGGACGAGAACTATCCGGCGGTGCAGCGCGCATTGCTCAACGATCCGGCCTTGGGCGATCCGCCGGGCATGCTGAGCGCCGCCTGCGTGCCGGGCGCGCTCTCGGTCTTCCGCGGGCATCATTCGCTGCATCGTGTGACGCCGGTCACCGGCAACCGGTCCCGTACCACCGCCGTCCTGACCTATGCCGATGTACCGAACTTTACCGTCAGCGAGTATTCGCGGCGCACATTCTATGGGCGGCTGGCCTGACGGAAGCCCGTCCGACATCGTCAACCCGGGCACTCCCACTGCCGTCCGGGTGAGGTGCCGTTTAAGCTGTCGACCGTCTTGATGCCCGGTGGGCAATGAGACGGCGGGCAATGAGACGGCGGGCAATGAGCCTGCCGACGCGGTCGAGCTTCAACTGCGTTCATCTCATCTGTGGTCCCCTCACCCCGACCCTCTCCCGCCCCGTCGGCGTAGGCCGACCTTCGTCGGCAGGGAGAGGGGGCGCTGCTGTCGGCACCCACGATACACGCGCTTTACCACGGTTCACTTACTTGAGCGGACCGCAGCAAGTGCGCTGTGGACTCCCTCGCCCTTCGCGGGAGAGGGTCGGGGTGAGGGGGCCACAAGCTCGACACCCCCGAGCACTTCGACCGAACACCAGTGGACACATCCCGCGTTTCGTTGCATCACTGTCATATCGCACCGAGGCGAGGTGAGGCGTGACGACGGAACGGAAAAGACCACCGACCCTGGCGGATGTGGCTGAGCTGGCCGGCCTCTCGGCGCAGACCGTTTCCAACTACCTGACCGGACGCAATAAACCGCGCGGCGACAACCTGCAGCGCCTGGAAAGCGCCATCCAGCAGTTGAACTATCACCCCAGCGCCGCCGCCCGCGCCTTGCGCTCGAAGCGCTCCAACATCATCGCCATGCTGCTGGAGGACGAGCGGCAGCAGAACGGCCAAGTCGATAGCCGCCTGGACAATAGCAATCGGGGCAGCAGCGGCCAGGCCAATAGCACTCAGGCCAATAGCACTCAGGCCAGTAGCACCCAAGGTTGGGAGCCGCTGCACGCTCTGTTCCTCTACGGCGCCACCAGCAAGGCGCGCGAGCTCGGCTTCTACATCACCAATGTCCTCACCTGGCACGGCGATACCGAGAACCAGGCCTCGCGCCTGGTGCGCGAGGGGCTGGTCGACGGGCTCATCTTCAGCACCGAGGTGCTGACCGGCGAGCGGCTGAAGCGGTTGCAGAAAGTCGCCCAGAACGAGCGCGTGCCGATCGTGCTGCTGCAGGAGCGCCAGGCGCGGCCGCATCTCTGGAACGTCGCCGCCGATGACGAAAGCGGCGCGCGGATGGCGCTGACGCATCTCCTGGAGCTGGGCCACCGGCATCTGGCGCTGATGCTGGTGGAACCGCTCTGGCCGGGTCCCGTGCGCCGCGCCGAGGCCTTCATCGCCGCCGCCAGGGAAGCCAGCGTCACGGTGGAGAAATGGGTCTCGCCGCATTACACCGTCGATGCGGTCCGCGCCCGCGTGGCGCCGGAGCTCACCCGCAAGGACCGGCCGACGGGGATCTTCGCCGTCAACGACATCACCGCCATGGCGGTGATCCAGCAGGCGACGGAACTGGGTCTCTCGGTGCCCGGCGATTGCTCGGTGGTCGGCTTCAACGATCTCGACCTCGCCAGCCATTTCCGCCCGGCCATCACTACCATCCATATGCCGGCGATCGGCATGGGCGCCCGCGCCGCCGAGATGCTGATCAACGCCTCGCGGGGCGAGAAGGTCGAAAAATCCGTGGTCTTCCCCGTCGATTTCGTGCGGCGCGAGAGCACCGGGCCCGCTCCGACACTGGCCCCCACGGCGAAGCGCGGGCGCGTCGCGGCAAAATAAGGCATCGCCGAAGCGCGGCCGGCCCACAGCAGGGTCAGGGAGCGATGGGATGACCTCCCGCCGCCTGCCAGGTAACCGACCGGGGCTGTCCATGGAAAACCCTCGCCCGCGTCGTCGGTTGGTCCAAGATAGCTGGATCAGGACACTCGCC
>CAYOQR010000077.1:0-24328 GCA_964406155.1 uncultured Rhodospirillaceae bacterium | reverse complement strand
TACGGGCGGCGGCGTTCATCTCGATGATGGCGACATCGCGGTCCTCGGCGATGGTCCGGCAATGGTCGCAGACGCCGCAGGGCGCCGCCGTCGGGCCGCCGGTACCGTCGGGACCGATGCAATTGAAGCAGCGGGCGAGAATGCGCGCCGTCGTCGTCTTGCCGACGCCGCGCACGCCGGTCAGCATGAAGCCGTGGGCCAAGCGCCCCTGGGCGATGGCGTTGGTCAGGGTGCGGACCAGCGCCTCCTGGCCGATCATGGTGGTGAAATCGCTCGGCCGGTATTTGCGCGCGAGAACGCGATAGACGCCCGGCGATGTGCTATCGGACGGGACGGTATCTGGCGCAGCGGTATCGGGGCGCGAATCGGTCATCAAATGCAGTCGCTTACGGCCGGTTGTCGGACATGGACATATACCACAACCATCGGCCCGGCGACCGGACCCGCCTGGGATGAACCCCTGCCGGGCGAAGCCGCGTCTGCACTGCTTACAGGAACCATTCCCGGAGCTGGTACTTGATCCCGTCAGCAACCGAGGTGACGGTGGGAGGCTGGACAACGACCCGAGCGCGAAACTCGTTACGGCTGCTTCCTTCCGGACCTGACCGGGTTGGCGAGACGCCCGTCCGCCGCCAACCTCCCGCGCCCATTATACCAATAATTTACGATCAATATGCAACTGTCTCCTTCAGCCTTTTACTATTCAAGAAAAACATTATATTCTAAGAACATAGGTATCTGGTGAGGTTTCTCGCCGACAATCTGGACCAGCTCAGGATGCAAGGAAGCGGCATCGCCGACACCAAACCGCGAGACGCCGATCTGCGCGATGTTGAACTGCTTTGGCGCTATTGCGCGGCGGATGGCAGCGCTTTGGCAATTTACGATGCCGAGGACCGGCTGATCCGCTGCAATGGCGCGACCCACGAGATGTTCGCCGTCATCCCCGAGGATCTGGTGCCGGGGCAGCCGCTTGAGGACGCGGTCCGGCGCTTCTACCGCCGCTCCCTGCCCGGCCATACGGATGAGGCGGTCGACGAAATCGTCAAATCCTCTCTGACCGGCCTGCGCCAGGACGGGGCCGATTACACGGTGCAGGTGCCGCATCATGGCTGGCGGCGGTCGCGGGTCTTCCGCCTCGCTTCCGGCGGCTGGGCCAGGGTGTGGAGCGACGTCACGGAAAGCAACGAGACGAAGCTCGGCAGTTTCGACATCAAGAAGACCCTAGGCAGCGTCGGCATCGGCTATGCCCTGTTCGATGCCGAGCGGCATTTCGTCAGCAGCAACGAGATCTACACCGCATTCTTTCCGGCGATCGAACCTTATTGCCGGTCGCGCTGCACCTATGACGAGCATGTCGGCGCGATCACGACGACGCTGGAAACCGATTGCGCGGACCAGCTCCGGACCAGTGCCGGCGATCCCGAGCAATCATCCGTCGACCTCAAGCTGCACCAATTGGCGGGCGGCTGGCTGTCGCTGGAGCAGCGCATCCTGGATGGCGGCGGCACCATCTGCCTCTGGCGCGACGCCACCCGGCAGCATGAATACGAGCGGCATCTGACCCAGCTCGCCTATCACAACAGCGAAAGCGGCCTGCCCAACGAAGCCAGCCTGCGGCAGCACCTGCAAGCCATGATAACGGAAAGCCACGACATCACGCTCATCTGCGTGCAGGTCGCCGATTTCAAGATCCTGCGCAGCACCTACGGCGTCGACATCGCGGAGCAGATTCTCGTGCTTTTCGCGACCCGTCTCAGCAGCGGCAGCGATCTCTGGCTGGCGCATCTCGGCACCGCCGACTTCATGCTGGTGCTGAAAAGCCGGGCCGCCTATGTCGTCGCCGACATGACCGAGCGCATCCGTCATCTGAGCGAGCAGCCCATCGCCTTCGGCCGGCGGCAGATCAGCTTGCGCACGCGCATCGGCATCGCCAGCCTGGGTGAGGGCGAGGTGGATATCAACGACCTGATCGAGGATGCTGAGATCGCCGCCGTGCAGGCCGACAGCGCCGATCACAAGGGGCCGGTCTTCTTCGACCCCAGCATCCGCGCGGCCCTCATGCTGCGCCATGAGATCGAAGGCGATCTCCGCCAGGCGCTGCAGAACGACGACGAGGTCTGGCTATCCTATCAGCCGATCATGCAGATGCATGATGGCAAGCTGGCCGGTTTCGAAGCCCTGGTCCGCTGGTCGCATCCGACGCGCGGTCAGATCGCCCCGACCGATTTCATCCCGATCGCCGAATGGTCGGGCCTGATCGTGCCCCTCGGTCAAAAAGTCTTCCGCCAGGCCTGTGCCCAGCTCGTCGCCTGGCAGGAGATGAACCTGCATGACGATCTCTTCATGGCCATCAATCTCTCGGCCATCCAGATGGCACATCCCAATCTGCTGAACGAGATCAGCGCGATCGTCAAACAGACCGGCGCCGATCCCCGGCAGATCAAGCTGGAACTGACGGAAAGCTCGGTCATGCATGATCCGGATGCAGCCATCCGGATCATCGACAAATTGCGGCAGATGGGCTTCCGCATCTCGATCGACGATTTCGGCACCGGCTATTCGTCCCTGTCGCATCTCCATCGCCTGCCGATCGACAGCCTGAAGATCGATCAGTCCTTCATCCGTCCTCTGACGGAAACCGCCCGCAATCTGGAAATGGCGCGCCTGATCATCGAGCTCGGCCATCTCCTGCGGCTGGAAGTGGTGGCCGAGGGGATCGAACAGACCGCGCATATGGAATTGCTGAAGGGCCTCGGCTGCGATCTCGGCCAGGGCTATCTCTTCAGCCGGCCGGTCCCCGCCGCCGAGGCGCAGCATCTGCTGCTGGCGCATAGTCTGCTGAACGAGTAGCCCTGTCCTGGCATCAGGGCGCGCGCAGCAGCTCCTGTCGCACGGTCGAGCCGTCCTTGGCCTGCAGCTCACCCGCCACCAGGACACCCTTTTCGTCGTACCAGAGCTCGCGTTTCATGTCGCCATCGACGCTGTAATGATGCGCCTTGACCTGGCCGTAAGGCAGGGCAACGGCTTCCACGCCCTTATCGGCGATCGTGACGGTCCGAACCTTGCCGCGCGAGGTATCGATGATCTGTTTCTGCTTTACCGAATCGGCATTCCAGAAACTGCTGGGGAAGATGCCGAACGGCGCCTCGCGCTGCTTGCCGTTATAGGTGCCGGTCAGCTTGTCGCCGGAGCGGGCCATGTCGGTCTTTTTGTTGGTACCGTCGTCATCGGCGACCGAGGTGAAGGAAACCATCTGGCCACCCTGCCAGACCTCCTCGATATGCTGATCGAAGCCGTAGAGGCTGAGGCCGAGCAGCTTTACATCGATCTTGGCATCGGTGATCACCGTCAGGCTGTCGCCGCGCCGGTCGAAGGTGAGACGCTGCTCACCGATCACGCTGCCGCTGCGCGTGACCTGGTAGACGAAGGTGCCGGACGGCGCGTCCTCGGCGGTGATCGCCTTGGCTTCGCCCGCCGCCAAGCCGGAAACCAGGATGCCGGAACCCAGGATGAGGACTGCCAGAGCCCCGCCGCGCAACCGCGCCATCAGCCGGTTGACGGCGTTCAGTCTTTGGATCATCAACAACTCCAGTTCCATAAGGCGATATGGCCGAGATGATCGACAGTTCGGGCAACAGTGTCAATTTTCATGCGCTGGGCTTCTACGCCACCGGCGATTTCGACCGTGGCGTGATGGTGCGGACCAATTCAGCCTGGCTTTCCGCCCGGCTGCATGACCCCTACAGCTTGCTGCATCTGACCTGGCGGGGCCGTAATCTTGTGGTTGACGCGGATTTGCCCCGGGCGAATTTCCTGTCCCTGGCCGATCATCTGGACCTGATCGGAGCGGCCGCCGATGTCATTCTGCTCGGACGCTCGGCCGAGATCACCTATTTCACCCTCGACATTTCCGATCTCAGCGAAGAAGCGGCGGCCAGACTGGGGCATTTTGCCGAATTGCGCAGCATCGGGCAGCTCACGCCACAGCGTGACGGCGCGCTGATGGGCTATGCACGCGGGCTCTCTTATTGGCATGAACGTCACCGGTTCTGCGGGCGCTGCGGCGCACCCACAGTGATCGAAGCGGCCGGCCATCAGCGCCGTTGCAGCAATCCGGCCTGCGCCATCCCGCATTTCCCCCGTATCGATCCGGCGGTGATCATGCGCATCACCCATCGCCATCCGGTGCTGGGCGAGCGCATTCTGCTGGCGCGCCAAGCCTCCTGGGCGCCCGGCATGCATTCCGTCCTGGCTGGTTTCGTGGAGACCGGCGAGACTCTGGAAGAAGCGGTGGCGCGGGAGACCCTGGAGGAAGCCGGCCTGCATGTCCGCAATGTCCGCTATATCGCCTCGCAGCCCTGGCCCTTCCCGTCATCGCTGATGCTGGGCTTCAGCGCCGAGGCAATCGACAGCAATCTGACATTGGATCCGGCGGAACTGGAAAGCGCCGTGTGGCTGACAAAGGATGAAGTGCGCCGATCCCCGGAGGACGACCGTTTCCGCCTGTCTCGCCGCGATTCGATTTCCCGGCTGCTGATCGACGACTGGCTGAACGGCAACTCGGACTAGAGTTTCAGATTTCCGCGCCCGGTCTATGACGCTGGTTCAGGAACGGCGACGCCGCGCCGCCACGCGAACCGGGACGAAAACACGCGTCCGGGGCGCCGGCAAAAGATTATGTGCCCAGCCGGACAACGCCGCGCCGAGTTGTGCCATAACCGCGCCGAACCGACGACCGCGCGGTGACCGCGTAGGCTGGCCTTTCCGCTGGAACAGCATCGCACTCTCCCGCTCTGATATGAATTCTCTTCGGAAGAGATAGGCATCGCTCCGGCGGATTCCCAGAGGCGACAGGTGAAACCGGGAAAGCTCGCCGGTTTGTGATCCGTCAGGTCTGCTGATCGCGGAAGGGATTGGCCGGATAGACGCCGAGGATTCGCACCTCGCGCGAGAAGAAGCTGAGTTCCTCCAGCGCCAGCCGCACCGGACGCTGGTCCGGATGGCCCATGATATCGGCGTAGAACTGCGCGACGGTGAAATGACCGTCGAGCATATAGCTTTCCAGCTTGGTGATATTGACGCCGTTGGTGGCAAAGCCGCCCAGCGCCTTGTAAAGCGCCGCTGGCACCGAGCGCACGCGGAAGACGAAACTGGTGATCACCTGCCCCTTGGCCGGATCGGGATCGATCGGATCGCGGCTCATCACCACCATGCGGGTGGTGTTATGCGCGGCATCCTCGATATCGGCTTTCAGGATGTCCAGGCCGTGGATCTCGGCCGCGAGCGACGAGGCGATGGCGGCAACCGTCAGATCGCCCTGCTCCGCCACTTCAACCGCCGCGCCGGCGGTATCCGCCCGCACGACCGGCGTCAGGCCCAGCTCGCGGATCACCTTGCGGCATTGCGACAGCGCCTGGACATGGCTGGCGACGCTCTTCAAGCCCGCCAGGGTCGCCCCTTTGGGGGCCAGCAAATTGTGATTCACCCGCTGGAAATGCTCGCCGACGATGTGCAGGCCCGATTCCGGCAGCAGATGATGGATATCGGCGACCCGGCCCGCGACGGAATTTTCGATCGGGATCATGGCAAGGCGTGCGGCACCGTCCCGCACCGCCGCGAAGGCATCCTCGAAACTCGCGCAAGGCAGTGTCGTCATCGTTGGAAAGGCGGCGCGGCAGGCGAGATCCGAATAGGCGCCGGGCAATCCCTGGAAGGCGATGATGTTGTCTGTCTTGCTGGCCACGTTCGCTCCGCTTCTCGGCCCGGCCATCGATCCGGCGCCCGTCGCTCAGGGCCGATCGCGCAGGATGGCCCGGGCGCGTTCAAGATCGGCCGGAGTATCGACACCGAGCGGAAGCGTGTCAACGAGCGCCACATCGATCCGCATGCCGGCCTCCAGGGCGCGTAACTGCTCCAGTTTCTCGCGCCGTTCCAGAACGCCCGGGGGCAGGGCGACGAAGCGCGACAGCGCCGCGCGGCGATAGGCATAGAGACCGATATGATGGTAATGCGGCCCATCATTGGCGGGCACCGTGGCGCGGCTGAAATAGAGCGCCCGGGCGATATCGCGGCCGGGCATGAAGGCGGCCACCGCCTTGACCACATTGGGATCGTGGCGCTCCTCCTCGCGGGTGATCGTCACCGCCAGGGTGGCGATATCGACGGCCGGGTCCTCCAACGGCGCCAGGACACGGCGGATCAGCAGGGGATCGAGGGTCGGCAGGTCGCCCTGGACATTCACCACCACGTCATAGCGGCCGACCGGGTCGATCCGCCCCAGGGCCTCGAAGATGCGGTCCGAGCCGGAGGGATGATCGGGGTCGGTCAGCACCGCCTGGCCGCCTGCCGCCATCACCGCCGCGACGATCTCCGATTCCGCCGCCGCCACATGGACCGGGCCGATCGCCGCCTCCATCGCCCGGCGCCAGACCTGCACGATCATCGGCTGGCCGGCGATATCCGCCAGCGGCTTGTTCGGCAACCGGGTCGAACCGAGCCGGGCGGGAATGAGGACGATGGGCGAAATGGCACTCATACGGCAAACCTGCATGTAAAACGGGAATTTGTACCGCCGGGCGCGGCCCCAGATGCGATCCCGGGTGCGACCAGGAAGCGAGAAACTAGCGATCGTCGCCGGCTCCTGGCACCCCGTCCCGGTGACCGACCGGCAGGCCGCGACATTATGCCGCGAAGCGGCAAAAATCCAGCCAGGCTCCCCGAGCCGGCGGGGCCGGTAACGGAAATGGCGCCGATTGCCACGCTGCCACGCCGGAACCCGCCATCGTACCGCTGCCTACGTCTCTGTTTTCGCCCCTTTTCCCGCCAACCCCCATCCGGGCACCGTTTATTGGACACGCGCTATCAAAGTCGCTAAATTCCGAGCCGAAATCACGGCGGTCTGGCAGGGGATGACGCCGCCCTCTTTGTTCTTGAGTGCGCGTTATCGGGGCCGGGCCGTCGATTGGCCGAGGGATTGCACGAATGTCATCATTGGAAATGAATAAGATCGCCGCTGCCGTTCTGGTCGGTGGCATTCTGACTCTGGGGGTCGGGTTGGTGTCGCACGGGATCTATCACCCGGGCGGCGGCGAGCATGCCGGCGGCGAAGGCGCCGCGCACGCCGACGAGGCGCCAGCCGTCGTTGTCATCGAACCGATCAGCAAGCTGCTGGCCAGCGCCGATGTGAACAAGGGCGCCGAAATCGCCAAGAAGTGCATGACCTGCCACAATTTCGAGAAGGGCGGCCCGAACAAGGTCGGCCCGGATCTCTGGGGCCTGATCGGCCGCCAGGCCGGCAGCCACGAGGGCTTTGCCTATTCCGACGCCATCAAGGGCCTCGGCAAGCCCTGGACCTATGAGATGGTCAATCACTTCATCACCAATCCGCGCCATTTCGCGCCGGGTACCAAGATGACTTTCGCCGGCCTGCCCAAGGTGCAGGACCGCGCCGATGTGATCGCCTGGCTGCGCAACCAGTCGGACAGCCCGGCGGCACTGCCGAGCGATGCCGATATCAAGGCCGCCGAGGACCAGTACAAGAAGGATCAGGAAGCGGCATCGAAGCCGGCCGAGGCGCAGCCTCAGGCCGCCGCCGCCGCGCCCGCCGCCGCCGCCGGCAGCGAGTTCCAGCCTTCCCTGTCGATGATCGCCGCCGCCGACCCGGCCAAGGGCGCCGAAATCGCCAAGAAGTGCATGACCTGCCACACCTTCGAGAAGGGTGGCCCGAACAAGATCGGCCCGGACCTCTGGGGCGTTGTCGGCCGTCAGTCCGGGACCCACGAGGGCTTCGCCTATTCCGATGCGATGAAGGCCCATGGCAAGCCCTGGGATTTCGCCTCGCTCGATCACTTCATCTACAGCCCGCGGGATTTCATCCCGGGCACCAAGATGACCTTCCCGGGTCTGAAGAAGCCGGAAGATCGCGCGGCCCTGCTGCGCTGGCTGCATGACCAGAGCGACAGCCCTGCCGAACTGCCGAAGTAAGTCGGGCCAGTAACATCAGGACCGTCACAAACAGGATCGCTTTCGTATCATGACGAACACCGTCCCGCCGGCATCCGTCGACCTTGCCAATCGTTTGGCCGATGCCAGCGGGGCGATCCTGCGTAACTACTACCGCCGCAAGGTGGATATCCTCGACAAAGCCGATGAGAGCCCGGTCACCCAAGCCGACCGGGAATGCGAAGCGGCGCTGCGCAAGTTGATCGCCGAGACCTTCCCGGATCACGGCATCATCGGCGAGGAATTCGGCACCGAACGGGGCGAAGCGGACTATGTCTGGGTGCTCGACCCGCTGGACGGTACCCGCGCCTTCGTCACCGGCCGGCCGCTCTATGGCACGCTCATCGCTCTCCTCCATCGCGACCGGCCGATCCTCGGCGTCATCGACATGCCGATCCTGCGCGACCGCTGGGTCGGCGTCGCCGGCCAGCCGACGACCCTGAACGGCACGCCTTGCACGGTGCGGTCCTGCGATACGCTCTCGGCGGCCTATCTCTCCACCGTTTCGCCCCAGGCTTTCCCCGACGCGGCCGCCTTCAATAAGTTCGAGACCGTGCGTCACCGGGCGAAGAGCACCAGCTATGGTGGCGACTGCTATCAATACGCGATGGTCGCGACCGGCTTCATCGATGCCGTGGTCGAGGCCAATCTCGGCATCTACGATTTCCTGGCGCTCGCCCCGGTGATCGAGGGTGCCGGCGGCATCATCACCGACTGGCAGGGCAAGGCCCTGACACGGCAATCCGCCGACAAGGTCGTGGCCTGCGGCGATAAGCGCCTGCATGCGCAAATCCTGCCCCTTCTCCAAGGCTAATTCCGCTCCAGGGCTAATTCTGCTCCGAGGCTAATATGGGGGGCTGATTCTCAGCCTCCTGGGCGATCCGGCTCACAGATTACCGCAAACATGCTTCAATCCGGGCGCATCGCGCTCAAGGGCCGGATGCGCACAAGCGGAATCGCTGAGGCGACTTCACTTGCGCGTTGAATCCGCCTCTCTTCAATAGATTAGAGGGCGATTCAACTTTCGGGGTGAAGCAAATGTGCTTCAACCCGAAAGCATCGCGCTCTACACTGCCGCGATGATGCGCAGCGATTTCGGAAGGATGTGATGCGGCCCAACCTGATCGGTCTCTATCGCGCGGGAAAAGCCGCTCTTCCTGCCCTCGCCCTGGCCCTCTTCACGTTCGCAACCAGCTTCGCGACGGCACCACACCCCGCCGAGGCGCAAGAGGCTCCGAAAGTCCATGCCCTGACCTTCCTCGATCAGCCGAAATACGGACCTGATTTCCCTCATCTCGATTACGTCGACCCCAATGCGCCGAAAGGCGGCAGCGTCACCTATGCCGTGACGGGCCAGGGTGACGGCGCCAGTTTCGACAACTTCAATCCCTTCACCGTGCGCGGCAGCGCCGCCACCATGCCGGGCCTCTATGAAGCCCTGACCACCAGCCCCGACGATGACAGCCAGAGCGCCTACGGCCTGATCGCCGAATCGATGGAAGTCGCCCCGGACAAGACCTGGATCATCTTCAATCTGCGGCCCGAGGCGCGCTGGCAGGACGGCCAGCCGATCACCGCCGACGATGTGGTCTTCTCCTTCGATATCCTGAAGGCGAAGGGGCCGCCGCTCTATCGCTATTACTACGGTGACGTCACCAAGGCGGAGGCCCTCAACCCGCACCGGGTCAAATTCACCTTCGTCGATGGCAAGAACCGCGAGTTGCCGATCATCATGGGTCAGCTCACGGTGCTGCCCAAGCATTTCTGGCAGGGCCGCGATTTCGAGGCACCATTGAGCGAACCGCCGCTCGGCAGCGGTCCCTATAAGGTACAGAGCTACAGCATGGGCCGCTCCATCACCATGCAGCGCGTGCCGGATTACTGGGGCCAGAATCTGCCGATCAATATCGGGCGCAATAATTTCGACACGATGCGCTACGATTATTATCGCGATCCGACCATTGCCTTTCAGGCCTTCAAGGCCGGCGCCATCGACCTGCGCGTCGAGAACATCTCCAAGAACTGGGCCACCGGCTATGACATCCCGGCGGTGAAGAACGGCCTGATCAAGCGCGAGGAACTGCCCAACGCCAATCCCTTCGGCTTCCAGGGTTTCGCCTTCAACACCCGGCGCGCGATCTTCGCTGACCGGCGGGTACGCGAGGCGATCATCTACGCCTTCGACTTCGAATGGTCGAACAAGACCCTGTTCTATAACCGCTACATCCGCAATCGCAGCTATTTCGATAATTCGGAACTGGCGGCAACCGGTTTGCCGTCACCGGAGGAACTCAAAGTCCTGGAGCCATTCCGCGGCAAGATTCCCGACGAAGTCTTCACCCAGGAATACGACCCGCCGAAGACCGACGGTTCCGGCGACGCCCGTGCCAATCTCGACAAAGCGGCGAAGCTGCTGGACGCAGCCGGCTGGACCATCGTCAATGGCAAGCGCCAGCGCGACGGCCAGCAGTTGAAATTCGAGATCCTGTTGAACGGTCCGTCCTTCGAGCGGGTTGCCCTGCCCTTCGCGCAGAACCTGAAGCGGATCGGCATCGATGTCTCGATCCGCACGGTCGATACGGCGCAATACGACAACCGCACTAAGAACTACGACTTCGACATGGTGGTGGTCCGCACCGGCCAGTCGCTTTCGCCCGGCAACGAGCAGCGCGATATGTGGGGATCGAAAAGCGCCGACCAGCCCGACGGCAACAATCTGATGGGGGTGCGCGACCCGGTCGTCGATGCCCTGGTCGAGCAATTGATCAAGGCCCCCACCCATCACGATCTGGTGGTGCAGACCCGCGCCCTCGATCGGGTGCTGCAATGGGGCTATTACATGGTGCCCCATTGGATCGCCAAGACCACCCTGCTCGCCTACTGGGATAAATTCGGCCGGCCGGCAAAGCTGCCCGACCCGCCCTATGGCATCGGCGAGGATAGCTGGTGGATCGACGATGCGAAGCTCGCCAATCTGAAGAGAAACGGCGCTGCCGCCAGCGATCAGGCAAGCCAGAACCAATCCGGCCAAACACAGGATGCCCCCGCCGCAAGCGCACCGGCAGCGGCTCCCCAGAACGTGCCGCAGCCGGCACAGACGACAGCCGCGCCCGCTGCCACGACGCCACCGGCGGATCGCGGCCAGACGCCGATCTATGGCGTGCTGATCGGCGTCATCGTCGGCTTCATTTTGGGACGTATCGGGCGTCGGAAATGACCGGAGCAGACGACGGCATGCGGCATGACAATGTCCCGACGGTAGCGGAGCTGACGGCATGATCGCCTATCTGATCCGGCGCCTGCTGCTGATGATCCCGACCCTGTTCGGCATCATGCTGATCAACTTCGTGATCGTGCAATTCGCGCCCGGCGGGCCGGTCGAGCAGACCATCGCCCAGTTGAAGGGCACGGCCGTCAGTGCCACCGCCAGCATTACCGGTGGCGGCAGCGAGACGATCCAGATCGCCAAGGGCCCGGCAGGCGAGAGCAATTATCGCGGCGCGCGCGGCCTTGACCCGCATTTCATCAAGGAGATCGAGCGGATGTACGGCTTCGACAAGCCGGCACCCGAGCGCTTCTGGATGATGATCAAGAACTATCTCGCCTTCGATTTCGGCAATAGTTGGTTCAAGGGCGGCACCGTGCTCCACCTGATCGCCAGCAAGCTGCCAGTTTCGATCTCGCTCGGTCTCTGGACCATGTGCCTGATCTATCTGATCTCGATCCCGCTCGGCATCGCCAAGGCGGTGCGCGACGGGGCGCCCTTCGATATCTGGACCAGCGTCTCCTTGATCGTCGGTGCGGCGATCCCCAGCTTCCTTTTCGCCATCCTGCTGGTGGTGGTCTTCGCCGGCGGCAGCTATTTCGCCTGGTTCCCCTTGCGCGGCCTGGTTTCCGACAACTGGCACCAACTCGGCCTGTTCGCCAAGATCACCGACTATCTCTGGCACATGGTCCTGCCGGTCACGGCCATGGTCATCGGCAGCTTCGCCGGCCTCGCCATGCTGACCAAGAACTCCTTCATCGACCAGATCACCCAGCAATATGTGGTGACGGCGCGGGCCAAGGGCCTGACGGAGAACCGCATCCTTTACGGCCATGTGTTCCGCAATGCGATGCTGATCGTCATCGCCGGCTTCCCCGGCACCTTCATCGCGACACTCTTCACCGGATCGGTGCTGATCGAGATCATCTTCTCCCTCGATGGGCTCGGCCTGCTCGGCTATGAAGCGGTGCTCAACCGGGATTACCCGATCGTCTTCGGCACGCTCTACATCTTCACCCTGATCGGCATGTTCACCCAGTTGGTCGGCGACATCACCTATATGCTGGTCGATCCCCGGATCGATTTCGAGGCACGGGAAACATGAGCGAAGGAGCCGTTGCCATCCAGCCGACCGTGAAGCCCACGGACCGTTTTCTCGGCCTGCGTATCGGCCCCATCGCGGCGCGGCGGCTCGGCGCCTTCCGCCGTAATGACCGCGGCTTCATCGCGTTGCTGTTCTTCCTGCTGCTGTTCGGCGTCAGCCTGTTCGCCGAATTCATCGCCAATGACCGGCCGCTTCTCGTCAGCTATGACGGGCATTATTACATGCCGGTCCTGACGGATTATCCCGAAACCACCTTCGGCGGCAGTTTCCAGACCAATGCCGACTACCGCGATCCCTCGCTCCGCCGCTCGATCGAGGCGAAAGGCTGGATGATCTGGCCGATGATTCCCTTTAGCTACGATACCGTCATCACCGATCTGCCGGGGCCGGCTCCGTCCCCGCCGGACGGAATCAACTGGCTCGGCACCGACGATCAGGCCCGCGATGTCATGGCGCGGGTGATCTACGGCTTCCGGATCTCGGTTCTGTTCGGCCTCGCCTTGACGGTGGTCAGCACCGTGGTCGGCATCCTGATCGGTGCGCTGCAGGGCTATTTCGGCGGCTGGACCGGCCTCCTCGGCCAGCGCTTCCTGGAAATCTGGTCCGGCCTGCCGACGCTCTATATCCTGATGATCCTCGCCAGCGTGATCGTGCCCGGCTTCTGGAGCCTGCTCGCGATCATGCTGCTGATCAGTTGGACCTGGCCGGTTCCCTATGTCCGCGCGGAATTCCTGCGGGCACGCAATCTGGAATATGTCCGCGCCGCCCGGGCGCTCGGCATGAACGACAGCCGCATCATGCTTCGGCATATCCTGCCCAACGCCCTGGTCGCCACCTTGGCCTTCCTGCCTTTCACCCTGGCCGGATCGGTGACCACCCTGACCGCCCTGGATTTCCTCGGTCTCGGCCTGCCGGTCGGCTCACCCTCGCTGGGTGATTTGCTCAGCCAGGCGAAGCAGAATCTGCAATCGCCCTGGCTCGGCATCTCGGCTTTTGCCGTTATCGCGCTCATGCTGACCCTGCTGATCTTCATCGGCGAGGCGGTACGTGACGCCTTCGACCCCAGAAAGACCTCGGCATGACGCAAGACCTCGGCATGATGCAGCCCCCCACGCAACATCCGGCGGAACCCCTGCTGCAGGTCGACAATCTCTCGGTCGCCTTCGGCGGCAAGAGCGTGGTCGAGGACGTCAGCTTCAGCATCCGGCGCGGCGAGACCCTGGCGTTGGTGGGGGAATCCGGTTCCGGCAAATCGGTCAGCGCCCTTTCCATCCTGAAGCTGCTGCCCTATCCGGTCGCCAGCCATCCCGGCGGGCGCATCCGCCTCCAGGGGCAGGATCTGTTGCAGGCCCCGGCTACCGCATTGCGGAAGGTGCGCGGCAACCGGATCGCCATGATCTTCCAGGAACCGATGACCAGCCTCAATCCGCTGCATCGCATCGGCCGGCAGATTATCGAGATCCTGCTGCTGCATAAATCGATGCCGCGCGAGGCGGCCCGCCGCCGGGCGCTTGAGCTCCTGCAACTGGTCGGCATCGCCGATGCCGAGCGCCGCCTGAGCGCCTTCCCGCACGAACTTTCGGGCGGCCAGCGCCAGCGTGTGATGATCGCCATGGCGCTCGCCAACGAACCGGACCTGCTGATCGCCGACGAGCCGACCACCGCCGTCGACGTCACCGTCCAGGCGCAGATCCTGGCGCTGCTGCAGGACCTGCAGGCGCGCCTCGGCATGGCCCTGCTGCTGATCAGCCACGATCTCGGCGTGGTGCGCAAGATGGCGGACCGGGTTTGCGTCATGCAGGCCGGCCGCATCGTCGAGGCGGCCGATGTCGAGCAGCTTTTCGCGGCGCCCCAGCATCCCTATACCCGCCGCCTGCTGGAAGCCGAGCCGCGCGGCCGCAAGCTGCCGGTCGCGCCGGGGGCCGCGGATATCCTGACGGCACAAGGGCTGAAAGTCTGGTTTCCGATCAGGAAGGGCGTGTTCCGCCGCGTGGTCGACCATATCCATGCGGTCGAGCGCGCCGACCTCACCCTGCGGTCCGGCGAGACCCTGGGTATCGTCGGCGAATCCGGTTCCGGCAAGACCACGCTCGGCCTCGCCCTTCTGCGCCTGGTTTCCAGCCAGGGCGAGATCAGCTTCGACCGCCGGCGCATCGACGGATTCGGCAAGAAAGCGATGCGCCCGCTGCGGCGGGAAATGCAGATCGTCTTCCAGGATCCCTATGGCTCGCTGTCGCCGCGCCTGACCGTCGGCGAGATCATTGCCGAGGGGCTGCTGGTGCATGAGCCGTCAAGCACCGCCGCAGACCGTGAGGCCGCCGTCATCGCCGCCTTGCGTGAGGTCGGGCTCGATCCCGAGAGCCGGCATCGTTATCCCCATGAATTCTCCGGCGGTCAGCGGCAACGCATTTCGATCGCCCGCGCCCTGATCCTGAAGCCGCGCCTCGTCATGCTGGACGAGCCGACCTCGGCCCTCGACATGTCGGTCCAGGCGCAGATCGTCGATCTGCTGCGTGACCTGCAGCAGCGCCACGGCCTGGCCTATCTTTTCATTAGCCATGACCTGCGCGTGGTGCGGGCGATGAGCGACCGCGTCCTGGTGATGCGGCAGGGCGAGATCGTCGAGGTCGGCGGTGTCGACCAGATTTTCGACGCCCCGCAACAGGATTACACCAAGGCCCTGCTGGCGGCGGCCCTGCATCTCCGGGTCAGCCATCAGGAGACGGTGCAGCAATGAGTCCCTCGCAGCCACAAGTCCGAACGAGCATAGAGCAATCATGACCGGCATCCCCCAGCAGCGGCTTTATTTCGCCGGCATCAACGACCGCACGCCCTCCTGGCGCACGGTCTTCGCCGATCTCGCCCCGGAAATCGGCGTCGTCACGGCGGCCGATATCGGCAATAACCGCGCCGGCATCCGCTATTGCCTGGCCTGGAAGCCGGCACCCGGCGAGCTTGCCGCCTTGCCCGACCTCAAGGTGATCTTCAGCCTGGGTGCCGGCGTCGACGGCATTCTCGCCGATCCGACCATCCCGCCGCAGGTACCGATCGTGCGCATGGTGGAGCCCGGTCTCACCAAGGGCATGGTGGAATATGCCGTATGGCAGGTGCTCTATCACCACCGCCGCCTGTGGGAAGTGGAAGAAGCGCAAACGCGTGGCCACTGGCTGGATCAGACCTATCCCGCCCCCTGGGACCGCACGGTCGGCATCATGGGCCTCGGCGAGATCGGCGAGGCCACCGCCCGGCAGCTTGCCAGTTTCCAGTTCAAGCTGCGCGGCTGGAGCCGCAGCCGTAAGGCCATCGAGGGGCTCGAGAGCTTCGCCGGGCCGGAGGAACTGCCGGCCTTTCTTGCCGGTTGCGAGATTCTGCTCTGCCTGCTCCCTCTCACGCCGGAAACGCGCGGCATGCTCAATGCCGATCTCTTCGCCCATCTGCCGGCGGGTGCCGCCCTCATCAATGCCGGGCGCGGCGCCCAGCTCAACGAGGCGGATTTCCTGGCCGCCCTGCAAAGTGGCAAGATCGGTTCTGCAACCCTGGATGTGGTCCAGACCGAACCGCTGCCGGCGGGACACCCGTTCTGGCGACAGCCGCGCCTGTTCCTCACACCCCATATCGCCAGCATCACCGATGCCGGTGCGGCAGTGATGGCACTCCGCCGACAGATCGCGGATGCCGAGGCGGGCCGGCCCCTCCAGCATCTTGTCGACCGGTCGCGCGGCTACTAGACTGGCCACCGCCCAAGCATCACCCCATCGGAAGCATCGGTCATGGATGTGAAAAGCCTGTTGCTGTTCACCGCGACCCTCGGTCTGGCGACAGCCATTCCGGGACCCGATATTTTCGCCGTCGTCTCCAGCGCGATCGGTCGGGGATTCCAATCGGCGATCGCAGTCATCTGCGGCCAGATCGTCAGCGATCTCATCTATTTCAATCTGGCGGTATTCGGACTGGCGGCTCTGGCCCAGAACATGGGAGAGCTGTTCCTCATCGTCAAATTGGCCGGCAGTGCCTATCTGATCTGGCTCGGCATTCAATTCTGGCGATCGCGCACGGGTATCGGCGGAGCCGATAAGGACAACATCGCCGCCACGGCGCCGATCCGACGCGGTTTCTTCCGCAACCTGCTGGTCGGCTTCGGAACGGCTCTGGGCAATCCCAAGACCATGGTCTTCTATGCCAGCCTGCTGCCAAGCGTGATCGATCTCCGGCACCTGACACCGGTCATGATCGTCGTCATGAACGGGATCGTCTTCATGCTGGTCGGCGTCATTCCCGGCCTCTACGCCCTGGCCGCCCACCGCGCCCGGCGCCTGCTGGCCAGCCGGCGCTATCAGAAGCTGGCCAATCGCGCGGCCGGCACCATGATGATCGGTGCCGGAATCGCCGTCGCCAGCCAATAGGCAAGGCGGCTGGCCCATGCGGGCCTTTCTTCGACGGAGTGGATCATGGATGTGAAGAGCCTGCTGGTTTTCAGCATTGCCCTGGCAATCGCCGCCGGCATTCCCGGCCCCGGCGTCATCGCCGTGGTCTCCTGCGCCATCGGACGGGGGCTGCGCGCGGCCCTCGCCATGACCTGTGGTCTGGTGATCGGCGATCTCGTCTATTTCACCCTGGCGGTGCTCGGCATGGCGGCACTCGCCCATACGATGGGCGAACTGTTCCTGGCCGTGAAACTAATCGGTGCCGCCTATCTGATCTGGCTCGGTATCAAGCTGTGGCGCACCCATGTCGATGTCACCGGCAATGATCCCGCCATCGGCACGGAAACGACGGCGGCCCCGCCGGTGCGGCGCGGCTTCTTCGGCAATCTGCTGGCCGGCCTCGGTGTGACGCTCGGCAATCCCAAGACCATGGTCTTCTATGCCGGCCTGCTGCCGACCATCGTCGATCTCCAGCACCTCACCCCAGCCAATGGCCTTGCCATGGCGGGCATCGTGGTAATGCTGGTCGGCGGCATCATCAGCATCTATGCCGTGGCGGCGGCGCGGGCGCGCGGCCTGCTCGGCAATCGCCGCTATCTGCGCACCGTCAACCGCACCGCCGGCACCATGATGATCGGTGCCGGCGTCGCGGTTGCGACCCAATAAACCGGATGATGAAGCCGGCGATCAGCGCCGGCGCAGACGCGAGACCTGCGGCTTGCGTGGCGCCGGCCGGGAGGCCGGAGCCTTGGCAATGATCTTCGCCGCCGGCTTGCCATGCGGCTTCGCCCAATCGGCGACGAAGGCATAGAGCGCCCGCAGCCCCAAGGCTTCGCCGCCTTCCGGCCGGCCGGGCCGGTTGCTGACATTCCAACCCATCGTGTCGATATGCATCCAGTTGGCGCCGGCGCCGAGGAATTCCTGCAGATAAAGCGCCGCCGTGATCGACCCGGCATAGCCGCTTTCCGAGCAGTTGTTGATATCGGCGATATCGCTGTTCAGCATCCGCCGGTAGGATTTATTGAGCGGCAGGCGCCAGAGCTGGTCGTCCTCGCTGCGGCCGTGCAGGAGCAACAAGTCCGCCAGCGCATCGTCGGTCGAGAACAGCGCCGGCATTTCGGTTCCCAAGGCGACACGGGCGGCACCGGTCAGCGTTGCCGCATCGATGATGAGATCCGGTTTGTCATTCTCCGCTTCGGCCAGGGCATCGCACAGGATGAGCCGGCCCTCGGCATCGGTATCGCCGATTTCCACCGTGATGCCCTTGCGTGTCTTGATGACGTCGAGCGGCCGCAGGGCATTGCCGGAAACGCTGTTCTCCACCGCCGGAATCAGCAGGCGCAGGCGCACCTTCAGCTTCGCCTCCATGATGGCCTGGGCCAGGGCCAGCATCAGCGCGGCGCCGCCCATATCCTTCTTCATCAGGCGCATGTAATGGCCGGATTTCAGATCGAGGCCGCCGGTATCGAAGCAGACGCCCTTGCCGACCAGGGTCAGCTTCGGGCCTTCCGTGCCCCAGGTGAGATCGGCCAGGCGCGGCGCCCGGGCGCTGGCACGGCCCACCGCGTGGATGGTCGGATAGTTCTGCTTCAGGAGATCGTCGCCGACGATCTCGCGACACTTCGCCTTATTGGCCTTGGCCACGGCCTTGACGGCCGCCGCCAGTTCCGCCGGCCCCATATCGCCCGCCGGCGTGTTGATCAGATCACGCGCCATGAAGAGCGCCGAGACAAGCCGCGCCACCACGGCGCGGTCCGCGCCCTGCGGCCAGACTAGTTTCGCCAGCGCCCGGGGCGCCGCCTTGTAACGGTCGAAGCGATAGCCGCCGACCGCCCAGCCGAAAGCGAAATGAGTGGGATCGATGCCAGCCTCGCCATCGAGCTGATAGGCACCGGCCGGCAAGGCCGCCGGCAGGGTCGCGGCACTCCAGCGATCGCCGTTTTCCTCGATGCCGAGCAGCACCCGGTCGAGCTTGCCCTCGCTGTCCGGCAGCAGGCAGGTGGTGCCGGGTTTGGCCTGGAAGTCGAGAGTCTTGACCCAGCGTTGCACGCCCGCCGGCTGTGCCTTCAGCCAATCACTCAAGCGGGTGGCGCGGATTGGCGTGATGAGGACCGCTTGGGTGGCACGGTCGACGAGATGGGCGAGCAAGATGACAACTCCTCAGGCAAGGGTCGAACAGGGTAATCGGACGGCGAAGGCCCGCCGCCGGCGCGATGCGCGGCGGATTGTAGCGGCAATCGGGCGGAAATCTGTAGACAAAATCAGCGCCCCGGCTTGGTCTAAAATATCGAGCGGGCTCGCTTTTTCACCATGATGGCGGATTTCCTCTGGCATGGTTTCATCCCCCGATCACATGTTAAAAGGGCCTATGCAGAAAGGGCATATGCTAAAAGGGATCAGCCGCCGCCGCGCCATCTTGATGGCGGTTTCTCTCAACGGGCCGAGGCAGGAGACCGAGGCTACGGGCTTGAGCGACGGACACAGATGAGCGAGAGCATTTCCCAGCCGGACAAGGCCGCCACGGAAAAGGTGGTCGATCTACCCTGCGCGCTGCGGCGTGTCGGCCAGATTGCCCCCTATGTACTGCTGGCCGTGCTGGCGGCGGGAGCCTTCAAATTGCGGCCGCCGACCGCGCCGATGGAACTGGAGACCCTGGCCTCCGCCTGGCATATGTGGCGCGACGGCGTCTGGTATCCCCTGCGCAACGAATTGCCGGCGCCGCAGATGCCGCCGGGCCAGCTCTGGCTGATCCTCGGCGGCTGGAAGCTGTTCGGCGTCTCGGAATGGTGGCCGCGCCTGCTCTCGCCGCTGGGCGCCCTCGCGACGCTCTGGCTGGTCGGCCCGGCAACGCGAACGCTCTGGCCGCATCGGCGCAGCACGGTTCATTTCGGCCGCATCCTGCTGAGCGGCCTTGGCGGCTTCGTCGTCACCTCGACGATGATCGTTCCGGAGATGCTCACCCTGCCCCTCGTCATGGCGGGTTTCATCCTGATCGCCCGGCTTTGGACCAGGACGGGAAAGGGCCTGCCGCCGGGACCGCTCCTCGGTCTCATTCTGTTGCAGGTCGCGATCGTCATGACCGGCGGCTGGGCCGCCTGGCTGCTGCTGCCGATGATCGCGCTGCTGATCCCCCTGCTCGACACCGCCCAGCCGAGAAACCCGGTTCAGTGGTGGGGCTGCCTGCTCCCGACCTCGGTTCCCGCCGCTATCATGGCCCTGGTCTGGCTCGACATGGTGCATGATGTCGACCAGTGGATCGCCTTCGGCAATGGCTGGCTGGATCCGGCGACGGAAGCCTCGCGGCGCGAGGTCTGGACCCTCTTGTTCCTGCCGCTCATGCTCTATCCATGGCTGTTCTGGAAAACCCTGTGGCGCGCCCTGGCGAAGACGCTGCGCGGGCAGATCCATACCGGCCTGCGCCTGAGCACCGCCTTCCTGCTGGCCGCCGTCATCAGCGGCCTGCTCAGCGGCTGGCAGTTGCAGGGGATGCTGCCGATCGCCGCGCCGCTCTGCCTGATCGGCGCGCGGCTGCTGGCCACCCAGGAAATCAAGGCACGCGATTTCCACGCCGTCGTGCCCGGCTTCCTGGCTTTGCTGGTCGGCCTCATCTTCTTCATGATGAATATCGTGCCGACGGCGCATCTCGATGTGATCTGGCGCTGGCTGTTCGGCGTGCCGCTGCCGATCTGGCTGGGCGGCATGGGGCTCACCTCCGGCATCATCCTGCTGGTGGCCGGCTATATCCTGGCGCAGATCTCGCCGTCCCATCAATTGCTCCGCACCCTGCAGGTATCGTTCCTGCCGGTGTTGCTGATGACCTGCCTCAATATCGAGTTTCCCGTCAGCCTGGCCCAGTTCTTCGACCTGACGCCCGTCGCCAGCCGGTTGCAGGCCATGCAGGCGGCCAGTCAGCCGATTGCCGTCTATGGTCCCTATCGCGGCGAGTTTGATTTCCAGGGCCGCCTGGTGCGGGCGCCCGACGTGGTGCTGACCCCCGCCCAGGCCAAGTTCTGGGCCGAGCACCATCCCGGCGGCGCCATCCTGACCTATTTCGACGGCAGCCCGATCCGCCTGCCCGCCTTGCCGATCTATCGCGGCGTCGCCCGCGATCACTGGGTGGCCATCTGGCCCGCCAATGCCGTCCTCGAGACCAAGGGTGCCGTCCTCGATTCGAGCTTCTGACGGCGGATCGCGGCGATCCCGGCGCGGCGGTGAGATGCTCGCTACAGACGGCCTCACCTGCTTCTGATAGAGTGACGCATATCGGGGGATAACGCGTAACGGGAAACGAAGGGGCGGATCCAGATGTCGTCTTATACGCTTGGCTACCGGCAGGTGCGGGGCCCGGAGAAACGCAAGGACAAGCGCCTGGCTCTGCCGGTTTTCACGGTGCGCCTCAACCGCGTCCTGTGCTCGAGCGTCAACTGGTCCCTGGGCGGTCTCCTGATCTCCGATTTCGGCGGCGAACTCGAGCGAGGCCAGAGCGTCAATGTCGCCATCAAGGCCAAGGATGACGACGCCGATTTCAGCATCAGCGTCCAGGCTCAAGTCATCCGCCACGACAAAGCCAGCCGGGAAGTGGCGCTCAAGTTCGAGAAGATGAATCCGCAGATCTACGATTTCTTCGAGCAGTGCTTCAGTCGCCGCTTCAAGCGGACATCCTGACCCGGCCGCTCCGATCCGACCATCCTGACGCGATCCGGCCGGATCTGACGCAAGCCCTGGCTTCGATTCGAAGGAGCCGTCTCATGTCGGCCAAACCCGTCCTCTACGGTGCCACGTACAGCGTCTATGTCCGGATAGCTCGGCTGGCGCTGGCGGAAAAAGGCGTGGTTTATGATCTCGTCGAGATCGATATTTTCGCCGAAGGCGGACCGCCGGCGGATTATCGTCGGCGCCATCCGTTCGGCCGCATTCCAGCCTTCGAGCATGACGGCTTCCGCCTGTATGAGAGCGGGGCCATCGAGCGCTATGTCGACGAGGCCTTTCCCGGTCCGGCGCTGCAGCCGGCGGATGCGCGGGGCCGGGCCAGGCTCAATCAGATCATCAGCATCCTCGATAATTACGGCTATCGGCCGATGGTCTGGGATATCTATGTCGAGCGAATCTCAGGCCCGAAGGAAGGCCGCGCCAGCGATGAGGCGCGGATCGCGGCGGGCCTGCGACAAAGCCGGACCTGCCTTGCGGCGATCGAAGATCTAATGGGGGATCATCCCTGGCTGACCGGGGACGAGATCAGCCTCGCCGATCTGCATGCCGCGCCGATGATCGATTACCTGGCGAAGACGTCGGAAGGCCTGGCGCTGCTGCGGGAACGGCCGCGCCTCGCGGCCTGGTGGGAGCGTCTGTCGCAACGGCCGAGCGTGCTGGCGACGCAGCCCTGAGCGCGCGGTTTAGACGAGACGATAGGTTCAGGCGTTATAGATTCAGGCGTTCATCGCCGTCAGGCGGCGGGCCCGGTAGGTCAGGAAGCGATAGCCGAGGCCGGTCAGCATCCGGTTGAGGCGACCCGTCGGCTTCAGCCCCGTCGCCTTGAGGATCATCGCCATGGCGCGCTCGACATGGCGGCGCTGATAGTAGCGATAGGCCCGGCGGGCATAGGCCCGGGTGAAACGCCGTCGCTCATAGGCCTCGGTCGGATGATTGGCCGCGTAATAGGCATAGGCCAGTTCGTCGTCTTCCGATTCGGTGATGCGGCTGAGGGCGATCTTGACGCGCTGCCAGGCATTGATGCCGTCGCGCTCGAGATACCGGCGCAGATGGCTGTAGAACAGCTTGTAATGCCGCAGTTCATCGGCCGCGATGTTGCGGCAGATTTCCTTCAGGACCGGCTCGGCGCTCGCTTCCATCAGGGCGGTGTAATAGGACGATGTACCGGTCTCGACGATACAACGGGCGACCAATTCTCCGGCCCGCGACCCACGCGCCGAAGTCGTGGTGCCCAGCGGCAGCTTGAAACCGTCGGTGAAGCGGTCGAAGCAGGACTGAAAGTCGAATTCGGGGTCCGCCAGCTCGGCCCAGCGCGCCAGGGCCGCGCCATGCTGCACTTCTTCGACCGACCAACCCTTGACCACCCGGCAGAATTCCGCGTCATCCGCGAAAATATTGCAGAGATAGGCCGCATAATCGCCGCCATTATATTCCACCATGGCAGCGGCCTTGACGACCTTGACCAGGTCGGGATCGATCTTCGTACGGTCGAAGGACGACCAGGGAATCTGTTCGAGCGTCCAATGACTCATGTTGTCGTCAGCGAGCTTGCTGGTTGAAGACGGATGCGGGCCAACCCCCGGCCCTCGACTCATCTGCGGCGGATTCATCCGAGGCAGACTAGGTCAGCAGTGAAAACTTGACAAGGTGGCGACACCGACAAGTCGTAGCCGCCATGCCGTCGCAACCGTTGGTAGGGTGCGCCGATAATCGTTAACAGGCCGGCCCGGCTGAGAATTGTCCGGACCGGAAACAATGCCCTTAATAGGGCTGCGGTTCCGCAACGGCCGCGAGGCGCGCCTCGGCGATCGCCAAGATATGGAGCGCCTCTTCCTTGGCGGCTTCATTCTTCGCGTCTTCCGCGTCTTCCTTGGCGTCCTGGGCCTGCTGGGCCGCCTTGTCGCGATCAATGTCCGCGACGGATTTCGCATGTTCGGCCAGCACGGTGCAGGTTTCCGGCGTTACCTCGGCGAAGCCGCCTTCGACGAAAATGCGCTCCGCCACCTTGCCGTCACGGAACACATAGATGACACCGGGACGGATGGTCGAGATCAGCGGCATATGGCCCGGCAGCACGCCGAAATCGCCTTCGACGCCCGGCACAACGACCATTTCCACATCGGTCGCCAGCTCGAGACGCTCCGGCGAGACGAGCTCGAAACGCACCTGATCCGCCATGTTTCTACCCTTTTGAAACCGCGACGACCGGGCCGCGGGCAATTTCCGATAATAAATGGGCCGGCGCCGCGATCATGCCGCGGCGCCGGCCGAAGCCGTTATCAGGCAGCTTCCGCCATCTTCTTGGCCTTGGCGACCGCTTCCTCGATCGTGCCGACCATGTAGAAGGCCGATTCCGGCAGATCGTCATAATCACCGGCGACGATGCCCTTGAAGCCCTTAATGGTGTCTTCGAGCTTCACCAGCACGCCCGGCGTACCGGTGAAGACTTCGGCGACGTGGAACGGCTGCGACAGGAAGCGCTGGATCTTACGGGCGCGGGCGACCGTCAGCTTGTCTTCTTCCGACAGTTCGTCCATGCCGAGAATGGCGATGATGTCCTGCAGGGCCTTGTAGCTCTGCAGAACGCGCTGCACGTCGCGGGCGACCTGGTAGTGCTCTTCGCCGATCACGCGCGGATCGAGCATGCGCGAGGTCGAGTCGAGCGGATCGACGGCCGGGAAAATGCCGAGCTCGGCGATCTGACGGCTGAGCACCGTGGTCGCGTCCAAGTGGCTGAACGAGGTGGCCGGGGCCGGGTCGGTCAAGTCGTCGGCGGGCACGTAAATGGCCTGCACCGAGGTGATCGAGCCCTTCTTGGTC
>CAYOQR010000076.1:0-24338 GCA_964406155.1 uncultured Rhodospirillaceae bacterium | reverse complement strand
CTGCTGGGCGCCGGGGGGCTGACCCGGCCGGCGATTGGCGAAGGCGCCGAGGCGCACCATATCGAGGGATTTCTGGATGCGGGCCTTGATGTCGGCCTTGCTGAATTTGCGCACTTCCAGGGGGAAGGAGAGGTTTTCCGCCACCGTCATATGCGGAAACAAGGCATAATTCTGGAACACCATGCCGATATTGCGCTTCTCGGGCGGCATATGGGTGATCGAGGTGCCGCCGAGCTGGATCTCGCCATGGGTCGGCGTTTCGAAGCCGGCCAGCATCATCAGGGTGGTCGTCTTGCCGGAGCCGGACGGGCCGAGCAGGGTGAGAAACTCGCCGCGCCGGATATCGAGATTGAGCTTTTTGACGACCAGCGTTTCGCCGTCATAGCTCTTCTGCACGTCCTTGAAGCGCACCAGAGGCGTTTGATCGGGGGCCGTTTGACTGGTTGTGCCGTTCTGGCCGTTTCGTGCTGTTACGTCCATCAGATCCGCCCGCATGCTCCCAACTAAAATACGTCAACTCGGCGGCGGTCCACGGCGCCTGCCTAAGATGCGGTGCCTGAAGCAACGTCGCATCTCAAATTCCGCAATGCCGTCATCGGCCGATCGGCACAAAACGGCGCGTGATTACGCAATTCATCTGGTGGAAATCCCGGCGCGACGAAAACAGATTCCGCCGCACGAACTCCCCTCCCATTGTGACTGTCGGCCAAAAGCCGCAATCGAAGATTTCATCTGGACAGTCCGGACGGGCTTCACCCGCCGGTACCGATCCCTACGATCTTTCTTGCAAGCATGTTGCCATATTGTCGTTGCACCGAACAATGCTATTTTGAAAAAGAGAAGATCGAATTGCCGGAAATTTGAAAGCGCGAGTCGTCGCAGGACTCTATCAGCCGGCGATGGCAGACATGCTGATAAAGCTGATAGGAATAAGAAGCAGGCTTGTCCAAATCCCGGTCGCGTGGGATGGCCGTCTGCACGGCGACGCGGATGCCGCCGCCGTCATGTTATCTCGGGGTGGCGCAACAATTCGGTAATGAGAAGGCCGATGCGGCAGAAGAAAATCGGGGTGGTGATCGAAGACGATATTCCCGTCGATACGGATATCGATCCGCGGGCACGGGCGCTCGGCGAGCGGATTCGCACGCTGCGGCGCAGTATGAAACTGACCCTCAATCAATTGTCCGACCGCGTCGGGGTGTCGATCGGCACGTTGTCCCAGACCGAACGCGGTCTGGGTTCGCCCTCGGTGCGCATTCTCTACGATCTGGCGGCGGCCTTCTCGGTCTCGCCGGCCTGGCTGATCGACCCCGGCAGCGCGCCGGTGCCGGCCGAGGAGAATCCGTTCATCGTGCGGGCCAATCAGCGCCAGCCCTTCGTGAAGAACGGTGGGATGACGAAGGAACTCATCTCGCCGACCGGTGTCACGCAGTTCAACGGCTTCTATGTCGAGATGGAACCGGGGGCCGGGTCCGGCGACAAGCCCTATACCCATTTCGGCGAGGAAATCGGTTACATCATCGCCGGCACGGTGGAAATGGAGATCGACGGCCGGATGTATATCCTGAATGCTGGCGACTGCTTCGGTTTCCCCAGCACCTTCCCGCATCAATTCCGCAATATCGGTGCCAGCCGCGCCGTCGTCTTCTGGGTCAATACCCGCGCTTGATCGACAGGTCAGGCGGCCAGCTCGTCCAGGGCCGTCTGCCATTCCGCGATCACCTCATCAGAGCTTTCCGCTGGCATGTGCCGATCGGCCAAGGTTCGAAACTGGGCGGTCGTGAGCAGGCGTGAGACGGCCCAGACGGCGGTGCCCCGGACCAATGGGGCCGTGTCATTCAGTTTCGCGATGGCGATTGCACCGAGATCGGGCAGGCCGCTATTGCCGATGGCGATCAGGACATTGCGCAGGAAGCGGTCGCGGCCGATACGCTTGATCGGCGAGGCGGTGAAGAACTGCCGGAAGGCCGTGTCGTCGAAATCGGCGAGTTCCGCGAGGCGTGGCGCGGTCAGTTCGGCGCGGGGCAGGAAATCGCCTTGCGCAGTAGGCTGGGCGAATTTGTTCCAGGGACAGACCGCCAGGCAATCATCGCAGCCATAGAGGCGGTTGCCGATCAGCGGGCGCAGCTCGCGCGCGATCATGCCCTTATGCTCGATCGTCAGATAAGAGATGCAGCGTCGTGCATCGAGCTGATAGGGGCCGGTGAAGGCCTGGGTGGGGCAGATGTCGAGGCAGCGCCGGCAGCCGCCGCAATGGTCGGTCTCGGCCTCATCCGGTCCGAGATCGAGTGTCGTATAGACCTCGCCCAGGAACAGCCAGGAACCGAATTCCCGCGAGACGAGGTTGGTGTGCTTGCCCTGCCAGCCGAGGCCGGCGGCCTGGCCCAGCGGCTTTTCCATCACCGGTGCCGTATCGACGAAGACCTTGATGCCGCAATCGTAGCGCTCGGCCATCCAGCGGCCGAGCGCCTTCAGTTTCTTCTTGACCGTGTCATGGTAATCGCGGTGCCGGGCATAGACCGAGATATTGCCGGTCTCGGGCCGCTCGAGAAAGGCGAAGGGATCGTCGCTCGGACCGTAATTCAGGCCAAGGACGATGATGGTGCCGGCCTCGGGCCACAGCACTTTCGGATCACCCCGCCGGTCTGCCTTGTCGGCGAGCCAGCCCATATCGCCGTGCCGGCCATCGGCCAGGAAGGCGGCCAGACGTTCGCGCGCCGCCTCGGACAATTCGGCCCGGGCAAAGCCGACGGCATCGAAGCCGAGGGTCAGCGCCTGGGTCCGAATCTGGGCGCGGATCTCATCATGCATCGCCGTCATCGAGGGATGCTGCCGCGAGGCTAGCCGCGGCCGCGATAAGGCGGGACACCCTGATCGGGAATCCAGACGCCGTCGGGCAGGGTGCCGGCCTGGAAGAAGACGTCGATCGGGATGCCGCCGCGCGGATACCAGTAGCCGCCGATGCGCAGCCAGCGCGGCTGCAGCGCATCGATCAGCTTTTTCCCGATATCGACCGAGCAGGCTTCATGGAAGGCGCCGTGATTGCGGAAGGAACCGAGATAGAGCTTCAGCGATTTCGATTCGACGAGCCACTGATCCGGCACGTAATCGATGACGAAATGCGCGAAATCCGGCTGGCCGGTCATCGGGCAGAGCGAGGTGAATTCCGGCGCCGTGAAACGCACCAGGTAATTCTGATCGGGATGCGGATTGGGCACGCGCTCCAGGACGGCAACCTCCGGCGAGGTTGGCATCTCGGTCTTGTGGCCAAGTTGTGTCAGGCCGGCATAGATGTTTTCGCTCATGGCATGCTCCGGATCGGCAAGGGGATGGGCACGATTGCCTGCCTCACAGCGGCGGCAGATCGCCGCGCGCCTGGCCGGTTTCGAAATCCATGACGAAATCGGCGAAGGTGCCGGTTTCAATGGCCCGGCGCAGGCCCTGCATCAGCTCCTGATAATAATGCAGGTTGTGCCAGGTTAACAGCATGGCGCCGACGATCTCTTTCGCCTTGTTCAGGTGATGGAGATAGCCGCGCGAATACTGACGGCAGGCCGGGCAGGTGCAATCGGGATCGATCGGCCGGGGATCGGTGGCATGGCGGGCATTGCGGATATTGAGCTCGCCGAAGCGGGTGAAGGCGGCGCCGGTGCGCCCGGCCCGGGTCGGCATCACGCAGTCGAACATGTCGATGCCACGGCCGACGGCACCGACGATATCGGCTGGCCGGCCGACCCCCATCAGGTAACGCGGCCGGTCGTCGGGCAGGAAATCCGGCGCGAAATCCAGGATGCGGAACATCTCGCTCTGACCTTCACCGATGGCAAGGCCGCCGATCGCATAACCCTCGAAACCGATATCGATCAGGGCCTCGGCCGATTCCTTGCGCAGCTGCTCAAAGATGCCGCCCTGCATGATGCCGAACTGCAGATAGCCGGGTCGACGGCGGAAGGCATCGCGGCTGCGCGCCGCCCAGCGCATGGAAAGCCGCATCGACTGCGCGGCCTGATCCGGGGTCGCCGGAAAGGGCGTACACTCGTCGAAGCACATGGTGATGTCGGCGTCGAGCTGGTCCTGGATCTGTGTGCTCGTCTCCGGCGAGAGCATGTGCTTGCGCCCGTCGAGATGCGAGCGGAACTCGACACCTTGTTCGCTGATCTTGCGCAGCTCGGAGAGGCTCATCACCTGGAAACCGCCGGAATCGGTCAGGATCGGCTTCGGCCAGTTCATGAGCTTATGCAGGCCGCCTAAAGCCGCAACGCGGTCGGCGCCCGGCCGCAGCATCAGGTGATAAGTGTTGCCGAGCAGGATCTCGGCGCCGGTCGCCGCCACCGATTCCGGCAGCATGGCCTTGACCGTGCCGGCGGTGCCGACTGGCATGAAGGCCGGTGTGTTGATGGCGCCATGGGCGGTCTCAAGCCGGCCGCGCCGGGCCTTGCCGTCCTTGGCGAGCAGGGTGAAGGGGGATTCGGTCATTCGGCACGCTCCAGCAGACTGGTATCGCCATAGGAAAAGAACCGATAGCCGGCACGGATCGCATGGGCATAGGCCGCCTGCATCCGCGCCATCCCGGCAAAGGCGCACACCAGCATGAACAAGGTTGATTTCGGCAAATGGAAATTGGTCATCAGCAGGTCGATGCAGCGGAAGCGATAGCCCGGCGTGATGAAGATGTCGGTATCGCCGGCAAAAGGCCTGACGGTTCCATCCGGCGCGGCGGCGCTTTCCAGCAGCCGCAGCGAGGTGGTGCCGACCGAGACGATGCGCCGGCCGTCGGCGCGGGCCCGGTTGATGGTCGCGGCGGCGGCGGCGGTGACCTCGCCATATTCGGCATGCATCTTGTGATCGGCGATGTTGTCGACCTTGACCGGCAGGAAGGTACCGGCGCCGACATGCAGGGTGACCATCAGGCGCTCGATGCCCTTGGCGTCCAGGGCCGCGAACAGATCCGGGGTGAAATGCAGGCCGGCGGTCGGCGCCGCGACCGCGCCCTCGGCCCGGGCATAGACCGTCTGGTAATCGCCGGCATCGCCGGCCTCGACCGCGCGCAGTTTGCGGATATAAGGCGGCAGGGGCATCTCGCCATGCCGGTGTAGGGCGGCAAAGAGATCGGCGCCGCCGGCATTGAAGCGCAGTACCACTTCGCCCTCGGGCGTTTTCTCCAGGACCTCGGCGGCAAAGCCGTCGCCGAACAGCACCTGATCGCCGGTCTTCAGGCGCCGGCCGGGCTTGGCGAAAGCGCGCCAGGTATCCAGCCCCTCGGCCTTGTGCAGCGTCAGCTCGATCTTGGCATCTTCGCCGCCGCCGACCGCGCGGGCCGCACGCGTTCCGAAAAGCTGGGCCGGGATCACCTTGGTGTCGTTGAACACCATCAGGTCGCCGGGCTGCAGGAGTCCCGGCAGGTCGCCGACCAGCCGGTCCACAAGCCCGCCGCGGGCGACCTGCAGCAGCCGCGCTGCCTCGCGCGGGGTCGCGGGATGGCGGGCGATCAGGGCCTCGGGCAGGTCAAAATCGAAATCGGCGGTTCGCAGGGTCACGGATCGGCTTTACGATGACAGGTATGACGGCAATGGCTTTCGGGCGGTGGCTGGTCTATTAGGGCGCCTTTCGGGGCGGAATTCGGCGCTTCAGGTAGCCCGGACCGCCCATCGAGACAACCGATTTCGCGAGATCCTGTATCATGACCCAGGTTGCTGGAAACCGCTTTTCTTCCTATTTTGTTGTGACGGTGGCGCTTTTCGTCACCAGCTTGGTCATTTCCAACGTCATCGCCGGCAAGGTGGTGCAGGTCCACGGCCTAATCGTGCCGGCCGCCGTGGTGGTGTTCCCGCTCAGCTATCTGCTGGGCGATGTCCTGACCGAGGTCTATGGCTATAGTGCCGCCCGCCGGGTGATCTGGCTGGGATTCCTCTGCAATCTCCTGGCGATCCTCGCCATCTGGGCCGGCGGCATGCTGCCGGCGGCTCCGTTCTGGGACGGCCAGCCGGCCTATGACCGGATCCTCGGTGCGACACCGCGCATCCTGCTGGCTTCCTTCATCGCCTATCTGGTCGGCGAATTCGCCAATGCCATGATCATGTCGCGGCTCAAGGTCGCCATGCAGGGGCGCCATCTCTGGGTCAGGACCATCGGTTCCACCCTGATCGGCCAGGGGCTGGATTCGGCGGTCTTCATCACCATCGTGTTTTTCGACGTGATGCCGTCCGGCGTGCTGCTCGGCGCCATCGTCACGCAATGGCTGGTGAAATCCGCCTATGAGGTGATCGCGACGCCGCTCACCTATCTGGTGGTCGGCTTCCTGAAGCGACGCGACGGGGTCGATGTCTATGACCGCGAGATCGACTTCAACCCGTTGGCGATCAGCAAATAACAAATAAGAGGGCAGGCTAAGCTTTCTGCACCGCCCGGCCGCGCATGTCGTCGCCGGCATTCCTCGGGAACAGCAGCGAGACCGGCGAGGCGAAGATCGAGACCGCCGTCACCACCAGGAAGGCGATGGAGAAATCCGACAGCCTTGCGTGCTGGTGGCCGGAAAAGGCGACCGAGAGATGCAGGGCGCCCGAGGCGACGCAGATGCCGAGCGACAGCATCAATTGCTGGAAGGTGGCATAGAAGCTGGTTGCCGCACTCATCCGCTCGCGCGGAATGTCGGCATAGGCGATGGTGTTATAGGCGGCGAATTGCAATGACTGGAAGAAGCCGCCCATCAGCAGCACGACATAGATCGCCCAGAGCGGCCAGGCCGGCCGGAAGGCGGCGCAAAGGGCGATGAAACCGGTGGCGACCAAGGCGTTCCAGACCATGGTGTTGCGGAAGCCGTAGCGCCGCAGGATCGGCGTCGCCCCGGCCTTCATCAGCATGAAACCCATGGCGTTCATGAAGGTGATCATGCCGCTCTCGGCCGCCGACATGCCGAAGCCGAGCTGCATCATCATCGGCAGCAGGAAGGGCAGGGCGCCGCCGGTGATGCGGGTGAGGGCGCCGGCGATCACCGACAAGCTGAAGGTCGGAATCCGCATCAGGCTCATATCGAGGATCGGATCGGTGAGCCGCCGGGCATGCAGCAGATAGAGGACGAAACTCGCGGCGGCGACCGACATGACGAGACCGGTCTCGGCACCGGAGAGGACGCCCCGGGCGCCGAGCTCGACGCCGAAAGTGAGGCAGGCAAGCGCGATGCCGGAGAGGATCAAGCCAAGAACGTCGAAGCGGCTGGTCGTCGGCTCCTTGATATCCGGGATCAGCAATGTCGCCAGGCCGACGCCGATCAGGCCGATCGGCACGTTGATGTAGAAGATCCAGCGCCAGTTGAGATAGGTGACGATGAAGCCGCCGACCAGCGGGCCCAGGATCGGTCCGATCAAGGCCGGCACCAGCAGCCAGGACATGGCCGAGATGAGGTCCGATTTCGCCACGGTACGTAGCAGGATCAGCCGGCCGACCGGCACCATCATGGCGCCGCCGAGGCCTTGCAGCAGCCGGGCGGCAACCAGGAATTCGAGGCTGTTGGCGAGGCCGCAGAGGATCGAGCCCAAAGTGAAGATGCCGATCGCCGCGCAGAACACCTTGCGGGCGCCATAGCGGTCGGCGACCCAGCCGCTGGCCGGGATGAAGACGGCGAGGCTCAGCAGATAAGAGGTGAGGGCGAGGCTCATATGCAGCGGCAGCACACCGAAGGTCCGTGCCATGGTGGGCAGGGCGGTGGTCAGCACGGTGGCGTCCAACTGTTCCATGAACAGGGCGCTGGCGATGATGACGGCAATGACGCGGAAATTGCGGGGGCGCGGTGTGCTGGGTGTCTCCGCCGCCGCAAGGCTGAGATCGACTGGCATGGCGGGCCGCAGCATCGCCTGCCGGCGGCCGGGCGAGTAGCTACAATTTCCGCATGGCTGATGCCTGCCTCTGTTTATCCGGGCGGCCGAATGCCTCCGGCGGATCGTCGGCCAAATGCCGGGTCCGTCAGGCTGCCGTCAGTTGGTGCCGGGTTCCGCCAGATCGGACAGGGCCTTGTTGGCCGCCTCGGTGATGGCCGGATCGCGGCTGAGGCGGATCGCCTGGTCCAGCCAGGGTCGGGCGCTGGCCGGGTCGCCTTGGGCGGCGGCGCTGCGGCCGGCCCGCAGATAAAGATCGGCGGCGCTGGAATCGCCGGCCTGCCGGGCGGCATCGGCGGCGACGGACAAGGCGCGGGCGAGGCCCCGATAGTCGAGGAGCTCGCGCCGCAGATCGGCAGCCTGCAGCGCGGTTGTCCGCGCCTGGACGAAATCGCCGTTTTGCCGGGCGAGCCGCGCCTGCAATTCGGCGGCATCGGCCCGCATCTCCGGCTTGACCCCGCCGGCTGAGGCGCCGCCCTGATTTGAGGTATCGCCCGGATTCGGTGCTGGATTCTGTACCTGATTCTGGGCGATCGCCGTCATGCTGCGGGTCAGGGCCTGGTCGGCTTCCTGCAATGCCGTCTTGTCATGCCGGTCATCGGCGATCAGGCCGCGCAGGAAACTGGCGGCGGCGGCGGTTTCCGGATCGCTTGCCGTCTGCAGGCCGGCCGCCAAGGCATCGGCGCCGGTGGCATCGCCGGTGCGGTAGAGCGCCGTTGCCTCGGCGAGGTCCAGGGCCGCGGAACCGGCAGCGCCACGCCGTGCCAGCTCGGCGCGCGCCCGGCGTGTTGTCGCCAAAGCCTCCGCGGGCTGATTGGCGCGCAATTGCGCGACCGCCAGGTTGAAGCTGAAATTGCTGATCGCCGGCAGGTCGTCCCGCGCCTCGGCCTGCAGCAAGGCAAGGCGATATTGCGTCACCGCTTCCTGCGGCCGGTCCAGCGAATAAGCGAGCTCGCCGGCCGTCTGATAGCGCTGCAGATTTTGATCCTGGGGTACGGCCGGCGCGGTGTCGTGAGCGCCGCAGCCGGCGAGGATCACGGCCGCCGCCAGCGCCGCCGCGAGGTGCATCCTCATGGCCGCACCTCCGAGGCCGGCAGGCGCTGGGATTCGGCCGGCGGCGGGTTGCCGCCGCCGCCCAGCAGCCAGAGGCCGCGCAACTGCGTGAGCAACTGGTCCAGTTGCTGGGCGGTGATCTGCGTCTGGGTGAGGAGGGTCGGCAGATTGGCGGTGGTGCCTTCGACATTCTTGCTGATCGCCGGCAGCCGTGCCGCCGCCTGGGTCAGGTCCTTCATGGCGCCCTGCAGATTGGCCAGCACGGCATCGGTCTTCTTCAGCAAGGCCGGGACACCCTCGGAGCCGGCGGCACTCTTGGTCAGGCTGTTCACCTGTTTCGCCGCCTGCTGCAACTGGCCGAGGATGTCGTTCAAGCCCTGGACCGATTGATGCGCCGAGGCGACCGTCGCCTCGATCTGCTGCGCCAGGGTTTCGTCCTTCAGCAGATGGCCGACATTGCCCTCGCCGCGATTGACCCGGTCCATCACCTCGGCCAACGCCTTGGTGGCCTGGCCGACATTGTCGAGGATCGGGAAGACCTTGGAGCGCACCTCGTCGATCAGGGCGCTGATGCTGTCGGTCGGCGCCCGTTCGGTGGTGGTGTCGAGAACCGCGTAGGACCAGTCCATCGGTGCCTGGCTGCCGCGCGAGATATCGACATAGGCGGCGCCGGCCAAGCCGAAGCGGCGCCGGATCACGGCGGCGCTGTCGCGGCGGATGAAGGCCTTGGCCTGTTCGTCGATCTCCGCCATGGCATACATCTGCTGCTGGGGATCGATGACGATCTTGCGGATGGTGCCGGCACGGGTGCCCAGCACCTCGACATCGGCCCCGACTTCCAATCCGGCGACGCCGGATTCGGGCAGGATCAGGCGCAGATTGGAGACCGGCTTGAACCAGTCGCGCAGCACGCCGGCCTGCATGATGGCGGCGATCAGCACGACGACCGCCAGCACCACCAGCAAGCCGATCCATTCATCCGTATGGCGCACCCGCATGCTTAGTTCCCTCGCACCGGCAATAATCCGTGATAGCCCAATCGCAGGCGCTGCGTCACCGGAAAGGAGCGGTCGCCCCAGACCAGCTTGCTGCGCGACATCCAGATCGCCGCCGCGCCCCGGTCGCGCGCCTCGGCGATGCAGTTGAGCAGCATCGGGATGGCGTCGGTATAGAGCCCCTGGACGGGGCTTTCCAGCAGCAGCAGCATCGGCTCGCCGAGGATGGCGCGGACGAAGCCGGCGCGGACCAGATCGGCGGCGGACAAGGTGGAGATCGGCCCGATCGGCAGGCCGGGCAGGCCGAAATGGCGGCAGAGATCCGTCGCCTCGGCGCGCAACTGCGTAGGGTCGCGGCGTGTATGGTGCAGTTGCGGCAGCATGATATTGGTGGCGGCGTCGAGATAGTGGATCCAGCTATTGCCGGCGAAGACCCGGCCGATCCGGCCGCGCAAGGCATTGGCGTAATCATGGGGCAGGGACTGCCAGACCTGGCCCATGAAGGTGATCCGGCCGGCATCCGGCGCGATCAGGCCACTGCAGAGATCGGCGAAGCTGCGCCCGAGATCCGGATCGCGGGCATCGATCAGCACGAAGTCGCCCGGCTGCACCTGCAGATTGAGCACGGCATCGGCGGCGGTGCCGACCAATTCACGGCTGCGGGCCGCGTCGAGATTGAGGATGGTGTCGGCGGCCACGATCACCCCGCCAGACTGAGAATGCCGCTGGCCAGCATGATCGCCATCAGGCCGCGGACGAAGCCGCGCGGCATCAGCCGGTTGCTGTCCTGATGCGAGGTGGCATCGAGCGCGGTCAGGCAGGCCGTCATCGCCACCAGCAGGCCGATGATCAGCAGCTTCGCCGGGAAGATCGCGAAATCGGTCGGCCGCATCGCCGTCAGGACATTGTCGAGGAAGGACCAGATCGACATCTTCACGGCGCCGGCCATGCTGCCGGCGATGAAGCCGGTGAAAAGCGCGGTCAGCACGAAGATCACGCCGAGCGTATAGGAGGCGAGGGCGAAGGCGACGCCGCGCGGCAGGATCAGGGTGCCGAAGGGATCGATGCCCTGGGCCTGCAGGGTGTCGAGCTGGCCGCCAGCCTCCAGAGCGCCGAGCTCGATCAGCGCCACCGACCCGCTGCGGCCCAGCAGGATCAGGCCGACCAGGACCGGGATGATTTCGCGCACCAGGATGGTGACGATGACCGAGCCGACGGATTCCTCCTGGCCGGCGGCGCCCAGCCAGTAGAGCGCCTGGAAGACCATGCCGAGGCCGATCAGCACCGCCGTCAGGGCGGTGGTGGTCAAGCCGCCGCCCAGCGATTGGCGCAGGACCCGCCAGAATTCGGCCCGCGTGGTCCGCCGCCAACTGGTGGGGCGCAGGGCCTCGACCACGACACCGGCGGACAGGGCACCCAGGGTCAGGATAAAGTTCAACCGCCGCCGCGTCAGTTGCCCGATCCAGGCGAGCGACCGCAACAGGCGCGGGCTCGGCCCGCCGGCCGGCTTCGATGGCTCTTGGGCCGCCATCATGCTCATTGCCGCCGTACCCGTTGTTGTGCCTGACGCAGCGCCGACCCGTAACCCGTCATAACTGCCCCGACAGGATGAAGGTGCGGGCCTCGCCGAGATGCGTCAGGTAGAAGCTGCCGCGCGGGCGGAACAGGAAGCCCTGGCGCAATCGCTGATAGGCGGCCTCGGTTGCCTGGATGCCGCCGGCGATGGCGGAGGCGGCCATCATATCGGCGGTGCGGACGGTTTCGCCCCAGAGATTGAAGAGACGCGGCTCGCGCCCGACGATGCTGCCGACCGCCAGGCCGCAATCGATGCCGATGCGGAATTCCGTCGGCAGATCGGCATCCTCCAGCAGGGTCAGGCAACGGTCGCGGATCATCACGGCGAGATTGGCGATGCGCGTCATCGCGGTTGCGTCATCCGCATCGAAGCCGGCCGCCGCCACCGCCTCCTCACCGACGAATTTCAGATAGGGGATGTTGTGCTGCTCGGCCATGACCTGCAGGTCGCAGGCGATCACATCGGCGAAACCGGCGGCATCGGGCGTCGGCCGTTTGGCGAGTGTCGCCTGATCGGGCAGGCGGAGCACCATGACGGCGACATTCTGATAGACCGTCGCCGCCAGGGCCGGCGAGTCCAACGACCGCACCGCCAGATCGGCGGAGAAGCTGCGCTCGCTGGTGGTGACGGCCGGCATGCTCACCGGCAGCCGCTCACGGGCGACGGCGTCATCGTGACTGTCGATCAGGCGCAGGGCCAGCATGCTGGCGACGGCACGGACGAAATCGCGGCCGCCTTCGACCTTCTTCACATCCTCCAGGCAGATCGCGCCGGCCACATTGCCGTGCGAGTGCAGTGGAATGACGAGCAGGGACCGGCTGCCCAGGGCATGCATCAGGATGCGGTGGAACTGTGCCGTCTGCCGGTCGCTGGCGGCATCCTCGATATCGGTCTCCTGGCCCGATTGCAGGAAGCCGAAGAATTGCGGCAGCTCGTCGCGATGCAGTTCCAGGCCGGCGACATGGCCGCCGCTGTCGCGGTCGAAGCTGTCGAGGCAGCGCAGGACCTGCAACTGGGGCCGCAATTGCCAGACGCTGACGCGCCGGGCACCGGTCATGTCGGTCAGGGTCTCGCAGAAGACCGGCGGCAGGCCCGCGTCGCTGCCCTCCGCAGCTCCGCCAGCCGCCATGACGGCATCGGCTTCCGCCGCCAGGGTGGCATAGGCAGCGCTTTGCCGGGTGATGGCATTGCTGCGGTCCAGCAACTGCCGCGCCGAGCGATCCGCCCGCAGGCCCTGGCGCACCAGCAAAGCGGTCAAGGTGGCGGCCAGGCCGACGATCACCATCGACATGGCGAGCGCCGTGCGGTTGTTGCTGGCGACGAAGCCGACGAAATCGGATTCCGGCACTGTCATCAGCAGCCACCAGTCACGCCCGGCACCCGGGAGCTTCGAGGCGGTGGTGATATAGCGTTCGCCCTTCACCGTGATGATGCGCCGGCCTTCGCCCTCGATGCGGAAGCGGTCATAGGCGGCATTCAGCACCGGGTCGTTCAACTCGTCGACCTTGGCGGGAATGAGGTCGTCGCCCACCAGTTTCATCATGCGGTCGGAATCCGGAAAGGCGATCAGATGGCCTTCGCCATCCATGATCATGGCCTGGCCATGGCGGCCGATCTGCAGGCTGGCGAGGAAATGAGATAACTCCTCCAGGGCGATATCGACGCCGAAGGTGTATGACTGGCCGTCCGGCGTGATATAGCGGGTGGAGACCGTCAGGCCAGGCTTGCGGTCGGTGAAGAAGATATAGATGCCGGTCCAGTAGAGGCCGGTTGTTGCGCCGGCGCCGGTATACCAGGGACGGGTGCGGGGGTCGTAATTGTCCTTGGGATCGTCCTCGCGCGATACTTCGCGGCCTTCCGAATCGTGGCGGATCCAGGTTACCCGGCGGGCATCCGGTGTGTTGTCGATTACCTTGAAGTTGATCTTGCCGCCGGTCCCGCGATGCACCATCAGGAAGTTGCCTGCGGTGTCGGCGAAGTTGAAATTGGCGATCTGCTTGTTTTCCTTGAGTGCGCCGACGGCGAATTCTTCGCCGATATCGCGCTTGGTGCCCATGGCCGCATCCTGGACAAGGTCGCGGCCGATCTTCAGGACCCGGGCGCAGGGATCGAGGAAGGCCGATACCTGCTGGCGGATACGTCCGTCCAGCGCGGTCAGCACGTCGTCGGACAGCGCCAGCGCGCCTTTCCGGTTGGCCTGGTCGGCATAGAGGGCGATGCCGAGAATGGCGGCGATGACCAGGATCAGACCGCAGATCGGCACCCCGATCCGGGCAATGGCGCGCCGCCGCCGCCGCTTGAGGTCGAGCGGGTCGGCGCTGATATCGACCACCTGGTCGGCTGCCGCCATCCTGATTCCTTCGCAGAAAGTCGGGCGATCCAGCCCCTGATTCCGGCTTCCGATTCTAGGTGACGGTCAGAAGGGAGGCAATGCTTTCGCGAGCTGGGGCAATGCTTTCACGGGTGGCAATGCTGTCGCGAGCCGGGGGTCAGCGCCGCCGTAGGCTTTGAATAATGCGCTCCAGGGCTTGCAGGAAGGCGGAGCGGTCCTGTTTCGAGAAGCCGGCATTGTGGTCCTTGATCTCGCCCATGTCGCGCAATTGTGATTTCAGCTCCCGCATGGCGAGGGCCATGCCGATATTGGCGGCGCTGAAAGGGCGTCCGGTGGGGCCGATCACCTCGGCGCCGGTTTTCAGGCAACGGGCGGCGAGCGGGATATCGGCGGTGATGACGATGTCGCCGGGGCCGGCATGATCGGCGATCCAGTTATCGGCGGCATCAAAGCCGTCGGTCACGACGACCTGGCGGACCAGCGGGTTCTCCGGCATCCGCAGCCAGCGATTGCTGACCAGATGGACCGTCAACTGATGGCGCCCCGCCACCCGCAGGACCTCCTCCTTGACCGGGCAGGCATCGCCATCGACATAGATTTCCAGCACGTCAAGCCTCTTCCGCTGCAGCCGCCGCATGAGCCGGACGCGGATTGCGCCGGTTGCCGCCCAGTGCCAGCATATCCGGCGTGAGCATAGAGGCTACCAAGAACAAAGGGGAGGGTGACGTGAGCACTGTCGCACATTTAACGACCGGGACCGGCGTGGCGGCCAGGAAGGGCGAGGCCAGGAGCGGTGAAGCTGATGATCGGCAGTCGCGGATCGATCTGGCCGCAGCCTTCCGTCTGGCGGTCGAGATGAACTGGCATGAATCGGTCGGCAATCATTTCAGCCTGGCGGTTTCGCCGGACGGCAAGAAGTTTCTGATGAATCCCCGCTGGCGGCATTTCGGCCTGCTCAGCGCCAGCGATCTGCAATTGCTGGATACCGAGGATGCCGACACCATGTCGAGGCCGGATGCGCCCGATCCTTCCGCCTGGTGCATCCATGGCGCGCTGCATGCGCGGCTGCCCCAGGCGCGGTGCATCCTCCATGTGCATCCGCCCTATGCGACGGCTTTGGCCGGGCTGGCCGATCCGGAGCTGAAGCCGATCGATCAGAACACCGCCCGTTTCTATAACCGCATCGTCTATGACCGGCAGTATGGCGGCATCGCCGACGAGGCGGCGGAGGGCGCGCGGCTGGCGAACCTGCTCGGCAACCGCAATATCATGATGATGGGTAATCACGGCGTGCTGGTGGTCGGCAACAGCGTGGCCGAAGCCTTCGAGGATCTCTACTTCCTCGAACGCGCCGCGCAGACCCTGGTGCTGGCCTATTCGACCGGCCAGAAGCTCAACGAGATGGGCGCCGATCTGGCGGAAAAGACGGCGCAGGGCTGGGACGACTACAAGGGCATGGCCGCCGCGCATTTCGCCGAGCTGAAGCGCATGCTCGACCGCAAGGATCCCGGTTACGCGGACTGACAACGGCACGGATCGACCGGCCGTCCCCACCCACAGCGTGGGTGCCGATGATGAGAACGCGCGCATGGCTTCATGCGCGCGTTTTCTCTTGCGGCAGTAATTCGTCAGCTTTCATTCAGACAGGTTGTTGTGGGTTATTTGCCGCATGATCGAGAGAGTGCAAATCCTTGTTATTTGACACTTTTATTACAGTATTCGGGGGCGATCATGTTCATGAATAGTGCATTGACACGGTTAGGGCGCTCGCCTATCCCAAGGCTCGCTTGAGGAGAGCGCGCTTGAGTAGAAGCAGCCGGTTCTGCATGCCCGGATATCGCGGCGATCTTCCGGGACGTTCCGGATCAGACTCATCCATCTTCGCTTTCACCGATCCAGCGGAGTGTTGTTGATGCAAACTGGAACAGCCTTGCTCGCGGCGCGCCCCGCCCGGGCGCTCCTCCCCAACCGCTGGGACTTGATCGCCTTCCCGTTGATCATCGGCCTCCTGGTCCTCTTCAGCCATGGCGCGCGGGAAACCCTGGCGCCGATCGAGACCTTGCAGCAACAGACGGTATCGCTCGATCCGATCCATCTGCCGGAATATGCCCTGCGCTCCACCTTGCGCATGCTGGCGGCGATGCTGGCCTCGCTGGTCTTTACCTTCACCTATGCGACGTTGGCGGCGAAAAGCCGGCGGGCCGCCCTGGTTCTGATTCCGATCCTCGATATCCTGCAATCGGTGCCGGTGCTCGGCTACATCTCCTTCACCGTCGTCTTCTTCATGTCGCTGTTTCCCGGCCGGGTGGCGGGGGCGGAATGCGCGGCGATCTTCGCCATCTTCACGGCCCAGGCCTGGAACATGGCTTTCAGCTTCTATCAATCGCTGATCACCGTGCCGCGCGACCTGGAGGAAGCTTCGCGCAGTTTCCATTTCTCCGGCTGGCAGAAATTCTGGACCCTGGAAGTGCCCTATGCGATGCCGGGCCTCATCTGGAACATGATGATGAGCATGTCCGGCAGCTGGTTCTTCATCGTGGCCTCGGAGGCGATCACCGTCGGCAATACCACGATCACCCTGCCCGGTATCGGCGCTTATCTGGCCCAGGCGATTTCGGACCAGAATCTGACGGCGGTCGGCTGGGTGATCCTGACCATGGTTGTCGTGATCGTTCTCTACGATCAATTGATGTTCCGCCCGCTGGTGGCCTGGGCCGAGAAGTTCCGCTTCGAACAGAGCGGCTCGCAGAATGTCGCGGAATCCTGGTTCCTCAATCTCATCGAGCGGACCCGGCTCATCCAGCAGCTTCTCGCGCCGCTCAGCGCCTTGGGTGCGTTCTTCGTGCATCTGCGCCTGCCTCTGCCGAATCTCGGCCAGATCGGCCGGCTGGGGAGCGGCAAGCCGTCGATCGTCGTCGATCGCATCTGGTTCGTGGCGGTACTGCTGATGGCGGCCTATGCGATCTGGCGCATCGTCTCGTTTGTCAGCACGGAAGTGACCTGGGCTGAGGTCGGCTTGGCCCTGGAATACGGCCTCTTCACGCTGCTGCGCGTGCTCATCCTGATCGTCATCGCCTCGCTGGTCTGGGTCCCGCTCGGCGTCATGATCGGGCTGCGGCCGCGCCTGGCCGAGAAGGTGCAGCCGCTGGCGCAGTTCCTGGCGGCCTTCCCGGCCAATCTGCTGTTTCCGATCTTCGTGGTGCTGATCGTCCATTTCAAGGCGAACCCGGATATCTGGCTGAGCCCGCTGATCATCCTTGGCACGCAATGGTACATTCTCTTCAACGTGATCGCCGGCGCCACTGCCTTCCCCACGGATTTCCGCGAGGCGGCCGATAATTTCGGCATCCGTGGCTGGCAGTGGTGGAAGACCGTCATGCTGCCGGGCATCTTCCCCTATTTCGTCACCGGCGCGATCACGGCCTCGGGCGGTGCGTGGAATGCCAGCATCGTGTCAGAGGCGGTGAGCTGGGGCACCACCAATCTGAACGCCCATGGCCTTGGCGCCTATATCGCCCAGACCACGGCCGCTGGCGATTATCCGAAGATCGTGCTCGGTATCGCCGTCATGTCGCTGTTCGTCGTCCTGTTCAACCGGCTGCTGTGGCGGCCGCTCTACCGCTATGCCGAAACCCATCTGCGCCTGACTTGATTCAAGTCCGACCCGAGGAGCGCGTTGCCATGCTGAATGCCGCCGTCAAGACCGATGCCATGACGCCCGAGATCGAGAGAAAGGAGATTCTCTCGGTCCGCAACGTGCGGCGCGGATTCGATAAGAGCTCAGGTGAGCTGCTGGTGCTCGAGGACGTCAATCTCTGCCTCAAGGAAGGCGAGATCGTCGGCTTGTTGGGCCGCTCGGGGTCGGGCAAATCGACCCTGTTGCGCATCATCGCCGGCCTGATCAGGGCCTCGGCCGGCGACGTGATCTATAACGGCGCGCCGGTCAACGGCCCGGCGCCCGGCGTTGCCATGGTGTTCCAGACTTTCGCCCTCTTTCCCTGGCTGACCGTGCTGCAGAATGTCGAGGCGGGGCTCAGGGCGCTGGGGGTGCCGGCGGCGGAAATGCGCAAGCGCGCGTTGGCGGCGATCGACCTCATCGGCCTCGATGGTTTCGAATCCGCTTATCCGCGAGAGCTATCGGGCGGCATGCGCCAGCGTGTCGGCTTTGCCCGGGCGCTGGTGGTCAATCCCAATATCCTGCTGATGGACGAACCTTTCTCGGCGCTCGATGTGCTGACCGCCGAAACCCTGCGCACAGATCTCCTCGATCTCTGGACCGACCACAAGCTGCCGATCAAATCGATCCTGCTGGTGACCCACAATATCGAGGAAGCGGTCTTCATGTGCGACCGCATCCTGGTCTTCTCCTCTAATCCGGGCCGCGTCGCCGCCGAGATCAAAGTCATCTTCCCGCATCCGCGCAACCGTCTCGATCCTGCCTTCCGCCAGTTGGTGGACGATATCTATGCGAAGATGACGGCGCGGCAGGGTGCCGATCTCAAGGAGAAGGTCTCTGGCCTGGAGCTGACGAGCTGGATCCCGCGCGTTTCCACCAACCTGATGGCGGGCCTGCTGGAGACACTCGTCGCGGCCCCCTATGAAGGCCGCGCCGACTTGCCGGTGCTGGCGCAAAGTCTGCAACTCGAGGTCGACGAGTTATTCCCGGTCGCGGAGGTCCTGCATTTCCTGGGGCTGGCCGAATTGCATTCGGGCGATATCCAGGTGCTTCCCGTCGGGCGCGTCTTCGCCGAAGCGGGGACGGAACACCGCAAGCGGATCTTCGCCGAGCATTTCCTGCGTAACATTCCCTTGGCGGCGCATATCCGCAAAGTGCTGGACGAGCGGCCGGGTCACCGGGCGCCACGGGTGCGCTTCGAGCAGGAACTGGAAGACCGCCTCAGCGACAAAGCGGCGGAAGAGACCATCGATACCGTGATCAACTGGGGGCGCTACGGTGAAGTCTTTTCCTATGACGACAAGTCGGAAATCTTCAGCCTCGACAATCCGGAGGGCTGATATTCCGGGCACTTGCCTCTTGTCGGAGCTGTCGTAATCCGGTTTCATTCGTTCGCCGAAGCTAGGTAATCACTCCTTCTTGGCGCCTCGATGCGGCCGGGTCTATGCTGATACCTTCCGGCAGGGGAGGGGGCATCATGGAACAATTCCAGCATCCATCCATCGCGATCTGGTTCGCGCCTGTCTTTGCCGTCGCCATTCTGATCGAAGCCGGTTTCTATCGCCGCGCCAAGGGCAAAGCCTATCCCTGGAAGGAAAGCCTGCTCTCGCTGGTGATCGCGGTCGGGCACAGCTTTGCCGGCATCATCAATCATGCCGTGATCATCGCCATCTTCGGCACGCTGGTCTGGGAATGCCGCATCCACACCATGCCGATGAATGCGTGGTGGAGCTGGGTCCTGCTCTTCCTGCTCGAGGAATTTGCCTATTACTGGTATCACCGCGCGGCCCATCGCGTCCGCTTCATGTGGGCGACGCACAGCGTCCATCATTCACCGGATGAATTGACGCTGGCATCGGCCTATCGTCTCGCCTGGACACCCATCCTGTCGGCCAGTTGGGTCTTCTTCCTGCCGATCATCTGGATCGGCTACAACCCGGTCCTGGTCTTCGGATTGCTGGGGTTGAGCCTCGTCTATCAGTTCTGGCTGCATTCGACGCTGATCCCCAAGCTCGGGCCGCTCGAATACGTTCTCAACACGCCCTCGGCGCACCGGGTGCATCACGCCAGCAACGAGGCCTATATCGACCGTAATTTCGGCGGCATCCTGATCGTCTTTGACCGGTTATTCGGTACCTATAAGGCGGAGGATGAAGGGGTGACGCTACGCTACGGCGTCATGCCGCCGATGCACTCGTCCAATCCGCTGGTGATCGTCTATGGCGAATTCGCCGCATTGCTGAGGGATGTCTGGGCAGCGAAGAGCTGGGGCGACCGCTGGCGCCTGATCTTCATGCCGCCGGGCTGGACCCCCACTGCTCACCCGCAGGTCGATACCGCGCCTTCTTCCTATTGACGGCTGCGCTCGCCGTTATTCAGGCAGGGCGATGACCACGCGGCCGCAATTGGGGCGGGTCTCCATGTAACGATGGGCATCGGCCGCGTGTTCAAGATCGAAGACGCGGTCGATCTCCGGGCGCAGCAGGCCGTCCCGGGTCAGCAGATTGATATCCTTCAACGCCCGCTCCACCGCGTCGCGGTCCGCCTCGATGCCGAGCTCGGCATGGCCGGTGAAATCCAGCAGGCTGTGCTGGAAGAACTGCAGATGCTTGCGGAACGCGGTCCAGGCCGGGAAGGCCGCCTCATTGCCGCCATTCAGGCCGTAAAGGATGAGCTTGCCGCGTGGTGCCGCGAGATCGCCGAGCAGATTCATCTGCCGTCCGCCGCAGGCGTCGAGCACGACATCGACACCCTGGCCGCCGGTGAATTTCTCGACTTCGAGGACAAGGTCCTGCTCGTCCGTCACCACCACTTTGTCGGCCCCGAAGCTGTGGAGGAAATCGCGCCGCTCGGGCGTTTTGGTCGAGGCGATGACCCGGGCGCCAAGGGATTTCGCAAGCTGCACGGTGGAGGGGCCGCAACACAGGCTGGCCTCGGTGGTCAGGACCACCTGGCCCGGCTTCAGGGCCGCGAGATTGACGAGCGCCAGATAGGCGGTGAGGAGCGGGGTGTAATGCACGCTGGCTTCGATCGGCGTCAGCACCTCTTCCGGATAGCGGGTGAGGGCTTCGCGGGGCATCACCATCAGATCGCCATAAGCGGGGTACTGGTTCGGCGTATGGGCGAGAAAACTGGCAACCGGCGTACCGGCCGGCAGATCGTCAACCTCATTGCCCGTCGAAACCACCTTGCCGGCCAGTTCAGAGCCGATGCCCGCCGGCAGGCGCGCCACTTCCGGCGCCAGATTCTGCCGCCACAGGATGTCGGTCCAGTTGACACCGATCGCTTGGACCTTGATCAGCACCTCGCGCGGGCCGGGCTCCGGTGTCGGAAGTTCTTCCAGCCGCAGAACGTCGGGCGATCCGAACTGATGAAAGCGAATCATGTGCGACATCGCAAACCTCGGATATTATTTCCGCCCAGCATCATAATATTTTTCCGGACTGTCATTCTCCGGACCTTAGTCTAGTTATCTCGGCCAGTCCGCGCCATTCATCCTGATCAATAGTCATCATGGGCGCCGATGATGCAAGGAATTGACGTCGACTTCCGCAAATCGCAACCTATATTGTTGCATATCTGGACAGACGATGAATCGAAACGACCTCCGCCGGGTGGATTTCAATCTGCTGATCGTGTTCGAAACGCTGATGCATGAGCGCAGCGTGACGCGGGCGGCTGAGAAATTGTTTCTCGGCCAGCCGGCGATCAGCGCTTCCCTGGTCCGGCTGCGGGCGCTGTTCGACGATCCGCTGTTCGTGCGGACCGGCCGCAGCATGGAGCCGACGGCCCGGGCGCTGGAAATCTTCAACCACCTCTCGCCGGCGCTGGATTCCATCTCCACCGCCATCAGCCGAAGCCAGGATTTCGACCCGGCGACGGCCGAGGCGGTGTTCCGTATCGGCCTGTCGGACGACGTGGAATTTGGTCTGCTGCCGCCGCTGATCCGGCGCCTGCGGTCGGAGGCGCCGGGCGTCGTGCTGGTGATCCGGCGCGCGAATTATCTGGTGATGCCGGGTTTGCTGGCGTCGGGCGAGATTTCCGTCGGGGTCAGCTATACCGACGATCTGCCGGCCAATGCCAAGCGCAAGATCATGCGCCGGGTGCGGCCGAAACTGCTGCGGGCCGACACCATTCCCGGTCCGCTCAGTCTCGATGATTACTGTGCCCGGCCTCATGCCATGGTCTCCTTCGCCGGCGATCTCAGCGGCTATATCGACGATCACCTCGCCGCGCTCGGTCGCAGCCGCAAGGTCGTCCTCGCCGTGCCGCAATTCAACGGCCTTGGCACACTTCTCGCCGGCACCGACCTGGTGGCCTCGGTGCCGGATTACGCCGCCAGGGTCCTGGCTGCCGCCGGCGGCCTGCGCATCGAAGATCCGCCTTTGGAGCTGCCGAGCTTCGAGTTGCACATGGCCTGGCGCGGTGCCCAGGACAACGATCCCGCCGAACGCTGGCTGCGCTCCCGCATCCAGATGTTCGTCGGCGACCAGGACAGCCTGGCCTGATCTGTACAGCTTGATCGGTACTGTCCGGTCATCTCGATGTAATCTCAGCGCGTGCCTCTCGGCCCGGGTCCCTCGATCCAGCGCAAGCCGATCATGCGCCAGCGCCAAGAAAATCTCTCATCGATAGCGATGATAATCATCTTCGGTGCAACTAATTCGCCGATCGCCGCCGCCGGTTGCACATTCCGCAGACGCGAAATCCCGATGCGGCCCGTTCCCGCCTCATCGAATTAAAAAAGATTTTGCTTATTAAATTTGCGGAGGCTAGCACAGGCCCCGTGATCGATTGGCGGAGTGGGTACCATGGAATTGTCATTCAAATCTTGGCGTTATCCGGTTGTTCTGACGAGCTTTCTGGTTCTGGCAGCCTGTGGCGAGGCGCCGGCCTCCAGCCAGGCCCAGCCGGCCGCTCCGAAGGTCAGCGTGGCCGAAGTGGTGGAACAGCCGATCAATGAATGGGACGAGGTCACAGGCCGCCTGGAGGCGCCTGAATCGGTCGTCGTGCGGCCGCGGGTCTCCGGCTATATCGACAGCGTGGCCTTCCAGGAAGGCGCCATGGTGAAGAAGGGCGACCTCCTGTTCCAGATCGATCCCCGCCCGTTCCAGGCCGAGGTCAACCGGTTGCAGGCCCAGCTTGAGCAGGCCCGGGCCAATCAGGTCCGCACCGCCAGCGAGGCGGCGCGCGGTGCGAAGCTCTTCGCCGGCAAGGTGATCGGCGCGGAAGAGGCGGATGCCCGCAATGCGGCGGCGGTGGAAGCGAAGGCGGCGGTGGCGGCGACCCAGGCCCAGCTCGATTCGGCCAAGCTCAATCTCAGCTTCACCCAGGTGCGGGCACCGATCGATGGCCGGGTGAGCCGGGCGGAAATGACATCCGGCAATCTGGTCAATGCCGATCAGAGCCAATTGACCACCGTGGTCTCGACCGACAAGGTCTATGCCTATTTCGATGTCGATGAGCGCATTTACCTGAAATACGAGACGCTGGCCAAGAAGGGCACGCGCAGCGACGGCAGCCCGGTCTATCTCGGCCTTGCCGATGAAAGCGATTTCCCGCATCTCGGCCGGATGAATTTCATCGACAACCAGGTCAATCCCCGGACCGGCACGATCCGTGGCCGCGCTGTCTTCGATAATCGTGATGGCCAGTTCACCCCCGGCCTCTATGCCCGGTTGAAACTGGTCGGCAGCGCCACCTATACGGCGGCCCTGGTCAACGACGCCGCCATCGGCACGGATCTCGGCAAGAAATTCGTCCTGGTCCTGACGCCGGAGAACAAGGTGACCTATCGCGCCGTCGAGATCGGCCCGAAGGTCGACGGCTTGCGCGTGGTCCGTACCGGCCTCAAGCAGGGCGACAAGATCGTCGTCAACGGCCTGCAGCGGGTGCGCTCCGGCATGCAGGTCCAGGCCGAACCCGTGGCCATGGCGGATCAGGCGACACTGTCGCGCGAGCGCGACGTTGCCGCGGCCACAGCCAGCCTGCAGCTCGCGCAGCAGAAGGGCGACACATCGACCCGGAACTGATGCGCTCCTCGGACAGATATCCAGAACAACAAAAAAACATCTAGAGAAAGCATCCTGCGATGAACTTCTCGCAATTCTTCATTCAGCGGCCGATCTTCGCCGCTGTGCTCTCCCTGATCATCCTGATCGGCGGCGCGATCTCGCTGTTCCAACTGCCGATCAGCGAATATCCGGAAGTGGTGCCGCCGACCGTGGTGGTGCGCGCGACCTTCCCCGGCGCCAATCCCAAGGTGATCGGTGAAACCGTCGCGGCACCGCTGGAGCAGGCGATCAACGGTGTCGAGAACATGCTCTACATGTCTTCGCAATCGACTGCGGACGGCAAGATGACCCTGACCGTCACCTTCGCGCTCGGCACCAATCTCGACACCGCCCAGGTGCAGGTGCAGAACCGCGTGACGCGGACTCTGCCGAAGCTGCCGGAAGAGGTGCAGCGCCTCGGCGTGACCGCCGACAAGGCCTCGCCCGACCTCACCATGGTCGTGCACCTGACCTCGCCGGATAACCGCTATGACATGCTCTATCTGTCGAACTACGCCATCCTCAATGTGAAGGACGAGCTGGCGCGGCTCGACGGTGTTGGCGATGTGCAGTTGTTCGGTCTCGGCGATTACTCGCTGCGGGTCTGGCTCGATCCCAACAAGGTCGCCTCGCGCAACCTGACCGCGACGGATGTGGTCAATGCGATCCGCGAGCAGAACCGCCAGGTCGCCGCCGGTGCCCTCGGCGCGCCGCCGGCACCCGGCGATACCAGCTTCCAGCTCTCGATCAACACCCAGGGCCGTCTGGTCACGGAAGAGGAA
>CAYOQR010000075.1:0-25017 GCA_964406155.1 uncultured Rhodospirillaceae bacterium | reverse complement strand
TCGCGCAGGGCATGCTGCGCCTGGGCCACCGCCATGCCGTAGCCCGGCACGATGATGACGCTGCTGGCATTCTTCATGATGAAGGCGGCATCGTCGGCGCTGCCCGACTTGACCGGCCGGTCGCCGGCCTTGGCGCCGTCAGCCGAAGCGCTCGATGCATCGGTGCCGAAGCCACCCAGGATCACGTTGAAGATCGAGCGGTTCATGCCCTTGCACATGATGTAGCTGAGGATGGCACCCGAGGAACCGACCAGGGCGCCGGTGACGATCAGCAGATTGTTGCCCAGCGTGAAGCCGATGCCGCAGGCCGCCCAGCCGGAATAGCTGTTCAGCATCGACACCACCACCGGCATATCCGCACCGCCGATCGGCAGGATCAGCAGGAAGCCGAGCAGCAGCGAGACGATGACCAGCGCCCAGAAGAGGACCGGCGACTGGCCGAGGATCAAGGCGACGATCAGCACGACGATGGCGATGCCGAGGCAGGCATTCAGGATATGCTGCCCCGTGAAGACCAGCGGCGCGCCGCTGACCAGGCCTTGCAGCTTGGAGAAGGCGACGATGGAACCGGTGAAGGTGATGGCACCGATGGCGACGCCAAGGCCCATCTCCACCAGGCTGCCGGCGTGGATCGCGCCGGCCTCGCCGATATTGAACTCGGTTGGAGCATAGAAAGCCGCCGCGGCGACGCAGACCGCCGCCAGGCCGACCAGACTGTGGAAGGCCGCCACCAATTGGGGCAGCGCCGTCATCTGGATCTTGCGGGCGATGGCGGCGCCAACCAGGCCACCCACGGCGATACCGCCGATGATGAACCAGTAGCTGTGGACGCTCGGCAGGGCCACCGTGGTGAGGATCGCCAGCGCCATGCCGGCGATGCCCCATTTCAAGCCGCCCTGCGAGCTTTCCGGTGAAGACAAGCCACGCAACGACATGATGAAGCAGACCGAGGCGATCAGGTAAGCGAGGGCGCTCAGATTCTCGTTCATATTCCGGCTCCTTCCCGTCCGCTCACTTCTGCTTCTTCTTGAACATCGACAGCATGCGATGCGTGACGATGAAGCCGCCGAAGATATTGACCGAGGCCAGGGCCACGGCGATGAAGCCGAAAATCTGGCTGAGGCTGAGATCGGCCGGGCCAGCGGCGATCAAGGCACCGACGATGATCACCGAGGAGATTGCATTGGTCACCGCCATCAGCGGCGAATGCAGCGCCGGCGTCACCCGCCAGACCACGTGATAGCCGACAAAGCAAGCCAAGACGAAGACGGTGAAGCCGAAGATGAAGGGGTTATGCGCCGCTCCCGCCGCCGTCGCCTCGCCGCCCACTTTGGACGCTTCCTGCGCCACCTGGCTGGCCTGGGCGGCGAGCTGCTGGGCACTGTTCGCCAGATCCATCGCTTTCTGGATCAGATCATCTGCGCTCATCTGCTCTCTCCCCCTCAGGCCTTGAAGGTCGGATGGATGATCTGGCCGTCGCGGGTCAGTGCGACGCCTTTCACGATCTCATCTTCCCAGTTGACGTTCAGCGCCTTCGTTTCCTTGCTGATCAGCAGGGTGACGAAGTTCAGCAGGTTGCGGGCATAGAGCGCGGTCGAATCGACAGCGAGGCGGCTCGGTACATTGTTGTGGCCGACGATCTTGACGCCGTGCTTGACCACGACTTTGCCGGCTTCCGAGAGCGGACAGTTGCCGCCCTGCTCCACCGCGAGATCGACGATGACGGAGCCGAGCCGCATCGATTGCACCATCTCCTCGCTGACCAGGATCGGCGCCTTGCGGCCGGGGATCAGCGCGGTAGTGATCACCACATCCTGCTTCTTGATCGTCTCGGCGATCAGCGCCGCCTGCTTCGCCTTATAGGCGTCGCTCATTTCCTTGGCATAGCCGCCCGCGGTCTCCGCCTGCTTGAATTCCTCATCCTCGACCGCGACGAAAGTGGCGCCGAGGCTGGCAACCTGTTCCTTCGCGGCCGCCCGCACATCGGTCGCGCTGACAATGGCACCCAACCGTCGTGCCGTGGCAATCGCCTGCAGGCCGGCGACCCCCGCCCCCATCACCAGCACCCGGGCCGGCGCGACGGTGCCGGCCGCCGTCATCATCATGGGGAAGGCGCGGCCGAATTCCGCCGCCGCATCGATCACAGCCTTATAGCCGGCGAGATTAGATTGCGAGCTCAGCACATCCATCGACTGGGCACGGGTGATGCGGGGCATCAATTCCATGGCGAAAGCGGTGATGCCCTTGCCCGCATAACCGGCAATGCTCTCGCGCGCGCCATGGGGATTGAGGATCGCCGCGAGACAGGCGCCGCTTTTAGCACCGGCCAACTCATCCGTTCCGCCTTCTTCGGCGGTCAGCGGCCGCTGCACCTTCAGGATGAGATCGGCACCGGCCAAAGCTGCGGCTGCATCCGGTGCGATCGTGGCGCCGGCAGCGGCAAAGGCGGCATCGGCGATGGCGGCGCTCTCGCCCGCGCCAGTCTCGATGCTCACGTCGGCGCCGAGGCCGATATATTTCTTGACGGTATCCGGGGTTGCCGCGCAGCGCTTCTCATCGGCGCGCCGCTCTTTCAGGATTGCGATCTTCATGCCTCGCTCAACCCCCTTCTTCTTTTGTCGGTTGGTCCGGCCCCATCGAGGCCGTCACGTCATACCTGCTTCACCCTGTATGCCACTGTGGCGATTGCGGCTGCGGCGATTGCGACAGAAATTGAACGCACCCTTCGCCGACGCAAAGACCCTGCTGCCCTGATCGATTCGATCAGGGATTTTCATTTCTCTTTCTTTTCAGGTGGTTGACCCCTCGGTCCGCGGAATCGACGCCCCTCCCAACCCAGATCACGGGCATCACTTTGCCGATTTTCAGGGCATCGAACAAGAGGGGGTGAAAGATAAGGAGGCCGTCACCCGTATCTGCGGGATCGCGGCCGGCTTTCACCCCGGGCGCGGCGCTGGTGCAAACAAGGCAATCAGCCTTGGGCTCAGCTCTGCCCCAGGCCCACCGCCTTCATCGCGGCCTTCTGCCGCTTATCCAGGGCCTTCGCATCGAAGTCATGGATCAGTTCATGGAACAGCCGGTACCAGTTGATCTCGGCCTTGAGATGCATGAAGACCGAGCCTAGCCCGATCGCCGCCCGGTCCATGAAGACGAATTCGCGCGGCGGCGTCACCGGGCCGAGGCGGCGCAGTTCGGCATGAACCGTCTCCGCCACCTCGCGGCCATAGATGCCGGTCTCATGATCGTGGATGCGGCGCTCGCGATCTTCCAGCAAGGGACCATAGACGAAATGGGCCCAGCGATTGAGGACGTCGATGACATCCTTGTTCAGGCCCTTGAAGCCCCAGCCCTCATAGGCCGAGACGGCGAGATCGCGATCGTCGTTCAGCAGGGCGTAATAGAGATCGATCACGCCCTTGACGAACTTGCCGTCGAAGAAACGAATACAGCCGAAATCCAGCAGATTGACGCTGCCGTCCCGCCGCACCGTGTAGTTGCCGAGATGCGGGTCGCCGTGGATCACTCCGTAATCGTAGAACGGCACGTACCAGGCGCGGAACATGTTATAGGCGACGGCGTTGCGAAGCTCGACATCGGGCTTCCGTTCCAGGAAACGCATCAGCGGTTCGCCGTCGATCCAGGTCATGGTGAGCAGCCGCCGCGTGCTCAGTTCGTGAATCGGTTCCGGCAGATGGATCGTCTTCTCGCGCGCCAGCATGCGGCGATAGAGTGCCATATGCTTGGCTTCGAGCCCGTAATCGAGCTCCTCCCGCAGGCGGTCGGCGATCTCCTGGTGGATCTCGTTGGTGGAGATCGCGTGGTCATAGCGCTCATAGATGCCAAAGATCAGGCGCAACTGCCGGAGATCCGCCTCGACCGCCGAAGCCATATCGGGATATTGCAGCTTGCAGGCCAGCAGGTCCCCGTCGGGATGAACCGCCCGATGGACCTGGCCGAGCGAGGCCGCCGCCGCCGCCTCGTGTTCGAACTCCTTGAACCGCTCCTGCCAACCCGGCCCCAGTTCCGCCGCCATGCGGCGCTTGACGAAGGGCCAGCCCATGGAGGGCGCATTGGCCTGCAATTGCTGCAGCTCCTGCACATACTCCTTGGGCAAGGCGTCGGGGATCGACGACATGATCTGGGCCACTTTCATCAGCGGCCCCTTGAGGCCGCCGAGCGCCGCTTTCAGTTCCGCCGCATGGCGTCCGCGATCCATCTTGAGGCCGAGATAGCGTTCCCCGGCCACCCGCGCGGCCAGCCCGCCGACCGCGCGTCCGACGCGGGCATAGCGTTGGACGCGCCCGGTCAGGCTGTTGCCTTCGCGATCTCCGCTCACGCCTGCTCCAGTTGATCGATGAAGCCTTCGATGACGCCGAGCCCCTTGGCCCAGAAGGCGGGATCGGAGGCATCGAGGCCGAAGGGCGCCAGCAATTCCTTATGCCGCTTGGTGCCGCCGGCCTTCAACATGTCGAGATATTTCGCGGCGAAACCGGCATCAGCATTCTGATAGACGGCATAGAGCGAGTTCACCAGGCAATCGCCGAAAGCATAGGCATAGACATAGAAGGGCACATGAATGAAATGCGGGATATAGGCCCAATAGATCCCGTAATCGCTGTCTTCCGGCAAGCGGATGCCCTCACCGAGCGCCTCGCGCTGGGTTTCCAGCCAGATGGCGGAAATCTGCTCCGGCAGCAATTCGCCTTGCTTGCGCTGATCATGCAGGCGGCGCTCGAATTCATGCATCGCGACCTGGCGCACCACCGTGTTCAGCATGTCCTCGACCTTGCCGGCCAGCAGCAGCCGGCGTTTGTCGGGGTCGGTCTCGCTCTTCAGCAGCGCCTGGAAGGTCAGCATTTCGCCGAAGATCGAGGCGGTTTCCGCCAGGGTCAGCGGCGTGTCCGAGAGCAAGGCACCCTGCGGTCCCGCCAGCACCTGATGCACGCCATGACCCAGTTCGTGGGCGAGCGTCATCACATCCCGGGTCCGGCCGTGATAATTGAGCAGCAGATAGGGATGCGCGCTCGGCACGGTCGGATGGGCGAAGGCGCCCGGTGCCTTGCCCGGCGTGGCCGGCGCATCGATCCAGTTCTTGTCGAAGAAGTCGCGGCCGATCCGCGCCAGCTCCGGCGAGAAGGCATGATAGGCCGTCAGCACCATATTCTTCGCCTCGGGCCAAGCGATCAGGCGGTCGTCGTCACGCGGCAGGGGCGCATTGCGATCCCAATATTCCAGGGATGCCTGCCCCATCCATTTCGCCTTCAGCTTGTAATAGCGATGCGACAGGTGCGGATAGCTTTGCTTCACCGCATCGACCAGGGCATCGACGACATTGTCCTCGACCTGATTGGCGAGGTTGCGCGAGGAAACCGGCCGGGCGAAGTCGCGCCACTTGTCCTCGATCTCCTTGTCCTTGGCGAGCGTGTTGGTGACGAGGGCAAAGAGGCGCTGATTGGCCTTGAAGCCCTTGGCAATACCGGCCGCCGCCGATTGCCGTTTCTTCGCATCGCGGTCGGTCAGCAGGTTCAGCGCATCGTTACTGGTGAGGCTCTGCCCGTCGATATCGAAGCGCATCTCGGCGACCGTCTCGTCGAACAGCCGGTTCCAGGCCGCGCGGCCGGTGATGTATTTTTCGTGCAGCAGACGTTCGACCTCATCCGAGAGCTGATGCGGCCGGAAGGCGCGCGTCGCGTCGAGCCAGGGCAGGTAGCGGCGCAGCGGCGCGTGTTCGAGCTTCTTCGCCAGAACCTCATCCTCGATCTTGTTGATCTCCAAGGTGAAGAACAACGTCTCGACGGAAATGTCGTTGGCGCGTTCGCTGATCTCCTGCTGGAAGCGGGCGATCTTGGCATCGGCCATGTTGCCGGCGTAGAGCAGTTGGGCATAGCTCATGACCTTGCCCAGCAGTTCCTGGATCGCCTCGTATTCATCGATAGTTGCCAGGAACGACGTACCGGAGAGGCCGGCCAGCTTCCCCTCATAGGCCTTGCGGAAGGTCTTGGAACGGGACGCCGCCGCCTCCAGGTCGCGCGTGATTTCCGGCGCATCCGGCCCGGTATAAAGATCGGCCAGATTCCAGTTCGGCAAAGGCCCGAGATCCGCCTTGGCTGCACTTCCGGCCGGCTCGGCGGGGGCCTGTGCAATGTTTCCGTGGAAATGGCGGCGAGTCGCTGGCAATTGCATCGTCACGTTCCTTTGACCTTTGCTCGATAATCCGTCTGATTTATATGGGAGCGAATATGCCTTCGCCAAGGACTTCGCCGAAGCCCTCGACACGGGCCTATCGGCACTCCCAAAGGATTAGGGAATTACCCGCGTGAAAAATGTAGCGGCATTTTGACGGGAATTTCTGACAAGATATTCTCCGGCGGGATATTTTGGGGCATGAAACTGACATGGAATCGCTGGATCATAACAGGATAAGCGGATTCCAGTCACAGGGAACAGTCGACGAGGACGGCTGGCGGGGATGGCTGGCGGGTACGGCCGGCGAGCTGGCGGTGTCGGGGAACAGGAAACAGAGAATATGACGTTTGAGACGGTACCCAGCCTGGCGCGGCTGTTTTTCGATCAGGCCGGCAGCAGGCCGACGCAGCCCTTTCTCTGGCGCAAGCAGAAAAGCGGCTGGACCTCACAGAGCTATGGCGAGATCGCCGCTGATATCCGCCGGCTGGCCCGGGGCCTGATCGCGCTCGGCGTGCAACCCGGGGACCGCGTCGCCCTGATTTCCGAGAACCGCCCGGAATGGCTGGTCGCCGATCTTGCGATCATGTCGGTCGGTGCCATTTCGGTCCCGGCCTTCGCCACCAATACGGTGGAAGACAACCGCCACGTCCTGACCCATAGCGGCGCCAAGGGCCTGATCATCTCCAACGGCACCATCACCAAGCGCGTGCTCCCCGCCGCCCTGCAGGCGCCGGACCTGCATTTCCTGATTTCGATGGAAGGCCTCGATCTCGCCCAGCGCCTGCCCTTCGATGCCCATGACTGGCAGGCCGCCATGGCGGCGGGCGATGCGGTATCCGAGGACGAGATCACGCGCCGGATCGAGGCCCTGCGCCGCGATGAGGTCTGCTGCTTCATCTATACCTCGGGCACCGGCGGCGTGCCGAAAGGCGTGATGCTGACCCATGGGTCGATCCTCTGCAACATGCAGGGTGCCTATAAGCTGCTGCTGGAGGTCGATCTCGGCGCGGAAGTCTTTCTTTCCTTCCTGCCGCTCTCGCATTCCTACGAACATACCGCCGGCCAGTTCCTGCCGATCTCGATCGGCGCCCAGATCTATTACGCCGAGAGCGTCGAGAAACTGGTGGACAACATGGCCGAGGTACGGCCGACCATCATGACGGCGGTGCCGCGACTTTATGAAGCCGTGCATCAGAAGATCCTGCGCGGCCTGAAATCCGCCAAGCCGGCGCAGCAGCGTCTGTTCGATCTCGCGGTACGCCTCGGGCGCAAGCGCTATGAGCAGCCGGGATCGCTTACGCTGAAGGAACGCCTGCTCAATCTGCTCTGCGACCTCACCGTCCGCCGCAAGGTGCGGGCCCGTTTCGGCGGCCGGCTGAAGGCCTTCGTCTCGGGGGGCGCCGCGCTCAATTACGAGATCGGTGTCTTCTTCCTGGCGCTCGGCGTGCGGCTTCTCCAGGGTTACGGCCAGACCGAATGCTCGCCGGTCATCACCTGCAACCGGCCGAAGCGCATCCGGATCGATACGGTCGGCCCGGTCTTCGATGGACTCGACGTCAGGATCGCCGAAGACGGCGAGATCCTGGTGCGCGGTGAAGCGGTGATGAGGGGCTACTGGCGCGATGAGGAGGCCACCGCCAAGGTCATCCATGACGGCTGGCTGCATACCGGCGATATCGGCGAATTCGATGCCGATGGAAACCTCAAGATCACCGACCGCAAGAAGGACATCATCGTTCTCTCCGGCGGCGACAATGTCTCGCCGGCGCGGGTGGAAGGTTTTCTGCTGTTACAGCCGGAAATCGGCCAAGCCATGGCCCATGGCGACAAGCATCCGCACCTCGTCGCCCTGGTCGTTCCGGATCCGGATTTCGCCAAGGAATGGGCGCAGCGGCAGGATGCCGACCCCGATCCCGTCGCCCTGGCAGCCAATGCGACTTTCCAGAAAGTCATCGGCCAGGCGGTCGACCGGGTCAATACAGGCCTTTCCGCCATCGAACGCATTCGCCGCTTCGCCATCCTGCCGGAGGGCTTCACCATCGACAATGCGATGCTGACCCCGTCACTGAAGATCCGGCGCCACAAAATCCGTGAGCGCTGGGGCGACATGATCGCCAAACTGTATGAGAAATAACACGACACAAGAAATAGCGAAGTGCGGCAACGAAACCCGTAATGTGCTGCCGGTCAGTTCAAGCTGATCAGCAGTTCGGTCACTTCGCCGCCATTGTCGAGCCAGTCTTCATCCGCGGCCCGCGCCGCGGCGATCAGCTCCATCGCGGTCGCCGTATCGAGCCAATCCGGATCGAAGCGCAAGACCGCATCCAGCAGCTTGGCGGCCAGCACGCCGGGCATTTCCTCCACCTCGCTGGCCAGCATATTGGCGATGAGATCGCGCAAGGCGGCGCAGGCTTCCGCGATCAGATCCTGATCCACCTCGATCATCAGCGCCGTCGGTTTGAAATCGGGATGCAGCGTCAGCTTGCGGGTCATATGCGCCGCGATATCGCGCCGCAGGTCATTGGTCAGGCTGAGCGCCTGAGATGCCGACCGTTCCTGGCATTGCAACACCAGATGGCCGAGCGCCTCGAGCAAGGCCAGGGCCAGCTCGTCATCGACACACCCCGCCTCGCGGCAGGCCAGCAGCGTTCCGTCGACATAGGCATTGAGATCGCTATCGTCGAAGGCTTTGCGGTTCTGGATCATTGTGCCCTCCTTTGCCGAAACAAGTGCGACTCGTACACATGGCAGCAGGCGTATCTGACGCTATCATAACGCCCAATGATCTTAACAACCCATTATCGCCATCTGAGGCCGCGATCACGCAACCTTGACGAGGCAGAGCCAACGCATAGATCACAGTTTTGTGCTGACGGGAACCGGTCGCTGACATGGAACTGACCGGCATGGGGCTTACCGATGATAGGCGCAGTACCACTCGACAAAACGCGCCACACCCTCGGAAAGAGGGGTCTTCGGATCGAAACCGATCGACCGTCTGGCCAAGTCGATATCGGCGAAGGTCTCAGGCAGATCATCCGCCTTCATCAGCTCGTTGTCCAGCCGCGCCTGCCGGCCGGTGGCGCGCTCGATCTCGGCGATGAAATCGCCGAGCGCGTCTGCCCGGTCATTGCCGATATTGAGAATGCGATGAGGTGCCTGCGCGGGTGACGGCGCCGTGGCCGGCTGGTCCAGCGCCGCCACGATGCCGGCAGCGGCATCATCGATATAGGTGAAGTCGCGGCGGAAATCCCCGCCGTTATAGACCTTGATCGCCTCACCCGCGAGGATCGCGCGGGTGAAGCCGTAATAGAACATATCCGGCCTGCCCCAGGGACCGTAGATGGCGAAGAGCCGGAGACCGGTCATCGGAATCCCGTAGAGATGGGCGTAGGTCGCCGCCAGCAATTCATCGGCCTGTTTCGACGCGGCATAGACCGAGCGCGGCCGCGCGACGAGATCGCTTTCCGCGAAGGGGACCTTGCGGTTGCCGCCATAGACCGCCGAGGAGCTGGCATAGACCAGATGCCGCAACCGGGTGAGCTTGCGGGCCTCCTCCAGCAACACGAACATGCCGGCGACATTGGTCTGCATGAAGGCATGGGGATTGCGCCGGCTGTGCCCCACCCCGACCTGCGCCGCGAGATGCACGATATCGGTCAGATCGGGATGGAGCGCAAGGATCGTTGCGGTGGCCGCCGCATCGCCGATATCCAGATAGTGGAAGTTGAAATTCGCGTGCTCTTCCAGCTCGCAGAGCCGCGCCTCTTTCAGCTCCAGCGAATAATAGTCATTGAGATTGTCGATGCCGACCACATGCTCGCCGCGATCCAGCAGGCGCAAGGCGACATGCATACCGAGAAAGCCGGCGACACCGGTCACGAGGATGGTCATGCCGTCCATCCGATCTCTGTCCTGCCGGCCAGGATAGCATGCGCCGGCGAAGCGGCAAAAGGCCGGGGACCAGGACCCGCCGCGGCCCAGCCTTGCCCCATGATATGACAAGGCTGGACGGCGGGTCCCGGCCGAACTGGACAAGCGGGGCAATCTGTCCCATCGTGGCGGCAAACAAGCTACTGGGGAGGAACGAGGTGGCAATGTCAGGCCGGACCGCCTTGGCGCAGGTCTCGCTCGAAGACAAATACAGCCGGGACGATGCCCGGGTCTATCTGAGCGGCACACAGGCGCTTGTCCGCCTGCCGATGCTGCAGTATCAGCGCGACCAGGCCGTCGGGCTGAACACCGCCGGCTATGTCACCGGCTATCGCGGCTCGCCTCTGGGCGGCATCGATCTTGCCATGACTCAGGCCCGGTCGTTCCTCGACCGGCACCATATCCGTTTCCAGCCCGGCGTGAATGAGGAATTGGCGGCGACCGCCCTTTGGGGATCGCAGCAGATCGGCCTGTTCGGCGACGGCAAGTATGACGGCGTCTTCGGCCTGTGGTACGGCAAGGGCCCCGGTGTGGACCGCAGCGGCGATGCCCTGCGCCACGCCAATCTGGCCGGTACCGCCGCCACCGGCGGCGTCCTGGCCCTGGCGGGCGACGACCATACCTGCAAATCCTCCACCACGGCGCATCAGTCGGACTACGCGCTGATGGATGCCAATATCCCGATCCTCTATCCCGCCGATATCCAGGAAGTGCTGACCTATGGCCTCCATGGCTGGGCGATGTCGCGCTTCACCGGATGCTGGGTTGGGATGAAGATGGTGGCCGAGACCACCGATGTCGCCAGCCCGGTCCTGGTCCCCTCGGCAGCCCAACTGGCGGCGCCGAAGCTGCCGACGGATATCGCCCTGCCGCCCGGCGGACTCAACCTCCACCTCCCCGGTTCGCCTTTCGCCCAGGCCCAGGCGCTGGAGCAGGAAAAGGTGCTGCTGGAATACCGCCTGCCGGCGGTCGCCGCCTTCGCCCGGCTGAACCCGCTCGACCGATTGGTGATCGACGGACCGCGCCGGCGCCTCGGCATCATCACCTGCGGCAAGTCCTATCTCGACGTGCGCCAGGCCCTGGAAGATCTCGGCCTCAGCGAAGCCAAGGCCCGCGATCTCGGCCTCTCGCTCTACAAGGTGGCGCAGACCTGGCCGCTGGAGACGAGCGGCGCCCGCCAATTCGCCGCCGGCCTGGACGAGATCCTGGTGGTCGAGGAAAAGCGCGCCTTCATCGAGCATCAACTGAAACAGATGCTCTATGACCTGCCATCGGGCCAGCGCCCGCGGATTCTCGGCAAGACCGATGAGGCCGGTGCCCCCCTGCTGCCGGCGGCGAACGAACTGACACCCGCCATGATCGCCCGGGCAATCGCCGGGCGCCTCGCCGCCTTCCATCGCGACGCCGAGATCGAGGCGCGCCTCGCCCGCATCGAGGCGCAGGAGCGGACCACCGCCGCCTATGAGCCGGCGATCAAACGCCATGCCTATTTCTGCTCCGGCTGTCCCCATAGCAGTTCGACCAAGGTGCCCGAAGGGTCGCGCGCCCTGGCCGGGATCGGTTGCCATTTCATGGCGCAATGGATGGACCGCAACACCGCGACCTATACCCAGATGGGGGCCGAGGGCGCGACCTGGATCGGTCAGGCACCGTTCTCCAGCACGGACCATGTCTTCCAGAATATCGGCGATGGCACTTATTTCCATTCCGGCCTGCTGTCGATCCGCGCCGCCGTCGCCGCCAAGGTCAACATGACCTTCAAGATCCTGTTCAACGATGCCGTCGCCATGACCGGCGGCCAGACCCTGGATGGGCCGCTCTCGCCGCTGATCATCGCCCAGCAAGTGGCGGCAGAAGGCGTGGCAACGATCGCCGTCGTCACCGAGGATCTCGACCGTTACATCGGCACGAGCGGCCTGCCCACCAATACCAGCCTGCATGACCGCGCGGAACTCGATGCCGTGCAGCGACAACTGCGCGATATCCCCGGCGTCACCGTTCTCATCTACGACCAGACCTGCGCGGCGGAGAAGCGCCGCCGGCGCAAACGCGGCCAGATGCCCGATCCCCAACGCCGGGTCTTCATCAACGAAGCGGTCTGCGAGGGCTGCGGTGATTGCAGCCGCACCTCCAATTGCCTCAGCGTCGTGCCGGTGGAAACCGCTTTCGGCCGCAAGCGCCGGATCGACCAGTCGAGCTGCAACAAGGATTTCTCCTGCGTCAACGGCTTCTGCCCCAGTTTCGTCTCGGTGGAAGGCGGCAAGCGCCGCAAGCCGGAACCGGTGGCCGCCACGGCATCACCCGCCGAGGACCTGCCGGAGCCGCGCCTGCCGGCACTGGAGCACCCCTACAACATCCTGATCACCGGGATCGGCGGCACCGGCGTGGTGACGATCGGCGCCCTGATCGGCATGGCGGCGCATCTGGAGGGCAAGGCCTGCACGGTGATGGACCAGACCGGTCTCGCTCAGAAGGGCGGCGCCGTGGTCAGCCATCTCCGCCTGGCCGCGACCCAGGATGAGATCGGTGCCGTGCGCCTGACCTCGGGCGGTGCCGATCTCCTGCTCGGCTGCGATCTCATGGTCAGCGCCTCGGCGGACAACCTCTCGCGTCTCGGACGCGGCCGGACAACGGCGCTGATCAACGAGCATGAGACCATCACCGGCGCCTTCACGCGCAATCCCGATCTTGATCTCGCCCATGATCAACTGGCCGACGCGATCCGCCTTGCCGCCGGACCCGAACGCACCGTTTTCCTCGATGCCACACGCTTGGCGACCGCGCTGCTCGGCGATGCCATTGCCACCAATCCCTTCATTCTCGGCTATGCCTATCAGGCGGGCCTGCTGCCGGTTTCCGGCGAGGCGCTGCTGCGCGCCATCGAGCTCAATGCCACAGCGGTCAGCATGAACAAGCAGGCCTTCCAGTGGGGCCGCCGCGCCGCTCTCGACCTTGCCGCCGTCGAACGTGCAGCCGCAGGCGAGGAAGAGGCACCGGCGCCGGAGACGCTGGAGGAGATCATCGCCCATCGCGCCGCGCATCTGACGCAATACCAGAACGCCGCCTATGCCGAGCGCTATCGCCAGGCGGTCGCACGCATCGCCGCCGCCGAGCGTGAGCGGATGCCGGGCCGCGGCGACCTTGCCCTGAACGTCGCCCGCAATTACGCGAAGCTCCTCGCCTATAAGGACGAATACGAAGTGGCGCGGCTCTATACCGACGGCGCCTTCCAACAGAAATTGGAACAGGAATTCGAGGGCAGCTACCGGCTGAAATTACATCTGGCGCCGCCGCTCCTGGCCCGCCCCGATCCCCTCACCGGCCATCCGCAGAAGCAGGCCTTCGGCGGCGTCTGGGTTCTCCCTCTCTTCCGCCTGCTGGCCGGCTTGAAGGGCTTGCGCGGCACGGCGCTCGATCCCTTCGGACGCACCGGGGAACGGCGTGCCGAGCGCGCCTTGATCGCCGAATATGAAAACCTGTTATCGGAAATCGCCACCGGCCTGTCGCCGGCCAATCATGCCTCGGCGCTGGAACTGGCCGCCCTGCCCGAGCAGATTCGCGGCTATGGCCATGTCAAGGCGGCGTCGATGGCCGTCGCGGCCGATTGCCGGGACCGGTTGTTGACCGCCTTCCGCAACCCGGCCCAGCCGAGCCGGGCGGCGGAATGATCGGGTTATTGGGCGTCAAAAAGAAAGATGGCCGCGCTTCGAAGCGCGGCCAATCTCATCGCATCGACAGGCCTTGACCCGGAACCGGGCTCAGAGACCGATCGCCTGTTTGTAGAGATCGAGTAGCTGTTCCTGCTCCTCGCGGTCATGGGCTTCCATTTTCCGCAGCCGGACGATCTGGCGCATGATCTTGGTGTCGAAGCCCGAGGACTTCGCCTCGGCATAGATTTCCTTCACGTCATTGGCGATCGCCGCCTTTTCCTCTTCCAGCCGCTCGATCCGTTCGATGAAGGATTTCAAACGATCGGCTGCGATCCCACCGGCATCCGCCATGACCTAACTCCAGATATCTCAAATTCACGAAATTGGCGGGACTTTAGCTCCCCGCCCTGGGGCGGACAATCGCTTTGCCCTGTGGATAACGGGGATAACTTTGCCGAAAGCGGGTCTTTCCCGGCCGTTTCCCGAGGCTTTCCGCCCCTGCCGGACCGGGCGCCCGTTGCCGGTTCAGTGCTTGTGCTGGCCCTCGGTGAATTTCTTGCTCTGATCGGGCGACGCTTCCTTCTGGTATTTCGCCTTCCATTCGTCATAGGGCATGCCATAGACGATTTCGCGGGCGGCCGGATCGCTGATCTCGACGCCCCGCTCATCGGCGGCGGCGCGGTACCATTTCGACAGGCAGTTGCGGCAGAAGCCGGCGAGATTCATCAGGTCGATATTCTGCACATCGGTCCGCTCGCGCAGATGCTCCACCAGACGGCGGAAAGCGGCGGCCTCGATCTCGGTTCTGGTCTTGTCATCCATCTTGCACCTCGGTGATTGGTCTCTTTAGCGTCGATGATAGAGGGCGGGGTCGCGCAGCACATCCGCGCAAACGCGATGCAAGACCTGCGCCCAGGTCGCGGCCCCCGCCGCTTCGGCGATCAGGTCCTGCCGCACCTCGATCAGGGCATGGGCAAGGCCCAGGGCCTCGGCATGCGCCTTGGTGGAATATCCATGCCCGTCGCGGCCGGAATAGGGTTCATTGTCGCCGACGGTCATGCCCGGCTCGGCGGCGAAACGGCGCATCAGCGGCACCGGCAGGCGCTCGTCCTTGTTCCACAGGATGCCGATCTGCCAGGGGCGCTGGAAGCCATTCATCGCCGGGGTAAAACTATGCAGCGACAGGATCACCGGCACCTGCTCGCCCGCCATCTTGCGATTGATCAGGTCGGTGAGAACCGCGTGATAGGGAGTGAAGATTTCCGCCACGCGCTTCTGGCGCTCGCCCGGCGTCAGGCCGCGATTGGCCGGGATCTCCTGCCCGTCGCTCACCTGGGCGATGGAGGTCGGATCCTCGGGATGGCGATTGCAATCGATCACCAGCCGCGAATAGCTGGCCAGCAGCAGCGGCGCATCCAGCGTGACACAGAGTTGCCGCGCCAATGCGGCGATACCGATATCCCAGGCGATATGCTGGTCGAAGGCTCCCGGCGGCAGCCCCAGTGTCCCCAGCTGCCGCGGCACGGCACGGCCAGCATGGTCGCAGAACAGGATCAACGGCGTCTTGCCATGCGCATTGACCAGTTCGAAAGGGACCGGGTCGCCGGGTGTCAGCAGCGTGCTGCTATGCGTGGAACTCGGGCTCGTCATGCGCTGGGCCATGTTTGACCATGAAGGGGCCGGAGCATAGAACGAAGCAGGCTGGCTTGTCACGGACCCTTGCCCACCGCACCGAGCCCGTCACCGCCTCCATATGCCAAGGCTTCCGGCCATGCCCGCAGACCGTTACCAGCGACTTGCTTTGCCGCTTCTGCTCCTCGGTGCGGTGCTGATTTCCGCCTCGGGCATTTACGTCAAGCTCTCCGAGACAGGCCCGACCGCCACCGGCTTCTACCGCATGTTCCTCTCGATGCCGGTCTATTGGGTGGTGCTGCTGGTCGAAGCCCGCCACCGTCAAGTCTCAGTCAACCGAGCACCGGCCCTGCCGATCTCGCGGCGCGCCTGGGGCGCTCTCTGGGTCAGCGGCGTCTTCCTGGCGCTCGACCTGATCGCCTGGCATTGGGCGATGAAATATATCAGCGTCGCCGCCGCAACCCTGCTCGGCTGTACCGCGCCGATCTGGGTTGCCGTGTTCGGTTATCTCTTCTTCGGCGAGCGCTTCTCCACGAAATTCCTGATCGGCCTCGCCGTCGCCATCGGCGGCGTCACCTTGCTGATCCTCGGCGGCGACAAGGGGCTCAGCGTCTCCGACGGCCTGGGTGTGGTTTTCGGCATTCTCGCCGCCATCTGCTACGCCTTCTACATTCGCGGCGTGAAGGTGGCGCGCGACACGCTGCGCGTCTCGCAGATGATGTTCTGGAACGCGGTCATCGCCAGCGTCGTCCTGGCGCCGATCGCCCTCGCCACCGATCACCGGGTCATTCCCCAATCGTTCAGCGGCTGGGCCGTCGTCTTCGGCCTCGCCATGACCAGCCAGGTGATCGGCCAGGGCCTGATCGGCTGGGCCATGGCGCATCTCTCGGCGGCCTTTTCCGCCGTCACCCTGCTGCTGACGCCGGTCGCCTCGGCGGTTCTCGCCTGGTTCACCCTGGGCGAAACCCTGACTGCCCTGCAGATCGGCGGCGGTGCCGCCGTCCTGGCCGGCATCTTCCTGGCGAAACCGCCGGCTCGGCAGGCTGCTGCGCCCGAGAGCGACACGCCGGCCTCTCCCAGCCCCGTATCCCCCGACCCTGTGACACCCGCTCCTGCGACTCCCAGCGACGCCGCGCCACCAAAGCGTGTCGCTGCTTAACTTGCCCGTCTTCCCCCTCCTCCTTAAAGTGACACCCTCCCAGAGTTAGTCGGGGAGCGCCGCCGGACACGAAGCAGTCTTCCTGCCCGGCGATGAACCCCGTCGAGGAAAACCGGAACTGTCGCCGGCCTGTCACCAGCGGCAGATCCCGAAGAGTTGGAAGCAGCATGACCGGTGACCGCGATCTTTTGCAGCGCATGTTCGCCGCGGCGGTAGCCGCGGTCGATCCCCTGAAGATCCTGAAGGAACATCTGCCGGAGCCGCCCAAGGCCCCCGGCCGCACCATCGTGGTGGGTGCCGGCAAGGCCGCCGCCGCGATGGCCAAGGCGGTGGAGCAGAACTGGCCGGGCCCGATCGACGGCCTGGTCATCACCCGTTATGAACATGGCCTCGCCTGCGACCATATCGAGGTAGTCGAGGCCGCCCATCCGGTTCCCGATGCGGCCGGCCAGGCCGCCGCCCGGCGCATCCTCGACAAGGTGCATGGCCTGACGCCCGACGATCTGGTGCTGTGCCTGATTTCCGGCGGGGGTTCGGCCCTGATGGCGATCCCAGCCGACGGCCTGACCCTGGCCGACAAGCAGGCGGTCAACAAGGCGCTGCTGAAGTCCGGTGCCAATATCGCCGAGATGAATTCGGTGCGGAAACATCTCAGCGCCATCAAGGGCGGACGCCTGGCCGCCGCCGCCCATCCCGCCCGGGTGGTCAGCTTGCTGATTTCCGATGTGCCGGGCGACGATCCCTCGGTCATCGCCTCCGGCCCCACCGTCGCCGATCCCTCGACCCGCGAGGATGCCCTGGCGGTGATCAAGAAATACGGCATCACGCCCTCGGATGCCGTTCTCGCCCATCTCAATTCGCCGGCCTGCGAAACGCCGAAGCCGGGCGATCCGCGCCTCACCGGTTGCGAGACCCGCATCATCGGTACCCCCCAGGCCTCCCTCGACGCTGCGGCCGAGATAGCACGCGCGGCCGGGCTGACGCCGATCATCCTCGGCGATCTCGAAGGCGAGGCGCGCGATGTCGCCCTGGTCCATGCCGGTATCGCCCGGCAGATCGCCAAGCACGGCCAGCCGGTGGCGGCCCCGGCCGTCATCATCTCCGGCGGCGAAACCACCGTCACGGTGCGCGGCAACGGCCGCGGCGGCCGCAATGCCGAATTCCTCCTGGCCCTGGGCGTGGCGCTGGACGGCCATCCCGGCATCTCGGCCGTGGCCGGGGATACCGACGGGATCGACGGCACCGAGGACAATGCCGGCGCCATCCTGACCCCGGACAGTCTGGCCCGCGCCGCCGCCAAGGGCGTCAGCGGCAAGGCCGCGCTCGCCAATAATGACGGCTACGGCTTTTTCTCGGCGATCGGTGACCTGATCGTCACCCGTCCGACACGAACAAATGTTAATGATTTCCGGGCGATCATCGTGCGCCCCACCCGCTGATTCGCCGGCTGATTGATTCTATGTCAGGCGGACCATCCGCCGGGTGACCGGCCCGTATCGACTCTTGAGGATTACCCGCAGGAATGCGCAGACAGAGAAAAGCAAAAATCGTTGCCACCCTGGGCCCGTCAACCACGACGCGCGCCCAGATCGAAGCCCTGTTCAAGGCCGGCGCCGATGTCTTTCGCCTCAATCTCTCGCACGGCACCCATGACGACCACCGGGCCCGCTACGAGATCATCCGCGCCATCGAAGCCGATTGCGGCCGGCCGATCGGCGTCCTGGTCGACCTCCAAGGTCCCAAGCTGCGGGTCGGCACCTTCGCTGCTGGTTCGGTTCAACTGAAGAACGGCGCGCGGTTCCGCTTCGATCTCGACCCCAAGCCCGGCGACGATAAGCGTGCCCCGCTGCCGCATCCGGAAATCCTCTCGGCGTTGCACCCTGGCACCAATCTGCTGCTGGATGACGGCAAGCTGCGCCTGAAGGTGCTCGATTGCAGTCCCGAATTCGCCGATTGCGAGGTCGTGGTCGGCGGCAAGCTTTCCGACCGCAAGGGCGTCAATGTGCCCGACGTGGTGCTGCCGCTCTCGCCCCTCACTGCCAAGGACCGCGCCGACCTCACCTTCGGCCTCGATCTCGGCACCGATTGGGTGGCGCTCTCCTTCGTGCAGCGCCCCGAGGATATCGCCGAGGCCCGCAAGCTGATCCAGGGCCGCGCCCGCATCATTGCCAAGCTGGAGAAGCCCGCGGCAATCGAACATCTCCAGGAGATCGTCGAGCTTTCCGACGCGATCATGGTGGCGCGCGGCGATCTCGGCGTCGAGATGCCGCCGGAAGACGTGCCCTCGCTGCAGAAGCGCATCGTCGCCGCCTGCCGTCATGCCGGCAAGCCGGTGGTGGTCGCGACCCAGATGCTGGATTCCATGGTGCAGAATCCGGCGCCGACCCGCGCCGAAGCCTCCGACGTGGCGACCGCGGTCTATGACGGCGCCGATGCGGTGATGCTCTCCGCCGAAACCGCCTCCGGCCAATATCCGATCGAGGCGGTCACCATGATGAACCGCATCATCGAGCGGGTCGAACGCGATCCGGTCTATCGGCGCATCCTGGAGGCGCAGAAACCGGAACCGGAAGCGACCGGCAATGACGCGATCAGCGCCGCCGCCGCCCAGGTCGCCCATACCCTGTCGGTGGCCGCCATCGTCACCTATACGACCTCCGGCTCGACCGGCCTGCGGGTCGCCCGCGAGCGGCCGGAAGTGCCGATCCTCTGCCTCACCTCGCAACAGCAGACGGCCCGCCAGCTCTGCCTGTGCTGGGGTATCCATTGCGTCATCAGCTCCGATCTCAAGCGCTTCTCCGAAATGGCGGAGAAAGCGTGCCGCATCGCCCAGCGGGAGGATTTCGGCCATAAGGGTGAGCGCCTGGTGATCACCGCCGGCGTCCCCCTCGGCACGCCGGGCTCCACCAACATCCTGCGCGTCGCCTGGATCGAGGACTGAGGACAGCAACGACGCCGGTCCTCACCCAATCTTCCCTTGGCCGATCTTCCCTCAGCCGATCTTCGAGGTCATGCCGTCGGCAAGGCAGATCTCGGTGATGCTGAGGCCCGGTGCCAGGCGGCGTGACGGAAAGAGTTGCGGCAGGCGATCCTCATGCATGGGGATGATGCGGCGGCGTTCGTAATTCACCTTCCGCAGCATGGCCTCGGTGGCCATCAGCAGATTTGCCTGGCTGCCGATCGCGATGCCGACCGGGTGATAGGGATGGCCCGTTTCGGCGCCCGTCCCGGTGCCGCCGATATTGTCATAGGAATAGACGAGATCGCCCGCCACCACCCAACTGTCGCTGGAGATGCGCTGCCGGTCATTGCGCACCGCGACCCAGATCGAGGCGAAGGTATGGGTGTCGGCGGCGATATGGAGGTCGATTCCCGGCAGCACATCCTCGATATCGCGATCGATCAGCGTCAGGCGCTTCCGGCGCAGCAATTCCGTCGCCTTGAGCAGATCGCCGGGATCGATCGCCATCGCCATGAATCCCAGCCGCTCCGGCAAGGAGAGGGCCCAGACCGACCGTTCGATCTCATCGGCGGCGATATAGAAATGGGCGCGCGGAAAAGCTTCGGCATTGCCGAAATGGTCGAAATGCGCATGGGTCACGAAAACCGTGTCGATATCGGCGGGCCTCAAGCCGCAGAGCGCCAAGACGCGCTCCGGATCATGCCATGCTTCGACGCCATAGCCGATAGCGAGCTCACGGCCGAAATCGCGATGATTGTAGCCGACATCCACCATGGCGGCATGGTTTGCCGATTGCAGCACGATGTAGCAGTAGGGCATGCGGCGACGCGGCGCATCGTAGCGGCCATAGAGGATATCGCCCACCGGCACATCGGGTTGCGAGGCGTATTCCAGCACCCAGATCGAATATTCGCCCATCCGGCTCAGCTTTCCCCTGCCGCAGAATGCAACATCATATGATGAGGGCCTATATGGCCGGGGCGGCAACAGGCGCAATTGAGATCGACCAGATGGAGACCGCCGAGATGCCGGCCGATATCGAGCAGGACACGGCGCGCCCGCGCTGCCTGTCGCAGCATTGCCATAAGCTCGGTGTCTCCGCCAACCCGTCGTGGGTCACGGTGCCCCAGCCAATCCACCAAAGGCGCCAGGCAGTCGAAACAATGTGCCAGCCGTTCGTTCAATCCGGCTTCCGGTGCCAGGGTGGGTAGTTCGGCCAGCAGCCGCCGAACCGTCCCTTCCTGCGTCCGAAGCGCCGCCCGGTGCGGCTCGATGCGCGCACCACTTGGATCACTCGCCATCAGCAGCAGGCCGCCGGCGACCTGGCCGAGGAGGCGGTTGAGGGCCGTGAATGAAGGCGTGACGGCAAGACGCCACCGGACCTCCGCCACACGGTCCGCCGCCAGATCAGCCAGTTGCCGGGATGCGTCCAATGTCCTCATGCCGCCGCCGCATGAACATGCCGGTCGTGCCATCCCCGGATGATGCGGTCGCCCATCATCGCCAGGAAGGCAATGGAGAGACCGGCAATCAGGCCGAGGCCGGCATCCGCTTTGCCGAGGGCGATATAGACCTGCTGGCCGAGATCGCGGGTGCCGACCATGGCGGCGATCACCAGCATCGACAAGGCAGCCATGATGGTCTGGTTGAGACCCAGCATGATCACCGGCAAGGCCGAGGGAAATTTCACCAGCCAGAGCATCTGCCGCGAGGTGCATCCCATCTGCTGGCTGGCTTCGATGATATCCGGACGCACATGCCGGAGGCCGTGCTCGACATAACGGATCGGCGGAACCACGGCGTAAAGAACAATGGCGACCAGGGCGGTGAATTCGCCGACCTTGAAGAACATCAGGACGGGAATCAGGAAAACGAATTGCGGCATGGTCTGCAGGGCATCGCTGACCGCCCGCAACACCGCCGACGCCCGGTCGCTATGTGCCGCCCACAGGCCGAGCGCCCCGCCGATCAGCAGGCATGAGAGAATGGCAAGGCCGCACAAATAGGTGGATTGCATCAGCGGCAGCCAGAGCCCGGTGATCAGGATGAAACCCAGACTGAGTCCGGCAAAGAGCGCCACCCGCCAACCAGCCGCCCGCCAGGCAAGAAGGATCACCAGCAGGATGAAGGCCGGCCAGGGAAAGGCCGTGAAGCCTTGATAAAAAAAGACGGCACAGGTCAGCAATATGACGGCAAGCCGCCAGCCGACGACCCGCCAGCCGATGGCCGCCAGCGCTATCACCCCTGCCCAATAGGCCGCAATCATCGTCGGGGTCAGCGTGACTCCCCAGGTATAGGGCGTGATCGCCCCGACAAGACCGATCCGCAAGGGCAGTAGCAGAACATAGAGAACGGCATTTTTGAAGGCTTCAACGGGATCGGCATAACGCTGGACCAATCCGAGGATCGCGCGATTGAGGGCACCGACATCGATCGTGTCACGGGGCGGTACCAGCCACCGGCTGTCCGCCGCGAACAACAGATGCAGGATCAGGGCCGCCGCCACGCAGCCGCCGGCGAAGAGAAGGTTCACGAAGAAGCGCCGCCGCCGGGATTGCGCGGATTGCGGCAGCCGGCTCGCCATCTGCCCGGTGGCGAAGCCCCGCGTGATACGGTCGATCAGCATGGCCAGCAAGGCGATGACGCCGCCCGAGAGCAGGCTCTGCCCGAATTCGGCCTTGCGCATCGAGGCCAATACTTCCCAGCCGATATCCTCGAAGCCGCCAATGATCGAGGCGATGATCACCATGCTGAAGGCTGCCATGGTGGTCTGGTTGATTCCGACCAGGATCTGCGGCAAAGCGGTCGGCACCTCCACCAGCCAGAAACGCTGGCGCGCCGTGCAGCCGCTCATATCGCCGGCATCCTTGAGATCGTCCGGCACCCGCTCCAACCCCAGCATGGTGTTGCGGACCATCGGCGGGATGGCATAGATGGCGCTGGAGATCAGGCCGACCACGGGACCGAAGCCGAACAGCAATAGCAGCGGGATGAGATAGGCGAAGCACGGTACCGTCTGCATCAGATCAAGCAGGACCTCTATCGCCGCGCGCGCCTTCGGCCGGAGCCGGGCCAAAACGCCGATGGCAAAACCGATGACGACGGAGATCGGTACGGCGAACAGGATCATCGCCAACGTGTTCATGCTCTGGCGCCAATAGCCGGTGACGATCAGATAGAGCAGTGTGGCGATGCCGAACAACGCCAGCCGGATACCGCCGGCCCGCAGGGAAATGCCGGCGACTAACAGGATGGCGCAGGGCCAGGGCAACCATTGCAGGGCCGATTGCACCGCCCGCAGCGGGCCCTCCAGGCTCCAGGACAGAGCCCGGAAGAAGGGCTGGAAGAGATCGACAAAATGGTCGGCCGCCACATCGATCCAGCCGGCAAGCGGCAGGACCCAAGCGGCGGGATAAGCGGTCAGAGCCGGCAGATATCGGGCCGCGACAATACAGAGAACGCTCAGGCCCAGCGCCAGAAGCCAAGCAGCCGCGCCGGTTGGCAGCCTATGGACCGGCCGATCGTGATGCAGGGTGATCGTCGTCATGACCTGGCCTGCCGCCGGGCGGCATCGCGTGCGAGGATGGCCAATGCCGCCTCCGACGCGAGCTTGCCGATCGCGCGACCATCTGGGTCGCGCACCTTGAAGGAGCGGATGCCGGCCGCCAATCGTGGTACCAGCGCCTCCAGGCTGGTTTCGGATGTAATCACTTCAGGCGGACCGGCCGTGTCCTCTCCTGGTTCGGACACCGCCGCCGTCGCAACGGCAAGGTCGCCGGCCGTGACAAACCGGGTCAGGGAAATGTCCTCGGTGAAGGCCGCGACATAAGAATCCGCCGGATGCAATGCGATCTCCGCCGGACGGCCGATCTGAATGATCTCACCATCCCGCATGATGGCGATGCGATCCGCCAGCCGGAAAGCCTCGGCGATGTCATGCGTGACGAAGACGATCGTCTTGTTGAGCAAACGTTGCAGACGCAGAAACTCGTCCTGCATCTGCCGCCGCGTCAAGGGATCAAGCGCCGAGAAGGGCTCGTCGAGAAACCAGAGTGCGGGTCCAACCGCCAGGGAGCGGGCGATGCCGACACGCTGCTGCTGGCCACCGGAGAGCTGATGCGGCAGAGCACCTTCGCGTCCCTCCAGCCCTACCAGCGTCACCATTTCACGCGCCCGGGACAGGCGCTGGTCCAGAGGTTGGCCCTGGATCCGCAAGGGAAAGGCGACATTGTCCAGGACCGAGAGATGCGGCAGCAGGCCGAAATTCTGGAACACCATGCCCATAGCCTTGCGCCGCAGCTCGATCAGTCGTTGAGGCGGGGCCTGCAAGAGGTGCTCGCCATCGAGCAGGACATCGCCGGCGCTGGGCTCGATCAACCGCGACAAACAGCGCAAAAGGGTCGATTTCCCGGAACCGGAGAGCCCCATGACGACGAAGATTTCGCCCAGGTGAATGTCGAAGGTCGCATCGATCACAGCCGGCGGTCGGCCACCCTGGCGCAAGCGATCGCACAAGGCGCGGCGCTCCTCGGCAGTGACACCGGCGGTGAGATCGAGGCCACCAGTATTGACCCCGCCGGACTCATATCCGTAGATCTTCCAGAGGTGACGGCAGGAGAGCTTGACCTCGCGTTCCGCCGATTGCACCGAAGCTGCCTCAAGCTTGCTCATGATCCTTGCACCCGCCCGCCCGTGATCGGAAGGCGCGACCGCCGCCGGCCGGAGGGCCGGGGCGGTCGCTCCCGCAATCGATGGATCGATCTCAGTTCGAACGCTCCATCCGATCAAGCCTCAAGACTGGGCCGCCTTGATCCAGGCCGACCAGAGAGCTTGATGCTTGTCGATCCAGTCCTTGGTGACGGCATCGAGATCCTCGCCCTTCTTATCCACCCGCAACATCATCTGCTGCTGCTCGCCGGCATCCACCTGGAGGGCCTTCAGAAGCTGATAGGCCGCCGGCCATTTCTGCGCGAAGCCGGACCAGACGGTCTTCACCACATCGGGCGGGGTGATGCATTGCGATTTATCGTTGCTGGGACAGGGCGGCATCTTGACCCAGCCGACATCCACCTCGGCCAAGGCGTAATGCGGCGCCCAGAACTGCATCAGCAAAGGCTTCTTCGCGGCATTGGCCGATTCCAGTTCGGCAACCAGGGCCCCTTCCGAGCCCGCCGGCACCGAGACCAGCGGCAGGTTGTTGTTCTGGATGATCGCGGCACCACGGGAACCCCAATCGGCCGGATAGTCCAGCAGGCGCCCCTTGGGCAGCGTATCGGGCGTCGCCAAGGCGGCAACGCAGGCAGGCTTGGTCAGGGCCGTGTAATCCGGCAGGCCCGGGCAGATCTTCTCCATGTATTTCGGATAGATCCATCCCTCATTGGTGGCGAGGCCAAGCGAGCCGATATTCTCGATCTTCTTCTGCTCCAGGACCTTCGGATAGATGTCGCCGACATTGTTCAGCCAGATCTCCACCGAAGCATCGATCGATCCGTCTG
>CAYOQR010000074.1:0-25063 GCA_964406155.1 uncultured Rhodospirillaceae bacterium | reverse complement strand
AGGACAAGCTGCACAGCAGCGGCCTCGGTCTTTCCGGCGGCCAGCAGCAGCGCCTCTGCATCGCCCGCAGCATCGCGGTGAAGCCGGAAGTCATTCTGCTCGACGAACCCTGTTCGGCGCTCGATCCGATTTCGACCTCGAAGATCGAGGAGCTGATCAGCGAATTGACGACGGATTACACCATCGCCATCGTCACCCATAACATGCAGCAGGCGGCGCGTTCCTCCTCCTATACCGCCTTCATGTATCTGGGCGAACTGGTCGAGTTCGGCGATACCGAGCGGATTTTCACCAATCCGACGGAAAGCCGCACCCAGGACTACATCACCGGCCGCTTCGGCTGAGCCGCCACTTGCGGCCAGCGTGACCGTGACGGCTACGGCGCTGATCGAGATGCCGGCGCCAGCAACCGTTGTTGACGGCGCGCCGGCGCCGGTGCGGATGACAGGACTGAGGTCATCGGTTGCCTGTTCTGTGATGACGCCACAGGCAAGATCCGCACGTGCGACGGCAGCGAAAATAAGTCGAAATACCTGACATGGGGCGGACTTGGCACGCGAGGCGGATTATCCTCCGTGTGGTCGTTCCGTCTTGTCCCATGGGGGCGGAGCTTGCCTGCGACATGCCCGTCATTCGGCTTGTCACGCTGACCCCCGCGGCCTAGGCTTCCACTGCGGACGACGTGCCCATGCGCCCGCAACAGCCTGATGAGCATCGATATGGTCCGTTCTCGCATCTTGTCGGTTCGGCGGATACCATCGATCTTCGCGCCGCGCGCGCCGGGATGGATCCTCGGTATTCTTCTCGTGCCGGCGCTTTTACTCGGCCTCACTTGGCCGATGATGGCATCCATCGCCGATCCGCCGCCCAGCGTCACCTGCTGTACCAACCTGGTGCCGCTGCTGGCCTTGCCCTCGGCCGCCGATCCGGCGCCGATCGATCCCTCGCGCTATACTTGCCGCCAGTTCCTGGGCGATGTGGCCGACGCGCAGAATGTCGCCGTCAGCGTCGTCAGCGCGGAACAGGACGGGCGTTATAGCGTCACCCGCATCTCCGGCTATGACAATCGCATCGTCTATGTCGCCGGCTATATCAGCGGCTATCTGCAATCGCAGCTCGACGCCAGCGACGGCACGGTGATCCTGCGCCTGAAGGATCTCGGCAAGAACATCAAGATCCTGCGTGATGGCTGCCGCGGCGCGCCGAATGCATTGGCCCTGGATATCCTGCGCGACATGGTTTCGGACGCGAAATAGCGCATGTTCTCCCGCCTGTGAGTGTCGCGCCGATCGCGATATCGCGATCGGCGCCGCATGAGCGATGGCAGTTCCATGGTATCTTGACTTGTATCCGTCTTAACGGGCGGAATGGCAGCGGCGACTGTCTTGATCTGACATCGTCTGCAGCGGGCTCGCTCATGTTGGGCCCGCTTGTGCAGAGTGGGGGATTCTATGCTGCGTGACCATGTGCCGATCTGGACCTGGCTCAGCCCGCTGGTGGGCTGGCTGCTGCTTGTCGCATCGTTTTTAACGCTCAGCCATCCCTTGTTTGTCGTGGCGCTCGGCCTCGGGCTGGTCGCTTGCGTGCTGGCGGCGGTGCATCATGCCGAGGTCGTGGCCCATCGGGTCGGTGAGCCCTTTGGGACCCTGGTGCTGGCCCTCGCGGTGACCGTGATTGAAGTGGCGCTCATCGTTTCGCTGATGCTGGCTGGCGGCGAGGTCACCGCCACGCTCGCCCGCGACACGATCTTTGCCGCGATCATGATCATCCTCAACGGCATGGTCGGCTTGTGCCTCCTTGTCGGCGGTTCGAGACATGGCGAACAGGCCTTCGGCCTTTATGGCGTCAATGCGGCACTGGCGACGCTGGCGACGATGTCCGTGTTGACGCTCGTTCTGCCCAATACCACGACGACCATTGCGGGGCCGGTCTACTCGGCGAGCCAACTCGCCCTGATCGCCGCCGCGTCACTCATTCTCTATGGCGCCTTCGTCCTGGTGCAGACGTTCCGGCACCGCGACTACTTTCTGCCCGAAGGCCCGGCGGCACATGATGCCGAGGCGCATGCCGAGCCGCCCAGCGGGCGGGCCGCCGCGCTCGGCGCGGTCTTGCTCCTCGCTTGCCTCGGTGCGGTGGTGCTCCTGGCCAAGGCGCTCGCCCCGACCATTGAGGCGGCGGTCGATGCTGCCGGCGCGCCCAAGGCGGTCGTCGGCATCATCATTGCCGCCATCGTCCTGCTCCCTGAAAGCCTTGCCGCGTTAAAGGCCGCACGCGTCAATCGGCTGCAAACGAGCCTCAATCTCGCGCTCGGTTCGGCGCTGGCATCCATCGGCCTGACCATTCCGGCGGTCGCCCTTGTCGCGCTGGCCACAGGGTGGACACTGGTGCTCGGGCTCGATCTCAAAGGCATGTCGCTGCTGGCCCTGTCGCTCCTCGTCGCGACGCTATCCCTGGGCACGGGGCGGACGACCATTTTGCAAGGCGCCGTTCATCTGGTGATTTTCGCCGTTTATCTGTTCACCATGATCGTGCCTTGAGACCCCCTGAACCCGCGCCTTGGCGGCGTGTCTTTCCGTTCGTGCGTATCCGGCTCTGTTCAATAAATTAGAGGGCGATTCAGCTTGAAGCAGACGTGCTTCAAGCTGAAAGCATCTCGCGCTAGTGACGGTGAGCCGTGCCGTTCCCGAAGACGGCAGATGGGTCGGTCTCGGCCCCGACCTGGCCGGGCGTGTCGCCGTCATCCAGGAAGCCGAAGCTGCCCCGCATCTGCAGGGCGAAGTCGACCATCAAATCGAGATCCAGCAATTGATCGAAGCCGGCGGCGAGGCCGCAGGCGATGGCGTTGCCGGTGCGGCTGTTCCAGTTCTGCGTCGCCTGGCGGATCGCCTGACGCAACCCGTCCTCCAGGGGATAGAAGCAGGGCACGATGGTAACGAGCGTGGCGTTGTCGGTGGCGAATCGGTCCAGGGCGCGCTCCAGGGCCGAAAAATCATAGGGCTGGATCTTCTGGTCGACCGTGGCGGCGATGACCCCGACCGTGTGATGCAGCCGCCGTTCCAGGCGCCGCGCCGCCCGATAGAGGCTGTAGCGGCTGTCGAGCACGGTGGCGCCCAACAGGATCACGCCGCGTTGCGCGATGCCGCGCTGGGCGAGGGTTGGCGCCTTCATTGCGGCATCTCCTGGCCAGGGATGAAGCCAGGGATAAAGGCGGAACGGGCAGAAGGCCGCCCTGATCGATGGGAAGGCATCGGTTCTCCTCTCCGGACGCCCCGTCCGGTCATGGATCGACTATCGGTCGATGGCAGGTCTCCTGGCTCGCGGGTCCTCGCCTGATGCCGACCTTCCCGGTTACACCAACCAGTGGTCTCTTTCGGCAGCAGGCTCGCCGCTTACAGTTGCGGGGGCAGCCACGGTTTTGGCCCCTTCTGGGTCGTCCGCACCGTGTTCCCTATTAATCCCCTGGCTTCAGCCGTCGGGGAACCATCGGGGCCATTGGTAAGCGATTTGCGAAGAAGGCGTCAAGCCGGGGGCCTGTCGCAGGGATTAGAACCACTGGGCGTGCGGCCCTAGATCTGGGATAGATCAGTGGGCCTTCCTGAACGTGAGGTTGTAGCGGAAGGCACCGGTCAGGGGATGGATGCCGGCCGCCAGGGGCTCGATGCCGTGATAGGCCTTGCGGGCAGGGCCGCCCCAAACGGCGACGTCACCGTTTTCCAGCCGAAGACGTTGCGGCCTGTCGTTGCGCCGCAAGCCGCCGAACAGGAAGACGGCGGGGAGGCCGAGCGAGACGGAGACGATGGGGGCGGCGAAATCGCCCTCATCCTTGTCCTGATGCAGCGACAATTTGGTGCCGGCCTCGTATCGGTTGATCAGGCAGGAATCCGGCCGGAAGTCGACGAAGCCGGCGGCCTCGGCGGCCCGCCGGGCGAGATCGCGCAACGCCGCCGGCATCTCCGGCCAGGCTTCGCCGCTCAACGGATCCTCGGCCGCATAGCGATATCCCTGGCGGTCCGTCATCCAGCCGAAGGGGCCGCAATTGGTCATCGCCACGGACATGCGGTAGCCGCCCGGCGTCACCATCTGGCGGAACGGCGCATCGGCGGCGATGGCCGTGATGGCGTTCAGCAAGATCTCGGCCCGGTCCTCGGCGAAGCCGCGCAGCAGCACAGCCCCCGGCGCCAGATCTTGGCGGGTACCGGTCGCCGGTTTCAAATCGGCGAAGAAATCGCCTGCGGCGGTGCTTCCGTTTCTGCTCATCGGCTGTGATATCGTCGGGTCCAGGCGTGAGGCCGGCCCGCTCATCAGTTTATCCGTCCGCCTTATTCAAGACAAATGAGCGGCGGGGCAACGATCCGATTCTTGCGCAGGCGGCCGCGTGCGGCCGTTCAGCCGATCTGGTGATCGACCAGGCGGCGCTCCGCCGTCATGGCGGCGATTTCCGGTTTCATCGCGGCATGCAGCGGGTGCTGCTGATAGGCATCGAGCGCCGCGCGGTCGGTGAATTCCGACAGCAGGACGACGTCGGCGGACGCGGCGGTGGCGCTGAAATCGATACCGACCTCGATCTTCAGGAGGCCGGGGATACGATCGCGCAGGCCTTCCAGCAACTGCTTGATGCGGACCGCATTGGCATGTTTGTTCGGCTTGTCCTTCAATCTCCACATGACGATGTGGCGGATCATCTTTGCTTCCTGTGTGAGAAGAGGAGGATGGGGGCGAACGTCGCCGGTCAGCCGTCGGTCAGCCGCCGGTGACGCTCATATGGCGGGCGACGGCCGGGCCCTGGTGACGCCGGTCGATGATGAAGTCATGGCCCTTAGGTTTGCGCGTGATCGCTTCGCGGATAGCGGCGATCAATGTCTCGTCGCTTTCGCTCTGGCGCAGCGGCATGCGGAGATCGGCGGCGTCGTCCTGGCCGAGACACATAAAGAGCGTGCCGGTGCAGGTGAGGCGCACCCGGTTGCAGCTCTCGCAGAAATTATGGGTGAGGGGCGTGATGAAGCCGACGCGCTGGCCGGTTTCCTCGATCCGCGCATAACGGGCAGGGCCGCCGGTGCGCTCGTCGGTATCCGTGAGAGTCCAACGCTGCTGCAGCTTGGCGCGCAGCATCGAGATCGGGAAGAACTGATCCAGCCGGTTCTCGCCGCCGATATCGCCCATCGGCATCACTTCGATGAAGGTGATGTCATGGCCCTCGCGGCCGGCCCAGTCGACCAGGTCGAAGACTTCCTCGTCGTTGACGCCCTTCAGCGCCACGGTGTTGATCTTCACCTTCAGCCCGGCTTCCTTCGCGGCGCGCAGGCCGTCGAGGACGACGGGCAATTTGCCCCAGCGGGTGATGGCGGTGAATTTCTGCGGATCCAGCGTGTCGATCGAGACATTGACCCGCTTGACGCCGCAGCGCGCGAGATCGTCGGCGTATTTTCCGAGCTGGCTGCCATTGGTGGTGAGGGTCAGCTCTTCGAGCGCGCCGCTGGTCAGATGGCGCGAAAGGCTGCGGATCAGCTCCATGATATTCTTACGCACCAGCGGCTCACCGCCGGTCAGGCGCAACTTGCGCACGCCGAGGCCGACAAAGGCACTGCACAGGCGATCCAGTTCCTCCAGGGACAGGACCTCCGCCTTGGGCAAAAAGGTCATGTCCTCCGCCATGCAATAGATGCAGCGGAAGTCGCAGCGGTCTGTGACGGAGACGCGCAAATAGGAGATGGTGCGGCCGAACGGATCGATCATGACCTGTAATATAGGCAGTTCCAGACTGGATTTCTGCCCCAAAACGACATCTCTTTACAATGGGATGGCGTTAAACGTTCAGAGGAAAGCATGATGCAAATCAGCGCGTTACGGCCATGTATCGGGGTTTTGCTGGCGGGCGGCCTGGCCCGGCGCCTGGGCGGCGGCGACAAGGCGCTGCGGCAACTGGCCGGGCGGCCGCTGCTTGCCCATGCGATCGACCGTCTGGCGCCTCAGCTTGACGGGCTTGTCCTCAATGCCAATGGCGATGCGGCCCGCTTTGCCGCCTTCGGCCTGCCGGTCGCCGCCGACAGCGTCGCCGGCTTCCCGGGGCCGCTGGCCGGCATCCTGGCCGGCCTGGACTGGGCGGCGGCGCAGCGCCCCGATTGCCGCTGGGTATTCTCGGCCTCGGTCGATTGCCCCTTCCTGCCGGCCGATCTGGTGGCGCGATTGTCCGAGCGGTTGGTGGCGGAAGAGGCGGAGATCGCGGTGGCCGGCAGCGGCGACCGGGTGCATCCGGTCGTCGGCCTCTGGCCGGTCGACATACGCGAGACGTTGCGGCGGGCGATCGCCGAGGATGGATTGCGGAAGGTCGAGGCCTGGACGAATCGCTTCCGGATGGCTGTCGCCACGTTTCCGGTGATGCCCCACGATCCATTCTTCAACGTGAACACGCCGGAGGATCTGACGCGGGCGGAGGCTTTGCTCGCAGCGGGTGCCTGATCCTCATAAAGGAAGCGGGCGCCGCCGGCGGTTGGCCGGGGCGCCCGTTCCGGTCAAGTCGTCGGCCGGCGTCAGCGCGCGGCAGTGACGACGATCTCCACCTTCCACTTCGGGTCGGCGAGCTTGGCTTCGACGGTGGCGCGGGCCGGGGCCTGGCCGGCCGGCACCCATTCGCGCCAGGCCTTGTTCATCTCATCGAAGGTCGCGATGTCGGACAGGAAGATCTGCGTACGCAGCAGCTTGGTTTTGTCCGAGCCGGCTTCCGCCAGGATCGCATCGACCTGCTTCAGGATGTTCTTGGTCTGCTCATAGACCGAGGGCGAAACCGGCTCTTCAGCCACCGCACCGGCCAGATAGACCGTGTCGCCGTGGATGACCGCATCGGCGATGAGAGAGGGATCACCGAGACGCTTAATGGACATACGAAACCTCATTCACTTTTTGGTTACGGAGGGCGGATTATGTCTTGCAAAACTCGCCAGGGAAAGGTTTGTTTCGGCGAAATACAAAGGCTTGGCACCGCTTCTGCGCGAGTGGCGCCGAGGGTTGGTGATGCGCAAGACTATTGCCAGTTGCACGAAACGTGTCCTTATAATCCAGTGTTAGGGGTGCGTCGGCTTACTCATCTGAGAGGGGAGTTCAAATGGATAAAACATTGATCAAATTGGCAGTCGTGAGCAGCCTGCTGCTGTTGAGTGCCTGCGCGGCCGGCAGCCGGATTGTCGATAACAACTGCTCGGGTAACAGTGCGATTTCGAATCCGCCGTATTGCGACAATACGTTGCACCCGGTTGCGGGACCGTGGGCGACGAAGAAGAACGGCTAAGGGGTTCTGACGGGGATGGGCAGGCCGGCGGCGGTGCCGGCATGATCTGACCGAACCGATCTCCCTCATCTGATTGAGTTAATTCTGGACGGCGGCTTCGCATGGAGCCGCCGTTCTTGTTTGCGAGTCGCACTCCGCGCCGGCCGTGGGCGGGCCTCAACCTCCAGTGGTCGGGGGAGTATTCCAAGGAGGGGCCGTCAAGTTGGCACGCCCTTTGCTGTAGCTACCCATGGAATTATGCAACGAGGTGCCTGGACGATGCGATTTTGGCCGGAAATAGGTGGGGATAGACGATCCGGATGGGCAGTTTCTGCCGATCAGGAACTGCCCCGCATGGCCAGGACGGCGTCCCGTTGCACGGAAGGCTGCCGACGGCGGCCGAGGCAAGGAGGCCGGGTATGAATACGGCGTGGCTGCATACATTGATGGCGGGTCCCAGCCCGCTGGCCGGGACGTCGATCGCCAATGGCAGCCAGACCGGCACGAGCGGCAATCTGAACCGGACCGGCCGCAATAACGGGGCAACCAATGGCATCCAGCCCGATGTCGTGGCCTGCATCCAGAAAGCCAGTGCCTCGACCGGTGTCGATTTCTCCTATCTGATGGCCCAGGCGGCCCGGGAAAGCAGCTTCGATCCCAACGCCAAGGCCAAGACCAGCACGGCCCACGGCCTCTATCAATTCGTCGAGCAGACCTGGCTTTCGGTCTTCAAGGATCATGGCGCGAGTTACGGCTATGGCGATCTCGCCGCGAAGATCACCACCGATGCCAATGGCCGCATGGTGGTGAAGGACCCGGCGGTGAAGAAAGAGATTCTCAATCTGCGGCGCGACCCGCAGCTCTCCTCGGAGATGGCGGCCGAGCATGCCGCCGACAACCAGGACAAGATGGAGAAGAAACTGGGCCGGTCGGTGACCGGGACGGATCTCTATCTGGCGCATTTCCTCGGCGTGCAGGGTGCCCTGAAATTCCTCGGCAACATGAAGAGCGAGCCCAATGCCGCCGCGGCCGATCTGTTCCCGGCGGCGGCCGACGCCAATTCGAAGGTCTTCTATCATGACGATGGCAGCGCCAAATCCCTGAGCGAGGTCTACAATACCTTCGGCAAGAAGATTAGCGCCGACATGGCCGCCTATCGCGGCATGGAGTCGACGGATACCACGACCCTGGCAAGCAATACCCAGAACGATAGTGGCACGGTGAGCGATGCGGCGGGCAGCCATTCGCTGCGGGCTCAGCTTGCGCAATTGTTCAATCCCGATAGCGGCTCGCTTCGCGGCACCCTGTCCGGCGATCGCGCCGTTTTCGGCCATACCAATCCCGGCGGGGTTCTCTCACCGGTCATGCTGATGACGCTGGCGGGCCTGCCGACGGCCGGCGAAACCAGCAACGACTCGACGGGCAACAAGGAAAAGCCGCGCTGGACGCAGAACGTCTCCGGCGCCTTTGTTAGCTAAAGCGTGGGCATCAGTTAACTGGCTCGCTTATACGGACCGCGACCGGCGCTTCAATTGAAGCAAACCCCATCGCGATTCTCCGGCACACAGGATGTGCCGCTTAACGAATCACCGCACAATAATCGACCGCTCAAGGATTCTCGCCCCAAGACGTGATGGCTTGGGGCGATCCTCTTTTCGTCTCTCGTAACTTCGCCTCTCATCTCCGCGCCGCCACAGCGCCATTCCGTGCGAGTCGTGGCGGCATATCGGCCAGTGCCGGCCGGCACTGGGGGAAACAATGTGAGACGGAGATAGGTATGCTGACCGAAACGATGAAAGGCAGAAGCCTCATCACGCTGGAAGACCTGACCGCGAATCAGATCCAGGCGCTGATCAACGACGCCATTCTGCGCAAGCAGATGAAGCGCAACCGGATCTTTCCACGTAAGCTGGTCAATCAGAATGTCGGCCTGATTTTCCTTCGGCCTTCCTGCCGAACGCGGGCATCCTTCATGGTCGCGGCGACGGATGAAGGGGCCCAACCGCATGTTTTCGCGCCGGAGGAACTGCGGTTCGGCAGCGGCGAGAGCATCAAGGACATCGCCCGTGTGCTGGGGCGTCTGTTCGACGGCATCGCGATCCGCAGCCACGAAACGTCGCTGATCGAGGAAGTGGCTGCCTATGCCGGTGTTCCGGTGTGGAACGCCATGAGCAATCAGCATCATCCGACGCAAATCCTCGCCGATCTCATGACCATCGTCGAGAACGGCATCGAGCTCCACGGGGCGCCGATCGCCTATGTCGGACATGGGCGCGGCAATGTCGTCGTCTCGCTGATGGCTGGGGCGGCGAAGATGGGGCTGGATCTGCGTCTGATCACACCGCCGGGAACCCTGCCGGATCAAGACCTGTCCGATCGCCTGTTCGGCCAGGGAAAGCATCCGGCGGCACGCCTGACGGTCACGACGGAGCCTGAGGAAGGGCTCGATGGTGCCCGGGTGATCTATGGCGATATGTGGGTCTATATGGATACCGGCGAGGACATCGCCGCGCTGACCGAGCCCTTCAATGGCTATCGGATCAGCCGTCAGATGATGCGGATGACCGGCCGGCAGGACACGATCCTGCTGCATTGCCTGCCGTCGCAGCACAATCTGGAGACGGCCTTCGCCCGGTCCCATCCTTATGCGATCGATACCGAGGAAGCGGTTTTCGAAGGACCACGCAACCGGGCCTTCGATCAGGCGGAAAACCGCATGCATACGATCAAATCGCTGATGGTGGCCACGATCTGATCCATCGCGGCATATGATCGCCATCATGCACTAGGAGCAGGAACCGCCCCATCCGAAGCGAGTTATCGCGCCACTTTCGGTGAAAAGCCGGCGGGGCAGGGATGGGGCGGCCTGTCGCTTGGAACGCCAATCGTATCGGCAAGGCGTCGTTTGCCAGGGATGCTGGATCAGGGATGCTGGATCAGGGGTGCTGGAGACGCATGATGCTGGGCAGCATCACATCGATGATCATATTCACTTCTTCGCCATCCGTGGCTAGCGGCAGCAGCAGGCCTTCGACCTGGTAGTGCCGATTGTCCCAGACCTCGTCATCCAGATAGAAATGCGGCCGGCGCGTTACGACGATCTGCGTATAGGCGTTCTGGGTCACGTCGCGGTAATCCTGCAAGGGAATCTCGTCGACGAATTTCCCGGTCAGCTCGATGCCGCTGAGTCCAACGCAATTCGACCCATCCACACGGAAGCGAAATCTCAGCCGCGCGCCATTAACGACTTCCGCCAGACATAGATAGCCGAGACAGAACGACAGATCGACCGGATCGATATCCGCACGGCTCGGCATCAGCCGGCTGCCGCGCTTGGCATCCCAGTATTGATAGACCTGCTTCAGGCGCTTGTCCTGGAGCTGGCCCATCGAGTCTAACGGCAATGCCATCTTGATCGATCCCCGCTTCCATTCGCCTTATATCCGAGGGCATCGCTGCCGCACGATCCGGCCGTTTGTGTCGAGATTGGCGCGCCCGACTCGCGGCCTGACTGTATTGTAATCCTGCTTGACTGCCAAGCGATGGGCCGAGCCTGCATGGCTGGGCGGAATTCCGCGCATCGTCTTGCGCCGGTTACGCCCGGTTATTCCATGTCTCGATGTGAACGGCGATATCTATACATGTCCGGTGTCTTATGCCCCCCGTCCGATCCAAGGTGTCCGATCCAAGGTGTCCGATCCAAGGTGTCCGATCCGACGGCATCGCGGGATGACGCTCGACCGTGAGGATGCCTTTGGCAAAGTTATCCCAGGCGACCATCGATCTTCCTGACAAAAGGATGCGGGAAAGCCTCCCTTTCTTCCGCCGGCCGATATCGCGCGTGGAGCGGCAGTGGTGCCAAGGGGAACGATCCGCCGGTTCCGGTGTTTCTATCGCCAAGAGCATTGCCGGCGGTTGTATCGTCAAGATGGGCGCGGCGGCTGATTGTCACGCTCAGTCGATTTGGCAGAGGCCAACGGGGCGGGGGCAACGGGGCGGGGGCGATCCGAGGGATTGATCAGGGCTGGGTCCACGACAAAAAGCTCTGGCGATTAAAGGACTGCGGCAAAAGGACTTTAGTAACCATGGGGGCCGTCTTACCTTATATCCCGCTTCAGGAGTCTCTATCTGTTTCCATGCGGTGCCCGACCGGCAGCGCGTGAGTGCCGTCTCTGGTGACGCACGGGTAACACCAAAAATCCTATCGCCCGGAGATAAATGCAATTTATCATAAAATGCATCCGTTGATCGACGAAGCTGCAAGAGATGACAGACGCCGTTAGATGTTCGAACGACCTCTGCTGACGATTTTCTCGATACTTGCCGGACTGGTCCTCTTGCTGATCGTCGGCGCGGTGGCGGCCGTGATGATCATCGGACCAAAATCCTTTATCGAGGAACGTATCAGTGCGGCCCTCGATCGGCAGGTCAGTATCGGCGATCTCAAGATCGGCTGGGGCAATCCCCTCAAGGTGGAGATCGGCGATTTTCGGCTGGCGAATGCTCCCTGGGGCAGCACACCCGATATGGTGCGGGTGGCGCATGTCTCGGCGGAGATCGATCCCAAGGCGCTGTTCTCTGGTCTCCTGATCTATCGCAAGCTGGTGGTCGACAAGCCGGTCGTCGTCCTGGAACGGAATCCGGATGGGATCGGCAACTGGCGTTTCGGGTCGGGTCTGCGGGTCGACCAGGTGACGGTTCCGGATGCGAACCGGGGCGGGCTTGCCGTCATACCGCGGAACCGCCGGCAGTTTCCCGTGCTGCTCGACTTCGCCTTGCATAACGCCATGATCAGCTACCGCGCCTATAGCGGGAATGTGCTGCATATCGGTCTCGACGATGTGACGATCCAGGCGGCGGATGCGGATCAGCCGGTCGATATCGAGGCGAGCGGCTCCTATAACGGCCATCAATTGGCCCTGAGCGCGCAGACGCAATCCTTGAATATCCTGCGCGACGGAACCTCGCCCTTCGGCACGACCTTCTCCCTGAAACGCGACACGGCGCGCCTGGACTTTACCGGCACCATGACCGAGCCGCTGGATTTCGAAGGTGTGCGTGGACCGATGCGGATCAAGGCCGACAAGCTGAACGATCTGCTCGATATCTTCAATGTGCCGCTGGCCGGTAATCCAAGCGCCGAGGTCACCGGCGATCTGACGAAGCAGGGGCCGCTCTGGAATGTGATGGCGGCGAAGGGCCGGATTGCCGATACCGACTTCACCGCCAATCTCATTCTCCTGGAGGGCAATCGCGTTGCCGTCGACGATATCAAGCTGGAGCTGAAGAGCAATCAGATCGATCTCGGGTCATTCCTGGGGGACGCACCGATCTTGCCGCAAGGCAAGGAAGGCGGCGATTGGCTGACCATGCCGCTCGATGCGCCCGACAGCACGGCGCCGAAACTGGGGCTGAAGCTTGCCGCGACGGCGATCAAATATGGCGGCTTGCAGATCGGGGATGTCGGCCTGGACGCGCAGATCGCGCCGGGCGCGGTGCGCCTCAACCAGGCGGCCTTCACCTTGGCAGAGGCGAAGCTGCGCCTGAAAGGTGCGCTCGATCCGGTCGTCGTGGATGGACGCAAGGAGGGCGCGCGTCTGTCGGCGGAGATGCAGTTCGGCGCCGTCGATGCCGCCAAACTCGCCATGGCCCTGGGCGGTGCAACGAGCGATCTCGGCGGCAAGATCGACGGGACGGCCGTCATGACGATGCAGGGCAAGACGCTGCGCGACGCCGTGAAGACCAGCGCCGGCGGTCTGGTCCTGGCGATGAATCAGGGGCGGATCAGCCGCGACCTGCTGGAAAGGAGCGCGACCGATCTGCGCAGCCTGTTCCGCAAGGGCAAGGGGAGCGCGTCGGTCTCCTGCCTGTTGGGTGTCATGCGGGTAGAGAACGGTATTGGTCTTCTCGACCCCTTGCGCCTGCGCTCACCCGATGCCACGGTCACCGCCGCCGGCCGGGTCAACCTGCTGGCCCAGAGCCTCGACATCACCTTGCAGAGCGATGCCAAATCGACCGGCCTGTTCGCCTTGGACATCCCGCTGCGGATCAGCGGCAACTGGCGCAAGCCCAGGGTCGAGAAAGCCGGTAAACCGCCCGAGGTAAGGACGGCGGCAGACGTCGCCGCCGATTTGCCGGCGCCCCTGCTGCCGCTGGTGCGGCAGAACAGTTGCAGCCAATAGGCAGGCCGCCCGGCATTGCTCCTGCCAGGCATTGTCTGCCAATGACTGCACGACCTGTACCGGCCATCGCTTGCCGCGTAATGGCTGCTGCCTCAATCCAGTTCCTTGCGCATCAGGATGACGCGAACACTGCCGTTCTGGGCGGCGCGGATGACGGTGTAGCCGCGATGGCGGTAGAAGGCTTCGGCGGTGAGCGAGGCGGCGACGGTCAGGGTGGAATATCCCCGGGCCATCGCCAACCCCTCGATCTCTTCCAGCAGGGCCGTGCCGATCCCCGCACCGTGATAGAGTGGATCGACGAAGAGGCTGCGCAAGGTGCCACACTCCAAACCGACCATGCCGACAATGTCGCCGACCTCATCGTCATCCTGCGTTTCTTCCTCCTCGCCATAGGTGGAGGCGGCACTGGCCACCAGGATCTGGCGTTCCATTAACTGCCGGGCGATGTAATCGGGGGAGTAGCTGGCGGCGATGCGCTCGATCAGCGTCGCTGCGTAATCGCGGCTGTTGGTTTCCCGCAGGGCAGTTACGATCACGCGGCTGATCGCCGTGGCATCATGTGGCTTGGCGAGCCGGATATGGATATCTGTCCGCAGCATGACGGGACCTCGCTGGCTGCCTCCAGCCTATACCCGATAGCATATACCCGGATTATACCCGGGCGCGCTAAGGGAATGGACAGGCTGAGATAAGGTAACCGAAAGGCTAGAATATCATGCTGGCGGTGGGCGCGAACCGCCGCCGGCCAGAACCGGCGGGGCGCCGCGCCCGGCTCTTGACGCGAAACGCGGCGGACTGTAACTATCGCCCTCGCATCAAGAGTTGGGCTGACGCCCAACGCCAACCTGCGTACCCGCGCAAGGTGGTGCCCCGATTTCCGGGGGATGTGGCCGGACCGGCAAACAAACGGGATCCAAGCCGCTGCGTCAGCCCTCCTGTGTATTAGGAGGGAGTTCATGCCAGATACCACTCATTCTGCCCCGGATCTGTCTTTGGTGATCGGGCCGCAGGATGCCGCGACCTTCATCACCGCCTGCAGCTACCGGAACCGCCGGGGGCATATGGAACACAATCTGATCTATGCCGTCGTGCATCGCCGCTTCGGCGTCTGGACGCATATCTACCGGGTCGTTCCCGACCGGGTGCCGACCTGCCTGACCGTCTATCTCGAAAAAGCAATCGAAGGCGATTGCGTCGATGAGGCGCGGGAATGGGCGCTGGATCGCTTCAACGCGGCTTGAGGCGATAGGGCAATGTCAGTGGATCTGCATCAATGGGCATGGGCCGGCGCGTTTCGCGGCCGGTGCTGTACCAGGCTGAGGAAGTAGACGGCGGCGCTGAGGGCGGTAATCCAGAAGCTCGCCGGCCAGTCGGTGTAATAGGCCAGCACGATGCCGAGCCAGGCCTCCGCCAGGGCCAGCAAAGCGGCGAGGGCGATGCCCCAGCCGAGCCGCCCGGTCAGGCGCTGGGCCGATGCCGCCGGCCCGACCATCAGGGCGAAGACCAGCAGCACACCGACCACCTGGGCACAGGAGGAAACGGTGAGCGCGACGATGGCGAGGAAGAGAATCGAGAGGAGCCGCAGCGGCACGCCCTTCGCCTCCGCCAGTTCCGGCTGCAGGCTGGCAAACAGCAGCGGGCGCGACATGAGCGCCAGAGCAAAAAGCGAGACGAAGCCGAGCCCGGCCAGGACCAGCAGCGTCCGGGGATCGACGCCAAAGACATTGCCGAAGAGAAGCGCCGTCGCCTGGGTCGCATAGGCGGTGAAGAAATGCAGGAACAGCAGGCCGAGGCCGAGCGAGAGCGAGAGGACCACGCCGATCGCGACGTCGCGGCCGCTGAGCCGGTCGCCGAGAGCGCCCATGCCCATGCCGGCGACCAGGGTGAAGACGACCAGGCCGGTCAGCGGCGAAGCGCCGACCAGGATCGCGCCGGTCGCACCGGCAAACCCGACATGGGAAAGCGCATGCCCGGCGAAGGTCTGGCCGCGCAGCACCAGGAAGAAGCCGACGATGCCGGAGACCACGGCGACAATCCCGGCCGCGGCGAAGGCATGCCGCATGAAATCGTAATCAAGCATGGGTGCGTCCGTGGTGATGATGGCCGTCGTGATGCTGGCTGTCGTGATGATGGCCCGATGGGGCATGCCCATGATCATGATGCCCATGACTATGGCCGTGATCATGCCCATGGTCATGCCCATGGGCATGACTGTGTCCATGATCATGACCGTGCGCTTCGTCATGCAGATGGGCGTCGCGCTCCATGTCGTGCTCGCCCGACATGACGAAGATGCGGCCTTTGACCCGGACCACATCGATGGTCGAGCCATAGAGCCGCGACAGAACCGGGCCGGTGATGACCTGGTCGACGGTACCGAGGGCGGCCTGGCCGCTGCCGAGATAGAGCACCCGGTCGAGCGCGCCGAGCAGCGGATTCAATTCATGGGCGCTGAACAGGACGGCGATGCCGAGGCGCTGCTGCACCTGCTTGACCAGATCGACCACGGTCTGCTGACGACGCGGATCGAGGCTGATCAGCGGTTCGTCCAGCAGCAGCAGGCGCGGATGGCCAAGCAACGCCTGGGCCAGGAGCAGCCGCTGGCGTTCGCCGCCTGAAAGATCGCTCAAGGGGCGGCCGGCGAGGTGTTCGGCGCCGACCAGCTCGATCGCTTCGTGCACGGCCCGCCGGCTGCGGGCAGAGAGGATCGGCAGGCCCCAGCGATGGCCCTCGGCGCCGCTGGCGACGAAGTCCCAGCCGCGCAGGGAAAGCTGCGCGGCCAGGCTCCGCATCTGTGGCATATAGCCGATTGCCGGATTGCCCCGCCGCGCCGGCTCACCCAAAATCCGCACGCTGCCGCTGGCCGGCTGGATGAGGCCGAGCAGGGCGCGCATCAGGGTGGTCTTGCCGGCCCCGTTGGGGCCGAGAACGCCGATGAATTCACCGTTCCGGATGGTCAGGTTGACATCCGTCAGAATGCTGCGGCCGCCGAGGGCGATGGTGGCGTGATCGAGGTCGATCGCTGGGACGCTGGGGGCGGTCGCTGTCGTCAAGATTCCATCTCGGTTGTCACTGCGTTACGGCTGCCGACGCGGCAAGAGCTTTTTCCAGCTCGTTCAACTGGCCCAGCATCCATTCCTGATAGGTCTTATCGGCGGGCTCGGTCTCGCTGACGCCGATCACCGGTACCTTGGCGGTTTTGGCGAGATTGAGCAACCGGGTCGTGAGGTCGTCGCTGGTCTGGTTGTTGTAGATCAGCGCCTTGACCTTACGGTTCTTGAGGTCGTCCTGGAAGGCGGCGACATCCCCGGCACTGGGTTCGGTGCTGTTCATGATGGCAAGCTGGAAGCGTTGATTGCGGTTCTCGAGGCCGATTGCCGCCGCCATATAGCCGAAAACCGGCTCGGTGGCGGTGACCGGCTGGCCGGCATGGTCGGCCCGCAATTGCTTCACCTTGTCAGCCATCGGCTGCAGCGAGGCGAGGAAATTTTCCAGGCGCTGTTGGTAATCCGACGCATGGGCCGGGTCGGCCTTGACCAGGGCGGCGGTCAGCGCCTTGGCGACGGCCGGCATGGTTTCCGGCTTGTACCAAAGATGCGGATTGTCGCCCTCTTTCGCCTGCATCAAATCCGCGACCACGATGACCTGACGTCCGTTGCTCTTCGCCGCCGCCAGCAATTTCTCGACCCAGGGGTCGTAATCGACGCCGTTATAGATCACCAGTTTCGCGTCCGACAGCGCCCGGGCGGTGGCGGGGCTGGCCTCGAACAGATGCGGGTCCTGATTGGGATTGCTGAGAATGCTGGTGATCTTGACGCCGCTGCCGCCGATCTGCTGCGCCACGTCGCCATAGAAATTTTCCGCCGCGACGATGTTCAGGGGCTCCGCCGCCTTTGCCTCGGATCCGGGCAGGACGGCAAACGGGGCGGCGGCAAGGAACAAGGTGGTGGCGAGGAGCGCGCGACGGTTCAACTGCATGGGAGCCTCTGGCGGTATCCGGTTTGTGATGGCGATGAGTGTGTTATATTATATCATTTCATCGACTGTCCATCGGAAATCGATGGCTGCGTGACACGGCTGCGATGCGGCCGCCCCGGCTCAGGCGGGCGGCCTAACCGCCTGAGCGGCTTTGTCTTCCGTTTCGCTGTCGGGCATCTGTCCGGCGAGGGGCGAGAAATGGGGCAGGGAAGGGGCGTTACCCGCCGTTACACGATGACACGGAGCGGTGACAGCCCCACGGCAATATTTTTGCTACAGTGAGTCCCTGCTGGTTCTTTCCGGCATTCGATATAAGCGAGGTAAAAACATGCAATCGAAAGCAGGACTTTTCGCCGTGGCGTTGATCGCCGGTTCGGCACTCTCGGTGATGGCGATGCCGGCCGGTGCCGACCAAATTGGGGCTGACCAGAATGGCAATCCGCAAGCTGGCACGCCGCAGATCATTCAACTCGCGAGCTGCATGGCTGGCGACAAGATCAATGGCTCGACCGCCGAGCAGACCAAGAAGAAGATCGAGGCAGCCGGCTACACCCATGTTCGCGACCTGCAGAAGGGATGCGACAATTTCTGGCACGGCGTTGCCGTCAACAAGGACGGTCAGGAGACCAACGTGTTGGTCACGCCAGAGGGTGAAGTGAAGCTCGACGGCAACTGACCGTCGCATGCCGGCGGTATCGCCCTGATCGCCGCCGCGCAATCGATCATCCATCTTTCGAATTCGCGCTTCCCTCCTGCCTGTTGCTGCGGGAGCGGAAGCGCGCACGTCATTCGGCTGACGCGATCGGGCGCGATAGGACCGAAAAGCTTGACAGCAGTCTGACGCATCCCCATCATCCGGCCATCGATGGTTCCCCGACGGCTGAAGTCCAGGGGATTAATAGGGAACACGGTAGGGACGACCCAAAAGGGGCCTGATCCGTGGCTGCCCCCGCAACTGTAAGCGGAGAGTTCGTCGCCAGGACGATCACTGGAGCAATCCGGGAAGATCGGCGACGAATCCGGACCCGCGAGCCAGGAGACCTGCCATCACCGTGGTCACATGCGATCGCATCGGGCGGGGTGTACCGGTGAAGGCGAGATTCCGGTAACGGAAAGCAGCATCGATTTGCGGTGACGTGCCACAGGACGACCGCAGACCGTGACGATTCATCTGTCGATCATGTTCATCGAACGACATCTGGAACCGGGCGAAGCCATGGTGGGCAGGGCCCTGCCTTGCCGGCTGCCGGCCGGCACTGTCGGGATTGCGCGACCGTCAATGCATGGGGGATGTGCTTGATGGCGACAACCAGCTAGAGCGCGCAACAAAGCTTCGATAAGGGAAGGGCGCGGCCTTCTTGGCGGAACTCCGCGCCCTTCCGTGAACAGATCAACCATTCACACAGACGGGTGTCTGCAATGCGGATTCTCAAGAAGAAGGCGCATGCCGTCAAGGCTGCGCGGCAGGATGCGGCGGAAGGCCGGATTCTGAAGCAACCGGGTATCGTATCGGCGGCGTTGATGGCGCTGCTGGCTCAAGGCCCGATCATGGGACTGACCGGCAACATGGCGATGGCGCAGGATCAGGAACAGAAACAAGAGCAAAACGAGGCCAAGACCGAGACGGGACAGAACGAGACGGGGCAGAAGAAGAAATCTGCCGCCGGATCGGCCCCCATCGGATTGGTTCCTGAAAAGGCTGCGATCCAGATCGCGCCCGTGGTGGTGACCGCGACCAAGACCGAAACGCCGCTGTCGCAGGTCGGCAGTTCGGTTTCGGTGATCACCTCGGAAGATCTCGAGGACCGGAAGACGGTGCTCGTTTCCGATGTGCTGCGGGAGGTGCCGGGTGTCGCCGTGAACCGGACTGGTGTCGTCGGCAATCTCACCCAGGTGCGGATTCGTGGGGCGGAAAGCAATCACACCCTGGTGCTGATCGACGGCATGGAAGTGAACGACGCCTCGCGCGGCTCGGAATTCGATTTCGCCGATCTGCTGGCGGACGATATCGAGCGCATCGAGGTTCTGCGCGGTGCGCAGAGCACGCTCTATGGCAGCGATGCCGTGGGCGGTGTGGTCAATATCATCACCAAGCAAGGCGATGGCGCGACCCGTTTCGCGGGCAGCCTGGAAGGTGGTTCGCGCATGACCGGCAAGGCCAATGCCAGTGTTGGCGGCAGCACGGACAAGTTCCGTTATTACCTGAGCGGCACCGGCTATCACACCGACGGTTTCTCCTCGGGTGCCACGAAGAACGGCAATAGCGAGAAGGACGGCTATGACAACACCACCTTCTTCGGTAAGGTCGGCATCTCGCCCAGCGACAAGTTGGATGTCGATGCGGTGCTGCGCCACACCTATCACAAGGCCGAATATGACGCGACCCATCCGATTTTCTCTTATCCGGTGGATGCCGATAATGTGGAACGGGGCGAGCAGCTCTTCGGCCATGCCCAGGCCAAGCTGAAGCTGTTCGATGGCAAGTGGGAGCATATCCTGGGCGGCACCTTCACCCGGCAGGAGAGCCGCAACTATCAGGATGACAGGAAGACCAGCGATTTCCTGGGCAAGAAGAAGAAGGTCGATTACCAGAGCAATCTCTATCTCGATACATCCAGTCTTGTCGACGCGGCTCATACCTTTACCATCGGCTATGAGCATGAGATCGACAGCGTCGATGCCAACAGCGCCTTTGCCAATCTGCAGCGGAAGATCACGACCGACAGTTATTTCGGACAATACCAGATCGGCCTGTGGGACCGATTGTTCATCACTGCCGGCGGCCGCTTCGACGACAGCGACCTGTTCGAGAATGCGACCACCGTCCGCGTGACGGCGGCCTATCTGCACAAGGAGACGGGCACCAAGATCCGCGGCTCCTACGGGACCGGGTTCAAGGCGCCGACCATCTTCGAGCTGTATGGCTATACCAATAACTATCGCGGCAATCCGAATCTCAAGCCGGAGAAGAGCACCGGCTTCGATATCGGCCTCGAACAGAGCCTGCTGGACGACCGGATCACGATGTCGGCGACCTATTTCAACAACCGGATCGAAGACCTGATTCAGGGAAGCGGCCGGACCTCGATCAACCTGCCGGGGCAATCCAAGATCGAGGGCGTCGAGGTGTCGCTGGGCGTTGAGGTGGTGGACAACCTGCGGGTTACCGGCACCTATACCTACACGCATGGCGTGGATTCCAACGGTGACGATCTGGTGCGCCGCCCGAACCATGTGGCCAGCCTGAACGTCAACTACCGGTTTCTGGACGATCGGGCGAACGTCAATCTCGGTGTCGAATATAATGGCAAGCAGAAGGATTGGATTTTCGTCACGCCACGGAAGACCACGACGCTGGACGATTATGTCCTGCTGAATCTCGCGGCCTCGTATCAGGTCACCGACAATCTGCAGGTCTATGGTCGGCTGGAGAACCTGCTGAATGAAGACTATGAGGAAGTCTGGGGATACGGAACGGCGGGGCGTTCCGCTTATCTCGGCCTGAAGGCGAGCTTCTGACCATGAGCGCCTGGCGATCCGCTGTTTTGCATCTGTGCCTCGGCTTAGCCTTCGCGGTCCTGACCGGGGCGGCAACGCCGGAAGCGGCCTCTGCGGACGCGGCACGGCGGATCGTCTCGCTCAACCTTTGCACCGACGAATTGCTGCTCCGCCTCGCGGACCGGTCGGAGATCGCTTCGGTCACTCACCTTGCCGCCGATCCCGGTATCTCCACCGTGGCGGACAAGGCCACCGGCCTTGCCCTCAATCGCGGCCAGGCGGAAGAGATCATCCCGCTGAAACCGGATCTGATCCTGGCCGGAAAATACACCACGCGCTTTTCCGCCAATCTGCTGCAGCAGCTCGGCTACAAGGTCATGGTCTTCGATGTGCCGCATAGCGAGGAGGATATCTATCAGCAGATCCGCCAAGTGGCGGAGGCGGTGGGGCATCCGGAGCGGGGCGAGGCGCTGGTAGCCGATATGCGCCGGCGGTTGGAAGCGCTGACGGTGCCGCCGACGGGTTTGACGGCGACGGTCTACAGCCCCAACGGCTTCACGGCGGGGAGGGGCAGCCTGATCGATGTGGCATTTCAACGGGCGGGCCTCGCCAATCTGGCGATCGAGCTTGGCATCGACAATTATGGCCGCCTGCCGATGGAGCTGCTTGTCGTGCATCACCCGGATCTCATCGTGCTCAATCGCCGCGACGAATTGGCGCCGTCGCTCGCCACGCAGATGACCCGGCACCCGGTTCTGCGCGCGGCCTTCAGGCCGGACAATACCGTCGTCATCCCCAATAAATTATGGACCTGCGGCAGCCCGGCGCTCGTCGATGCCGTGGCGCTGCTGCTGGAGGCCGAGCGGAAACTGACCGGCAAAGGAGCAAAGCGGTGAGCGATGTGATGAGCGAGACCGCGCGCGATATCGCCGCGAAGCCCGGCATCGGCGCCGGCGGCAGGACGGCCGCCGTGACGCTCGTCGTGCTGGCCGCGCTCGTGTTGATCATGTTCGTACTGTCCCTGTCGGTCGGTTATGCGCCGTTGCCGGTCGCCGATCTGTGGCATGCGGTCTGGGCCAAGGAGCCGACCCTCGCGGGCATCGTCCTCTTCGATATCCGACTGCCGCGCGCCTTGCTGGCGGTCATGGTCGGCGCCAGCCTCGGCATGGCCGGCGCGGTGATGCAGGGGCTGCTGCGCAATCCGCTGGCCGAGCCCGGCATCATCGGCGTCTCGAGCAGTGCCGCCCTCGGCGCGGTGATTGTCTTTTATAGCGGCCTTGCCGGCCAGTTCCCCCTGGGCCTGCCGCTGGGCGGCATGGCGGGCGGCTTGCTGGCGACGCTGGTGCTCTATGGCCTCGCCGGCATCTCCGCCAGTACCTTGACGCTGATTCTGGCCGGCGTCGCCATCAACAGCATCACCGGTGCCTTGACCGCCCTGGCGCTCAATCTCTCACCCAATCCCTATTCGGCCATGGAGATCATGTTCTGGCTGATGGGCTCCCTGGCCGATCGCAGCTTCGACCATGTCGGCCTGATCGTCCTGCCCTGCCTGGTGGGATGGGTATTGCTGGCGACGACCGGGCGCGGCCTGGATGCGCTCACCTTGGGCGAGGACGTGGCGCAGAGTCTTGGCTTCAACCTGCCGCGTCTCCGGTTGCAGATCATCCTGGGAACGGCGCTCTGCGTCGGCAGTGCCGTCGCCGTCACCGGCGCGGTCAGTTTCGTCGGCCTTGTCGTGCCGCATCTGCTGCGCCGTTGCTTCGATCACCAGCCGGGCCGCCTGCTGCTGCCGAGTGCCTTGGGCGGTGCGGTCCTGGTCCTGGTGGCGGATATGATCGCGCGCCAGAGCCTGGGCGGGCAGGAACTGAAACTCGGCGTCGTGACTGCGATGATCGGTGCACCTTTCTTCCTGATGCTGGTTCTGAGACTGCGACGGGAGCTGACATGACGGCGCTTCGGCTCGACAATAATTCGGTGACCCTGGGCGGCAGGGTGATCTTGCGGGATGTCAGTTGCGCACTGGCCGAAGGCGAGGTGCTCGGCCTGCTGGGGCCGAACGGCGCCGGCAAGAGCACGCTGCTGCGGGTGATGGCCAATCTGATCGAGCCGCAGGAGGGAGGCGCGACTTGCTTCGATCGGCCGTTGCGTTTGTTCAGCCGCGCGGACCTGGCCCGGCAAATCTCGTATCTGCCACAGGACACGACGGTGCATTGGCAGGTCTCCGTGGCACAGCTCGTCATGCTGGGCCGCCTGCCGCATCGCGGCGTCGCTTGGAATATCGGCGCCTGGAGCATGAATGGCCGGGATATGAACGGGCAGGGTGCGGTCGGTGGACGGGTTGCTCTCCGTGAGCGGGCAGCACGGGATAAGGATGCCGTCGAGCGGGCGATGGCCGCGACGGATATCCGGCATCTCGCGGAGCGCCGTGTGAACACCCTGTCGGGCGGCGAGCGTCTGCGCGTGCTGTTGGCCCGAGCCCTGGCGGTCGAAGCGCCGATCCTGCTGGCGGATGAACCGGTCGCGGCCCTGGACCCTTATCATCAGTTGCAGGTGATGGAGATCCTGCGCGCTGCCGCCGGCCAAGGCCGTGCCATCGTCGTCGTCATGCACGACCTCACCCTGGCCAGCCGCTTCTGCGACCGCCTGCTATTGTTGCGGGACGGGCAGGTGGTCGAAACCGGCCGGCCCGCTGACGTGCTGACCGACGACAATCTGCGTTTCGCCTATGACGTATCGGTCCTGCGCGGCAATCACCGCGACCAGGACTACCTGCTGCCATGGACTCGATATGAGGGGGCCCGGGATGAAGGCTCGCAGCAGGAAGCGGTGGCGCGGACTCGCCCCGATGCAATGGCCTGATCGGCCCATCGCCAACACTCATTCTCAACACGACCACGTAAAGGGAGACCCGACAGACAATGACGCAAGCAAACTCCGCCACCGTGATCGCTGATGCCGCCTCCATTGCACCCGGCTCCACCAACCTTGACCGGATCATGGAGGTTCTGGGCGAGCAGGTGGCGCGGCCCGCCACCGGCTGGAGCTGCGGCAGCTTCGGCGCCATCATCGAATTCCGCCATGATCGCGGCGAGGAGCTACGGCTGACCGTCTCCGACGACAAGGTCCACGTCGCTACCGGCCGGGGCGGTCTGTCCGTCTCCCGGCATCCGGCCATGCAGGCGATTGCGTATGAAGTGCCGAGCAGCCAGGCCGATGGCTGGATGCAGGCCGTCGCCATCTGCCTGCCGGAGGAAATCGGCGCCATGAACGGCCGGACGGTGCTGACCGAAATCGGCCCCGATGACGAGGCGCTGCGGCCCGAGGATCGCGGCGCCATCCTGTTCGATCTGGGACTGGATCTGATCCAGGCGGATTTCTGTATCCGCACGGCATCGCCCGAGCTGATCGCCATCCTGCGGGGTGCCTGCGGCCGGCCGGTCTTTGAGCATGGCAATGATGTGATGAGGGCGATCGTCGATCACAGCCCGCATCGGGTCGCGCTGAGCCGCGTCGGCCGGGGCGAGGTTTATCAGCATATCCCGCAGCCCGGCCAACCCAGTCCCGACGGCCCGCACACCCATGTGCTGCCGGACCTGCTGAAGCACCGCCGGACGCATGCCGCAACCACGCCCCTGCCGGATCATCTCGTGCCCTGCGTGACCTTCTATCCGGGCAATCCGCTGCGTGACGCTTTCGGCAAGCCGATTCCCTTCTCGCGCCCGAAATATGACGCCTATCAACACCTGTTCCGGGAATTCGGCCGGCCCGACCTGCTGGCGCTCAAGACGGCCGCCTGGCAGGCGATGGAGCAGGGGCAGGCGGCGGCTGGCTTCGCTGTCCCCACAACCCGCGCCGGCCGCGCCGCTTTGCGGATCGCGATCCGACAGGCGGCTCAGGTCATGGGCGACAATCCGGTTATTCCGTCCTGGCGCCAGCGTTTCGACAAGGATGAGTGACGCGATGGGCTCACGACTGTCTGACTTGCCTTGAGCCTTATCTGTGGAAGGGTTTGAGACACTGGATGTTGAAAGCTCTTTGATGCGGGGAGAGACGAGAGAGCCGCTAACAGCACACATCTCGTTGGGCGCAGCCACCCCTCACCCCAACCCTCTCCCCACTCACGTGGGGCGAGGGAGCTTAAGCC
>CAYOQR010000073.1:0-25464 GCA_964406155.1 uncultured Rhodospirillaceae bacterium | reverse complement strand
TGAATCATATCCCCGCTTCGAGGGGAATCATCTTTATGAGTACAGAACCTAGGTCGTATGGAACAGCGTCTTTCGCTACTCCGGCCAAGGGAACCATAAGGGCGTGGAGTAGCCGCATCTTGGCTGCAAGGTCGGGCGATGCCCCCGCCATCCTGCCATCCCTTTCCCGGTACACCTTTGACGCACCGTCACGCCGGGTCCTCGGACGCTGTGTAACGGCTTGGTTGCCTGCATAAAAATCAGGACATAATACTATGTATATAGTAGGTATGAGGTGATGGAGCGGCCTCGCATTCCGGTCGTCGGTGCCGCTGCTCCCGGGAGCATGAAGGAGGCCCGTGTGGCGCGTAAACGTCCGGCGGCGAGAACTGGCACGAAGGAGGAGCGCAAGCTCCGTTATCAGATCGTTTACGATCACGTGCTGGACCTGATCGCCCGCGAGGGATTGAAGGGCGGCGACAGGCTGCCGAGCACCAACGAGCTCGTGGCGACGACAGGGGTCAGCCTGATTTCCGTGCGCAGTGCCCTCGACAAGCTCGAACAGGCGGGGAAGATCCAGCGCCATCAGGGCCTGGGCACCTTCGTCGCGCGTGAACGATTCCTCAGCGAACCGACCCGCTCGGGCGAATTGCTGCAGACCTTGGCGGGATCCGGCGACGGTCCGACGCTGTCCACGGAATTGCTCAAGCTCAGTGTCGGCCTGCCGAGCCCCAATATCGCCCGCGCTCTGTCGATCGAAGCAGGGCAGCCGGTTTGGGAGGTGCTGCGGCGGCGCAGCCTCGGCGCCATGCCGGCGATCCTGGAGCAGGCGGTCCTGCCGCTCAGCCTCGTTCCGGCGTTGGAGGAGCGGGAGCTTGCGGCGGGCGATTCCATGTACCGCTTTCTTGCCACTCGCTATGGCCTGAAGGACGAATATGCCGAGCAGTCGCTGGAGGTGGATAAGCCGAATGCGATCGAGCGCGAGGCCTTGCAGCTCAATCCGCGCGATCAGGTGGTGCGGATTCGCGGCGTCAGTTTCACCGCGTCGGGTACCGCCTTCGACTGCTACCAGCAAACCTACCGAGCATCCGATTTCATCTTCTACACCGCCGGCAGCAGCAATCGCCGGCTGCTGCGTCCCGCCGATATCGGTGCCTGGGTCGTCCTGCCGCTATCGGGCGGTGGTGCGCTTTCGAGCAATATCGCCCTGTCGCCGGATATGACGAGCCGGGATGTTTCGCCGGAGAACAAGATGGCGGAGGGCAAGATAAAGGGCGCCGGGCGGCGTTGACGCCGCCGGTTTCGCTCCGGCTCTCGCTCTCATCTCATATCAACGCCCTTTTCGGGCATCCGGATCGGGATTGGGAATGCTGGCCAGCAGGGCCTTGGTGTAATCGTCCTGCGGACGATGGATGACATCCTCGGTCAGACCCTGTTCGACGATCTTCCCGCGATGCATGACGGCGACCCGGTCGGCATAGGCGGCGGCGGTCGAGAGATCGTGGGTGATCATCAGGATGCCCATTCGGCCCTTGCGACGCAATTCGCTGAGTAATTGCAGGACGCCGTTGCGGATGGAGACGTCGAGCATCGAGACGGGCTCGTCCGCCAGCAGCAGTTCCGGCCGCAGCACGATACTGGCGGCGATCGCCACGCGCTGGCGCTGACCGCCGGAAAGCTCATGGGGATAGCGGTAGAGATAGCGGCTGGTGGGGGTCAGTTCCACCCGCTCCAACGCTTCCAGCACCATCTGCTCGCGCTCGCGGGCGCTCGTGCCGATATGGTGGATCAGCAGTGGTTCCTCGACCGTATCCTTGACGCGAAACCGGATATCGAGGGATTCGTAGGGGTCCTGATAGATCATCTGCACTTGGCGCCGGAGCCGCCGCCAGGCGCGCGGTTTGAGGCCCGTGACGTCCTCGCCGTTGATCCTGATCGAGCCGCCCTGCGGTGTAAGCATGCCGAGCACGCTCTGCAAGGTCGTCGTCTTGCCGCAGCCGGATTGCCCGACCAGGGCAACCAGTTCTCCCCGTTCGACATGCAACGAGACGCCATCGACGGCGGTCAGATGATCCCGTGGTTCGCGCCGGATCATCTCGCCGATGCTGCGGGGCTTGGCATAGCTGACCTGGAGATCCGTCACCTGCAGCAAGGGCTGCGACTGTGCCGCCGTTTCGTCGGCGGATCGTTCCGCAGATCGCTCAGCCGCCAGGATATGCCGTGGCCCATCCAGGCTCGGCGTCGCCTCGAACAGGCGACGGGTATACTCATGTCGCGGGCGATGATAGAGATCCGTCACCCGCCCTTGCTCGACGACCTCGCCATTCAGCATGACGGCGGCCCGGTGGCAGATTTCGGCGATCACGCCGAGATCGTGGGTCACCAGGATCAGCGCGAGGTTGAGCTCCTCGCTGAGGCGCACCAGCAATTGCAGCACCTGTTTCTGCACCATGACATCAAGCGCCGTGGTCGGCTCGTCCGCCAACAGGATCTTCGGCTCGCAGGCCAATGCCATGGCGATGATCGCGCGCTGGCGCATGCCGCCGGAGAATTGATGCGGATAGCGAGACGCGTCCTTGGGCGGAATGCCGACCAGGTCGAGCAACTCGCCGACCCGTCTTTTGGCGGTGGCGCCGCTGGCGACGCCATGAATCTGCATCGCTTCCGCGATCTGCCAGCCCACGGTCTTCACTGGATTGAAGGCATTCATCGCTCCTTGGAAGACCATGGCCATGTCCTTCCAGCGATGCGGCGCGACGCTCTCCTCGCCCCGGCGCAAAATGTCCTGGCCATTGAGATAGACCCGTCCGGCAACGCGGGCGGAGGAAGGCAGCAGCCCCATCGCCGCGAGGATCGTCGTGGTCTTGCCCGAGCCGGATTCACCGACCAGGCCCAGGCGTTCGCCGGGGGCGAGCGTGAGGTCGATGCCTTTCACGGCATGGAATTCATGGCCGCCATGGCCGAGATCGAACCAGACATGCAGGTTCTCCAGCGTGAGGATGCTGGTCTTGGCGGTGGCGGCACCAGTGGCAGATGGGACGATCGGCGCGTTCATGATGATCTCGCTCATAGGGCGTCGGGTCCCCGCCCGACCAGGGGCCGCATCAGCCAGCTACGCGGCGAGAGATAGGAAACCTTGAGGCGTGGATTGAGCGAATCCTCGATCGAGCGGCCCAGCATGTAGCAGCCCATGATCGCGACGGCGACGGCGACACCGGCCGGAACGACTGCCCACCAGGCGCCGGTGCTGACCGCTGCCCGGTCGAAGGCATGTTCCATGATGGTACCCCAGGTGATGGCATCGGGATCGGAGAGGCCGAGAAAGGCCAGAGCCGTTTCGTTGAAGATCGCGACGGTGATGGCGAGGACCGTATTGGCGACCAGCAGGGGCCCGAGCTGGGGCAGGATATGGCGCCAGATGATATGCCAGTCGTGGCCGCCCAGCGCCTTCACCCGCTTGACGAAGACACGCTCGCGCAGGCTCTTGACCTGGGCGCGGATCAGGCGGGCGGGGCTCGTCCACATCAGGATGCCGATGACGATGATGACATGGGAGAGGCTCGGCTCCCAGATGGCGGCGACAATGATCATCAGCACGATCTGCGGGATGACCAGCAGATAATCGGTGATCCGCATCAGCACGGTATCGACCCAACCACCGAAATAACCGGAGAGGACGCCGACGGCGGCGCCGAGACCGATGGCGATCAGGCTGGCTGTAACGCCGACGATCATCGAGATGCGGCCACCCCGCAGCACCAGGCTCAGCATGTCGATGCCACCGTCGTCGCAGCCCAGCCAATGGGTGCTCGAGGGGGGATCGAAGACGCCGCAACTGGCTTCCGTGGTGCTATAGGGCTCGATCCAGGGTGCTGCGATCGCCAGGCAGACGAAGACGATGATGATGATCAGGCCGGTCATCGCGCTCGGCTGCAACAGAACCTCGCGCAAGGTGTGCCAGAAGCCGGGCCGGATATGCGCTTCGGCGGCGGATTCGGTGGAGAGGAGGGTGCTGCTCATGGCCGGAATCTCATGTCGTAATTCTGGGGTCGAGCTCGAAATAGAGCAGGTCCGCCACAAGGTTGCAGAAAGTCACGACGATGGTGATGGCGAGGAAGCCGCCTTGCAGCATCGGATAGTCGCGCTTCAGAACGGCTTCGTAGAGCGCGCGGCCGATGCCGGGCCAGGAGAAGACGACCTCGACCAGGATCGAGCCGGTGACGATCGTGCCGAGCGACATCGCCACCATGGTGATGACGGGCAGCATGGCGTTGCGCAGGGCATAGAACCAGATGATGCGGGGCCGCGAGGCACCCTTCGCCCGTGCCGTGAGGATGTGGTCTTCGCCCAAGGTTTCCAGCATGGCCGAGCGGACGATCAGGGTGTTCTCGGCGTAGAGCGTCAGGGCCAAAGTGCCGACCGGCAGGATCATATGCAGGGCGACATCGCTGACATAGGCCCAGAACGAATCGTCCACGGTGAAGGGATCGGTCATCCCGGCGGTCGGCAGGCCGCCGGCGAAGAGGATCAGAATCATCATGCCGAGGAACTGGGTCGGAAAGGCATAGAAAAGTACGGCGATATTGGTGCAGAGATGATCGACCAATGTTCCCCGGCGCACCGCCGACAGGACGCCGATGGAAATGCCGATCAGCAGCGCCAGCACCGTGCCGGTCGCCACCATGGGAATGGTATTGCCGAAAGCCTCCACCAGATTATGCATGACCGGCTGGCGGTTGGTATAGGAGATGCCGAGATTGCCGCTGAACAATTCGCGCAGGTAATAGAGGAATTGCTGCCATAGCGGCTTATCGAGACCGAATTGCGCCTCCAGGGCATGCTTGAGTTCGGGCGAGGCATTGGGCACGCGAGAGACGCGGGTCACCGCGTTGCCGGGCAGGACGCGAAACAGAATGAAGTTCAAGGCGAGCGCGATGAAGACGGTAACCACGGCAAAGCCCGTGCGCTTCCAAATATAAGCCGATCCCTGCACCACTCTCCCCCTGAGGCCAGTTGGTCTGGCGCCAAATTGCTTGACAGTCACTTATTATACTAAGCAGACTAAATGAGAGGCAAGTCCTGTTGTATGGGAAATCATAACGGTGGGCCGAAGCGGTGTCCGAACCGGACCAGCGGGGGCAAACCCGACATGGCAATAATCCAAGGGAGGTCAGGAAAATGGGCAATCGAAAACATCTTCATCGCGGCATCGGCACCATGGCGCGGCGCTGGGCGGCGGCAGTGGCCCTGGGTGTTGGCGTCGGCCTGGGCGCGATCGGCGGTGGGGCCATCGGTGGAGCGGGCACGGCATCTGCGGCCGACATTTTGCGGATCGGCACCACCCAGCCGATCGATTCGCTCAATCCCTTCATCTCGCAATCGGATTACAGCTCGATCGCCTACGCGTATGTCTATCCCTTCCTGGTGCAATATGACGGCTCCCTGAATATCCAGCCTTACTTCGCGACCAAGTGGGAAACCTCGGCCGACGGCAAGGTCTGGACCTATCACACGGTGCCAGGGGCGACCTGGTCGGACGGTCAACCGATGACGGCCAAGGACGCCGCCTTCACCATGAATATGATGAAGAAGTTCAAGGACGATGCCACGGCTCTGCTGGCGGGATATGTCGATCACATGGATAAGGCGGAAGCGCCCGATGACAACACGCTGGTCGTCACCTATTCGGCGCCGGTCAACACGGTCCTCGCATTGATGCAGCAAATGCCGATCCTGCCCGAACATATCTGGGCGCCCTTGACGGAAGGGAAGGGCGAGAAGATCACCTCGTTCCAGAACGAGGCGCCGATCGTCTCCGGCGGACCCTTCATGCTGGTTAAGCACGTCAAGGATCAACTGGCGATCTTCAAGCGTAATCCGAAATGGTGGGGCAAGGCCCCGGTCATCGATGGGTTCGGCTTGCAGTTCTTCGCCAATGACGATGCGATGATCACGGCCCTGACCACGGGCCAGCTCGACATGATCGGCGAGCAGACGCCGCCGACCGCCGTCGCGACCTTGACCAAGGCGAAGATGACCGTGTCGAGCGCGCCCGGTGTCGGCATCAAGACCTTCATCATCAACACCAATCCGAAGAAGAAAAAGAATCTGGAGCTGCTCGATCCCAAGGTGCGCGAGGCGATGGAATATGCGATCGACCGCGATACCATCGTGAAGACTGTTTGGCTGGGTCATGCGACGCCGGGGTCCAGTGTGGTCTCGCCGGCCTCCGGCTTCAAGGACGAGGCGATCAAGGCGTTGCCTTATGATACCGACAAGGGCAATGCGCTGCTCGATGCCGCCGGTTACAAGAAGGGCCCCAATGGTATACGCGTGGCCAACGGTCATTCGATGGCCTATGACGTGGTTTTCCCCACCGAGGAGAACGGCACCGGCGACCGCACCTTCCAGATCATCAAGGCCGGCTTCAAGAAGATCGGTATCGAGATCCGGCAGCGCAAGATGGATCCCGATGCGGCGACGGCGGCGATTCGTGCCAACGACAACAAGTATGACGAGTTCGATCTGGCGATGTGGAACTGGGTCCTGCCGGTCGAACCAGGTTATATCCTGGGCGTCATGACCTGCGACCAGTATGGCAATAACAGCGACAGCGGCTATTGCGACCCTGCCTATGACGCATTGTTCAAGAAGCAAAGCACGATGATCGATCCGCAGCAGCGCCGCGAGGTGCTCGATCAACTGCAGAAAAAATTGTTCGACGATCGTCCCTATATTGTCCTCGTCTATCCCGATGTCCTCGAGGCGCACAATCCGAAGTGGGATGGATTCGTCATGTCGCCGCTGGTTGGCTCGGTCACAAATCTCTCGACCGTGACCCTGATGAACGTGCATCGTGCCAAGTGATCATGTTGCACGATTTGGAAGAACGGCACGGGTGATACGATGCGTCTGAGTGATGATGGAACGGCAATCGTTGAGGGGGACTGTCTGGTCCTGCCGTTCTTCGCCCATCCCGATGGGGTCCGGCTGGCCTTGCCGCCGGACCCGGCATCGGCGCCGGTATCACCAATCGCGGCTTGGGGGGCACGGCTCAGCCATGCCCTTCGGCGCGACCCAGACTTTACGGCGGAAGCGGGACAGGCTTCCGGCTATCTGCTGGGCGTTGCGGATAGTCCGGATCTCTTGGCGGTCGGCCTTGGCCAGGAGGCTGAGCTGGGTCCCGAGCCGATCCGGCTGGCGGCCATGGCGGCGGCCCAGGCGGCGCGTGGCCGCGTGGTGACCAATCTGGCCCGGATCGGAAATGACAGAGCCATGGCGGTCCGTGCGGTGGCGGAAGGCATTCTGCTCGGACGGTACATCTATGCAGCCGACACGGCGGCCCGACCGCAAGCGGGTGACGATGTTCTGCTGCTGGCGCCGGGCGAAAGCGGCGATGCCGCAAATCGCCGTGCGCTCGAGATCGGCCTGGTCGCGGGCCGGACGGCCAATTGGGTGCGTCGGCTGGTGGAGACGCCCGGCGGCGATCTGACGCCGGCGGTTTTCGCCGAGCGTGTTGCCATGCGGGCGCGCGAGCTTGGCATGGCGGCCAGCACCTGGAACGCGGACGACATGAGCGCCCGTGGTTTCGGCGCGACGGCGGCGGTCGGTGGCGCCAGCCGGCATGCCCCGGTCGTCGTCGAGTTGCGGCACGGGCGTCAGCAAGGCGGTGCCGTACTTGGCCTGGCCGGGAAGGGCATCACCTTCGATTCCGGCGGCATCAACCTGAAGCGGGACCCGGCGGAGATCGCCTGGATGAAGACGGATATGGCGGCGGCGGCGGCCGTGGCCGGCGCGGTCTTCGCGGCGGTCGAGCTTGGCGCCGCACCTGATTTCATCGCGGTCCTGCCGATGGCTGAGAACATGCCGGGCGGTCACGCGCAGCGTCCGGGCGATGTGGTGACGCATCCCGATGGCAGCCGGACCGAGGTGACGGATACCGATTGCGAGGGCCGTCTGGTTCTCGCCGATGCCATTGCCTATCTCGCGCGGCAGAAAGTTGCCGGTATCATCGATGTCGGAACGCTGACCGATGGCGGCGGTGTCGGCCCCGCTTTGTGGGGCTGCTGGGCGACCGACGATGCCTTGGCGGATGAGCTGCTGGCGGCGGGGCGGGTCGCCGGCGAACCCGGTTGGCGCTTGCCGCTGCGGCCGGAATATCGGCGCATGCTGAAATCGAAAGTGGCCGACCTCGCCAATGCGCCGCTCGATGCGCCGGATACCGGTCAGATGGCCGCGACCTATCTGCGGCACTTCGCCGGATCGGTCCCCTGGGTGCATATCGACAACGGGTCCAGCGCCTATCTGGAACAGGAACTGGACCCCTGGCCGGAGGGGGCCACGGCCTCGCCCATGCGCGCCTTGCTGCAGCTTCTCCTCAATCGCGCGCAGGCCTAGGTCGCGTTTCAATTGATTAGTCTCGAGTTGACAAGATGATCTCCCCAGACGTTCTGACCCGCCGGCTGACCGCCTTGTCGCAGCACCTGATGCGGTATTGGCCCCTGCCCGGCGGCACCATCACCGTGGTGTCGCGGGATGCCGTCCTCGCCGAGCTTTCCTTCGGCCAGGCGAATATGGAAGCCGGTACGCCGATTGAGCCCACGCATCTCTTCGCCATCGGCTCGATCAGCAAGATCTTCGTCGGCATTCTGATCCTGCAACTGGCCGAAGAGGGACGTGTCGACCTCGACGCACCGGTGACCGAGTATCTGCCGTGGTTCCGGGTGAAGACCGATTATCCGATGTTCACCCTGCGGCATCTGCTGCATCACACCTCGGGCCTGATCGGCGGCGCCGATGCGGTGCCCGACGATTACGCGCAGAGCTGGGGGCTGCGCGAAACCCGGACCGGCAGTGCGCCGGGGACGTTTTTCCATTATTCCAATGCCGGCTATATCCTGCTGGGGCTCGTGGTGGAGGCGGTGACGGGGCAGCCGGCAACGGCCATGTGCCAATCGCGTATTCTCGACCCGCTGGGCATGACGGAGACGCTGCCCTGCGTCGCCAATCCGGATCGCGCCCGCCTTGCCGTCGGATATGCGCCGGCGGCGGATGATCAGCCCTGGGTTTTGGGCGATGCGGTGGCGCCGTCGACCTGGTTCGAATTCAATGCGGCGGATGGCAATATCGCCTCCAATGGCCGCGACATGGGATATTTCCTGCAGGCCCTGCTGGGGCGCGGCGAACACGGCGGCAAGCGGATCCTCAGCGAAAAAGGTTTCGCGGAGTTCATCGGCTCGCTCGCGGTCGGCGGTGAGGACACGCCCGAGATGCTGGCCGGTGCCGGCGTGGAGACCAGCAACTATGGCCTCGGCGTCAATGTGGAGACGGTGCGCGGTGCCGCCTGCCTCACCCATGGCGGCGGCATGGTGGGGTATGCGACCTTCGCCCTGGCCGACATCACCCATGGGATCGGCATTGCCGTGTTGACCAATGCCCATGGCGACTGGCCGGCGGCGCATGTGATCGCCCGCCTGGGCCATGAATGGCTGACCGCGGCCGCAGGCGATGCGGACGAACAGGCCGCCGCCCAGATCGCGGCGATGGATCTCCGGCTCCGATTAGCCGGAGACAGGATCATCTCCGGCCTTGAGCAAGCCGATCCGGCCATGCTGGGGTCGTTCAGCGGCACGGCGGAAGACGGGCAGGCGGTGACGATCACTCTTGAACCGGATGCCGCGCAGGCGGGTGAGATCGTGCTGATCAGTGGCGGCATCAAGGCCCGCTTCTATCGTCATTGGACGAGCCGGTTCACCACCGATCATCCGGCCTTCCGACGTTTCAATTTCACGCTGGAGCGGGAGGGGGGCAAGCCGGTCTGGTGCCATGGTGGCTTGGTGCTTCGCCGCGATACCGCTCGACCGGCGTCCGTACTGCCGCCAGCCACGCTGGAGCGCTACAAATCCTATGTCGGCCGCTACCGCTCGCATTCTCCCTGGTTCACCGCCTGCCGTATCGTGCTGCGGGAGGACCGCTTGTTCCTGATCGCCGCCGGCGGCTGCGAGGCACCGCTGAGCGACGTCGAATTATGCGAGATCGAGCCCGGCATCTTCCGCTATGGCGCCGATCCGCATTTGCCTGAACGTCTGGTTGCCGGCCCCGTCATCAACGGCCGGATGATCGAGTTTCAGCGCGACGGTTGCCGTTTTTCCCGTACCTTCACGCCTTGACGTCTTCGCGCCCTGATGCTGAGAGCAGCGTCAGGATTGGATGGCGACGGCTTCCATCACCGATGTCGGCGCGGTTTCCAGGCGGAAACTGAATCCTTTGGCATCGAATACCATGCGGAAGCAGTCGATCGGCACATGGCGGGTGGTGTAGCTGACGCCGTGAATCTCGACCACCCAGTCGGCCTTGCGCAAGGCGAGCAGCTTGACATCGACAGTGTCGGCCGGCCGGCAGACCAGAGTCTGTTCCTCGCGCGCCTCGCGCAGACCGAATTCCGATTCCAATGTGGCGTAGAGCGAGGTCGATCCAGCCTGATCGAAATGCTGGGCGAGGGTGGGGGCGAGGATGGTCGGAATGACCGATATCTCGTGAATGACCGGCCGGTTCTCCAGCAGGCGCAGACGGGAGACCTCCCAGACGCTGGCGCCCTCGGCGAGGCCGAGGCGCTGGATCTCGGTGTCCGTCGCCGCCCGGCGATCGAGATGCAACAGGCGGGTCTTCAGCGACGACTGGGCATCCAGGCTGAGGCCGTTATGCAGGCCGCCGACCTTGGTCGTCTCGGCACTGACCCGCGACCGCATGAGGAAAGTGCCGCGCCCCTGTTCGCGCCGGACCACCGCCTTCGCCGCCAGTTCCGACAGCGCACGGCGGATCGTCACCAGGCTGACGCCGGCCATGGCGGCCAGTTCCGGCTCGGTCGGCAGTTTCGCGCCCGTCTCTAGCTGCTGCTCCTCGATATATTGGAGGATGAAAGAGATGGTCTTTTCATAAAGTGACATGTCCGATCGGCTTTCGTCTGCCCGGCCTTGATCTGCTCTGGCGGTCCTGCAGTCCTTTCTGCCTTACTTCCGGCGCGCAATCCACCCGCTTCATCGGCCCGTTTCATCAGTCCGCTTCACCGCCCACTTCATCGAATGGCCGGACCTGCCGTCACGCCGCCGCCCGCAATTGCTGATCGGCGAGGATCGTCAGATCGGGGTGATCGAGAATGGCGGTCACCGGCCAAGCCGGCTCCGGCCGGCCGGCGAGAAGGGCATCCAGCGCCTGCCTCTTGTTCTGCCCGGCGGCCAGCAGCAGGATCGAGCGGGCGGCCCGGATCGTGGCGATGCCCATGGTCAGGCCTTCGCGCGGTACCGCCGCGACATCGGCATATAGGCTGCGCTGGGCCTGGCGTGTCGCCTCGGCCAGGGTTACGCGATGGGTCGGTGCTTGCCAATCGGTGCCGGGCTCGTTGAAGGCGATATGGCCGTTCGTGCCGATACCGAGGATGGCAAGATCGAGCCCGCCCGCTTCCTGGATCGCCTGATCGAAAGCCCGGCATTCGGCAGCGAGATCCGGTGCGTCGCCACGCAGCAACCGCAAATGCGCGGGATCGATGCCAAGGGGTGTTGCGATATGGCGCTGTACATAGGCGCCGTAGCTGCCCGAATCCTGCGGGCCCAGGCCGACGAATTCATCCAGGTTGAAGAACCGGGCCTGGTCGCAGGCGAAGGTGCCGGCCTGCCGGCGCTCGGCCAGGCAGCGATAGAGCGCGAGCGGTGTCTCGCCAGTTGGCAGGGCAATGGCGGCCGTCGGCTTCGTGGCCAGTTTGCGGGTGAGATGATTGGCGGCGATATCCGCCAGACTGGCAGTGGTGAGCCAATGGAGTTTCACGCTGTGGGCCTCTGAGGGGTGATATCGGAGAAAGGCAGGGCGGCCATTGGAAAGCGCGCCTTGTAGCTCTCATAGAGCGCAGCATAGGTCGCGGCATCGCCGCCGGGTATGACGGTGGCACCGGGTTCTGTCGCGCTGGCCGGATGGGAAAGATCCGTGCTTGCATCGAGGCCAGCCTGAGCCAATCTGGCCGCGCCCCAAGCCGCGGGCGATAGATGAGCGAAAGGCTGGACCGGCCGCTGCAGCACATCCGCCAGCATGGCGAGCGAGGCCGGATGCGCGGCCATATGGCCGGCGAGCACGACACGATCGATCCGCGACTGGTCGGCGAGAATCTCGACACAGCGGCGGATTTCGAAACAGACACCCTCCAGGAAGGCCCGGGCGATATCCGTGCGCGTATGCTGGACGGTCAAGCCAACCAGGGCGCCGCGCAGATCCGGATTCCAGAGAGCCCCCTGCTCGCCGCCGGCCAGATAGGGGGCGAAGAGCAGGCCATGGGCGCCGGGCGGGGCCTTCGCGGCTTCCACGGCCAGGGCCTCGCCGGTGAGGCCGAGCATGTCGCCGAGCCAGCGATAGCCGATGCCGGTGGAGAGGAGATCCATCTCCCGCCCGTACCAGCCGCCCGCAACATGCGGCGTCAGCAGATAGCGGATGCGCTCGTCGAGCAGCGGCTGCCGGATGGCGTCGAGCACGATGGTGCTGGAGCCCATGGCGATGCTGACGACGCCGGGCGTCAGGCCGCCCATGGCAAGGGCGCCGCAGACGGAATCCGCGGCGCCGACGCCGACCGGCAGACCGGCCGGCAGACCGAGGCGCTGGGCGGTCTCCGCTTGCAGACGGCCGGCGATCTCATGCGCCGGCTGCACCGCTGGCAAGAGATTCGGGTTAAGCTTCCAGAAGGTGCAGAGATCCTTGTCCCAGCTTTCCCGGGTCAGGTCATAAACACCATAACCGGCCGCCGTCGATGGATCGGTGACGGAACGGCCGGTCAGGGCGGCACAGAGAAAATCCTTGGCCGAGAGAATCCCCGTGACCTGGCTGATCACGGCCCCACGATGATAGGCGAGCATCGGGGCGAGATAGCGGCCGTCGATCGGCATCCCGGTGCGGCGATACAGCCAGTCGCGCCGTTCCGGCGAGAGATAGTTCGCCGCCCAGTCATCGGCCCGGGCATCGGACCAGGTGATGGCCGAACCGAGCACGCCCGCCTGTCCCATGCAGACCAGGGTCGGCAACTGCCCGGTGAGACCGATGCCGGCGAGGCGCGAGGTCCATCCGCCCCCCAATTGTTGGCCGAGATCGGCGATGGCCTCGGCCGCTGCCTGCAGCCAATCCTCGGGCGCCTGTTCGGATTGACCGGGCAGCTCCGCCACCGTGGTGAAGGCAGCCTGCCCGGTGCCGGCGACAGTGCCCGTGGCATCGATGGCGGCAACCTTCACCGCATGGGTGCCGAGATCGATACCGAGCGTGAGGGTATCTGCCGTCAATGTCGCTTTGGTCACGTGGTCAATCCGTCATCAGATCCGCTGCTTCATCCATCGCACGGTGTCACGGGCGATGTCCAAGGTGCGGGCGATATCCTCGTCCGTATGAGCGAAGGAGACGAAGAGATTCTCGAAGGCGCCCGGATGGAACAGCACACCGCGATCCATCATGCCCTCCCACCACAGGCGGAACATGTCATGATCGGCATGCCGCGCGGCGTCGCGGTAATTGCGGATCGGCTGCTTCGAGAACCAGACCTGCAGGACCGGGCCGACGCCGGGCACCGAGGTCGGGATGCCGGCTTCGGCGAAGATCGCTTCGAGGCCATGGCGCAAGGCATCGGAGGTCCGATGCAGGCGTTCATACATGCCGGGCACGGCAAGCTCGTCCAGGGCAGCATTGGCGGCGGCGACAGCGATGCCGTTCGCCGCATAGGTGCCGGCCATCGACACCGTGCCATTGGCGACCAGGGCCATCACGTCCTTACGGCCGCCCATGGCGGCGATCGGGAAGCCGCCGCCCATGCCCTTGGCAAAGGTGCTGAGATCCGGCTTGATGCCGTAATGGCCTTGCGCGCCGCCGAGGGAGACGCGGAAGCCGGTGATGACCTCGTCGAAGATCAGCAGGGCACCGTGCTGCGCCGTGATCCTGCGGATCGCCTCGAGATAGCCCTTCTCCGGCAGGATGCAGCCGGTATTGCACATCACCGGCTCGGTGATCACGGCGGCGATGGCATCGCCCTCGCGGGCGAAGGCGGCTTCCAGGGCGGCGACATCGTTCCAGGGCAGGATGATCAGCGATTCCTCGACCCCGCGCGGCAGGCCCGGTCCCTGCGGGATCGCCAGCGGCCGCGCATCCGGCCCAGCGGTCTCGATCGAGGGATGCTTGCTCCAGTAAACGCCGTCGGAGAAGCCGTGATACATGCCCTCGAAGCGGATCAGCTTCTGGCGCCCGGTGAAGGCGCGGGCGAGACGCGTCGCATAGAGCACCGCCTCGGTACCGGTATTGCACAGCCGGACCTGCTCCACGCTGGGAACGGCGGCGATCAGCTTGTGGCTCAGCGTCGTCTCGTCGGCGCAGGGCAGGGCGAAGACCGTGCCGTGGTTCTGGATGTAATCGACGACGGCCTGCGTCACCTTGGGCGGCCGGTGGCCGAGGATCATCGGCCCGAGACCCAGGAGGTAGTCGATATATTCGTTGCCGTCGACATCGCGCAGCCGCGAGCCGGTCCCCTTGTCGACGAAGAGCGGATAGGGATCCCAGCCCGACCAGGTGGCGCGGGCCGTGCTGTTGACGCCGCTCGGAATGACGGCGCAGGCGCCCTCGAACAAGGCCTTGCTGCGGGTATAGCGTTGCGCGGATTGATAGCTCATCGTCACGATAAATCCCTTTCAGTCTCGACGACATGGCAGACCTGGACACCCGGCCGAAGCCGGGGCAATCCCAACCGCTGGCGGTGGATGCCGGTCAAGCTGCCTTCCCGTTGACGTTCCCCTCACCCCCCGAGAACCGGGAGGCCGTCCGCGACAGTTGATCTCGCATGTACAATCAATCATCGCATCAACATATCATTATAATGAATTTTGAAGACGGTCAAGCGCCGCCCGGTGATCGAAAGGCTCACGATTGATCGATTTCGGTCGATCGTGCTGCCCGATAGCTAGACCCGGAAGACCGGCTGGAACCAGGCTGGGGCGAGGGAATTGTCGATATCGGGCTGCGTGATGCTGGCGCCGTCGAGGGTCTTGATCGACGGGCCGACATGGGGATGGGTCAGGCTGCCTTCTAGCGCATGCACGGCCTGATCAATGGCAAGCATGCCCTGCAGCACGGGGAAATCGGTCGGCGCCGCCAGGACCTTGCCGCGCTTGATGCCGCGATAGACGGAATGGGTGAAATAATCGGCCAGGACCTGGATGCGGCCTGTCAGCTCGCGGGCACGCAGAACGGGAATGGCGGCATCGGCGGTGACGGCGCTGCCGATGATGACATCGATATCGGGATAACGTTCGAGGACATCCTCGACCAACAGCAACTGCGCTTCCGTCCCGGTATCGCCCCATTGGGTGGTGACGATCTCCGCCGAACTATGCGCCAGTTCCTCGGTCACGCCCTTTTCGACGAAGCCGACCCAGCCGGCGCCCTTGGGCCCCGGAAACCAGGCGACTTTCTTCGGCGCGCTGCCACGGGGATGGAGTGTCGCGAAGTACCGGCCGATGGCGCGGCCCATATCCACCCAGGAGACCCCGACTTTCGCGGTGATGCCGTCATTGGCGATATCGTTGACGGCGGCGATCACCGGCAGTTTCCGAGCGAGCTGGCGAACCAGATCGCTCAGACCATCGAAGGACACGGTGCCGAGGATCGCGGCGTCGACCTCGCGGGACTGGCAATCGGCCAATTGCTCGCGCTGGCGAGTGAGATTGGGATAACCGCCGGCCTCGAAAACATCCAGGCGGATGCCGAGACGGCGGGCGCGTTCGACCATGCCGTAATTGACGCTGAGCCAGTAGGGGTCCTTGAGATGCGGATAAAGTGCGCAGAGCCGCCATTGCCGGCGCACGGCGGTGACGAGCGGATAGTCGATCTCGTGCCGGGCACCGTTGTAATCGAAGGGCGGCGTCCAGGTCGTCACCGCCAGGGTTGTGGCGCCTCCAGCTCCCCGGGCGTCGTTCTCGTCGTCCTGCGCCATCGCCGGCCGTAGCAAGGGCAGGCAGGCAAGGCTCGCCAGGCCCGCCAGAGCGCGGCGCCGTGCGATGGTGCCCGAGGATTGCGTCACCCGGCGCAGGCAAGGATCGGCAGACATAGGCGGTGCTGGATGCTTAGACATCTCGACAACATGGAGCGTCAGTAATAGCCTCGGGCACTGTATCGCCATGACGCCGACAGCGGCAATTGGATTGTCAGGCAATTGGATCGCAATGCGCCCTCGCAGCATCGGCTTTCGTCTCTCATTGGCTTTCCTCGGCGTCTCGGCCCTGTTCCTGGCTTCGGGAATCGTGACCTGGGCGATTCTGCAGCGTGTCACGGAAAATCAGTTGGTGATCGGCAGCAAGGCGATCCCCGCCTTGCAGACGGTGCAGGAGATCAGCGAGCTGGCGGCGAGCATCGTGGTGGAAAGCCCCTTGCTGACCGAGGCGCAGACGGATGCCGAGAGATCGCGGCGCTGGATGTCGATCAATGACCAATTGCGGGATATTTCGGTACAATTGCAGCATCTGAAAGGCGTGCTGCTGCCGGAAATGAAGCTGGAGCAGATCGAGACCACCATCAAGGCCATTGCTGACAATCTGGAGCGCAAGAACGGCCTGGTGATCCAAAGGCTGCAATGGCGCGACGCCATCGCCTCGCGGACACAGGCGGCGATCGAGGCCGCCGATAACCTCACCGATCTCTCGGAAACGCTGGTCGCCAATGAATCGGCGGCGTCGAATGCAGTCATCGCCAATCTCTACGACCTGATTTCCCCCATGGGCAGCCGGAAGCGGGCCTTCGATGCCCTCGACCGGTTGATCGAGGTCGATCTTTTCATGCTGGAGCGCATGTTCGAGCTGCGCCTGCGCTCGTCCCAGACCAGCCTGTTGCTGGGGCGGCTTGCCGCCACCAGCAATCTCGCGGATCTCGCGACGATGCAACAGACCTATCTGGACCACGTGAAAGTCATCTCGCGCCGGGTCGCCAGCATCATCGATCCGGTGCGCCGCGATCAGGCCTGGCGGGCACTGGCGGTACTGGCCGGGCTCAGCAACGACCGGGCCGATAAGGACCCCTTCCTGATGCGCCGCCAATTGCTCTCGGCGGTCGATGAGATCATGGTCCTGGACGTCCGGAATCGTGACCTCTCCGAGAAACTGGGCGGCCTGGTCCGGGGGCTGGTGACCGGGGTCGGCGGCTTTGCCAATGCCGAGGCCGCCAATTCCCTGCAATCGGCGCGCACCGGGCTCAGCACGATCTTCGGCTTGTTTCTCATCTCGCTGATCATCTCGACCTTGGTTCTCATCTTCTATGTTGAGGGGACGATCGTCCGGCGCATCTCGACCCTGGCGGAGGTCCTGCGCAAATTGGCTGGCGGATTTCTCGCCATCGAAGTACCCGACAAGGGGCGGGACGAGATCGGCGAAATCGCCGATGCCGTGCGCCATCTGCGCGCCGACGCCATCCGCAAGAAGGAGCTGGAAACCGAACGCGAACTGACGGCGGTCGAGCTCCGGCGCCACCGGGAGGAATTGCAGCAACTGGTGGATGAGCGGACGCACCAGTTGGTCGAGACCAATCGGCTATTGGAAACCGAAGTCGTCATGCATGATGACGCCCGGCTGAAGGCCGAGCAGGCAAGCCAGGTCAAGTCGCGCTTCCTGGCGGCGATGAGCCACGAAATCCGCACGCCGGTCAGCGGCATGCTCGGTGTGCTCGACATGATCGCCAAATCCCCCTTGTCGCATGAGCAGACGCAACAGGTGAATCTGGTCGCCGGAGCCGGGCGCGCCCTGCTCGACATCCTGAACAGCATTCTCGATTTTTCCCAGATGGAGAGCGGCCGCGACGAGCTGACCGAACGCAACTTCGACCCTCATGAGGTGATCGGCGAAGTCGTCCTGTTGATGAAGCCGGGCGTCCTGTTGAAGTCGCTGACCTTGGATCTCACAGTCGACGAACAGGTGCCGCATGGGTTGTACGGAGATGCGGGAAAATTGCGGCAGGTCCTTTTCAACCTGATCAGCAATGCAGTGAAGTTCACCAAGGATGGCGGGGTCAGCGTCGATGTGACGGCGGCGGATGTGGGAGAGTCCGGCGTCAAGCTGCTGCTGACGGTATCGGATACCGGCATCGGCATGATGCCGGAGGATATCAAGCGCAGTTTCGAGCCCTTCGTTCAATTGGATGCCGGCATTTCGCGGCAATATGGCGGGATCGGATTGGGCCTGGCGATCTGCCACAACCTGGTGGAAACGATGGGTGGACGGATCGAGGTCGAAAGCGCGCCGGGTGTCGGCAGCCGCTTTCATCTATCCCTGCCGTTCCGTCGCGCTGAACTGCCGGGGATAGGATCTGGCCCGGTGGCGGCTAGATCAATCGACGCGATGCTGGCCGGCAAACGTATTCTCGTCGTCGAAGACGATGAACTGAACGAGCTGGTGGTCACGGCTTTGCTGGAGGATATGCGGGCCACCGTCCTGGTCGCACGAGACGGCCAGGAGGCGCTCAGCCGCATTTTCAATGAGACTTTCGACTACACCCTGATGGATGTCAGCCTGCCGGGCATGGATGGTCTGGAGGCGACGCGTCGCATTCGGGCCTCGGAGGGCGACAAGCAGCATCTCCCGATCATCGGCATGTCGGCCCATGTCTTTCCCACGGATATTGAAAATCATCTGTCGGTCGGCATGGATGCCTATATTGCAAAGCCGATCTCGCGGACATCGCTGGCCGCGGCCTTCCGCGCGATCGAGCAGGGGGAAAGCCGGCGCATTTTCCTGCCGGGAAGTGACAGGGGGGAGGTCAACGGGCCCGGCGAGGGCGGAACACTGGTCGATCAGGCATCTCTCTCCGCCGATGCAGCGGTTCTCGGTTGGAGCAAGATCCGCCATCTCGGCGATCTCTTCAGGGAAACGCTCGGTGGGCGGCTGGAGAGCAGTGAAGACGCCTTGGCCAATGGCGCATTTCCGGCACTTGCGCGTGAGGCGCATGCGATCAAAAGTGCCTGTCATGCTTTGCATTTCATCCGGCTCGCAGAAATCGCGGCGGAATGCGAAACGGCCGCACAAGCCTCGGATGCCGCGAAGTGCCGTGCTGCCCTGACAGCCTTTACGGAGATGCAGGAGAAAACGCTGGAGGAACTGCAGGCCATCCTGCGGGATGCCGCGTAACTCAGGGCTCGGGCAAGCTCTCCACTTTCGCCGCCAGCATGTATCCTTCGCCATGCGATGTCATGATGATCTGGGGATGATCGGGCCTGGCTTCGATCTTGCGGCGCAATCGACGAATCAGGACATCCACCGTGCGGTCGGTGACATCCCATTCCCGGTGGGAGATCTGCCAAGTCAGCTTGGAGCGGCTGAGAACCGTGCCGGGATTGGCGGTGAGCAGGGCCAGCAACTGGAATTCGGCGCGGGTCAATTCGACATATTTACCATCCGGACCGCGCAGGCTCCGCCGGGTCAGGTCCAGGGTCCAGTCCGAGAAGCGCCGGATCGTGAAATCCTCCGGTCTGGTCCGGTGCGAGCGCCGCAGCACCGACCGCACCCGAGCCAGCAATTCGCGCAATTCGACGGGCTTGGTGACGTAGTCATCCGCACCCAATTCCAGGCCGACGATCCGGTCGATGGGGTCGGTGCGGCCGGTGACGAGAATGATGGCGATATCCGAGCGATCCCGTTGACTGCGGGTCAGGCTCAGGCCGTCGATCCCGGGCAGATTGATGTCGAGTAACAGAAGATCGGCGGGTTTGTCGCGGAGAATGGCCTGCATCTGCTCGCCATCCGCTGCTTCGGACACCCGGTATCCCTCGGTCTCAAAGAACGCAGCCAGTTTCGCCCGCGTCACCGGCTCGTCTTCCACGATCACGATATGCGGATTTTCCGAAGCCATTTTTCCCCGACGTCATTTCGGGCCTGGATCGTTTTGCCAGGCGCGATGTTTTTCAACGTTATGCCGCGAGCGGCGGCGGCATTCAATGGGCCTTCGATGCCATTCACATCCATTAACAAATCAGGAGCCGCCATTAACAAGGTGACCGATGCCCATTCAGATTCGCCTGTTACGGTGAAAGGCAGGCACGCGGACCCGCTGCGGCAGGTCAAGACGGGCCGATAGAAAAACTGGGAGAGAAAAATGCTTTCACTGAAAGTGGTGCGGCTTGCCGCCATTGGTTGCATGGCTGCATTGCTGGGCGGCACTGCCGTCGGCTCGGCTCAGGCGCAGATCCCGGAATCGACCGATTCCATCAAGATCGCGATGAACAATTGGACCAGCCAGAATGTGCTGTCCTATATCACCGGCCAGCTCCTGGAGAAGATGGGCTATACGGTCGATTACGTCCCGTCGGATTCGCAGCTTCAATTCCAGGCGCTCACCAGTGGCGATCTGGATTTCCAGGTCGAGGTCTGGGAAGGCAGCATGGCTGAGGCCTTCGGCAAGGCGGTACAAAGCGGCGGCGTGGTCGATGTCGGCAGCCACAACGCGGTAACCCGGGAAGACTGGTGGTACCCGAAATACGTCAAGGAGGTCTGCCCGGGTTTGCCGGACTGGAAGGCGCTGGATGCCTGCGCGGCGAAATTCGCCACCGCCGAGACCAAGCCGAAGGGACGCTTCGTCGGCCCGCCCGCCGATTGGGGCAAGCATTACAGCGAGCGCATCCAGGCCCTGAAGATGAATTTCCAAGAAGTGCCGGTCGGCCAGGCGGCGACCCTCTGGGCGGAGTTGCAGGCCGCCTATGATCGCAAGGAGCCGATTGTGCTCTTCAACTGGACGCCGAATTTCATCGAGGCGAAGTTCGACGGGGAATTCGTCGATTTCCCCGATCCCGGCTCCAATCCGAAATGCAAGGATCAGCCGGAATATTGCGGTGCGCCCAAGAGCGGGTATCTGAAGAAGGCCGCCTGGAAGGGCGTTCAGGAAAAGTGGCCTGCCGCTTTCGGTGTGATGCAGCATGTGAATTTCACCAATGAACAGATCGCCAAGGCGGCTGCGATGGTCGATACCGATGGATTGTCGCCGGAAGAGGCGGCGTCCAAGTGGATCGCCGACAATCAGTCCGTCTGGAAAAGCTGGGTCCCTGCAAACTGACAGTCCCCAAACTGACGGTGCCTGGGCAAGGATCCGGGATATTCCCGGATCCTTGCCCCCTTTGTCGACGAGCAGGTGGTTTCCCGATGACGATGCCGACCAAGATCAACTGCCGGAACCTTTGGAAGGTATATGGCAAGGATGCCCGATCCTTCATGGCGCGCCACAATAATGCGCCCAGCCCGGATGATTTCGCGCGCGAGCAATATGTCGCGGCTGTCCGGGATGTTTCCTTCGATGTGATGACGGGTGAGATCCTGGTCGTTATGGGACTCTCCGGTTCCGGGAAATCGACATTGCTGCGTTGCCTGGCGCGGCTGATCGATGCCACCAGCGGCGCCGTCTGTTTCGATGGCCATGACATCACCAAGGCGACGCAGGATGAGTTGATCGAACTGCGCCGCCACAAGATGGGCATGGTGTTCCAGAATTTCGGCCTGCTGCCGCACAAGACGGTGCTGCAGAACATCTGCTTCCCACTGGAGGTGCAGGGTGTCTCCCGGGCGGAGCGGGAGGAGCGGGGCGTGTCGCTGGCGCAGCTCGTCGGATTGGCCGGCAAGGAGAATTTCTATCCGCGCGAATTGTCCGGCGGGCAGCAGCAGCGCGTCGGCATTGCCCGGTCCCTGGCGGTCGAGCCGGATGTCTGGTTCCTGGATGAGCCGTTCTCGGCCCTGGATCCCCTGATTCGCCGCGACATGCAGGATGAGTTTCTGCGGCTGCAACGCGTGCTGAACAAGACCATCGTCTTCGTGACACATGATTTCGAGGAAGCGGTGCGGGTCGCCGATCGCATCGCCATCATGAAGGACGGCGCCCTTGTTCAGCTTGGCAGCCCGGAGGATCTGGTCTGGCAGCCGGCCGATCCCTATGTGGCCGAATTCACCAGGAACGCGCCACGCGGCAAGATCATCTCGGTGGGCCAGATCATGATGCCGCCGCTTGGAACGGCGGAAAGCATCCGGATTCGCGCCGACCAGAAACTCGACGACGTGGCGTCCGTGGTGCTGGGCAGCGACCGGGCGATTGCCGTGGTCGATCACGACGACCGGATCATCGGCCGGGTCGAACGCGAGCGCCTGATTTCCGTCATGTTCCAGGAGGGCGCCAAGCTTCAGGAAGGCGCCCGGCAATGACGGATAATGCCATGACGGCCGCCACGGATAACGGCCCCCCGCGCACAAAAAGCCTTGTTCCCTATTTCCTGATCGGGGGCACGGTCCTGATATCCCTGATCCTTTTCGGCGCCTCGCCGGATTGGGCCAGGCAATGGCCGGTGGATCAGGTGCTGCCGCTGCGGGATTGGACCACGCGCTTCTTCCAGTGGCTGGCAACCGAGGCAAATTTCGGGGCCTTCACGGTCAAGGATCTCACGCGCCTGATGGCGGATGTGCTGTCCTGGCCCCTGACGCTGTCCGATGGCCTGTTTCATCGGGGCTTCCCGCCGCTTGGCCTTGCAGCCCTCCCCTGGGTGACCGTGGTGCTGATCATGGGAATTGTCGCTTATGCGATCGGCGGCTATCGGCTCGGTATCGCGACGGCGCTCGGCTTTGCCTATCTCGCGGTTTTCGGGATGTGGCAGGATGCCATGAAAACCTTTTCGCTGGTCGTGGTGACGGTGCCGATCGCCGCCGCGATCGGCCTGCTGCTCGGTGTCCTGGCGACCCGTAATCATGTGGTCGAGCGGATTTTGTCGGCCCTGTTCGACGTGATGCAGGCGACACCGCATCTGGCCTATCTGGGGCCGATCGCCATCTTCTTCGGCTTCGGTGCCGTGCCGGGGCTGATCGCCACGGCGATTTTCGCCGTGCCGCCGATGGCGCGCTGCACGATTTTGGGGCTGCGCACCGTGCCACCGGAGATCATCGAATCCGGCCTGATGTCGGGCTGCACCCCGCGCCAGCTTCTCTGGCGGGTGCAACTGCCCTCCGCCCAGCGCACGCTGCTGGTCGGTCTCAACCAGGTGATCATGCAGACCTTGGCCATGGTGGTCATCGCCTCGCTGATCGGGGCCGCCGGCCTCGGCCACCGCCTGCTTTTCTCCCTGCAGCAGCTGCAGATGGGGAAGGCGATCGAATACGGTGTGGCGATCGTCGTCATGGCCATTCTTCTCGACCGCATCAGCCAGACCTTGATCTCCCGAAATCCGGCCCGGCGCCGGACCGCTGCGGAGCAGGCCGCCTTGCATCGGAAATCCATGATCCTCGGCGTTCTCCTGCTGTGCTCTATCCTGGTGGCCTGGCTGGTGCCGGCCTTCCGCCTGCTGCCCAAGGATATGACCCTCACGACGGCGCCCTATTGGGATGAAGCGATCCGCTGGCTGTCCCGGACCTTGTTCGTCTATCTCGAATTCTTCCGCGACGACATGACGACCCTGGTTCTGGTGCCGATCCGCAACATGTTCCTGGCCTTGCCCTGGTTGCCGACCTGCCTGCTGGTCAGCCTGGCCGGTCTGTTGATCGGCGGCTGGCGGCTGGCCGTCATCTCTTTCATGCTCCTGGGCTTCATCGCCGCGATCGGGTTCTGGCAACCGGCGATGATGACGGTCTACCTGACCACGATGGCTGTCATACTCTGTCTGCTCATCGGTCTGCCGGTCGGTATCTGCGCCGCGCATCGGCCGAGGTTTGCCCGCATCGCGCTTGCCGCCTGCGATACCCTGCAGACCTTCCCATCCTTCATCTACCTGATCCCGGTGATCATGCTGTTCCGGGTGGGGGATCTTGCCTCGATCATCGCCATCATCGCTTATGCGATGGTGCCGATCATCCGCTATACCCATCTCGGCTTGACGCGGGTGCCGGCCAATACCGTCGAAGCCGGCATCGCCTGCGGCTGTACCGGCCGGCAGATGTTGCTCAAGGTCGAATTGCCGCAGGCCGTGCCGGAGATCCTGCTGGGCCTGACCCAGACGATCACCATGGCCCTGTTCATGACCTCGATCACGGCGTTGATCGGCTCCCGCGATCTGGGGCAGGAAATTTTGAAGGCTTTGCCGGCGGTCGATACCGGTCGCGGGCTGCTGGCGGGCCTGAGCATCGCCGCCATCGGCATCACCGCCACGCGGCTGATCGAGACCTGGGCGCAACGCCGCAAGCAGGAGTTGGGCCTGGCATGATGTCGAACGGGTGTTCTGGAAACGCCAATCAAGCGGGCATCCGGACTTTCAACGTCCTGGCGATCTGCTTGCTGATGGTTTGTCTGGGATCTGTCCATGCCTTCGGCGTCTTGGTGCCGGGATTGCAGAAAACCTTTGTGATCGGGCGTCTGGAAGCCGGTACCGTGTATGCCACCGTCGTCGCATTCCTGGCGCTGTCGGTCTTGGTGTCGAATATCGCCGGATCCCGGCTCTCGCCCGCGGTTTCCTTTTTTCTCGCGGCGGTTATCGCGGCACTGGGGCTGTATGTGGCGGCGACAGCCCGGTCATGGGGTGTCATCGCCATCGGCTACGGCATTCTGTTCGGGAGTGCGAATGGCCTCGGCTACGCGGCGGCGTTGCGGCATCTGCAGCTTCTGATGGACGACCGGCGGGGAACGGCTATCGGTTTGGTTACGGCAGCCTATGGCGTCGGTAGCGTGATCTGGGCCTGGCCCATGGCGGAGATGGCCGAGCGGTTCGGCCCCTCCACGGTTTTCGCGGTGCTGGCCGGCGCCGTTTTCCTGACCGGCGCGGCTGCGGCAATCTCAAGCGGCAAGCATCAGCCATCCGCCGGCTCAAGGCGGGGCATGATCGCAAACTTGCCCTGGCGCCGGATCGCGTCGCTCTGGCTTGGCTACATGCTGATCGTCCTGCCGGGATTGATGACCATCGGGCACAGCGTGCCGATAGCCCTGCGGGCGGGTGCCGGCCCGAATCTGGCAACCCTTTGTGCCGCCCTCATTGGCGTCGGCAGTGTGACGGGGAGTTATGCAGCCGGGATCGGCGCCGATGCGGTGCCGCTGCGCAGCCTGTTGATCGGCGTATGTGGCCTGGAAATAGTGGCGATGGCGTTGCTGGCAATCGGCAGCTCACCCTGGAATGCGGTTATGGCGCTGGGCATCGTCGGCTTTACCTATGGAGCGGCGATCGTGCTCTATCCGGCGCTGATCGCGGCCTTGTTCGCGACGTCGAGCAATCTGGTGTTCGGCATCGTCTTCTCCGCTTGGGGCGTTGCCGGCATTCTCGGCCCGATGCTGGCCGGCATGATCGCGGATGAGATGGGCGGATATGGTCAGGCATTGTCGATGGCGGCCCTGGTTGCCTTGGCGGCAGGGCTGATGGCGTGGCGTATCGGTCGGATACCTTTTCCCGGGAGGCAGCTATCATAGCTGATTGGATCATGGCAGAAGACATCGTTTTATCAGCGACATCTGCGCCGAAGCTTCGGGTGCGGGAGCCTGGGTTGGCGCGCCTGG
>CAYOQR010000072.1:0-25911 GCA_964406155.1 uncultured Rhodospirillaceae bacterium | reverse complement strand
GACCGGCTGCCCGGCAGCTTGCGCCACAGCACCGGCGACAGGGTGAAGCCGACAAGATAATCGAGGGCGCGGCGGGCGAGATAGGCATCGACCAGTTCCTGGTCGATCTGGCGCGGTTTGGCGATCGCCTCGGTGACGGCGCGCTTGGTGATTTCGTTGAAGGCGACGCGTTCGATCGGCACCTTGCCCAGCGCCTTCTTTTCCTGCAGCGCCTCGACGATGTGCCAGGAAATCGCCTCGCCCTCGCGATCAGGGTCGGTGGCGAGGATCAGGCGGTCCGCCTTCTTCACTGCCGCGGCGATCTCGCGCAGTTTCTGCGCGCCACGACCCTCGGCATCCCAGAGCATTTCGAAATCGGCTTCCGGCCGGACCGAGCCATCCTTGGCCGGCAGGTCGCGGACATGGCCGAAGCTCGCCAGGACGTGATAGTCGCTGCCGAGATACTTATTGATGGTCTTGGCCTTTGCAGGGGACTCGACGACAACGACCTTCATGCAATCCAACGCCCAAGCTTGCGATTCAACGTCGGGTTCGGCCGTTTATGCCGGTCTGCTGGCACTTTCGCGGCCTCAGACAATCAGGGAAACCCGGTTGCCGGGGTGACGTTCCAGGCGGCCGGCAAGATCCAGTTCCAGGAGGACCAAACCCAAGACGGGGGCAGAGCATTGACACTGCCGGAGCAGTTCGTCAACTCCCACCGGACTGGGGCCAAGCTGCGACAGGATTGCGCGCCGTACCCGGCCTTCTTCATTTTCATCATGTGCATCAATGGGTTGATTGGAGGTTTTCAGCGTCGACTCGGCGGCCGTGGAAATCTTAACGGTACTATCGGACGTCAGGTTTCTGTCGGGTCGAGATGTCGCAGCAGGCATCAGACCGAGGCCGGCGAGGTCTTCCAGGGCCTCCAGGATCTGGGCGGCATCCTCCACCAGCAGGGCGCCCTGGCGGATCAGATGGTTCGAGCCCCGGCAGCGGGGATCGAGCGGCGAGCCCGGCACGGCCATGACCTCGCGTCCCTGGTCGAGGGCGCAGCGGGCGGTGATCAGGGAGCCGGAGCGCAAGGCCGCCTCGATCACCACCACGGCCTGGGACAGGCCGGAAATGATCCGGTTGCGGCGCGGGAAATGCCGCGCCTGGGGCACGGTGCCGGGCGGCATCTCGGCGATGACCAAGCCCTCCGTACCGATCCGGTCGAACAGCGCCTGGTTCTCCGGCGGATAGAGCACGTCGATCCCGCCGGCAACCACCGCAATGGTGTTGCCGATCATCCCGCCAGCCGCTGGCATGCCCGCGTTCAGGGCCTGGAAGGCGCCGTAATGCGCGGCGCTGTCGATGCCGCGGGCAAGGCCGGAAACCACGACACAGCCGGCAGCGGCCAGATCGCGGGCGATGTCCTGCGCCAGCTTGCGGCCATTGGCCGAGGCATTGCGGGCGCCGACAATGGCGATCCGGGGCGGGGCCAGGAGTTCCATCCGGCCGCGCAGGGTGATCAGCGGCGGTGCATCCTCGATGGCCGCCAATGCAGCGGGGTAATCCGCCTCGCCCAGGGCGACATGGCGGGCGCCGGCGGCACGGGCGGCGGCGATCTCGGCTTCGGCTTTGTCGGCGGGATAAGGCTGCAACCCTTTCTGCCGTCCGCCCCGCTGCGACAGATCCGGCAGAGCGTTCAAGGCTGCCTTGGCGGTGCCGAAGCGCTCCAGCAGGCGGCGGAAGAGAATCGCGCCGACACCCTCGCTGCGGGCGAGCCGCAGGCGGTCGAGGCGCTCGACTTCCGTAATCGATGGCTGAGGTGATTCCAGGGCGTGCGACTGATCTGGCATCGCCTCAGGCTAGAGAGAGTGGGGGCGGATTGCAACTGACAGCGGTAGAGTGGTGGGGCGACTCGCCTCAGGTCGTCTTCTTGCGGCCGATCTTCGGTTCCTCGCCCCTGAGCAGGCGGCGGATGTTTTCATGGTGACGCACCCAGACGAGGACCGTCGCCAGAACGGCAAACAGCACCTGCGCCCAATCGCCGAGGAAATAGGCATAGACCGGCGAGAAGGCGAAGGCGAGCAGGGCCGAGAGCGAGGAATAGCGGAAGAGGAAGGCGACAACCAGCCAGGTCAGGCAGGCGGCGGCGCCCACCAGCCAGTTGATCGCGAGCAGCGTGCCGAGGCCGGTCGCGACGCCCTTGCCGCCCTTGAACTTCAGCCAGACAGGAAACAGATGACCGATGATGGCGGCGGCACCCGCCAGGACGCCGAGATCGAGGAGGCCGGGACCGGCCGCCGCATCCGGCAGCAGGACCGGCGTCAAGGCACGGGCGACAAGCACGGCGACGGCACCCTTGCCGCCATCCAGCAGCAGGGTGGCTAAAGCCAGCGCCTTGTTGCCGGTGCGCAGCACATTGGTGGCGCCGATATTGCCGGAACCGATCTTGCGGATATCGCCGAAGCCGGCGAGGTGCGTCAGGATGAGGCCGAAGGGAATCGAGCCCAGCAGATAGCCACCGGCCAGCACCAAAACATGTGCCAAGCCCAAGCCGGCAGTCATCTCTGTCGCACTCATTTTCGCCCCCGCAAGAAGATTAGGCGTCGGCGGTGAAGACGAGGCGACCGTCGACGAAGGTTTTCAGCACCTTACCCTGGACGGGACGCGTATCGTAAGGGGAGTTCTTCGATTTGCTGCGGAATTTCGCGGCATCCAGGCGGTGCGGCCGGTCGAGATCGAACAGCACCATGTCGGCCGGCGCACCTTTCGCCAATCGTCCCTGCGGCAGGCCCAGGATATCGGCCGGCCGGCTGGTCAGGCAGCGCACCAGATCGAGCAGCGGCATCAGCCCCTTGTGATAAAGCTCCAGGCTGACCGGCAACAATGTTTCCAGGCCGATGACGCCAGGCACCGCCTGGGCGAAGGGCACGCGCTTGCTCTCGACATCGAGCGGGGCGTGATCGCTGGCAATGGCATCGATGACGCCTTCGGCAACGGCGGCGGCGATCGCCCGGCGATCCGCCTCGCCGCGCAGGGGCGGCGACAGTTTCGCGAAGGTGCGGTAGTCGCCGACCTCGGTCTCGTTGAGCGAGAAATAGGGCGGCGCGGTATCGCAGGTGATGCGCAGGCCCTCCTGCTTCGCCTGCCGGATCTTGTCCACGGCGGCGGCGGTCGAGACATGGGCGACGTGATATCGGGCACCGGACATGCGCACGAGATGCAGATCGCGTTCGATCATCATCACTTCGGCGCAGGCGGGGATGCCGGCGAGACCCAGACGACTGGCCAGCTCGCCATTATTCATGGCGCCGCCGGCGGCAAGGCGCGGCTCTTCCGGATGCTGCACCACCAAAAGATCGAAGGTGCGGGCATAGGACAGGGCCCGCCGCATCACCTGGGTATCGGCGACCGCCTTCAGGGCATCGGTGAAGCCGAGCGCGCCGCTCTCATTGAGCAGGCCCATCTCGACGATATCCTTGCCGTCGAGACCCTTGGTCAGGGCGCCGTAGCAATAGATCTTGGCACGCTTCGTTTCACGGGCACGGCGGGCGATGAATTCGACACCGGCCACGTCGTCGATGACGGGATCGGTATTCGGCAGGCAGACCATCGAGGTGACGCCGCCGGCGGCGGCGGCCAGGCTGCCGGTTTCGAGCGTCTCCTGATGCTCCTCGCCGGGTTCGCGCAACTGGACCCGCATATCGACGAGACCCGGGGCCAGGATATGACCGCCACAATCGATGATCTCGGCGCCCTCGGGCGCATGGGCCTTGGTGACCTGGGGACCGATCTCGCGAATGACGCCGTCTTCCACCAGCACGCCGCCTTGTTCGTCATGCTTGCTGGCGGGATCGACCAGCCGGGCATTGACCAGGACCAAAGGCCGCAATTGCCGTTTCGGCGGGCGCTGAAGCTGCGAGAGATGCTGGCTCATTGCGCCGCTCCCGTCGCGGAGCCGCCGGTCAGCGGCCGGGTGAGGGCATCGAGGCAGGCCATGCGGACGGCAACACCCATCTCCACCTGTTCGCGGATGACCGAGCGGTTGATGTCGTCGGCCACTTCGGAATCGATCTCCACGCCGCGATTCATCGGGCCGGGATGCATGATGAGGGCATTAGGCTTGGCCAAGGACAGTTTCTCGTAATCGAGGCCGAAGAAATGGAAGTATTCGCGGACCGACGGCACATAGGCGCCCTGCATGCGTTCAATCTGCAGGCGCAGCATCATGACGATATCGACATCCTTCAGGCCCTTGCGCATGTCGGTGAAGACCTCGACGCCGAAGCGGTCGATGTTGCCGGGCAGCAAGGTTGTCGGCGCGATCACGCGGACGCGGGCGCCCATCTTGGTCAGAAGCTGGATATTCGACCGGGCAACCCGGCTGTGCAGCACGTCACCGCAGATCGCCACCAGCAGGCCGGAGAGCCGGCCGAGGCGGCGGCGGATGGTGAGGGCGTCCAGCAAGGCCTGGGTCGGGTGTTCGTGCCGCCCGTCGCCGGCATTGATCACGGTCCCGTCCACTTTCTGCGAGAGCAGATTGACGGCGCCGGAATCGCCGTGGCGTACCACCAGCACATCGGGCTTCATGGCGTTCAGCGTCATCGCCGTATCGAGCAGGGTCTCGCCCTTCTTGATCGAGCTGGTGCCGACCGACATGTTGATGACATCGGCGCCGAGGCGCAAAGCCGCGACTTCGAAGGAGGTGCGTGTACGGGTCGAATCCTCGAAGAACAGATTCATCACCGTCCGGCCGCGCAACAGGCGGCGGGCGCGTTCGTCATCCTTCGGCATATTGGCGTATTGATCGGCCAGATCGAGCAATCGGCCGACCTCATCGGCGCTCAACGCCTCGATTCCCAGCAGATGCCGGTGGGAAAGGAAGGCCGTGGGCCGGATTGTCTGGGGCGCAGTCATTAAAGCGCCTAGATAAGCCGCCCCAGCCTCGCGGTCAATCGATTCTCGATGACAAATCGTCACGCCGCACGTCGCCCATTGGTCACACGGAATTCGACCAATTGGTCAAATAGGGAGGGCATCAATCGGCATTTTAGGGACATTGGGGAAAATGCGGAAACATAAGCCCTTGTCATTGCCGGACCTGTCCTCGGGCTTGACCCGAGGATTGACCCGGCAATCCATGGCAAAGGCAGCGCCTGGTGTTGGCATGGACACCCGCCGACGAAGGTCGGCCTACGCCGACGGGATCAAGTCCGGGGGTGACGGGGGTGGAACTGTCTATGGCGAGCGACTATCCGGTCGACGATGCTCGCAGATCGTGCTTCAGCTCAGATCACGCCCTTCTCGCGCAGCACACGCAGGTCGTCATCGCTGAAATAGAGCATCTCGCGCAGCACGGCATCGGTGTCCTGGCCGCAGGTCGGCGGCGCCAGGCGGTAATCGACCGGCGTTTCCGAGAGCTTCAGCGGGCTGCCGATCAGATCGACATGGCCTGAGCCGGCCATGGGATAGGGCATGCTGATCTTCATGTTCCGATGCAGGACCTGGGGATCGGCGAAGACCTGATCGACATTATTGACCGGGCCGCAGGGCACGCTCAGGGCTTCCAATCCTTCGATCCAGTGCTGCTGCGGCTTCTGCGCCGTCAGCGCATTGATCATCTCATAGAGCACGACGCGGTTCTGCACCCGCGCCGGGTTGGTGGCGAAACGCGGATCCTTGGCCCAATCGGCGACACCGGCGAAGCTGCAGAACTTCTCGAACTGCGAATCGTTGCCGACCGCCAGGATGAAGAAGCCGTCGGAACATTTGACCACGGAATAGGGCACGATATTCGGATGCTCGTTGCCCAGCCGCTTCGGCACCTCGCCGGAGGTCAGGTAGTGTAGGCCGATATTGGCGAGATAGGAGACCTGGGAATCCAGCAGGCTCATATCGATATACTGGCCCCGGCCGCTGGCGGTGCGGTGATGCAAAGCGGCGAGGATGCCGGTCGTCGCATAGATGCCGGTGATGATGTCGGTGGCGGCGACACCGATCTTGACCGGCGGGGTCGAGGGATCGCCGGTGACGCTCATGATGCCGCCCATGCCCTGGGCCAGGAAGTCATAGCCGGCACGATGGGCATAGGGGCCGGTCTGGCCGAAACCGGTGATCGAGCAATAGATCAACCGCGGAAAGTCGATCTTGATCTGGTCATAGGCGAGATTGTATTTCGCCATGTCGCCGACCTTGAAGTTCTCGACGAAGATGTCGCATTTCGCCATCAGCTTCTTGGCGATCTCCTGGCCTTCGGGCTTGGCGATATCCAGGGTGATCGAGCGCTTGTTGCGGTTGACCGACAGGTAATAGCCGCTTTCGCTGGTATTCTTGCCGTTCGCGTCCTTGACGAAGGGCGGGCCCCATTTGCGGGTATCGTCACCCTGGCCCGGCCGTTCGATCTTGATGATATCGGCACCGAGATCGCCGAGAATCTGTGTGGCAGTCGGCCCGGCCAGAATGCGGCTCAGATCGAAAACGCGAATACCCTGAAGCGGTGCCGACATGAAACTCCCCGAAAAGCTTGGGTCAAGATTAACGAATGGAACGAGTGTGCGGCACTCTTTCCGCCCTGCCTAGCAAAATCAAGCGCGGAAAGCGCAAAGGGGTATGCGCTGGATATCGACGACCTGCCAAGGGGGATACCTGAGCGATCAAGGCATCTCGATGGCATGCCCGCGTTGCCGCTGATGAAAGTCCAGCGCGCCCTGCAGGATGAAGGCGGCGGCGGCCTTGTCGACGTTCTTCGCCCGTTTGGCGCGGGTCATGTCGGCTTCCAGCATGTCGCGGGTGACGGCGACAGTAGATAGGCGCTCGTCCCAGAAGGCGATGGGGAGGTCGTGGAGCTGGAGGAAATTCGTGGCGAATTGCCGGACCGACTGGCAGCGCGGCCCCTCGGTGCCATCCATGTTGAGAGGGAGACCGATCACCAGGCCGCCGACCTGGCGTTCCTGGATCAGCTTGATCAGCTCCTTGGCGTCCAGCGTGAATTTGGTGCGCTTGATGGTGGTGACCGGCGAGGCGACATGCAGGCCCGGATCGCTGACCGCGATGCCGATGGTCTTTTCGCCGAGATCGAGGCCGAACAGCCGGTGGTGCCGATTGAGAGCGGCGCAGAGGGCGGTGATATCGGCGAGAATCATGCAAGGACCATCAAGTAAACGGATCCTGTCAGTATAAAGAGGCAATGCCGGCTTGTCAGGGGGCGGAGCGGGATATCGCACAGGAACGTCAGGGCATCGCCGGCCTTTGTCTGATTGACGGCCTGTTTTGATGATCGGGCTTGCTGCTATGCTGCGCCGCTGGAGCGCGATGCTTTCAAATTGAAGCAGGGCTGCTTCAATCTGAAAGCTGAATCCGGCTCGAGGCGAAGGAAGAAACGGAGACGGATATGCAGGTCCAGCGCATCGCGGCTTTTGCCGATGGCGACCAGGGCGGCAATCCCGCCGGTGTGGTGATCGGGGAAACGCTGCCGGAAGCGGCGGTGATGCAGCGTATCGCCGCCGAGGTCGGATTCTCCGAAACCGCCTTCGCCGCGCCGGCGGGCGATGGCTGGCGGGTACGCTATTTCGCGCCGGAATCCGAGGTGCCGTTCTGCGGCCATGCCACCATCGCCCTCGGTGCGGCCCTGGCGGCGGCGGAAGGCGATGGCGTCTTTCCCCTGATCCTCAATAACGGCGCCATCACCGTCGAGGGTCGGCGACAAGGCAAGATGGTTGCCGCCGCTTTGCAGTCGCCGCCGACCCGCAGCAAGCCGGCGGATCCGGAAACGGTCGCGGCGGCTCTGGCGCTCTTCGGATATGAGCCGGGAATGCTGGATCCCCGTCTGCCGCCGGCCCTCATCCATGGCGGCGCCGATCATCTGTTGTTGGGCCTGCGCAGCCGCGACGATCTGCGACGCATGGCGTATGATCTGGAGGCGGGCAAGAGCTTCATGCGGATGCGGGGCCTGGTGACGGTCATACTGGCTTTTGCCGAAACGCCGCGTCTGTTCCATACCCGTAATCCCTTTGCGTCGGGCGGCGTCTATGAGGACCCGGCGACCGGTGCGGCGACGGCGGCCCTGGCCGGCTATCTGCGCGATCTCGGCTGGCCGCATGGCGGCGCCATCGATCTCATCCAGGGTGAGGATATGGGCATGCGGTCGCGGTTGCGGGCCGAGATACCGCCCATCGCCGGTGCATCGATCCGGGTATCCGGCATGGCGCGCTGGATGGATCGCTGATCCATCCAGCGGCCTTCTCTTTTAATCCGTCAGCAGTTCGGCGATTTCGCGGCGGAAAAGCAGGGCATCGCCGATATCCACCGTTTTGAGTTCCTCGGCGAAACGGCGGCCGGCACAGCGTGATAATTCGGTGAGGAGTGATCAGATGAGGGGATTGGGCTTGCCGTATTGGCGGTCCCAATAGAGGAGCGGCGGCAGGGTGCGGCTGATCGCGCCCAGGACCCGGCCGATGAAGATTTCATGGCTGCCGGCGCTGTGTTGGGCATGGACCTCGCAATCGAGACTGGCCACCGCGCCGTCCAATTCCGGCGCGCCGCTGCGTGCGGGCAGCCAATTGCCGCAGGAAAAGTCGAAGGGTTCGCCATCGCGCGGCCGGCCGGCGAAGCAATCAGCAATATGCGCCTGGTCGGCATTGAGGGCATTGACGCAGAAGACGCCGTTGCGGGCGATCGCCGCCACCGCCGGGCTGCGGCGGTTGAGGCAGGCGAGGATCAGCGGCGGTTCGGCGGAGACCGAGCTGACGGCGCTGACGGTGATGCCGAAACGCCCCGCCGGGCCGTCGGTCGTCACCAGATTGACCGGGGTCACATTGGCCCGCATCGCCGCGACGAAATCGGCTGCGGCCACTGGGTCCAGCCCAAGAACCGGGGTCACTCCCACCGTCTGTGCCGCCATCGCCTGCGCCATCTCATCCTCCCGCGTGACATCAGGATCGTGCATGAGCACAGGATCGCATCGGCAGCGTATTTGTAAAATAAATTTAAGGAAACAATAGCATTTGAAAACTCTATCCAGAGATCCAGATCGCCAGAACAAGTATCTCTTCTATGAAATAGTTATGAGTAAATATATCATCTTTGTAGATATCTAAGAGGGCGGCGATGGATCTGTCGGATCTGCGGATTTTCGCGGCGGTGGCTCGGCTGGGCGGCATCAACCGGGCGGCGTCGGAGCTGAACACGGTGCAATCCAATGTCACCGCCCGGATCCGCCAATTGGAGGGGGAACTGGGCCAACCGCTCTTCCAGCGCCACAGCCGGGGTGTCAGCCTGACCCCCGCCGGCCAGCGTCTGCTGCCCTTCGCCTTGCAGGCGCGGAACTTGCTGGAGGATGCGCGCCGGGCGGTGCAGGACGATGGCATGCCCAGAGGGGCGCTTGCCATCGGCTCGCTGGAAACCACGGCGGCCCTGCGCCTGTCGCCATTGCTCAGCGACTACGCCGCTGCCTATCCCGGGGTCGATCTCACTCTGCGGACCGGCACCAGCCGCGAGATGATCGAGGCGGTGCTCGAGCGTCGGCTGGAGGGTGCCTTCGTCATGGGATCCGTGCGGCATCGCGATCTCATCGAGACGCCGGTGTTCACCGAGGAACTTGTCCTGATGACGCCGCCCACGATTCGCCGGCTGGATCAACTGCCGCAGCAGGATATCAAGATCGTCGTGTTCCGCGCCGGCTGTTCCTATCGCCAGCGCCTGGAAGCACTGCTGGCGCAGCGCGGGATCGTCGATCTTCGCCTGCTGGAATTCGGCACGCTGGAGGCGATCATCGGCTGTGTCGCCGCGGGGATCGGTATCACCCTTTTGCCGCGCGCGGTGATCGAGGCGGCAGCACAGGCCGGGGAGGCAGCCAGCCGGATTCACCTGCACGATCTGCCGGCCGAGGAGAGACAGGTGGAGACGGTCTTCGTGCAGCGGCATGGCGCCGTCGTCTCCAGCGCGCTGACGGCTTTCCTGACCCTGATACGCGAAAGATCGCCTGTCCGCGTGGCTGCCTGATCGGGCTATCGCTGCCGCAGATAGCCCTTATCGCGGAAAACCATTTCAATGCCCATCCACGCGCGCTTAGGTTTGCTTCAGGACGGCGCGTAATGCCGGGTCTAAGGAAAGGAGCAAGTCATGTCGAGCATGACAGGCTTGATGCAGCGATTGCATCTGCGGCACCCAATCATCCAGGCTCCCATGGCCGGTGGTGGCGATACGCCGGAATTGGCAACCGCCGTCAGCAATGCCGGTGGAATGGGCAGCCTGGGTGTCGCCTATATGACGCCGGCGCAGATCACCGACATTGCGGCCCGGATGCAGCGTGGAACGAACAGGTCCTTCGCCCTCAATCTGTTTGCGCCGACATCTGCGCCGGAGATGCCGGATTGGGCGCAGCAGGCGGTGGAGCGCCTGATGCCGTTTCATGCCGAACTCGGCCTGCCCGATCCGACTTTGCCACAGGGTTCTGGACCGGCTTTCGACGAGCAGCTCAAAGCGGTGCTGGAGAGCGAGGCGTCGGCCTTCAGCTTCACCTTCAATCTCTTATCCAAGGAAGCGGTCGCCGCCGCCAAGGCCAAGGGCAAGGTGGTGATCGGCACGGCGACCACGGTCGCCGAGGCGATTGCTCTGGAGCGCAGCGGCGTCGATGTCGTGGTGGCGCAAGGCAGCGAGGCGGGCGGTCATCGCGGTTCCTTCATCGGCCCCTTCGAGATGGCGATGATCGGCACCATGGCGCTTGTGCCCCAGGTGGTCGATGCGGTGAAGATACCGGTGATCGCATCGGGCGGTATCATGGATGGGCGGGGCATTGCCGCCGCCCTGGCCTTGGGCGCCAGCGCCGTGCAGATGGGGACGGCGTTCCTCACCTGTGCCGAGGCCGGCATCGCGGAAGCCTACAAGGAGCTGCTTCTCACCTCGGCCGAGGATCAGAGCCGGTTGACCCGTGCTTTCTCCGGCCGGCCGGCGCGCGGTCTCGTCAATCGCGCGATGACGACGGTGGAGGATGCGGGGGCCCCGGCGGCGGTCCTGCCTTTCCCGTTGCAGAACAATCTGACACGCGCCATGCGCCAGGCCGCGAGCAAGCAGGACAGGACGGATTATCTCTCGCTCTGGGCGGGCCAGGGGGTGCGCATGGCGCGCCGACAAAAGGCTGCCGATCTCGTGGCCAGTCTTGTCACGGAGATGGAAACGGCGATCGAGGGCCTTCGTCGGCGCAACTCGTGAACTGGCGAGCTGTCATCTGACCGCAGCGGTAACGAGGCGGCGGAAGCGCAGGGCACAGCCGACGATGAGGATGGCACCCACGGCGCTGACGCCGAAGACGGTCAGCGGCACGGCCGCCGGGATATCGGTGGCGCCGAAGCCACCGAATCCCGCCGCATTGCCCAGCAATCCGGCGAGCGCGGCGCCGATCGCGGCGCAGACGCTTTCCAGGGTGGGAATCGCGCCGGAGGTGACATCGCGTTCCTCGGGCTCCGCCGTGGCGATGACGTTTTCCGTATAGAAGCCGTAGCTGAGGCCGAAGCCGGCGCCGATCACCGCCAAAGCGAGGCCGCTCACCACCAATGGCAGGTCGTGCCAGAAGGTGAGGACGGAGAGGCCGGCGGCCAGGAAGACGGGACCGACCACCAGCATGACGCGGCTCATCCCCTGGCCGGCGCGGCTGACCCAGATCGCCGAGACCGACCAGGCGAGGGCGACGATGGCGGAGAACTGGCCGGCAAAGAAGACCGAGGTGCCGTGCCCGATCTGTACGAAATACGCCATGTAGATCGGCGGGCTGGCTTCGGCGCCGAACATGAAGCCGATGATCCAGACACCGAGTGTCGCGGGATGGCGCAGAGACAGCAGGTTGCGCGGGAACAGGCGCTGTGCGCTGCCCCGGTCGAGATGGAAACAGAGCCCGATCAGCGCCAGCGTGATCGCCACCAGCACGGCGGCGCGCGGCACGTCGCGGGTCGCCCCGGCAAAGGAGACGGCGCTGATGGCGACGCCGAGGATCAGCAGGCGGCCGAGCGGCAGGCTATGATGATTGCTTGCCTTGGCATAGGTGCCGCGATGCTCGCTGGCGACCAGCAGCAGGAGGGTGCCGGCCAGGACGATCATCGGCAGGAAGGAAAGGCGCCAGGAGAACCAGTCGGTCAGAATGCCGGCGAGCGACGGCCCGATCAGCGTCGCCAGGGCCCAGACCACGGCGATGATGCCGAAGGTCGGCCCCATTTCCTCCGTGGCCAGGGTTTCACCGACCAGGATGTAGGAAAGGGCCATCACCAGCCCCTCGCCCAGGCCTTGCAGCGCGCGGGCCAGCAGGAAGACTTCCATATTGGGTGAGAGAAGGCCGAGCAGGTTGGCGAGGATGACGATGACGGCGGAGGCCATCAGCAAGGGGCGGGCGCCGAAGCGGCCCTTGAGGAAGCCGGCGCTGGCGGCACCGGGGATCGACAAAGCGAGGAAGGCGGTGGTGCCCCAGCTCAACAGTTCCGGACGGCCAAGCTGCAGCACGACGCTCGGCATGATGGTCGACACCAGAAACCAGCCAAAGGCCTGCAGCGAAATGCCGATGCAGATGGTCCAGACGATGCGGGCCTTGGCGCCGAACAACAGGGCGCGCCAGGTGACGGTTGGTGCGGGGTTTGTTCCGTTGCGGTCCATCACGTCGTCAGCGGCCTGCATGATCACCCTCTAGCCTTGGCGTCCATCGTCCAATCAGTGCTAGAGACGAAAAATTTGATAAGCAAATACTTTTCTTATTAAGAAGCCTGTGCCACTATTTCCGCATGACCGAACGTAGCAACACCCGCATTCTGCGTCTGCTCAAATCACGCGGTGCGCAGAATGCCGACGCGATCGCCCGCTATCTCAAGATCACCGCTGTTGCTGCACGGCAGCATCTGGCGGGCCTGGCCGATCGCGGCCTGGTCGAACATGAAGATCGACGCGAAGGTGTCGGGCGCCCGAAACGCTTCTGGCGCTTGAGCAAGGCGGGACACGATTACTTCCCGGAAAATCACGCCGGCCTCACCCTGGAACTGATCGCGGCGATCCGCACCGTGTTTGGCGAGGCCGGCCTCGACCGGGTGATCGCCCAGCGCGAGAAGCAGGCGAAGAAGCAATACCGGGCCGTGGTGGGCGAGGGGCCGCTGAAGCAGCGCCTGCGTCGCCTCGCGGCCCAGCGTACGGCGGAAGGCTATATGGCGACGACGCGGGACCTGCCGGATGGCGGTGTCCTGTTGCTGGAACGCCATTGCCCGATCTGCGCCGCGGCCGTGAGCTGCCAGGGGTTCTGCCGCTCGGAACTGGCGCTCTTCGCCGAGATCCTCGGACCCGATGTGGAGGTCAGTCGAACCGAGCATATCGTCAGCGGCGCCGAACGTTGCGCCTATGTGGTGCAGCCCAGAAGGGACGGGCGGTGCAGGGAAGCGGCGGGCGAGGAAAAGTAATCGGTGGCGCAAAATCGGTGGGGCAAAACAGAAGGGGCGGGAATTCACCCGCCCCTTCGTTCTTTCGATGATCTGCCGATCTGTCAGACTCAGACACCGACATCCTTGGCGGTGAGATCCAAGGCCTGCTTGGTCAGGCTCATGAACTCGTCGATATCGCTCTTGGTCCAGGTGAGCGGCGGCGAGATCAGCATGGTGTCGCGGGTCGCACGCATGACGAGGCCCAGCTTGAAGCAATGATCGCGGCAGATCGTGCCGGTATCGCCGACCGGTTCGAAGGCCTTGCGGGTCTTCTTGTCCTTGACCAGCTCGATGGCGCCCATCAGGCCGACATTGCGCACCTCGCCGACCAGCGGATGGTCGAGGAGTTCCCGCAGGCGCTTGTTGAGATAGGGACCGGTTTCGTCATGCACCCGCTCGACCAGCTTCTCTTCGCGGATGATGCGGATGTTCTCGATCGCCACGGCGCAGGAGACCGGATGGCCGGAATAGGTGTAGCCATGGCAGAAATCGATGCCGCTGTTCAGCACATCGGCGACGCGGTCCGATACCATGATGGCCGAGAGCGGCATGTAGCCGGAGGTGATGCCTTTCGCCATGGTCATGAAATCGGATTCGATGCCGAAATATTCCGAGCCGAACCAGTGGCCGGTACGGCCGAAGCCGCAGATCACTTCGTCGGCGATCAGCAGCAGGTCGTACTTCTTGCAGATCTCCTGGATCGCCGGCCAATAGGTCATCGGCGGAATGATGACGCCGCCGGCACCCTGGATCGGTTCGCCGATGAAGGCGGCGACATTCTCGGCGCCCAGTTCCAGGATCTTGTCTTCGAGGGCCTTGGCGCAGAGCTTGCCGAATTCCTCCGGCGTGCTGCCGCCGCCTTCGCCGTACCAATAAGGCTGGCGGATATGGACGAAGCCCGGCAGCGGCAGGTCGGCCAGCTCATGCATGTAGTTCATGCCGCCGAGCGAGGCCGCCACCATGGTCGAGCCGTGATAGCCGTTGGTGCGGCTGATGATGGTCTTCTTCTTCGGCTGCTTCTTCAGGTTCCAATAGGTGCGCACCATGCGGACGATGGTGTCGTTGGCATCGGACCCGGACTGGCCATAGAAGACATTGTTGAACTGCTTCGGCGTCATGTCGACCAGCAGCTTCGACAATTCCGCGACCGGCGGATGGGTGGTCTTGAAGAAGGTGTTGTAATAGGGCAGGTCCAGGAGCTGCTTATAGGCGACGTCGGCGATCGACTTGCGGCCGTAGCCGACATTGACGCACCACAGGCCGGCAAAGGCGTCGAGCAGCTTCTGCCCCTCGGAATCCCAGAGATGCGTGCCTTCGGCCTTGGCGATCACCCGGGCGCCGATATCGTGGAGCTGCGCATTGTCGGTGAAGGGATGGATGTGATGGCGGTCCTGGGCCTGCCATTCGACGGTGCTGTTGCGCTTCGGTTGTGCGGTCATGGAAATATCCTCGAAACAAGCAATTGGAACGGAAACGGGAAAACACGGAATCCGGGCGTGCTCAGAGGTCAGCACCCGGTTCCGTGAAACGCGGCGATACCGGGCGATGGTCAGGGATTGAAATTTATCCGGGCGGTCAGAATAAGCAGTTCCGAACGCAGGCTTCGTGCGGGGCAGCGAAGCGCACGCCAATCGATCCTATGGTCGCGATCGATTGGCGGCATACGCGTCAGGATGCTGGTGTCCGTCTCAAGCATGGCAGGAGCCTAGCAGGGCCCCTGCCGGCCTGCAACCTCACACGTTCAGCAGCAGATGCTCGCGTTCCCACGAGCTGATGACATTGGTATAGGCTTCCAGTTCGGCCAGCTTGACGATCGAGAGCGCCTTGACGAAGCGATCGCCCAACAGCGCCTTGATCGGCTTGCAGCTACCGAATTTATGCAGCGCCTCATTGGCTGTCTTCGGCAGGGTATGCGCCATGCGATAGGCGGTACCCTCGATCTGGTTGGTCGGCTTCAGCCTTTCGGTCATGCCGAGATAACCGCAGGCCAGCGAGGCGGCGATCGCCAGATAGGGATTGGCGTCGGCACCGGCCAGTCGGTTCTCGATGCGCCGGCTGCTGGAATTGGAGATCGGCACGCGCAGGCCGCAGGAGCGGTTGTCGATCCCCCATTGCACGTTGATCGGTGCGTCGAAACGCGGCCGCAGCCGGCGATAGGAATTGACGTTCGGCGCCAGCATCGGGATGACCTGCGGCAGGTACCGCTGCAGGCCGGCAACGAAGTGACGGAACAGGGCCGTGTCGCGTCCCTTGGTATCGGCGAACAGATTCTTGCCGCTGCGACGATCCACCACCGACTGGTGGATATGCATCGAGCTGCCGGGCTGGTTCGACAAGGGCTTCGCCATGAAGGTGGCGTAGACATTGTGCTTCAGCGCAGCCTGGCGCACCGTGCGCTTGAACAGGAAGGTCTGATCGGCGAGATCCAGCGGATCGCCGTGATTGAAGTTGATCTCCATCTGCGCCGCGCCCGATTCATGGGTCAGCGTATCGACGTCGATGTCCGACAATTCACAGAACTTATAGACATCCTCAAAGATGTGGTCGAATTCGTTGACCGCATCGATGCCATAGGCCTGGCTGCCGCTTTCCGGACGGCCGGAGCGGCCGATCGGCGGCAGCAGCGGCAGATCGGGATCGGTGTTGACCTGGACCAGGAAGAATTCCAGTTCCGGTGCGATCACCGGCTTCCAGCCCTTGTCCTCGTAAAGCTTCAGGACCCTTTTCAGAACCTCACGCGCGGCGATCTCCACCGGACGGCCGTCTTCGTAATAGGCGTCGTGGATCACTTGCGCGGTCGGGCTCTTATACCAGGGCACGAGGCGGATCGTGTCGGGGTCGGGCTTCAGGTAGATGTCGGGATCTTCGTCCGATCCGATATCGTCATCATCCAGGTCCGGATATTCGCCGGTGACGGTCTGCAGGAAGATGCTCATCGGCAGGCGCAGGCTGTGATCCTTGACGCCTTTCATAAATTTACCCGCCGGCAGAATCTTGCCACGCGGAATACCATTCATATCAGGAACTAAACATTCAACTTCATCGACGTTGCGCTCGGCAATCCATTCGTCGAGATATTTCATGACACACACGAAAATGGTTACGTTCCGCCGGCTGCCTGCCGACGAATTGCGGGCCAAGACTAGCCAAGATCGGGGCTTTTGTCTAAGCGGGCCCGGCTAAAAAAAGCAGAAATTGGAATTTTCCTGCCCTGGCAGGGGGTTGCCGGGATGCGAGAAATGCGGGAATCACGCTGTTATCGCTATCTCGCCCATGTCGCGTGAGAGGCGTCACCGGAGGACCGCCGGTCGATTGCGACGCAACGTATCGTCGCGCAATCTTACGCTTGTCAGATTCGGAAGCGGCTCGTCACTGGCTCGCCGTCTGCCGTTGGCACTGCATCCGCTTATTGGCGGTCAGATCTTCCAGCAAGGCGCCATCGCCCTTGCTCCAGAAGCGATAGGCATCATTGACGAAGGAGGCGCCGGAAGCCTTGCGCTCGGGCATGAGATGCTGCTTCGGCCCGCCGGGCAGTTGCAGGGTAAGGCTGTCGGTCAGCGGACTGTAGACGGTCGCGACGACCGTGCCGTCGTCGCAGCGATAGCTCGCCGCGTTATCCGGTCCGACGGCGGCAAAGAGCATTTGCCGCCCGTCCGTCGTCGCGATGATCAATTGATCGCCGGCGACGCCATAGCGCGCAGCCTTGCCGAATTCATCCAGCATCTCGGTTTCCTGCTGGTTGACGTCCGGCGTGAGGCAGGCCATGCGGGTGGCGCCGACACCGCCAACAGCGAGATCGGCACCGCCGGGATTGCGGTAGCTGCCGAAGAAGCGATTGCAGCCGGTCGAGCCGCTGAAGCGCTGTTCCTTCGCGTCGAATTGCAGCGTGGCGGGATGACCAGGATTGTCGAGCGCATGGAGCGGCGCCGAGGCCGGACCATAGGTCACCAGCCGCCAGCGCGTGCCGGCGAGCTCGCCGCCCTGGAGATCGGGGCTTGCGCTGCCGATCGCGGTCGCCGAACTGTCGGTCATGCCAGTACCTTGAGAATCGGGGCGCTGAGAATCGGGACCTTGGGAACAGGCGGCTAGGGCGAGGGCGCCGGCGGTCAGCAGGGGCAGCAACAGGCGGGGCATGGCAATACTCTCGATCCATCATGGAAAGGACGAGACATTATCTGGGGCACGGGTTTCCGCACGCAAGAGGCGAACGACTGACAAAGCCGTGAGATGAAGGCGGGACAAGCCGCGAGGCCAAACAAAAAACGGCGGGATGTGCATCCCGCCGTCTTGCCGTTATCGGTGCGTGCCGATCAGAGGCCGAGCGCTTCCTGCGCCGGCGTGTATTTCAGCTTCAAGGCCTGGGCGACGGCCTTGTAGGTGATCTTGCCGTCATGGACGTTGAGACCTTCCATGAGATGCGGATCGTCGGCCAGCGCCTTCTTGTAGCCCTTGTTCGCGAGCGCGATGGCGAAGGGCAGGGTGGCGTTGTTGAGGGCGAAGGTCGAGGTGCGGGCAACCGCGCCCGGCATGTTGGCGACGCAGTAATGCGTCACGTTGTCGACCACATAGACCGGATCGGCATGGGTGGTGGCATGGCTGGTTTCGAAGCAGCCGCCCTGGTCGATGGCGATATCGACCACCACGGAACCGGCGCGCATCGCCTTGATCATCTTGCGGGTGACCAGCTTCGGCGCAGCGGCGCCGGGGATCAGCACGGCGCCGATGACGAGATCGGCATCGGTGACGTAATGCTCGATCGCATCCATCGTCGAGTAGATGGTGTTCAGCTTGGCGCCGAACATCTCATCGAGCTGGCGCAGGCGGTCGAGCGAGCGGTCGATCACGGTGACCTGCGCTTCCATGCCCATCGCCATGCGGATCGCATGGGTGCCGGAGACGCCGCCGCCCAGCACGACCACATTGGCCGCGCGGACGCCGGGAACGCCGCCCAGCAGGATGCCAGCACCACCCGGTTCCTTTTCCAGGTAATGCGCGCCGACCTGCACGGACATGCGGCCGGCAACCTCGGACATCGGCGCCAGCAGCGGCAGGCCGCCGCGCGCACTGGTCACGGTCTCATAGGCGATGGCGGTCGCGCCCGACTTGATCAGGCCTTCGGTCTGCTGGGGATCCGGCGCCAGGTGCAGATAGGTGTACAGGAGCTGGCCCTTGCGCAGCATCTTGCATTCCTTGGGCTGCGGCTCCTTCACCTTCACGATCATCTCGGCCTTGGCGAAGACCTGCTCGGCCGATTGCACGATCGACGCGCCGGCGGCCTTGTAGTCCTTGTCGCTGAAACCGATACCGGCGCCGGCATTGGTTTCGATGATGACCTTATGGCCGTTATGCACCAGCTCGCGCACCGAAGAGGGCACCAGGCCGACGCGATATTCGTGGTTCTTGATCTCCTTGGGCACGCCAATGAGCATTGTGGTCACTCCTACAAATATGGTCTGCGGGCCAATCGGCCCGCAGACACGGTCATCAGAACTGAGTTGAACCGGATCAGTCGAGCGTCTTCAGGACGCCGGACAGAATATCGATAATCTGATCGATATGGCTCTTTTCCGCGATCAACGGCGGCGACATGGCGATGATGTCTCCGGTGGTGCGGATCAGCAGGCCCTTTTCGTAGCATTTCAGGAAGGCATCGAAGGCGCGGGCCGTCGGCTTGCCGGGGATCGATTCCAGTTCGATCGCGCCGATCATGCCGAGGTTGCGGATGTCGATCACATTCTTGATGCCCTTCAGGCCGTGCAGCGCCTCTTCCCAATAGGGAGCGAGTTCGTTGGCACGGTTGAAGAGATCTTCTTCCTTGTAGATGTCGAGCGTCGCGAGGGCTGCGGCGCAGGCCACCGGATGGGCGGAGTAGGTATAGCCGTGGAACAGCTCGATCATGTTCTCGGCGGCGCTATCCATGAACGCGTCATAGATACCCTTGCGCACCCAGACGCAGCCCATCGGGATGGTGCCGCTGGTCAGGCCCTTGGCGGCGGTGACGATATCCGGCAGCACACCGAAATATTCCGTCGCGAAGCTCTTGCCGAGACGGCCGAAGCCGGTGATGACTTCGTCGAAAATCAGCAGGATGCCGTGCTTGTCGCAGATCTGGCGCAGCTTCTGCAGATATTCCTTCGGCGGCAGCAGCACGCCGGTCGAACCGGCGACCGGTTCGACGATGACGGCGGCGATATTGCTGGCGTCATGCAGGGTGACGATGCGTTCGAGATCGTCGGCGAGATGGGCGCCCCAGGCCGGCAGGCCACGGCTGAAGGCCTGTTCCTTCAGGTTGAAGGTGTGCGGCAGATGGTCGACGCCGTTCAGCAGCGAGCCGAAGACCTTGCGGTTGGAGACGATGCCGCCGACCGAGATGCCGCCGAAGCCGACGCCATGATAACCGCGTTCGCGGCCGATCAGGCGCTGGCGCGTGCCCTGGCCCTTGGCCCGCTGATAGGCGATGGCGATTTTCAAAGCGGTGTCGACCGATTCCGAACCGGAATTGGTGAAGAAGACATGATCGAGATCGCCCGGCATCAGCGCGGCGAGACGCGAGGCGAGCTGGAAGGCCGCCGGATGGCCCATCTGGAAGGCCGGGGCGTAATCGAGATTGGCAATCTGGCGGGAGACCGCTTCGCTGATCTTCTTGCGGCCATGGCCGGCATTGCAGCACCACAGGCCGGCGGTCGAATCCAGCACCTTGCGACCTTCGATGGTCGTGTAGTGCATGTTCTCGGCGCTGACGAACAGACGCGGCTTGGACTTGAACTGACGATTGGCCGTGAACGGCATCCAGAAGGATTCGAGATTGTTGGGTGTCGGCTCGAACGGCGCGGTGGCTTGGGTAGACATGACTTCCCCACAGAGCTGGTGACGATGTCGGCACAGTAGCAATGTTCAGTAAAGTAAACAAGTTTGATCCGGTATCCCAGAGACTGGCCCCAGTTTTTGCGATTTCCTGGACTGGAACGCGTTGCGAACGCGATACGTGATAAGTATATTAAGCGCTAACAATGGGATCTGTTCGATGGATGTTGGCGGCGACGGTTTCGATCTGGGGGCACGGTTGAAGGCGTTGCGCGAGGCGCATGCCCTCTCGCAGCGCGAATTGGCGAAACGCGCCGGCGTCTCCAATGCGATTATCTCGATGATCGAGCAGAATCGCTCCTCGCCCTCGGTGGGCCTGTTGAAGAAGCTGCTGGACGGTTTCCCCATCTCGTTGGCGGAATTCTTCGCCATGGAAGCGCCGCCCCGGCCGCAGATCTTCTATGGCGCCAAGGAGCTGGTGGAACTGGCGGGTGGAAAAATTTCCTATCGCCAGGTCGGCCGGGACATGAGCGGCAAGGCGATCCAGCTCATGCACGAGCATTATGCCCCCGGCTCCGATACCGGCGAGCAGATGCTGAGCCACGAATCCGAGGAAGGCGGTGTGGTCATCCGCGGCCGGCTGGAAGTGACGGTCGGCGATCAGGTGAAAGTGCTGGGGCCGGGCGACGCTTATTATTTCGACAGCCGCATCCCGCACCGTTTCCGCAATGTCGGTGATGACGAATGCGAAGTGGTGACCGCCAATTCACCGCCCAGCTTCTGAGCCTGATCCGACCCCGGTATCGGGAATGGGTACTGGGAATGCTCGTTAACCTTAACGGGTAAAATTGTTGCAATTTCCGCGCGGAAATTGCTTGCAGCGGTGGTATAAAGGCACCATCTCGTACGATTGAACCCGGCAGGAATGCCGGGATGTGGGTTGTGGAAGGATCGCGCTCATGGATATTTCCTCCGTTGTCGGCATTGCCTCGACCTATGAAGCCGCCCGCAGCCAGGGCGTGCAGCAGGCCTCCGCGACCGTGACGTCGCAGGAAACCCAGCGCGATACCGCGAAGAAGGCGGAGGAGCTGGATCTCAAGCGGACCGATGTGGTGCCGGGAACCAACGACCAGCAGGGTGCCAGCGGCACCAAGGACAAGCGGCTGGACATCAGGGTCTGATCCGGATTTGAGAGATTTCCGCCTCGCCATCGAGGCGGCGGAAAGAGAAAGGGCCGCTCCGGAGAGCGGCCCTTTTCGTTTTGTCCAATCGCGCTAGAGCCGGATGCCATCAGGTGGAATCGCAAGCGCGATTTCACCTGAAAGCATCGCGCTCTAGCGGTCAGCGCCAGCCGGCCCGGTCCATCAGCTCCACCGCATCGGGATTGTTCTTGCCCAGCGCGGCGACATGCAGGCTGTCGGCCTTGAAGGGACCCCAGGCGGCGATCACCGCTGCCGGCGGCACATCCGGCCGGACCGGATATTCGAAGTTGATGTCGGTCAGCAGGCGCTGCACTTCCGGGCTGATCATGAATTCCAGGAACCTGATGGCATTGTCCTTGTGCGGGGCGTTCACGGTGACGCCGGCGCCGGAGATGTTGATATGCGTACCGCGATCCTGCTGGTTGGGGAAGAAGACGCCGACATGTTCCAGCGACTGCTTCAGGGCCGCGTCGTCGCTGCTCAGCAGGCGGGCGAAGTAATAGGTGTTGCTGATCGCGATCGTGCCTTCGCCGGCGGCCAGCGCCTTGATCTGATCGGTATCGGCACCCTGCGGCTTGCGGGCGAAATTGGCGACCAGGCCCTTGGCCCATGCCTCGGTCTTCTCCTTGCCGATCGCATCGATCATGGCGGCGACCAAGGACTGGTTGTAGATGTTGTTCGAGGAGCGCACGAGGATCTGTCCCTGCCAGCGCGGATCGGCGAGGTCCTCATAGGTCGAGAGATGCTTCAGCTTGACCTTGTTCTTGTCATAAATGATGACGCGGGCCCGATAGGAGAAGGCGAACCACCGGTTCTGCGGATCGCGCAGGCTTTCCGGCACATGCTCCACCAGTTCGCTCGATTGGATCGGCTGCAGCACCTTTTCCTCTTCCGCGCGCCACAGATTGCCGGCATCGACGGTGATGAAGACATCGGCCGGGCTGCTGTCGCCTTCCAGCTTGATCCGCTGCATCAGCTCTTCAGCCTTGCCCTGGATCACCTTGACCTCGATCCCGGTCTTCTCCGTGAACAGCTTGTAGATCTGATCGTCCGACGGATAGTGGCGGGAGGAGTAGATATTGACGACCTTGGCGCTGTCCTCGGCCTGGGCGGCAAGCGGCCCGGCGATGCCGGCGCCGATCATCACGACGGCGGCGGAAGCAAGGCGGGCGACCCGACGAAAATTCATCATCTTGCACCTTATATGCGGTGGTGAAACGAAGCCTCTGCGGGCGACGCCTTGGTATGGAATGCCAGGCTCCGCTGAAAAAACAGGACGGATCCGGCCATCCGGCTCCATCATGGTTTGCAGCATCACCCGGTATGGCGTCGCGGCCATATATAAGCCGGCAACGCCATCATTGCAATTGATAGACATTCTCATTTCGGTGGATGTTTGTCGGCATCGGACCAAGATGAGCCGTGAAAGCGGCGGAATCGCGTGATGGCCCCCATTTTTGTGCCAAAATGTCGCGCCCTATTTCATAGTCGACCGCATTGGCTTGAATTGCCTTGGATTGAACGGGGGCCAATTGGGAGGCGGGATGACGGAAGCCAGCCCGAGGGCGCAAGCAGGGGGATTGCAGGCAGGGGGTGTCGGATCGTTGCTGGCGGCGGCGGTCCAGATGCCGTTCTTCGGCATGTTCGCGTTTCACCAATATGAACCGGCAACGGCGCTTGGAAACGGCTTGCACTGGCACGGCTTCCGGCCGCCGCCCGATCGATCCCGGCAACAGGGTGAGGCCGGCGGCGGGGCGACACTTAATCTGGAAGTCGATGCCCGTGGCCATGTCGTTTCCGCGACCCTCTGCTTGGATCATATCTGGATCGCCGGCCCGTCGCTGGAGGCGCGCCGGAAGGCGCGGCGCATGGCCGCCGGCTACCTGCGCTGGGCGCTCTCGCCGCGTGATCGGGCCGCCGTGATCGGTCTGATCGGGGAAATTGACGGCAGCGCGGGCGAAGATGATGAGGCGGAAGGCATGCCTCAATTTCCTTCGCCGGGCTATCGCAGTTATCTCGGCTACCAGGAATTCGCCGAACAGGAACTGACCGATTGCGATTTGAGGATCGCCAACCGCAATTGGCACCGGCGCGACGCGGCAGCCGCCGCGCCGCCCGGCTACGATGCCGAAACCAGTTGGCTTTGGATCACTGTCCGCCGCTGCCTGCCAGCGCCATGAACTCCTCTCTGGTCACGACACCGTCCTTGTTGGTATCGGCCAGCTCGACCACCCGCGCACAGAAGGCCATGTATTCGTCCAGGCTGACATAACCATCCTGATTGCGGTCCGAGAGATGGAAGCGACGGGTGTAGCGTTTCAGGACATCGGGACGGCTCGCGGGAATGCCAGCGACATATTCGTCCAGGCTGAGCTTCCCGTCCTGGTTGGCATCAGCAAGCCGAAACATCTTGGTCTCGATGCGCTGCATGTCGGCAAGCGTGAAGCTGCCCTTCTTGTACTGGTCCAGGCGATTGAAATAGGCCTGCGCCGATTGTGTGTCGGTGACTTCCTGGGCCTGTGCGGCTGATGTCGCGGCGGATGCGAGCGCCAGGATGGCGGCAGCGAAGACAGCGTTGCGACAAGCGAAGCTGGTCATGGTGTCGGATCCATCGACTGTGATTGGGCTGGCAGAAGATGTGCCGGCAGAATACCAGGCTGTCCTGACACAAGCGACCCTTTCGCGGTCGAGTTTTCAGGACAGCCTTTCCCACCGGCTCACCGATCTCCGGTCGCATGTGCCCGCTTAGGCGCGGTCGCGCACCAGTTCATAGAGCGCGACGGCCGCGGCGTTCGACACATTGAGATGCCCGATCGGCCCGCCGGTCGGCAGCCGCACCAGCAGATCGCAATGATCGCGCGTCAGGCGGCGCAGGCCGGGGCCCTCGGCGCCCATCACCAGGCCGACCTTGCCGGAGAGCTTGGCAGCGGCCAATGTCGTCTTGCCTTCGGCGGCGAGGCCGGCGAGCCAGAAGCCGGCTTCCTTCAACTGCTCCATCGCCCGGGCGAGATTGCCGACGCGGACCAGGGGCACATGTTCCAGGGCGCCGGATGCGGACTTAGCCAGCGTCCCGGATTCGGGTGCTGCATGGCGTTCGGTCAGGATTACGGCCAGAGCACCGAAGGCGGCGGCCGAGCGCAGGATGGCGCCGACATTATGCGGATCGGTGACCTGATCCAGGATCATGACAGTGGCCTGCTCCAGCCCGGTGGCGAGATCGCAGATTTCATAGAGATCGGTTTCCGGCAGCGGTGCGACCCGCGCCGCAATGCCTTGATGCACCGCATCCGGCGGCAGCAGCCGTTCCAGGGCATTGCGGTCAATCGGCTCCAGGGGCGGCAGGAGGTGATTGGGATGGGCCTGAGCCAAGATATTTGTCTCGGCCCCGTCATGGTCCGGGCCACCACTCAACTGGACGAGGCGCTGGATCCGGCGATCGGGGTTGGCTAAAGCGGCACCGACAGCGTGGTGGCCGAACAACCAATAGGATGACTGTCCTTTCTCGCCGCCATGGCCGCGCGGCTCCCGATGGGGCCGGTCCGTCTCCTGTGGATGGCGGTCACGACGATTCGCCGGATGCGGGGCAGCCATGTCCGATTCGAAGCGCGCCGATCCGCCGCGCCTTTCCTTGCGGGAAGTCTCCGGCCCCTTCTGCAACCATTGCGGACGATCGTCCCGGCGCCGGTCGTCGCGGCCTTCCCGGGGTGGTTTGCCGGAATTGCGGTTACCGGGAGATTTCCCTTTTTTGTCAAATTGTTGCGATCCCTTGCCGGGGCGGTTGCCGGGCTTACCGGTGTGTTGCTTGCGCTGGGTCATGATGGGGCCTATTATCTCCTCGACATAGGGTATTACCGCAAGCTCCCTTCGGGCCGTTAAAGAAATCGGCGCGATAGGGAGTTTTTCGTGTGTTTTCAAGTTGACACCGGACGGTAAATGCTCATAAGTCCGCATCTCCGTGCGGCAGGGTCGTTACGGTGTGGAAGGGTGCCCGAGTGGCTAAAGGGGACGGGCTGTAAACCCGTTGGCGTCAGCCTACGTAGGTTCGAATCCTACCCCTTCCACCAATGACCCACGCTGCGGGACTGCGATGGCGACGACAGTCCAGCTTATTGAAAAGACACGGTCTTTTCATGCTGGGCGGTTGAGATCGGGTCGTTGCGTGTTGGAGGCCGTTCGGCAATCGGCACTGCGCTGATGGTGACGGGGCCGGCATGAAACGGGCGGGTGTAGCTCAATGGTAGAGCTCCAGCCTTCCAAGCTGGCTACGCGGGTTCGATTCCCGTCACCCGCTCCAAACGCCCCGGCGACGGATCCCCGGTCGCGCCCTGCGGAGCAGAATATATCGAGCGGCCATACGGGCCTTGAGAGCTGGTCATAGGATTGGAAGAGCATGGCGAAGGCGAAATTTGAGCGGAACAAGCCGCACTGCAACGTTGGAACGATCGGCCACGTTGACCATGGTAAGACGTCGCTGACGGCGGCGATCACGAAGG
>CAYOQR010000071.1:0-25988 GCA_964406155.1 uncultured Rhodospirillaceae bacterium | reverse complement strand
TGTTCCAGGCTGCCGGACAGCAACGATAGCGGGCTGAGGGAAGCCCGCGCCACCTGGCGGAGCTCATCGCAGCATAGCGCCAACTGGCTGCATCACGGGATCTGCACGCGCGAGCAGGTGATGGCGGTCATGCGGCACATGGCAACGGTGGTCGACGGGCAGAATGCCGGCGATCCGGCTTACAAGCCGATGGCGCCGGATTTCGATCTGTCGATCGCCTTCCAGACGGCCTGCGACCTCGTCTTCAAAGGCCGTGCGCAGCCCAACGGCTATACCGAGCCCTTGCTGCATGCCGCAAGGCTGCGAATGAAGGGACGGAACTAGCGCGCCTCGCCTCAGGCGATGGCCGCGACATCGCTTTCCGTCAGGCCGGAGAGAACGATGCGGCTACCGCTTTCATCTATCCCTCGCCCAGGCTGTGACTGAGAGCACGCAAGCGGCACCGGCCGCGGCCAGGGCCAGCAGGCAGATTACCGGCCAGCCGGCCCAGACCCAGGCCGCGCCGGCAGCCAACGACCCGCAGGCACCGCCGATGAAGAAGCTGCCAGTGAAGAGACCGTTCAGGCGGCCCCGTGCCGCCGGATTGAGCAGGTTGACCGCCCGCCGCCCGAGCGTCTGTTCGCCCACCACACCGAGATCGAGCAGGATGGCGGCCGCCACCATCAGGGCCAGGGCCACGGCCGGATGGGCGCCAAGGCGATCGCCGCCGCCGAGCCAGGCAAGCAGGAGGCCGGCGATCACCAGGAGATCGATGACGACTGCTGCGGGCCGGGTCCAGCCGCGATCGCCGAGCCGGCCGGCGAGCGGCGCCATAACGATCCCGCCCGCTCCCGCCAAGGCGAAGATGGCGATGCCGGCGGCGCCGAGATGAAACGGCGCCACCGACAGGCGCAGGGCGATCGAGGTCCAGAACAGGCTGAAACTGGCAAAGCAAAGGCCGGCGGTGACCGCGTGGAACTGCAACACCTTCTCGCTGCACAACAGATTCCAGAGCGAGCCGATCAGCATCCCGTAGGAGAGGCCGGGTGCTGGCCAGCGCCGTGGCAGGCCGACGGCGAGAACGGCGGTCAGTACCGCGATCAGGACGGCTGAGGCGCCGTAGACGCTGCGCCAGCCGAAGCTTTCGGCGACGATGCCGGCCAGCGGCCGGGACAGCATGACGCCGAGCATCATCCCGCTCATGATATTGCCGACCACCTGGCCGCGCCGGTTTTCCGGCGTCAAGGCGGCGGCCAGCGGCACCAGCATCTGGATGACGCTGCTGGTCATGCCGATGACGAAACTGGCGGCGAGAAAAAGCAGCGGTGTCCGGGCGAGCGCCGCCACCGCCAAGGCCAGGGTATCGCCGATCAGCATGCGCAGGATGAGGCGCCGGTTCTCGGCGAGATCGGTCAGGGGCACCAGCAGGACCAGCCCGGCGGCATAACCGGCCAGGACCAGCATGGCGACCAGGCCGTTGGCACTGGCCGGCAGGCCGATCGCCGGCCCGATCACGCCGACCAGCGGCTGGGCGGAAAACAGATTGAGGATCACCACCGCAACGGTGCCGGCGAAGAAGAGGGTGGAAACACCCTGCTCGGCGTTCGCCTTCCCTGCCCCTGCCTTTGCAGCCCCTGTCCTCTCGGTTTCTGCCCTCTCCATCCTCGCCTGCGCGGCCGAGGAACATGTTTCGGGCAGACCGGATGTGGTCACCCCGTCATTCGGCGCGGGCCTGACCGGGGCGGGACTCATCAGGGCAGGACTCATCAGGGTAGGGCCAATTGGGGCGGAATCGGGGAATGGGCCATCCATGGCGGGCCTCCTCGGAAGGCGTGTCGATTAGGTGCCTTGAGAGTTAGCCTCAGTGACAATATAATACTATTAAATTATCTTGATTATCTTTATGCGAGGTTCGCATGAACACGCGGGATATCGAGGCCTTCCTGGCGGTGGTCGAGACCGGCTCGATCGTGGCCGCCGCCGCGCGCCTCAATCTGACCCAGCCCGGCGTCACCCGGCGGATCCAGAATCTGGAAGACCTGCTGGGCGTTACCCTGCTCGACCGCCAGTCGAAGCCGCTGAAGCCGACCGCCGCTGGGCGCGAGGCCTATGATCTCGGCCGCCGGGTGGTCGGCGCGGTGACCGAGTTCCGCAACGGCCTGACCCCGGCCGGCGAAGTGACCGGCGAGTTCCGCCTGGGCCTGACGCCCTTTCTTTCCGACATCGCCCTGGCGGCGCCGCTCGACCATCTGCGGGCGCATTATCCGAAACTGGCGCTGCGCGTCGTCAGCGGCTGGTCGAGCGATCTTCTGCGCCAGCTCGAGGAGAACGGCATCGATGCCGCCGCGATCTTCGTGCCCGACGGGGCCGAGCCGGGCGAACATCTGGTGCGCCGCCATCTCGGCCGCCATCCGGTCCTGGTGGTGGCCGGCGCCAGCCTCGGTCTGCCGCCGCGCATGACCCTCCGCGAGCTAGCGCAACTCCCCTGGGTGCTCAATCAGGACGGCTGCGGCTATCGCCGTGCCATCCGCCATGCACTGGACCTCGCCCATCTGCCCTTCGATGTGGGGATCGAGGTGCTGAGCCCGGAACTGCGCCTCTCGCTGGTGGCGCGCGGCCACGGGATCAGCCTCACCAATCCCACGGTGCTGCAGGCGAGCCCCTTGCGCAAATCGCTGCAGGTGATCGAGGTCGAGGATTTCATGAGCTCGGTCAACGGCTGGCTGGTGCACCGGCCCTCGATCGGCCGGCTGGAAGGGCCGGTCGAGGCGCTGCGGGCGCATTTCATCGCCAACGCGCCCGCTGTGTCGTGATGACGGGCCCGTGACTATCGTGTCGTGACTATCGTGTTGTGGCCGATCGGATAAGGACCGGAGCAGCGCCTATTTCTGGCCGAAATCGCTGCCGTCGAAGGACAAGGCGACTTCGCGTCCGTCGAGCACGGTCTGCAGGATGACCGGGCGGCCCCAGAGCTGGTGGAGGTGCCGGAGGCTCTTCTCGGTATATTCCAGCAGCAATTCGCGGCCGTCGAAATCATGTTCCAGCAACAAGGTGCGATTGCCGCCGTAATCGCCGTCGATGACGCGGATGACCGGTGTGCTGCCCATGCCGATGAAGGCGAGCAGCGTGTTCTTGACCTGCTGCCAGCTTTCCTCGTCGGAGATTTTCGAGACCACCATGTCCTCGCCCTGGGGCTCGACCTCGATCATGTCCATTTCCCGCATCAGCGGCTGGGTCAGGAAGCGGCGCAGGAAGGAAACGTCGCGGTCGACCTCGCGGATCTGGAAGATCGCGTCGCGGCCGCTGCGGTCCGGCTTGCCGTATTGCGCGATTTCCGCTGGGGTCGGGTCGTCGTGGCGGCGCACGATATCGTCCCAGACCTTCAGCCCCAGGTGATAGGGGTTGATATCGCCGGGGATCGGCCGCACCACCTGATTGTGGCGGACCAGGAATTCCATATGCAGCTCGGCCGGCAGATCGAGGCTGTTCATGATGGTGCGGTGCCAATAGCAGGCCCAGCCCTCGTTCATGATCTTGGTTTCGATCTGGGGCAGGAAATACTGGGTCTGCTCATGCACGATGCTCAGCAGATCCTGCTGCCAGTCGGCAAGCTTCGGCGCGTAATCGCGGATGAAGAGCAGCAGGTCCTCCTCCGGCTCCAGCGGCACGCGATGCAGTTCCGGCTCGCTATAGCTCGGCCGCTTGTGGATCGCCTGGAAGGGATCGGGGGCCGGCCCGGCGGCGGCCAGGGCCACCTCCTTCTGTTCCTCGGGGTCGCGGTGGCGGATGCCGGGATTGCGCCGGCATTGCAGCGACAAAGCGTGGGCGGCATCGAGCACGGCCTCGACCTTGTCCTGGCCGATCGAGGGATCGGCGACATAAGAGCGGACGCGGTTGGCGTGGTTCTTGAAATTCTCCACGGCGAGATCGGCGCGGCGGTGGCTGAAGGTGAAGTTGTTGGCGAAGAAATCGTTATGTCCGTAGACATGGGCGATGGTGAGGATCTGCAGCGCCAGCGAGTTCTGCCGCATGAGATAAGCGAGGCAGGGATCGCTGTTGATCACCATCTCATAAGGCAGGCCGGCGACGCCGTGATCATAGAGCGTCTTCTGCCGCTCGAAGGCTTTGCCGTAGGACCAATGGGGATAATGCGAGGGCATGCCGGAATAAGCCATCAGGCTCAGCATCTGGGTATGGTCGCAGAGCTCGAATTCCTGGGTATAGCAGGTGAGGCCGAATTCCAGCACCTTCTCGCGGATGCGGGCATCCCAGTATTCCAGATCGCGAATGCTCCACGGTGTCGCCATCGGCTCCTCGACCTTTCTTCGAACGGCAATGTCCAGTCCGTTGTCTGCACCCCTCACCCCTGACCCTCTCCCCGCAAGCGGGTGGAGGGAGTTTAAGCGGCACTTCTAACCGCCGGTCTTGTCGCCCGCCTTGTCGCGGGTCAGGAAGCTGCGGAAGCTGCTCCAGACATCGCTCTTATCGGTGATCCGCACGGCCTGGAAATTATCGGCCTCCAGCGACTTGAAGACGGCGATCATGGCGTCGCTCTCGCGGTAGCCGCTGTTCGGCTTGATCTCGCCATAGCCGAAGAGATTGCAGAGCTTGCACAATTCGCCGGCGAGCCGGAGCGCATGGGGATTGTCGCTCGACATGTTGTCGCCGTCCGAGCAGTGGAAGGCATAGACGTTCCAGAGCGAGGGATGGAAGCGCTGGTCGATGATCTCGAGCGCCTTGGCATAGCCCGAGGAAATCAGCGTGCCGCCGGATTCGCCCTTGTGGAAGAAATCCTCCTCGCTGACCTCGCGGGCCTCGGCGTCATGGGCGATGAAGACCAGCTCGACATGCTCGTAGCGGGTGCGGACGAACTGATAGAGCATGAAGAAGAAACTGCGGGCGAGATACTTCTTCAGGGTATCCATCGAGCCGGACGTGTCCATGATGCAGAGCACGACGGCATTGGATTCGTAATCCACATCCTCCATGCGGCGGCGGAAGCGCAGATCGCCCTTCACGAAGGGGAACCGCGACCGTCCGGTTTCGGCCTGCACCGCCATCTGCGCCGCCGCCGGGTCGCCGGGCATGTCGTCTTCCACCGCCGGCTCTACATGGCCGGTGGCGAATTTGCGTTTGAAGCGGGAGAGCACGGTGCGGCGGCGGTCGAGCTGCACATGGATGCCGACCTTGCGGTAGCCCTTGCGCTTGGTGGCGCTCTGGCTGATGGTCTCGCGCAGGGCCTTGCGTTCGAGATCCGGCAGTTCCAGATCCTCGAACATCAGATCGACCAGTTCCTCCAGGGTGATATCGGTTTCGTAGTAATCGACGCCGGGCCGGTCGCCGGCCTCGCCCACCCCCTCGCCGTCCTGCGGCGCGCGGCCGACGGTCTGGCCGGGCTGGCTGTCGCCATTGCCCTGCCCTGCCCGCTTTTCGTTATTGCCGTAGACGAAGCGGTATTCCTTGATGCCGCGCAGGGGTACCTTGATGATGGTGTCGCGGCTCCGCCCGATGATCGCCTGTTCGGCGACGATATCGGCGATGTTGTCCCGGATCGCCTCGCGCACCTTCTGGCGGTGCCGCAGCCGGTCGCCCGAGCTGCGGTCGGATTGCAGCGCCTCGCTGGAGGAATAGTCGCGGAAGACTGTCGTCATCTGCCTGCCCACCCGCCAGTTTCGCCGCTTATCCGCCTGTTTCCCGCCCGGCTGCCCCGCCGCCGCATGCCGGAACCCTGGGCCCGTGCCGCCTCAATCCTTCCACAGATGGTTGGCGGCATATTTCAGCACCACTTCGGCGGTATGTTCGTTATAGCCGCTGTGCAGCAGGTTCTCGACCAGGGCCTCGTATTTGTTCTTCTGGTCCTCGTCCCGGGTCCGGGTCTTGGTGATGATGCGGCTGATATCCCGGACCGAGCCCATCAGCTTCTTCTCGATCGCTTCCTTCAGCGGCTCGTAGCTGGAATAGCCGACCTTCTCGCCGCGCCGGTTGGCCGACCACAGATAGGCGATCACCTCCTGGCGGAAGCCCTCGGCGGCAGAGCCGATGATGGCGATCTGCTCCTCGATGGATTTCAGGAAGCTGAGATCAGGCTCCAGTTCCTCGCGGGTATTGCGGTCCTTGACCTTGGTCTTGTTGACATAGGCCTCGGCATGGTCGAGGTAATTCTGGAACAGCGTCTCGGCCTGTTCCTCATAGGCGAAGACGAAGGCCTTGGTGATCTCGCGTTCCAGGATCTCCAGATAGGCCTTGTGGATGGTGTCCTGCAGGAATTCGAGATAGCGCTTGCGCGTATCGTCGGGCAGGTCGGCTTCCTTCACCATCTTGATCAGCACTTCGCGGATATGGATCGGCGCGATGCCTTCCGGATGCCGCGTCAACGCGCTGTCGATCGCCTTCATGATGAAGCGTGGCGAGATGCCGCTCATGCCCTCGGATTTGGCATCTTCCTTCAGTTCCGCCAGATCGACCTTCTTGGTATGGCCCTTCTCGACCACTTCCTCGCCGTTATAGAGCTTCAGCTTGGTCAGGATGTCGCATTTCGCCGAAGGCTGCAGGCGGCTGAGGATCGCGAACATGGCCGCGATTTCGATCGTGTGCGGCGCGATATGGGTGCGGAACCCGGATTTGCGATAGATCTTGTCGTAGATCTTCGTTTCCTCGGCGAGCCGCATGTTATAGGGCACGCGGATCGCGACGATGCGGTCCATGATCGCTTCGTTGGTGTGATCCGCCTTGAACTTGCGCCATTCGGCCTCGTTGGAATGGGCGACGATCACGGTATCGGTATAGATGGTGCCGTGGCGCCCCGGCGCCGGCACGAATTTCTCCTGGGTCGCCGTGATGATGGCGTGCAGGTACTCGGTCTCGTTCTTGAAGACCTCGATGAATTCCACCAAGCCGCGATTGCCGGCATTGAAGGCGCCGTTGAGATCGAGAATACGGGGATCGCCCTCGGCATAGCGGTCGAGCTTGGAGATATCCTCGGAGCCGATCAGGACGGAGGTGTCCTGGTTGTTGGGATCGACCGGCGGCACCACGGCAATGCCTTTGCGGTGGTTGCGCGAGAACTGCATGGTCGTGATCGGCATTTCCTCGTAGCGGCCGCTGAGTTCGTGATCCAGGCGGTAGCGGCAGACCGGGCACAATTCACCCTCGATGCGGACATCGAGCATCTTGTCGAATTCCCGCCGCAGATGGCGCGGGATCAGATGCAGGGGTTCCTCATGGATCGGGCAGCCGTCGATCACATAGATCGGATCGGCGGTTTCCAGCCCCTCCTTCAGCCGCTCGGCGAGTGAACTTTTGCCCGAGCCGACCGGTCCCATCAGATAGAGGACCTGGCGGCTCTCCTCGCCCTTCAGCGCGGCGGCGTGCAGATAATGCACCACCTTCTCGATGACGTCCTCGATGCCGAAGAAGTCATTGCTGAAGAATTCGTAGGTCTTGGGAGCCTCGCCGCCCCAGATCTTCGCCTGACGGGCGGCATCCGCCTCGTCCTGCTTGCTGAACCCGGCCCGTATGACAATGTCATGGAGATGGGCATGGGCCAGCTTGTAGGTAGCTGGGTTCTCGCGCAGCAATTCGAGATAATCGAGAAACTTGCCTTGCCAGAGCTGCTGCTGGCGCTTGGCGTGGTCCTTGCCGATGATATCAGCAAATCCGTCGTTACGTTCCGCCATGTTCAGGCCTCCATAGGCTCTAGCGCCGGCGGCACCCCTCCCCTATCTGCCTCGTGCGCTACTCCCTATCATAATCTCTCTATCCTTAAGAAGGTGTTGCGGTGGATCAGTTTCAAGATGATGGCCTGTCGATCTTTGCGACAGATGATTGATCTTTTTTCGCCGATCCGCGCGTCCCTTCGCCACGTCCCGGACACATCCCGCTGATCTTTTCCGCCGGCGATCATCATCCCGTTGATCATCACCTGGTTGATAATCTCTGCATCGTCGACACGCTATATCGTCGGTGCCGCGTCCAATTGGCACAGCATGCGAGTCGCGACATCATCTTAACACGAAACCAGGGCCTCTGAATCCCCCGATCTGTCAGCTACACGAAATAGCGAAGAGATCATGCAGCGATATCACAGCGGCGGCCAGGTGCCGGCTTTTGCGACTGAACGGCGATTACGTCCGGCTGTTGCGCAACGATTTGTCACAGGATCGTGAGACATGCATATCGGACATCGTCAGTGGAAATCGGTGCTTTGCCGACAGGCGCAATCGGCATAGAATAATACAGCAATGCTTCCGTTTCCGCCTTGGTGGCGGAACGGCGGGCAATGTTGCGCCGGAGACGGTCCTTCGTCTCGCTGACTTGGCAATGGAAGCCATCTCCGGCCCTGGTTGTTTGACAAAGAACGGTCGTCGCACAGAAACCGCCGCGGACCGTCGGCGTATCTCCAGCATTTCGGCTGACACGCCGAGAGCGAAGCCTTTTTCTCTTCCCCGCATGTCCTTCTTCACGTTCCGCTCTTTCTGCTCATTCCGTGGCATTCGACTCAATTTCTCACTGTGCATGTGACCTCGGTGTTGCCAGCTTCCACGCGGGACAAAGATGTGATCGCTGTCGCCTTGCAGTGACACCTGCCGATCCGCTAATCATGTCGCGCCGCAGCCGGCACGCGCTCTCGCGTTCCCTGCGGCCGCCCTCTGGAACCGGAACGGTATGATTGCATGATTGACGATATCGAGATCGAGAGATGCGCCAATTTCCTGCTGAAGGAATATGGCCGTGCGGAAGGCCGGTTCCGGGCGACACAGCGGGCCGAGGCCTGCCTTGCCAATGGCGAGCATGACGGACAGCGCAAATGGCTGCGTGTGGTTGCGCATCTCGATCACCAGAAAGAAATTAACCGGCAGGAATCCGGCCGGCTTTCACCCGCCGAGGGTTGAGAGGAGGCCGCTCGATAGCGCCTGTCGAACACGATGGCCTGTCACGATGGCCTGTCGAAGACGGCGGAATCTGTCTGCCGTCTTCAATGAGAGAACGGCATGGGCGGCGCAAATGAGCCGCTGGAAAGCAGATGATGATGTCATCGGCCGCGTCGACTTGGTTCATCTATATCCTCTGGGCCGTCACCATCATCTATCTGATCGTGACGGCGGCGCGGGCGAAGCGCGACACGGCGGGACATCTCGGGCAGAGCTTCCTGCTCCTGGCGGCGATGATCGTCGCCTTCCTGCTGCCGTTGCTGCCGATCTTCAGTTTCCTCGACACATCCGGCGCCAGCGCGTTGCAGCGCGGCCTCGGCATTGTCATTGCCCTGACCGGCACGGTCTTCTTCGTCTGGGCGCGTCAGAGCCTCGGCGGCAATTGGAGCCAGACCGTGTCCGTCAAGGAGGATCATGAGCTGGTGACCACCGGGCCCTATCGCTATGTGCGCCATCCGATGTGTGGGGCGGGGCTCGTCACCTGTCTCGGCTCGGCCCTGACCGCCGGTGGCGGCTTCGTCTTTCTGCTGATCCTGCTGACGCCGCTCTTCCTCTGGCGCGTCGGTGCCGAGGACCGGCTGCTGGCGCGGCAGTTTCCCGCGACATTTCCCGCTTATCGGCAGCGCAGCAAGGCGCTGATCCCGTTCATCTGGTAGGCGCCTGGAAGCATGGCGTTCCAAATCTGCAGGGCAGGGGCCGCCGCTGGAGCCTTCCACAAAAGAAAACGCGGCCGGGGAGGGCCCGGCCGCGTCGTCTCTGGTCTTCGATTGCTCAGATGGTTTCAGCCGCCATAGATGTCGAAGTCGAAATATTTCTTCGCTACCTTGTCGTAGCTGCCATCGGCCCGGATGCCGGCGATGGCGGCGTCGATCTCTTCGCGCAGCTTGGTGTCGGATTTGCGCAGGCCGGCGCCGATACCCTTGCCCAGTACCGGATCGCGCGGCGCCACGGCCTTCAGCTCGAAATCCTTGCCCTGGGGCGATTTCAGGAAGTCGTTGAGCGTGATGGCGCCGGCCATCACCAGATCGAGCCGGCCGGCGACGAGGTCGGCATTGGCATTGTCCTGCTTGTCATAAAGCTTGATATCGGCGGTCTTGCCGAAATACTTCTGCACGAAATTGGCGTGATTGGTCGAGGTCTGGACGCCGATGACCTTGCCGCTCAAGCTTTCCGGATGCTCGAAATCGATCTTGATCTCTTCCGATTTCGGGCCGATCAGCCAGGCGCGGTTGTCGTAATATTTGTTGCTGAAATCGATCACCTTGGCGCGTTCCTCGGTGATCGACATCGAGGCCCAGATGACGTCGATCTTCTTTTCCTGCAAGGCCGGGATGATGCCGTCCCAGGCCACTTCGACGATCTCGCATTTGGCCTTCATTTTGGCGCAGACGTCGTTCAGGAGATCGATTTCGAAGCCGCTCCAGGTGCCATTGGCATCCTTGACGCTGAAGGGCGGATAGGGTTCCGGCGGCATGCCGATGCGGACCACTTCTTCCGCCTTGGCGGCGGGGGCGGTGACCGCCAGGGGCAGGGCCAAGGTCACAAGGGCGAGGGCGGGCAAGGCGACGGCTTTGGCCATCGCGGCAAGCAGGTTGTGTCTCATGTTGTTTCCTCCGTTTGATGAGATTGGTTGATGACTTGTGTCGTCTGCGCGGCATCGCTCGGTTCGCGCGCAGTGCCGAAGGCGGCGATCTCGCCCAGCGTCACAGGCAGGATCGGCGGGCGGATGCGGTAGGAGCCGGTCTCGGCCGGGCTGAGGCCGCTGGCCGCCGCAATCGTTTGGGTGACGGGCAGGCCGCACATGCGGCCCTGGCACGGTCCCATGCCGCAGCGCAGGAAGGCCTTGGCCTGATTGGGGCCGCGGCAGCCGTCCCGCACCGCCGCGCGGAGATCGCCGGCGGACACTTCCTCGCAGCGGCACAGGATGGTGTCGTCGGGCAGCAGCGCCGTGGCGAGGCCCGGCCGATAGAGGCGGTCGAGCAGCGGGCGGATGGCGAGATGCCGCGCGAGATGCCGCCGGTCCATCGCCGCCCGGCGATGAGCCTCGTCGGCGCCCAGGCGGCCGAGGCGGTGGGCGATCTCGAAGACGGCGAGGCGGGCCTGATGTTCCGCCGCCCGGGCACCGGCAATCCCGCCGGCATCGCCGGCGATCCAGATGCCGGGCTGGTCGCTCTCGCCGGAGGGGCCGAGGGCGGGACGGAAACAAAGCTGTTCCTCGTCCCAGCGATGGCCGCAGCCGATGGCGCGGGCGAGCTGGCTGTGGGGCACGACGCCTTCATGGATGCCGAGGAGATCGACGGCGAGCGTGCGGCGCTGCCCGTCCTGCAGGAAACTCACCGCTTCCACCCGGTCCCGGCCGAGGGCGCGGATATCCGTGGCGCCGCGATGGACCGGGATACCGTGCCGCCGCAAGGCCAGCAGCATCGCCGCGCCCTTGGCGAGATAGTCGCCGGCGCGCAGCGCCCGGGGCAGGGCGGCGAGGGCACCGCGCCGGTCCGGCCGCGTGGTCTCGACGATGGCGGCGATCCGCAGCCCGGCGCGCAGATATTGCGCGGCGATCAGCAGCAGCAACGGGCCGCCGCCGAGCAGGACGACGCGGCCGGTCGGCACCAGGCCGCCGGTCTTCAGCAGAATCTGCAGGGCGCCGGCGCCCATGACGCCGGGCAGGGTGAAACCAGGGGCGGGCAGGGGCCGCTCCATGGCGCCGGTGGCGAGCAGCAGGGCGGTCGACCGGATCTGTCCGACAGTGCTTTTGCCGGTGTCTTTATCTTTACAGGTGAAACTGAGCGTGCCGTCGGCATCGCGGTTCCAGACCATGGCGCGGTCGCGGTAATCGAGCCGCGAGCCGGCCTGTGCGGTCGTCCGTTCGAAGGTCGCGAGCAGATCCTGGCCGTGCCGATACTCCTTCCCCAGGACGGAGAGAAGATCGGGACGCTGCCGCGCGACCGAGCCGATACGGCGATAGATCTGCCCGCCGGGCTCGGGCTGGTCGTCGAGCAGCGTGACGGAAAGGCCGAGTTCCACGGCGAGGACCGCAGCGGATAGGCCGGCGGGCCCGGCGCCGATAATGGCGAGATCGGGCGTCGGCGTCATGACCCGGTCACCGGTGAGGCGGCTGCTTTCGCCTCGGTCGCGGGCACCGCGCGGGCGCCGTGCTGCGGCCGCACCCGGAGGCCCGGCTGCACCGTTTCCTGGCAGGCGCGGCGATTGGGCACGCCGTCGATCTCCACCAGGCAGTCGAAGCAGACGCCCATCAGGCAATAGGGCGCGCGGGGCGCCCCGCTGACCGGCGTTTCGCGGAAGCGCAGGATGCCGGCGGCGAGCAAGGCGGCGGCGATGCTGTCGCCTGCCTGCGCCTCGATGCTGCGGCCGTCGAAATCGAAGCGGATCGTCGCAATCGTGTTGTCAGCCAGTCGTCGAAACATCGAAACGCTCCGCAGGGAAGGCCGCGCTTAGACCGCTAAGGGTGCCTGGGCCGCCAAGGGCGCCGCGCAGGATTGCCGGCGCCAATTCGGTGATATGGGCCGCCGTCAAGGTGACGGCGCTGTGGGTGGTGAGGGCGAAGATGTCGGGATGGCTCCGCGACTGCGTGTAGAGCGGCAGCCCGTCGGGGGTCAGCACCCGCAGGCAGGCCCAGCTCCGCACCAGGTTCACATCGCGCAGAAAAGGGAAGAAGCGGAGGGCACGGGCGCCGATCCGCGCCGTGACCGGCAATTCCGTGCGGTTGTCATAGCCCGCATCCTCGTTGCTTTCGCCGATCAGCAGGGTTCCCTCCGCCGTCTGGCGGAAGATGCCGGAGGGCCGCCGCAGGAAGGGAGCGAGTCGCTCCGTCACCAGGAGATGGCCGCGCTCGGGGAGGACCGGCACTGCCATGCCGGCCATCGCCGCCAGTTTCCCGGTGCCGAGGCCGGCGGCGATGACGATGCGGCCGGCACGCCAGGTCGCGCCCGGTGTGGTCACGGCATAGCCAGCGCCGTCGCGGGCGATCGCCGTCACCTTCTGGCCGGCCGCGTATTGCCCGCCGAGGCGTTGCAAGGCGCGGTGCAAGGCATGCAGCAGGCGGAGCGGATTGACATGGCCGTCATCGGGCGAATAGGTCCCGCCGCTGACCTCGGCGCCGAGACCGGGGATCATCCTGTGCAGCTCAGCGCGCTCGACCACCTCGCCGCGATAGCCGCCATAACCGGGAAGGGCTTCTTGACTGCGCATGCGGGCGATCTGCGCCGTCTGCTGCGCCAGTTCCGCGTCGCCCAGGCAGAAATCGAGCCCGCCTTCCTGGCGGAAATGGATGTCGATGCCGGATGTCTCCTGCAGGGCGGCGGCAACGGCCGGCCAGCGATCGGCGGAAAGCCGCGTCCAGGCGGCATAGGCGGGATGGCCGTCGCCCTTGCCCTGAACCCAGATCAGGCCGGCATTGCCGCGCGCCGCGCGAAAGGCATCGTCGCCCTCATCCAGCATGGTAACGGCGGCGCCGGCGCGGGCAAGACCATAGGCGATGGCGGCGCCGATCATGCCGCCGCCGATCACCAGTGTGTCGTCGCTGGCCCGCTTTCCGTTCCCCTGCACCGCATCGCCTGTCTGTATCGCGTTCGACGTCGTCATGTCCGATATCGAGATCGGGTCAGGCTGGCTTGGCGCGGGGATAATAGTCAAATACCGAGTTTTCGCTTATCCATACAGAAATGTTATGGCCATATCGGGCCGCATGCCGGCGACGGCAAGCCGGGGGAGGGGAAAATGAATCTGCGCCAGATCGAGGCCTTCCGCACGGTGATGGAGCTCGGCACCGTCACCAAGGCCGCCGAGTTCATGCATGTCTCGCAGCCGGCGGTGAGCCGGCTGCTCTCCTATCTGGAGGCCGATTGCGGCTTCCCGCTGTTCGCCCGGCAGTCGGGCCGGCTGCTGCCGACGCCGGAGGCGAAGCTGTTCCATGCCGAGATCCGCCGTGTCTTCGCCGGCCTCGCCGATCTCACCCGGATCGCCGGCGACATCGCCGATCTGCGCTATGGCGATATCACCCTCTGCACCTATCCCGGCTTCGCCTTGCGGCTCCTGCCGGACATGCTGCGGCCATTTCTCAAGCGCCATGACGGCGTGCGCCTGCGCCTGGAGACACGCAATTCCCGCGAGGTGCTGGAAAGCATCGCCGGCGGCCAGGCGGATCTCGGCATCAGCGCCTTCGCCCTCGATCATCCGGGTATCCGGAAATTGCGGCGGTACCGCGCCAAGAGTGTCTGCCTGTTGCCGCGCGGCCATCGCTTGGCGGCGAAGCGCCGCATCAAGGCTGAGGACCTGCGCGACGAGGATTTCATTTCGCTCGGCAGCGAGGACCGCTCGCGCCAGCCGGTCGATCTCGTCTATGATGCGCTCGGCATCCAGCGCCGCATCGTGGTCGAGGCGCATCTCGCGGAAACCGTCTGCAACCTGGTGGCGGGTGGGCTCGGTGTCGCGGTGCTGGACGAATCCTCCGTCCTCTCCCATGGCGGCGCCGGCCTCACCGCCGTGCCTTTCGAGCCGGCGATCTGGTTCGATATCTGGCTGCTGCTTCCCGCCGACCGCGAGCCCTCGCTCCTCACCCGCCAGCTTATCGTCACGCTGGACGAGGAGATGAAGCGGTTGGGGTTGATCCGCAAGGCGGAGGCGGGGTTGCGGCGGGAAGCTGGGGTGTGACGGCTTTCGAAAGCCTGCAAGGAAACCGGGAGGGCAGTTCGAATATCTCCGGTGTTTCATCCGCCGAGAGGTCTCGGTGGTACGTGATAGCCGGCGGTCAAAAGCCTGCCGTTCTTGTGTTGCAAGCTGGGACGCCTGAATCGTCACGCGAAAATCAAGGATGCGTTCCCGCCGGCGGATAATCGTCCATCGGCGAGAACGCGGAAGTGGTTAGTAGACCGCCAGCCAATGAGACAATGCGACCACGGCGATGCCTGCCAGAATAGCGAGGTAAGGCAGGAACCCGGCTTTCATCCGTACGCCGGCTTCATCGCCCAGATGCATGTCTTCCTTCATGGCCGAGGGGAAATGCCCCTTGTCCTGGATGTAGTGACGGAAAACAAAAACGGGAATGATCAGGGCGGCAAAGGCAAGGCCGGTCAGCAATGTCCCGGCACCCCAGATATCGGCGCCCATGCCGAGGAAAATCAGGTTCACATAAGCGAGACCCGTCCCCAGGCCAAGCAGCCAGTTCGGGGCGCGGAAGGGTCTCTCCCATGCCGGCCGGTCGAGCCGGTGAATCCAACCGGCATTCAGGTTCATGAAGATGAAAATGATGTACCCGACATTGGATGCGGCGAGCACAAAGACGATGTCGGACAGCATCAGGAGGATCAGGTTGAAGCCGAGATCGGTCCACATGGCGCGTGTCGGGGCGCCATGTTCATTGACGTGGTTCAGATAGCGCGGCAGCCATCCATCCACCGCCCCCTGATACAGCGTGCGGGACGAGCCGGCCATCGCCGTCATGATCGACAGGATCAGCGAGCAGACGAGCATCGCGACGATGACATTGACCATCACGCCGCTTACCCGGATGATTCCCGCCATGGCCTTGGCGACACCCATGCCGCTATAGATGGCAGGGTCCAGCATTCCCGATAGGCCGAGGGCTCCCTGGAAGGCCAGCGGAACGAGGGTGAAGATGAGCAGGCAGAAGAGACCTGAATACAGAAGCGCTTTGAACGTGTCGTTCGAGGGATTCTTGAATTCCCGCGTGTAGCATACCGCCGTCTCAAAGCCATAGGTGGACCAGGCCGCCATCAGCATGCTGCCGGCCATGATGGTCACGCCCTGTCCGTTCCAACTGCCGTTGACGGCGGCACCGGCCGCGTCATGGGCCAATGGGACAAGCGGAAAGAAGTTCGAGAGAGGCATGTCCCCTGTCACCAGAGGCACGACGCCGATCGCAATGAGCGGCAGCAGGGCCGATATGGCGATGATGCGCTGGAGTTTCGCGGCGGACAGCATGCCGCGGTGCTGGATGGCGAAAACGATGATCATCAGGACGAAGCCGAGAATCGCGGTCGAATTGATCCGTAGCGTCAATCCATGGCGGATCCAGCCAAGATCGATCAGCGTCATCTGCCAGGTATTCACAATGGAATCGGCGGGAAAGAGCACGCTCAATATGTATCCCGCACCAAGGCTGACGCCGATCGCGAGTACAGGCGACCAGGCGAACCAATTGCACCAGACCGAGATGGGGGCGAGCAACTTGCTGTATCGAACCCAGGCGATCGCGCCATAAACCGACGCCCCGCCGGATTTGTGCGGAAAAAGCCCGGCAATCTCGCCATATGTGAAGGCCTGGAGAAAGCCGATCAGAATGGACGCCGCAAAGACCAGAACCGAGGTATTCCCGGCGGTCGCAGCAACGGGTCCAATGGTAAAAAGAACCAAGGCGGGCACGCCACTGGTCACCCAGAAAGCGTCCACCCAGGTCAGAGACCGAATGAGCCGATGATTGCCCGAAGCGGCAACCGGCACCGCAGTGTCCGTCATTTTTCCTCCCTGCATGCCGCGGCGGTTCAGTGCATGAAACCGCGCGGCTAGCTCTATCGTTGTTGATTTAAATTCAATTCGCGTCGAAAGCCGCATGGTCGGCTTGATGTTTTTAGTATGACCATACAAGAATAAGATATAGTACAAACATACTATCAACAAGCTTCCAGAGCCGAGATCCCCTGGGGCAAATGTCCAAACCTCTTCTGGCGCCGCACCCCGGTCATGTTGTCGAATCTCGGAAATATAAATTATTACAATTAGATAGCGCCATAAATAAATGATTGGCGGCGCATCATCAAAATTATCCACCGCGCTTCACGACAAAGCAGCTTGACTCGTCATTCGTTTTTATTAGTATTTATATACTATATAAAAACGAAAACAGCCCGGCATCCTGACCGCCAGGGCGTGGGGAGCGACATGAACAAGCCATTTGAGTTGCGGCCGGATGAATCGGCCGTGTCCGACCTTGTTGCCAAATTTTCCATAGAGATCCTGTCGTCCGACACCGCAAAGATTGCGGACTTCCGGCATCACCTGCCGGGCGGAACACGTGTCTATGTCGCGTTCACCTCCGGCGGCACCGGCTCCATCATTCAAGCCACCGAGACGCTGACGCGGCAGGGAATGGTCCCCGTGCCGCATATCCCGGCGCGGCGCATCGAAAGCCAGGCGGCCCTGACGGAATATGTCGAGGGCCTCGCCTCGGCGGGCGCGACGGAGGTCCTCCTCATCGGCGGCGACTGCAAGGATCCGGAAGGGCCTTTCGCGGCCTCGATCGACGTTCTGCGGACCGGGCTTCTGGAGAAGCACGGCATCCGGAAGTTCGGCGTGGCTGGGCATCCGGAAGGGCATCCGGCTCTCGATGCCGCAACTTTACGCGCCGCGCTCATCGAGAAGCACGACTATGCGAGAGCGCATCAGCTCGCCATGCATGTCACGACGCAATTCCTGTTCGAAACCGCACGGCTCGTCACCTGGCATCGCGACGTGATGCAAACGGCCCTTCCAGGCGTCCCGCTTGACGTCGGCATGCCGGGATTGGCGAAGACCACGACGCTTCTTCGCTTTGCCAAGGATTGCGGTGTCGCCACGTCGTTCTCGATGCTGACAAAGAACGCGACACGGGCGCTCAAACTGGCAACGGCCTATGCGCCCGACGAAGCCCTTGTCGCGCTGGCCGCCGCTTATGTGAACGGGAGCCTGTCGCAAGTCAGGTCGGTCCATCTCTATCCCTTCGGCAGCTTCGAGCGGACGTCGAAATGGGCGGGCGCCCTTGCCGCCGGCCGCTTCCGAATCGATGAACACGATTCGTCGATCGAGGTCTCGTAACGAAATCGGTCGGACGTCGTGGTTCAGGACGCGGCGTGCTCCCGTGTCGCCAGCATCCCTTCCATCAAGAACAACATCACCAAGAGGAGAATGATATGTCAGGCAATTTAACGCGCGTCGTCGTTTCGGCTTTCCAGGAGCCGGGCTGGGATTACGGCACCATTCGCGGGCCGTACTCACCCTTCCACATCGCCAATGGCGCAAAATACTGCGTCTACAACAACCGCCTCATGCCGGTCTCGCAAAAGATCGACCGCTTCGACGGCTATTGGGCGCTTCGCCAGAAGGCGGGTCTCTTCGACACCGGCGAGCGGCCGATCGAAATCGCCGGTCCGGATGCGGAAAAATTCTGTAATCGCGTCTTCACCCGCGACATTTCCAAGCTGAAGCCCGGCCGCGCCGGATATGGCCTGCTCTGCTATCCGGACGGCGGCATTCTCTGCGACGGCGTCCTGATGCGGCTGGCCCAGGACAAGTTCTGGTATGTGCAGGCCGATGGCCCGGTGTTCTCGTGGTTCATCGCCCATTCCCAGGATCTGGACGTGACCATTTCGGACCCGAATTCCTGGGTCACCCAGATTCAGGGGCCGAATTCGCTGAGGATTCTCGAGAAGCTCAATGACAGCGGGCTGCCGCCCGATTTCAAATATTTCTCCGTCGCCACGGGAACGATCGGCGGGCAGCCGGTCATCCTCTCCAGGACGGGATGGACCAATGAAATGGGCTTCGAGATCTATACATTGCCAGGCAAATCGTTCAATGCCGAAGCCATGTGGACCAGCTTCCTCAATGCCGGCAAACCTTTCGGCATGGAAATCTGCGCCCTCGATTCCATGGACATTCGACGCATCGAAGCCGGCATCCTCAATAACGGCTCGGACATGGATGAGTTCATGACACCGTACGAAGCCGGTCTCGGCCATTTCGTCGACCTTTCCAAGGCGGATTTCATCGGCAAGGCCGCGCTGCAAAAGAATCAGGCCCCGGCGCGTCTGACGGGCCTGAAGTGTCCGGGCGGCGAGCCGTTGCGCGAAGGTGCGGTGAGTGTTGACGGCAAGAAGGTCGGGTTCGTCACCGCCGGCGCCTGGTCGCCCTTCCTGAAGACAGGCACCGCCATCGTCCGTCTGGACAGCGCCATGCCGGGCGGGGCCAAGGTCGAGGTCATGTGCCGCGACGGCAAATCGCACAAGGCGGAGATCTCGTCCTTCCCCTTCTACGACAAGGAAGGCAAGATCCAGCGCGGCCTGGATACGACTATCCCGGCGAAAAATGCCGCGGAATAAGACGGCATAGATCGTTTCATTGAGGGGCCGTCAGGCGACAGACGGCCCCTTTTTTACACATGTCGGGCCATTGGTGCCCCGGTCCGGAACAGTGAGATCAGAAGATCATGCTGGACATTGATATCCTGCGTCCGGAAACGCTACGGGCGCCGTCATTTCAGCAGGGACGTCAGCAGGCGACGCCGAAACGTGGTAACTTTCTGGCGCCAAGGCCGGAAGACGAAGTGCCATTTCACCTCGGCATCTTCCTGGTTCCCGGCTTTGCCCTGTTGTCATTTGCATCGGCGATCGAGCCCTTGCGCGGCGCCAACAGACTGTCCGGCCGCGACCTCTATCAATGGACATTGTTCTCCGAAACAGGCGGCGACGTCGTGTCCAACGGCGGTTTCCCGCTGCGAACACAGCCGCTCGGAACCGCATGCCCGGCGGGGCTCGCCATGATGATTGTCTGTGCGGGCTCGCAGGGGGAGCAGTACTTCGACGCGGGCGTTGCGGCAACGTTGCGGCGGCTGCGTCGCCACGATGTTCCGATCGGTGCCATCAGCACCGGCAGTTTCGTCCTGGCGCGGGCGGGTCTTCTGCGGGGCCGTCGTTGCACGGTGCATTGGGATTATCGTGAATCGTTTCTTGAAAACTTCGCCGATCACGACGTCAGTGACGACATCTTCGTGATCGATGACGGGATCATCACCTGTGCGGGAGAGACCTCGGCCCTCGACCTCATGCTGCAGGTCGTCAGCGCTCATCATGGGACCGATCTGGCACGATCGATTGCCGCCGATTTCCTGTACGCCACCGTCAGGGCCTCGACCTGCGATCAACGCGAGATGCGCCACCGTGGGAAAGCGAAAAACCCCCTGATCCGCCGTGCCATCGACATCATGGAGCAGACGCTTGAGGACCCGGTTCCGCCGCGCGACATTGCCCATAAGATCGGAATATCGCAACGCCAACTGGAGCGCCTCAGCCGTCGGCATCTCGGTTGCACGCCGGCGCGATACCACATGCAGTTGAGGCTGGACCGCGCGCGACGGATGCTGCATCAGACGAATCTGTCCGTCGCCGAAGTCGCCGTGGCGTCCGGCTTCGTCGCCCTGTCGCATTTTGCAAAGGTATATAAGCAGGCTTTCGGCTGCAGCCCCAGCAAAGACCGCTTGCCCCGCTAGAGCCGGATGCTCACAAGTGAAATCGCGCTCTAGCTCAGGGCGGGCGCGGCGAAGACAGACCTCGATGTCAGGTGAAGATTGCGGTTCCAAGACATCTGAATCCGCGCTTCGATCACTTCCAACGCCATGCTGTGCGCGCGGGTCGCGCTGAATGTCGCCGGCCTATGGGCGAATTGCAGCCAGAACCCATATGACAGGCACAGGATCACCTGCGCGATATTCGCCGCGTCCTTCTCATTGACAATTTCACGCAATGAGGAAACGAGATACTTCGTGAGTTGATAGTCGCAGATATTCTGCATCCTGGTATAGCGCGGCTCGTACGGCACGCGGCTCCAGAAATACAACCAGGCGGAAATGGCGCGTGGCGAGCACTGGGAGGGAGCGAAATTGCCATCGACAATGGCGACAACCTCATCGACCTTGGTCGTGGCTCTCGATCGCCGTTCCTTGATTTCCCGCAGCAGGCTGGACACCAGATCCGACATGGTCGTCGCGATCAGCTCGTCCTTGGTGCCGAAATAATGCGTGATGACGCTCGTCACCATGCCGGCTTCGGCAGCGATTTTCTGCAAGGTCAAATCATGAATGCCTTCGCGGTGAAGCACTTCATAGGTTGCTTCGACGAGCTGCTTACGGCGAATGGGTGCCATGCCCACTTTTGGCATCGATGAGACCTGTACGTATACGAGTGTTCTTAGGAAAGTTTAACCTTATCGATCCCGGAGTGCAAAAGCCGGTTTCATATGCTGCGGCTAAAAAGCCAGCGCCTGCCTCGGGCAATTTCGGAAAATGAAAACGCGTCCTGCAAGCCGCCGGTATATCGAAAGGGCGCAATAAAACATATTTATTCCAAGTGTTTATATGGACCTGCCATTACTGTTTTCACAAGTGTCGATCACGCCACAAGGCGATACCGGTTCCGTCGATCGAAGACGCGATCGAAACGGCGGATCGCACGGAGTTTGGATTCCAAAACTTGCGCATGTCGCGACATGATGGGGACGGGTGTAAGGACCTGCATCTTCGCGCGCGACGTCCGCGCCCGGCCGCCATATATCCCCTTCACGGCACGCATTTGAATCCGGCACGCCGCGTCTCCCCCCGATCTGATGGTCGTCTAGACCGATATCGGGCCGGTGTCGTCTACCCGACCCAGCCTCAGTTCGGCATGGCGCCGTAGACGGTCTTGGTGGTGCCGGCCTTCTTCATTGCCTGCTCGGCCTCGGCGCTTGTCATCAGCACGGTGGTGTTGAGCCGCTCCACCGCGCCGGCGCCGGCGATCAGCAGCAGGCTGGCGGCGGCGCTTTCATTGTCGGGAAACTCGGCGATGGCGACGCCGTCATATTTGCCGAAGGCAAAATAGAAAGCATGCAGCTTGCCGTTGAACGGCTCGATCGCCTTGGCGGCGTGCTTGGCGCGGTCATGCGGCTTGCCGATCATCGCCTTCATCTGCGCTTCCTTATACGTCCATTGCAACAGGTAATGAGGCATGGTCATCCTCCCCGGATATGGCGCTCCGTCATACGGCTCCCCCAAGAAACCGCGTTTGAAGGCACCTGCAAAAGGGCATCGGATCAACAGATACAATGACGCAAGGACAGGTTGGGTCCTGTCTCCCGGGTCGCCGGTCTCCGGTATTGCAAGACATATGGCCCGGAGACGGGTGCCGGCACGGGCGCAATCACCACACCGGGCAGGCAAGGTGGCGCCAGAGGGGCGACATCCGCTCAGAAGACACGGGGTATCGCGGGGACGCCGCCAAAGGCCCGGTATACCGGGCAGCTTACTCCCACCGCCCGACCGGGTCCAGAAACCACGTCTGGCGCGCGTTCCTCCCCGGTCTTCTTCCAGGAAGCGCCTGCCTTGCGCCGGCCGGTCGATCGCGGGGCCGCTTTCGTCGATTTGACGATCCCGTCGAAACCATCACAAAAGGCGTCGCTATCAGTCCAGGTACTGACCGTTCCTGCCGCCTAAGCAACAATAAATAGCCGACTCCCCATACGTTTTCCCGAAATTGTGCCTGTTTCCAACGCCGTTAAGTTCGGTATATTCCTCTGAGTATAAACCGTTCTGGGGCCGAACCATGAGCGATCAAAACCACCATGCGGATGTCAGCAAGGTCCGCAAGTTCGAGCATCCCGGTGGGGGCCGGGAACGCGCCAGGCCTGTGCCCAAGGGGCGCCAGGTCGATCCCCGCGCCAAGGTCGAAATTGAGGCGCTGCTGGGTGATGCGCCGCGTCGTCGGGATCTCCTGATCGAGCACCTGCATTTGGTTCAGGATACCTATGGCCAGATCTCGGCCGCGCATCTCGCGGCCCTGGCGGATGAGATGAAGCTGGCTTTCGCCGAGGTCTTCGAGACGGCGACCTTCTATGCTCATTTCGACGTGGTGAAGGAAGGTGAGCGGGATATTCCCAAGCTGACCGTCCGCGTCTGCGACAGCCTCACCTGTTCGATGTTCGGCGCCGACAAGCTCCTCGAAACCCTGCAGCACGAACTGGGCGGCGATGTCCGGGTTGTCCGTGCGCCTTGCGTCGGCCTCTGCGATGTCGCTCCCGCGGTCGAGGTGGGCCACCATTTCATCCATCATGCCGACACCGCGAAAGTGAAATCGGCGATTGGCCATGGTGACACGCATCCGCACATCCCCGACTACACCGACTATGACGACTATGTCGCGGCCGGCGGCTACCAGATCCTGACGAAGCTGCGCTCCGGCGAGTTGTCGATCGATGATGTCCTGAAGGTTCTGGATGACAGCTCGTTGCGCGGCCTCGGCGGCGCGGGCTTCCCGACCGGACGCAAATGGCGTTCCGTCCGTGGCGAACCCGGGCCCCGCTTGATGGCCGTCAACGGGGATGAGGGCGAGCCGGGCACCATCAAGGACCAATATTATCTCAATACGGACCCGCATCGCTTCCTGGAAGGGATGCTGATCGGCGCCCATGTCGTCGAGGCATCGGACGTCTATATCTATCTCCGTGACGAATATCCGATCTCGCGGGAAATCCTGCAGCACGAAATCGCGGCATTGCCGCCGGGCGGCCCGACCATCCATCTGCGGCGCGGCGCCGGCGCCTATATCTGCGGCGAGGAATCATCGCTGATCGAGAGCCTGGAAGGGAAGCGCGGCCTGCCTCGGCACAAGCCGCCATATCCGTTCCAGGTCGGCCTCTTCAACCGTCCGACCCTCATCAACAACGTCGAGACGCTGTACTGGGTGCGGGATCTGATCGAGAAGGGTGCCGAGTGGTGGAAGAGCCACGGCCGCAATGGCCGGACGGGTTTGCGCTCCTTCTCGGTCTCGGGTCGGGTGAAGGAGCCGGGCGTCAAGCTGGCTCCCGCGGGCGTGACGATCAAGGAACTGATCGAGGAGTTCTGCGGCGGCATGGCCGATGGGCACAGCTTCACCGCCTATCTCCCCGGCGGGGCTTCCGGCGGCATCTTGCCCGCCTCGATGAATGACATCCCGCTCGATTTCGGCACATTGGAGAAATATGGCTGTTTCATCGGCTCGGCCGCCGTCATCGTCCTGTCTGACAAGGATGATGTGAAGGCCGCTGCGTTGAACCTGATGCGCTTCTTCGAGGACGAATCCTGCGGCCAGTGCACGCCCTGCCGTGTCGGCACGCAAAAGGCCGTCGCCTTGATGGAAAGCCGGGACTGGGACACGGATCTGTTGATGGAGCTGTCGGCCTGCATGCGCGATGCCTCCATCTGCGGCCTGGGCCAGGCGGCCTCGAATCCGCTGACCAGCGTGATCAAGTACTTCCCCCATCTTTTCCCGGCCCGGCCGATGGCAGCGGAGTAGACCCATGAGCAATGATACGAGCAAAGGCATCGGCCAGGGCGGTACGCGGTCCACAGCGCCGGTCGTCCAGTTTGAACTCGACGGGCAGCAGGTCGAGGCCCGGCCGGGTGAGACCATCTGGCAGGTGGCGAAGCGGCTGGGGACGCATATCCCGCATCTGTGTCACAAGGATGCCCGCGACTATCGCCCCGATGGCAATTGCCGCGCCTGCATGGTGGAGATCGACGGCGAACGCGTTCTTGCGGCCTCCTGCAAGCGCACCCCGGCCATCGGCATGAAGGTGAAGACGGCCACCGAACGGGCGAGCAAGGCCCGGGCGATGGTGATGGAACTGCTGGTGGCCGATCAGCCGGCGCGCGAAACGTCGCATGACCCGGCGTCCCATTTCTGGAGCCAGGCGGATTTCGTCGATGTCAAAGCCAGCCGCTTCCCCGCGGCCGAGCGCTGGGCCGGCGATTCCAGCCATCCGGCCATGCGGGTGAACTTGGATGCCTGCATCCAATGCAATCTCTGCGTCCGGGCTTGCCGTGAGGTCCAGGTCAACGACGTGATCGGGATGGCCTATCGCTCGCATGGTGCGAAAATCGTCTTCGATTTCGATGATCCGATGGGTCAATCGACCTGCGTGGCCTGTGGCGAATGCGTCCAGGCCTGTCCGACCGGCGCCCTGATGCCGGCGGCCTATCTCGACGAGAACCAGGTCAGGGCGGTGTGGCCGGACCGCGAAGTCGATTCCCTCTGCCCCTATTGCGGTGTCGGCTGCCAGGTCTCCTATAAGGTCAAGGACGAGAAGATCATCTATGCCGAGGGCATCGACGGTCCCGCCAATCATAACCGCCTGTGTGTGAAGGGCCGTTTCGGCTTCGACTACATTCACCATCCGCACCGACTGACCGTTCCGCTGATCCGTCTCGACAATATGCCGAAGGATGCGAACGATCAGGTCGATCCGGCCAATCCCTGGACGCATTTCCGGGAAGCGACCTGGGAAGAGGCTCTGGACCGCGCGGCGTCAGGCCTGAAGAAGATCCGCGAGGAGAAAGGCCGCAAGGCCTTGGCCGGCTTCGGTTCGGCCAAAGGGTCGAATGAAGAGGCCTACCTGTTCCAGAAACTGGTGCGGCTCGGTTTCGGCTCGAACAATGTCGATCACTGCACCCGGCTGTGCCACGCCTCCTCGGTGGCGGCCCTCATGGAAGGCTTGAATTCCGGCGCCGTGTCGGCGCCTTTCGCCGCCGCCATGGACGCCGAGGTCATCATCGTCATCGGCGCCAATCCGACGGTCAACCATCCGGTCGCCGCGACCTTCATCAAGAACGCCGTGAAGCAGAACGGCGCCAAGCTGATCGTGATGGATCCGCGTCGCCAGAGCTTGTCGCGGCACGCCTATAAGCATCTCGCGTTCAAGCCGGGCACTGACGTCTCGATGCTCAATGCCATGCTCAATGTCATCGTCACCGAGCGGCTCTACGACGAGCAATATATCGCTGCCTATACGGAAAACTTCGAGGCGCTGCGGGAGAACATCAAGGAGTTCACGCCCGAAAAGATGGCACCGGTTTGCGGCATCGATGCGGATACGCTGCGGGAAGTGGCCCGTCTCTATGCCAAGAGCCAGGGATCGATCATCTTCTGGGGCATGGGCATCAGCCAGCATGTCCACGGCACGGACAATTCCCGCTGCCTGATCGCGCTGGCGCTTACCACCGGCCAGATCGGCCGCAACGGTACCGGCCTCCATCCGCTGCGTGGCCAGAACAACGTCCAGGGCGCGTCCGATGCCGGTCTGATCCCGATGGTCTATACGGACTACCAGTCCGTCGAGAAAGCGGCGGTCCGGGAAGTGTTCGAGGAATTCTGGGGCCAGGAACTCGATCCGAAACGAGGCCTGACCGTGGTCGAGATCATGAACGCGATTCATGCCGGCGAGATCACGGGTATGTATATCGAGGGCGAGAATCCGGCGATGTCGGATCCCGATCTCAACCAT
>CAYOQR010000070.1:0-26359 GCA_964406155.1 uncultured Rhodospirillaceae bacterium | reverse complement strand
TGGGCGAGGCGACCGAGCCGGAATCGAGATGGTCGCGGCCGATCACCACCGGCGCCTTCAGTTCGCCCCGCGCCACCATCTCGTTGAAGGCGAGGCCGAGCCGATGGCGATCGCCCAGCCCGACCCAGCAGATGCGCGCCGGCAGACCCTGGAAGTGGATGCGCTCGCGCGCCATGTCGAGCCAGCGGTGGAGATGCTTGTTGTCCGGCAGCAGCTCCTTCACCTTGGCGTCGGTCTTGTAGATGTCCTCGGGGTCGCCGGAGAGCGCGGCCCAGCGGAACGGGCCGATGCCGCGGCAGAACAGGGGACGGATATAGGCCGGCACGAAGCCCGGGAAGTCGAAGGCATTCTCGACGCCTTCTTCCTGGGCCATCTGGCGGATGTTGTTGCCGTAATCGAGGGTGGGGATGCCCTGCTTGTGGAAGTCGAGCATGGCGCGGACCTGCACGGCCATGGACTGCTTGGCGGCCTTGACCACCGCTTCGGGATCCTTCTGGCGCATCTCGGCGGCCTTCTCCAGGCTCCAGCCGGCCGGCAGATAGCCGTTCAGCGGGTCATGGGCGCTGGTCTGGTCGGTCACCATGTCCGGGCGGATGCCGCGCTTCACCAGTTCGGGGAAGACCTCGGCGGCGTTGCCGAGCAGGCCGACGGAAACGGCCTTGCCGTCCTTCTTGGCCTTCTCGATGATCGCCAGCGCCTCGTCCAGGGTCGCGGCCTTGGTGTCGAGATAGCGGGTTTCCAGGCGGCGCTCGATGCGGGAGGGTTCGCATTCGACAGCCAGCATGGAGGCGCCGGCCATGGTGGCGGCGAGCGGCTGGGCGCCGCCCATGCCGCCGAGACCGCCGGTCAGGATCCAGCGGCCCTTTAGGTTGCCGCCGTAATGCTGGCGTCCGGCTTCGACGAAGGTTTCATAGGTGCCCTGGACGATGCCCTGGCTGCCGATATAGATCCAGGAACCGGCCGTCATCTGGCCGTACATCATCAGGCCCTTGGCATCCAGCTCGCGGAAATGCTCCCAGGTCGCCCAATGGGGGACGAGGTTGGAATTCGCCAGCAGGACGCGCGGCGCATCCTTATGGGTCTTGAAGACGCCGACCGGCTTGCCCGATTGGATCAGCAGGGTTTCATCGTCATTGAGGGTCTTCAGCGTCTCGACGATGCGGTCATAGCATTCCCAGTTACGCGCCGCCCGGCCGATGCCGCCATAGACCACCAGCTCATTGGGGTTCTCGGCATTGTCGGGATCGAGATTGTTCATCAGCATGCGCAGGGGCGCCTCGGTCAGCCAGCTCTTGGCATTGAGCTCGGTGCCGCGGGGGGCGCGGATGACGCGGGCGTTGTAGCGGGTGGCGTTCACGGGGTTCCTCCGTTAACTTGTATATACATGTACACACAATACGATGATCGGCAGGGGCTGGCAAGAGGCTTTGCCGATAGAACTATTTCGATAATGATCGAAGTAGTTCGAACATGAAACGCGGTTACGTTATGCGTTTTGGCCGCTGGTGGAAGATGATTCCGCCGCGTAGCGTCGCCGTCAAACAAGGATGATCGGACGAGATCATCGGACAAGTAAATCTGGGGGCAGGCGTGCAGCGCGAGTCAGGACGGCGTGAGGCGGGTTTGGATGGCGGCTATCTGCGGGGCATCCTGTTCTGCTGCCTGGCCACGGTTTGTTGGAGCCTGAGCGGCGCCTTCGTGCGCTCGGTGCCGACCCTCGATCCCTGGACCGTCAATGCCTATCGCGGCCTCTCAGCCGGGATCAGCCTGCTGATCTATCTCTGTGTCCGTTATCGGGGCGGCGTGGTTGCGCGGCTCATGCCAGCGGAGCCCTTGGGCTTTGCCATCTCAGCCTTCTTCTTCGCGGCAGGCTCCACGCTCTACATCGTCGCGCTCAGCATGGCGAGCGTTGCTTCGGTCTCGGTATTGGGGGCCACCAGCCCGATCTTCGCCGGGTTGCTCGCTTGGGTCATGATCGGCGAGCGCACCTCGCCGCTGGTGATGGTATCGACGCTGATGGTGCTGCTGGGTGTCTATCTGATCGCCACCGCCGAAGGGGCCGCGATGCAAAGCGGCCTGCTCGGGACCCTGGTTGGCGTGCTGGTCGGCTTCACCTTTGCCGGCCAGACGGTATCGCTGCGCCGCTACCGCCATTTGGAAATGACACCGGCCATCATGTATGGCGGCTTCCTGGTCACGGCCTGCGTTTTCGTCGCGCGGGGACTGCCGGTTCTCTCACCGCATGATTTCACCGTCATTGCCGTGATGGGGCTGGTGCAATTGGCCATTCCCCTGGTGCTCTATGTCGAAGGCGCCAAGCATGTACCGGCGGTACAGGCGATCCTGATTTCGCTGGCCGATGTGGTGCTCAATCCGCTCTGGGCCTGGATCACCCATGGCGAAGTGGTGAAGACCGGCGTCTTTTACGGCGGTGCCATCATCGTTGCCGCGATCCTGATGGCGACGGTCTGGCCGCAATTGCGCAAGCCCAGACTGCACAAGTCCCATTTGCGCAAGACTGAGGACAAGGCGGCGCAAGGCCGGCCGGCTTAACCTGGCAGCTATCGCCAGAACGGCTGATGGATTTCGTGTTCGACATCGTCCGGCGTCAGCCCGATATCCTTGAGCTGGGCTGCGTCCAGGCGGCGTAAGGCGCGGCGCTGACGACCGCATTCCGCACGGGACGCCAACCAATCCAGCCCGTTGCGGCAGATTGCCCGAACATATCCGATGAAACCGGCATGGTCGGTGAAACCAGTTGCGGTCGCGTGCTGCGAGGACCTGATCGAGGTGGAGAGGGTTCGGTTGGAGATGATGGGGTTGGGCATGGCTCGGCTCCTGTCACCGCGTCTGAAGATGTGCCGTCAGCATGCGGCCAAGTGCTGCCGTTGTCCCCTTGAACCGGTTCGGTCTCGACCGAAGTATCAACCCTGCTGGTTGACGTCGTGTCAGCCGAGATCGCGGATGAATGCCTGCAACGCCTCGCCAATCTCGGCGGGCGAATCTTCCTGGATGTAATGGATGCCTTTCACGGTGATCTCCCGTTGGTTCGGCCAGGTCCGGCAAAAGGTACGGGCGCGGCCCGTGAGCAGGGCGCCCGGTGCCGCATCGATGAAGAGTTTCGGGACGGGACTTGCCTGGAGCCAATCGCCATAGGCCTGGACGATGGCTGCGATATCGGCCGGTTCTCCGTCGATCGGCAATTCGCGGGCCCAGATCAAGGTCGGCCATCGGGTTGCCCGTTCGCGGAACGGGGCGCGATAAGCTTCCATCTCAGCGGGGGCGAGGGGTCGGAGGATGCTTTTCGGCAGAACCGTCTCGACGAAGAAATTGTCGTCGAGCACCAGATGCTCGCCTGCGTCCGAGCGCAGGGTGCGGAACAGGGTGTCGCGGCCTTGGGGAAAATCGCTCCATTGCCGGGGCTGCACCAGGGCCTCCATATAGGCGATGCCCCGGATATGTTGTGGATAGCGTGATGCCCGGTGAAATCCCAGGGCCGATCCCCAGTCATGCAGCACCAAGGTGACGTTCCGCGTCAGGTCCAGGGCATCGAACCAGGCATCGAGATACCGCGCGTGGTCGGCGAACCGGTAGGCCCGGTTCGGCGAGGCACTCGACCGGCCCATGCCAATCAGATCGGGGGCAAGGCAGCGGCCGAACTGACTGAGATAGGGGATGATGTTCCGCCACAGATAAGACGAGGTCGGGTTGCCGTGCAGGAAGACGATGGGATTATCTGCGGGATCGCCGGCACCGGTATCGACATAGCTCATCTCGGCATCGAGGACCCGGAGGCGCCGCCGGGGATGGGGATCGAGGCTGAGGTCCCGGCCGACGGAAGCCGGCTGATCTTCCAATGCGGCCGTGTCGCCGTGTCGATGTTCGGTCATGGGAGGCTCCTTCCAGCAGGGTTGTCCAATAAGGTCGCATGGCAGGATGCGCGCCGATCTGGTATGGAAAAAGGACCACGAACTGGAAATATCATGGGTCCAAACGTCGAGCCTGGATTCGAGCTGGATATCCGCCTGCCGGCCAGCGGGTCGCGCGACCTGCTGCGCGAAGTGCATCGCCAATTGCGGACGGCCATTCTGGACGGCCGCCTACAGCCCGGCTTGCGGCTGCCGGCGACGCGGGCGCTGGCCCGGGCCCTGGGCATCTCCCGCAATACCGCCGTCGCGGCCTATGACCTGCTGCTGAGCGAAGGCTATCTGGAGACCCGCCAGGGCGCCGGCACCTATGTCGCCGAAATCCTGTCAAAGCGGGTGAAGGGAAAAGCGGCGGATCGAAAAGGGGCGGGTGGCAAGGTGACAGGCGGCGAGGCGGCGGGTAAAGCGGCGGAACCGGATCGCCGCCTTGCCGGCTTCTGGCGGGCGCCACCGGTCCTGCCGCCGCCGACGCTGAATACCGCCTATCGCTTCGATCTCCGCATCGGTCTGCCGGACAAGGCGGAATTTCCCTTTCATGTCTGGCGCCGCCTGTCGGCGCGGGCGCTGCGCAGCCTTTCCAAGGTGCCGGCCGCCTATGCGCAGCCGGAAGGTCGCCCGGCCTTGCGCGAGGCCATCGCGAAACATGTCTCCTTCGCACGGGCGGTTGCCTGCGAAGCCGAGGATGTCGTGGTCACCAATGGCGCGCAGCAGGCATTCGATCTGCTGGCGCGCATCCTCGTCAATCCTGATCGTACCGATTCCGGCCGTGCCGCCAATGGCCGCACCGTGGTTGCCGTCGAGGAGCCTTGCTATCCGCCGGTACGGACCGCCTTCGCGGCGGCCGGCGCGGAGCTCCACGCCGTCGCGGTTGACGATGAAGGGCTGATGGTCGAGCGGCTGCCGGAAAATACCAGCGTCATCTGCGTGACGCCGTCGCATCAGTTTCCGCTCGGCATGGCGATGTCACCGCGCCGGCGGGCGGCACTGCTGGACTTCGCAGAGCGCCGGGGCGCTGTGGTGATCGAGGACGACTATGATGGCGAGTTCCGCTTCGGCGGCCGGCCGCTGGATGCGCTGAAGACCCTCGATCGCAGCGGGTTGGTCTTCTATGTCGGCACGTTTTCGAAAAGCCTCTTTCCGGCCTTGCGCCTGGGCTTCGTCGTCACGCCGGCCTGGGCGCGGCAGGCGCTTGTCACGGCAAAGCAATTGACCGATTGGCACAGTCCGCTTCTGGCGCAGGACACGCTGGCGGCTTTTATTGCCGAAGGCCATCTGGCGCGCCATGTGCGCAAGATGCGCAAGATCTACGGCGAGCGCCGCGCATCCTTGATACAGGCACTGGGTCGCTATTGCGGCGACCGGTTGACGCCGTGGGCGGGGGAGGCGGGATTGCATCTGGCCGCGTCGCTCATCCCGTCCATCCCGGCGGTCGATCTGGCGGCGCAGGCCGGCGAGCGTGGCGTCGGTGTCCGGCCGCTGACGAAGTTCGCTGCCGCTGATGCCGGCCGCAACGGCCTCGTCATCGGCTACGGCCTGATCCAGCAAGAGAAGATCGATGAGGCGGTCCGGCACCTGGCGCAGGTGATGGACCGCATGATGAAACCCGGCAGGCAACGCTAGATCAGCGCTTGCATTGCTTGCTGCCGAACGGCGCATCGCGCTCGTCCTCTCCGGCTTCCGGGCTTCGCCCGGCTGGTCAGGATCTTGAGACCTACTTGGTCTCGACGGGGAGGATGGGCCGAGCACCTGGATCCTCATAAGAGCCAAATCCTGCGGTTTTCTTGGAGCCATCGATGATCATTAGCGGTGGCGTCACACTTCGGTGGCGGCCGAACTATTCCATCTTGTGAGCGGGAAGAGCGGTTCCTAAGATCAATACATGATCTGGGCAAACAACATCGCAGAGATTGCCGCACTGATCGGCGACACGGCCCGCGCAACCATGCTGACGGCGCTGATGGACGGTCGGGCCCTGACGGCGAGCGAGCTTGCCTATGTCGCCAATATCTCGGCTTCGACCGCCAGCGGACATCTCGCCAAGCTGACCGATGCCAGATTGCTGACGCTGGTGAAGCAAGGGCGCCATCGCTATTTCCGGCTGGCCTCGCCGATGGTTGGCGACATGCTGGAATGCATCATGGCGGTGGCGGCGATCGAGGGGCCGGTGCGCTATCGGCCACCATCCTTGCGCGATATGGCGCTGCGGGAGGCCCGTACCTGTTACAACCATCTGGCGGGGCGGCTGGGTGTCGCCATCGCCGATGCGATGATCGATGCGCATCACGTGGTGCTGGACGAGGATGCCGGCATCCTGACCGATAGCGGTGCCGATCTGCTCTGCGACTGGGGCGTCGATCTTGCGGCGCTGAAGCAGAAGCGCTCGATCTTCTGCAAACCCTGCCTGGATTGGAGCGAACGCCGGCCGCATCTTGGCGGCACGGTCGGGGCAGGTATCGCCGAACGCTGCTTTTCGCTGGGCTGGATCGAGCGGGTGAAGGACAGCCGCGCCGTGCGCGTTACGACGGTCGGCCAGGAAGGGCTGAAATCCCGGTTTGATATCAACCTGACATAAAATGACTTCGCGCCTATTATGTTGCGACGCGAAATTGCAGTCATTCCGTAACAATTGATCCGATCGTCTCACAACCGTCATTTTTTTGTGAGTCCGTGATCGTTTGCGCATGAAATCCGACCGTAGCGTGTTAAATAACTGACGGACCGGCTCTTCTGGAGTCGGTTCATCTTCGCTCACGCTCCTCATTTCACGATCTACGGACGGGCGGCCGATGTTCATCGACGGACGCACAGTGCCGAGCGGCACGACGATAGAGACGGATCTGGCGATCATCGGCGCCGGTGCAGCCGGGATTACGCTCGCGCGCGAATTGCGCGATGGCCCTTACCGGATTGCGCTGATTGAAAGCGGCGGCCTCGATTTCGATGCCGAGACCCAGGCGCTGTATGAAGGACAGAGCACGGGCGTTACCTATCCGCTCGATTCCGCCCGCTTGCGCTATTTCGGCGGCAGCACCAATCACTGGGGCGGCTGGTGCCGGCCGCTGGCGGCGGTGGATTTCGAGGCGAGAAGCTGGCTGCCGCATTCGGGCTGGCCAATCACCCGCACCGATCTCGACCCCTATTATCAGCGGGCTCAGGCCATCTGCCAGTTGGGGTCGACGGATTTCGACGATCACAACGCCTGGCGGCAGCAGGGCAATCTGCTGCCGATCGACCTGCCGGGCAACGATGTCGTGACGCGCTATTTCATTTTCAGTTCGCCGACGCGTTTCGGCGAAGTCTATCGCCAGGATATCGAACGGGCTCCGAAAGTCAGTACCTATCTCCACAGCAACGTGCTGGAGATCGTCCCCAATGCTGCCGCAACCACGGTCGAGCATCTTCGCATCGGCACATTGTCCGGCAATCGCTTCACGATCCGGCCGCGCCTTTGCATCCTCGCCACCGGTGGCATCGAGAATCCCCGCATGCTGCTGCTCTCGAACAGCGTGCAGAAGGCAGGGCTCGGCAACGGCCACGACGTGGTCGGCCGCTATTTCATGGAACATGTCCATGTGCCCGGCCAGGTCGCTTATATCGCCATCAGCGACCGCAATCTGATCCCGGCGCATTATCATGACGTGATCAAGATCGGCGAGGTCTCCCTGCGGGCCGTGCTCATGCTGTCGGATGATTATCTGCGGCGTGAGAAGCAGCTCGGCACGAATATGGCGCTGTATCCGATGCGTGAGCCGGTAGCCGATGGCCACAAATCCAAGGACGACCGGGCCGGCGCCCTGGAACCGGGCGTCCTGCAATTGCTGCGCAGCACCGATCTCGACGGCGATCCTATGGATGCCAAGTTGAAGACCGGCAAGGAAATGATTTTCGGCGTGAGCTGCGCGACGGAAGAGGCGCCGCTTCCCGATAACCGGGTGAGCTTGTCGCCCAAGAAGGATGCGCTGGGCCTTCGTCAGACGCATCTCAATTGGCGGCCGGTCGCCAGCGACCATCGCAATCTCAGCCGCAATCTCGCAGCGGTGGCGCGTGCCTTCGGTGCCTGGGGCAAAGCGGATGTCCGCATCCTGTTCAGCCGCCGGGATGTCTGGACCCAGGCGGAAGAGGGCTGGGGCTGTCATCACATGGGGACGACGCGCATGTCGGAGGATCCGCGCCAGGGCGTGGTCGATGCCGATTGCCGCGTCCATGGCATCGACAATCTCTATGTCGCCGGCAGCTCGGTCTTCACCACCGGGGGCGCGGTCAATCCGACCTTGACCGTGGTGGCCCTGGCGGTACGGCTGGCTGATCACCTGAAGTCGCGGGTCTTGAACGGGTAGGAGAGAGACATGCTGTCGCGGCGACATGCCCTCGCATTCTTCGGACTTGCCGGTCTGGCGACCACCGGCCTCTTCACCTACGGCGCAACGGCGCCTTTCTATCCGGAGCGTGACCATGCCTTGCAGGATGCCCTGCTGCAGATCCTGCCGGATCGGCGGCAGGCGGCGGCGATCGGCAAGGCCTGGATGAAGCAATACAAGATCGGTTTTCTGTCCTCCAAAGTGCTGGCCGGCAAGCTGTCACGGCAATTGCAGGCGCATGGCTGGAGCGACCACGGGGACGTCGTGACGCTGCGCCAGGCGCTGGCCGATGCTGTGCGCAAGGATTTCCTGCATGGATCCGTGGTGGATGTGCGCGGCTGGCAGATCGCCCGCACCCATGCCGATCTCTGCGCGCTGGCACATCTCACCCTGACGCGGGCCTGATCCCGACAGCGCTATTCCTTGGTTGCTATTCCGGGGCGCTACTCTCAGGCGCTATTTCTTGCCGGTACCGATCAGGCCGTATTTACGCATGAGGTTGCGCAACTGGTGATATTCCAGATCGAGAAAGGCGGCGGTCCGCTTCTGCTGATGCAGATTGCGGGCGAGCGCGTTGAGCAGGAGTTGTTTCTCGATCCTGCCCATATGGCCGGTGAAATCATAAGGGCCGTCCGGTTCGTCCAGCGATGAGGTGCCCCGGGTCGCTGGACCGGTCGCCAGATCGGCCGCCGGTCGCCAGGGAGAGTCGAAAGGATCGAAGCGGATATCGTCGATCAGATGGCCCGGCTCCGTGCCGGCGACGGCGCGCTCGACGACATTTTTCAATTCGCGGACATTGCCCGGCCAGCGATAGGCAAGCAGGGCCTTTTCGGCAGCCTTGGTGAAGCCGGCGAAGAAGGCGCGCTTCATCGTTGTGGACATGGCGAGGCCGAAATGCCGTGCAAGGATCAGGATATCCTCCGGGCGGACCCGCAAGGGCGGCACCGTGACGACGGCAAAAGCGAGGCGGTCCAGCAGATCGGCGCGGAATTTCCCGCTTCGCGCCAGGGTCGGCAGATCGACATTGGTCGCGGCCACGATACGGACATCGGCATGCAGCGTCTCGCTGGCGCCGAGGCGTTCGTATTCGCCGTACTCGATGACCCGGAGCAGCTTTTCCTGCACCGCCAAAGAGGCAGTGGTGATTTCGTCGAGGAACAAGGTGCCGCCATCGGCCCGCTCGAAACGGCCGGCGCGGCGCTTGGCGGCGCCGGTGAAGGCGCCAGCCTCATGGCCGAAGAGTTCGCTGTCCAGCAGGCTTTCGCCCAGGGCCGCGCAATTGACCTTGATCAGCGGCTGTTCCCAACGCGGGGAGAGGTAATGCAGGCGCTCGGCGATCAGCTCCTTGCCGGTGCCCCGTTCACCCACCAGCAGCACGGTGCGGTCGAGCTGCGCCAGGACGGAAACCTGGCTGAGCAAGGCGGTGAAGGGCGGGCTTTCGCCAAGCGGTGAGTCGTTCATGATTCAAAGTATCATAATTTGATAAATAGTGTCATAAAATGACATAAACATGATATTTGTGGTAACTGATATTAAGTAAAATCAACTGGTTAATGCCTGGCACACCGATTGCTCTACCTGATGTGACACATCCCAGGAGGTAGAAGATGGGTATTTTCTCGCGGCTCACCGATATCGTGAATTCCAACATCGTCGCCCTGCTCGACCGGGCGGAAGATCCCCAGAAGATCATCCGGCTGATCATCCAGGAGATGGAGGACACGTTGGTTGAGGTCCGCTCCACGGCGGTGAAGATCATCGCCGACCGCAAGGAGCTGGAGCGCAAGATCGCCACCCTGGTCCGCGAACGCGATGCCTGGCAGGCCAAGGCGGAACTGGCGATCGAGAAGGGCCGCGAGGATCTGGCCAAGGGCGCGCTGATCCAGAAGAACGCCATCGCCGAGGCGATCGCCGCCGGCGAGGTGCAGCTCGCGGATATCGAAAAGCATCTCGCCCAGCAGAACGAGGACGTCGCCAAATTGCAGGCCAAGCTGGACGATGCCAAGCAGCGCGAAGCCGCCATGCAGGCACGGGCGAAGACGGCCCAGGCCCGGTTGAAGACCCGCGGCATGCTCTACGATCCCCGGGTCGACGATGCGCTGTCGCGCCTGGAAGTCGCCGAGCGTGCCTTGGATGAGCTGGACGGCAAGGTCGAGGCCTATGATCTCGGCCGCCAGGACAAGGAGCCAAGCCTCGCTGTGCAACTGGCGACGCTGGAAAGCGACGCCAAGGTCGATGCCGAACTGGCGGCCTTGAAGGAACGTCTCGGCAATCGGACCCCGGCTAAAGGCTAAAACATGGTTGGCGTCGTCCTTATGACGATCACCGGCCTGCTGGTGGTCTTCGTCCTTTGTCCGGCAGTGATCCTTCACTATCTGACGAAGCTGTGGAAGTCGCGCGGCCTTTCGGCTGATGACGAGCGGATGCTGCAGCAGCTTTTCGCCAGCGCGCAGAAACTGGAAGAGCGCCTCACCAATCTTGAGCGCGTCCTCGATATCGACAGGAATCAGCAGAAATGACCTATTTCCGCCAAGACTTGCCGCCGGATCCGAAGCGCCTCTACCGCAACCGTCGGGACGGCCTCTTCGCCGGGGTCTGCGCCGGCATCGCCGATTATCTCGGCTGGGACCGGACCTTGCTGCGCCTCGCCGTCATCGTCGCGATGTTCATCGCCGCGCCGCTGACCATCCTGGTCTATGTCATGCTCTGGATCATCATGCCGGAACGGCCGGCGAATCTGTTCGCGAATGAGCGCGAGCAGCGGTTCTGGCAGTCGGTCAACCTGCATCCATCGCGGACCGTGGGCGATCTGGCCCGCAAGTTCCGCGATATCGATCAGCGGATCGCCGCCATGGAACGCAAGGTCGCCTCGCCGGATTACGATCTGGCCCGCAAGTTCCGCGATCTCGGGGCTTAACGGGGAAGGTGAGGGGGCGATGACGGCAAAAGGCGCACGCTGGCTTCTGCTGGCACTGGGGCTCCTGGTCTGGTGCGGCGTCGGATTGATCGGCCTCGCGCCCGACAACACCGCGGTGGCGGTGGGGATGCCGCCGGATCAGACGCCGGGTACACGGACCTCGATCGACCCGGCGAAATTGCCGCCGCCTTATGCCACCGACAGCCCCGGCAACAGCCCAGACGAGATCGACCGACCGACCCCGCCGCCATTCCGTGTACCGGACGGTTTCACGGTCAATGCCTTCGCCACCGGGCTCAGGAATGCCCGCTGGATGACGGTGGCGCCCAATGGCGATGTCTTCCTGGCGGAACCCCGGGCAGGGCGGGTCACTCTGCTGCGGGACACCCACGGCACCGGCACGGCGGACCTGATCACGACCTTTGCCGATGGCTTCGATCGCCCTCATGGTCTGGCGATCGAAGGGGGCTATCTCTATGTCGCCGACACCGAGGCGGTCTGGCGCTTCGCCTGGAAGCCCGGCCAGACACGAGCCGAAGGCACGCGGGAACGGGTGACGGCACCCGGCGCGTTTGGTGACGCCAGCGGACATTTCACCCGGAACGTCATCTTCAATCGCGACGGATCGCGCTTCTATGTCACCATCGGCTCGGCCAGCAATATCGATAACGATCCGCTGCCGCGCGCCACGGTGCAGTCCTTCGCGGCGGATGGATCGGATCAGCAGACCTTTGCCTCGGGTTTGCGCAACGCGGTCGGCATCGCCCTCTATCCCGGTACCGACGATGTCTATGTCGTGGTCAATGAGCGCGACGGGTTGGGCGACAATCTGGTGCCGGACTATTTGACCAAGTTGAAGCAAGGCGGCTTCTATGGCTGGCCGGATGCCTATATCGGGCAGCATGTGCAGCCCGATTTTTCCAGCCGGCCCGATCGCGTGGCCCGGGCGATCGTTCCCGATCTTCTGTTCCAGGCGCATTCGGCGCCGCTGGGCCTCGTCTTCTATGAAGGAACGCAGTTTCCCGAGCGCTATCGCGGCGGTGCCTTCGTGGCCCTGCACGGTTCGTGGAACCGCACTGTGCCGACCGGCTACACGGTCGTCTTCGTGCCGTTCCAGAACGGCAAGCCCGCCAACTATTACGAAACCTTCCTCAGCGGTTTCTGGCTGAGGGGCGAGACGACGGCACAGGTCTGGGGGCGTCCGGTCGGGCTGGCGGTTGCCGCCGACGGCAGCCTGCTGATCGCCGACGATGTCGGCAACGCAGTCTGGCGGGTGAGTTACCGGAAATAACGGCGATCTTCGCCGAATCTCGGCCTGTGAAGGGTACCCGGCGCCGCTCACTTAAGCTTCAGGGGCGCCGGGTACGATCAGGATTTAGTCCCGACTGCCGAGCGCCCGATAGATCAGGGCGCCGATCACGCCGCCGATGATCGGCGCGACCCAGAACAGCCAGAGCTGGTTGATGGCGCCGCTGCCATGGCCGGTCAGCATCTCCATCAGGGCCGGACCGGTGCTGCGGGCCGGATTGACCGAGGTATTGGTCACCGGAATGGTGACGAGATGGATCAGGGTCAGGCACAGGCCGATGGCGATCGGGGCGAAGCCTTTCGGCGCGCGCTCATCGGTCGAGCCCATGATGACGATCAGGAAGAAGGCCGTCATCACCACCTCGATCACGAAGCCCGACAGCAGCGAATATTTGCCGGGCGAGAGATCTCCATAGCCGTTGGAGGCGAGGCCGCCTGCATAGTCGGCCTTGCCGCTGGCGATAAGGTAGATGACGGCGGCGGCGGCGATGGCGCCCAGGACCTGGGCGATGATGTAGCCGACCGCCTCGCCGGCCGGATGCCGCCCGCCGGCCACCAGGCCGATGGTAATCGCCGGATTGAAATGCCCACCGGAGATATGGCCGACGGCGAAGGCCATGGTCAGGACCGTCAGCCCGAAGGCCAGGGCCACGCCGTGAAAGCCGATGCCGAGTGCTGGAAAGGCGGCTGCCAGAACGGCGCTGCCGCAACCGCAGAACACCAGCCAGAATGTACCGAAGAATTCCGCCCCGAGTTTCTTGCCCATGGTCACCATCCCCATTTCTGTGAAGGAAGCCCGGCGGATCGCCGGACGTGGATGAAATGATCAAAGTCCCCGCTGCGTTGACTGCCTGGCCGCGTGGCGGCCGGGTCGCGACAGCCCCTGGGCATATCGGAGTCGCCATGCAGGGGCGACTCCGAAAGCCGGTGTGATCATACCGCAGAGAGCTTCGGGATGGGAGGCGAGGGCGGAAAACCGCGGAAAACGCGGGCCTTCGACCGGCCGCGTAAAAAGATTAACGATGCCCATCGTTATTGTGTTGACACGATGGCGCCAGCTTTAGTACATGACCGCCACCGCAACAGCGGCTCGTTGCGCGGGTGTAGCTCAGTTGGTTAGAGCGCCGGCCTGTCACGCCGGAGGCCGCGGGTTCAAGTCCCGTCACTCGCGCCATTTTGCCTTTCCAGGCCTCCGAAAAATCCCTGAAATTACAATAAGTAACCGAATGTTGCTGCGATCAATTCTCAGCCGCGAATCGCCTTTTTTACCCTTTCGCACCGCACAGGCGGGCACTATAGTAGCGGCGCATCGCGGTAGGGCTGAAAACGGCCTTTTTGCGGTTCTTTCTGCTGGCGGGAACGAGCGATCGGGGAAGTTGCTCGGGCTGGGCCAGCCGTCCTTATGGGATGTTGAGGGATGAACGAGTTATTACGTGAATACCTGCCGATCCTGATCTTCATCGTGATCGCGACGGGTCTGGCTGCCATCATGGTGGTCGCTTCGCTGATCGTCGGTCGGCAGAAGCCCGACGCGGAAAAGCTGTCGCCCTATGAATGCGGCTTCGAGGCTTTCGACGATGCCCGGCGCCAGTTCGATGTGCGCTTCTATCTGGTTTCCATCCTTTTCATCATCTTCGATCTGGAAGTCGCCTTCCTGTTTCCCTGGGCCGTCACGCTCGGGAAGATCGGCCTGTTCGGCTTCTGGTCGATGATGATCTTCCTTGGCGTTCTTACGGTCGGCTTCATATATGAGTGGAAGAAGGGGGCGTTGGAATGGGAGTGAGCGGAAACATGCCGACTACTCAATCTTCTATAGTTCCCGCCAGAGGTATCCAAACGGGGGGTATCCCGTCACAGGGCCTGCCCCCCGGACCGGTGCAGGATCACATCTTGCGCTCCGTCACCGAGGAACTGACGGATAAAGGCTTCGTCGTCGCGCAGATGGACAAGCTGGTCAACTGGGCGCGCACTGGCTCGCTCTGGCCGATGACCTTCGGTCTGGCCTGCTGCGCCGTCGAGATGATGCATGCCTATATGGCACGCTATGACCTCGACCGGTTCGGCGTCGTGCCGCGCGGCAGCCCCCGGCAGTCCGACGTGATGATCGTCGCCGGTACCCTGACCAACAAGATGGCCCCGGCTCTGCGCAAGGTTTATGACCAGATGGCCGAGCCGCGCTGGGTGATCTCCATGGGTTCCTGCGCCAATGGCGGCGGCTACTATCACTATTCCTACGCCGTGGTGCGCGGCTGCGACCGCATTGTGCCGGTGGATATCTATGTCCCGGGTTGTCCGCCGACCGCGGAAGCCTTGGTCTACGGCATTCTGCAGTTGCAGAAGAAGATCAAGCGGACGGCGTCGATTGCGCGCTGAATTGCAGCGTCTGGTCGCAATCCGGTTACGGGGATCCATCTGATGAGTGACGTTTATCGCGAGCTTGCCGATTATATCACCGCGTCCCTAGGGGCGGCGGTGCAGGGCAGCGACGTGCGCCTGGGCGAGCTGACCGTGACGGTGGAAGCATCGCAGGTCGCGCGGGTGATGAAGTTCCTGCGCGACGACAGCAATTGCCTGTTCAAGATGCTGATCGATATCTGCGGCGTGGATTATCCCGACCGTGAGCCGCGTTTCGACGCGGTGTATCATCTGCTCAGCCTGAAGCATAACTACCGGATCCGGGTGAAGGCGCCGGTGGCGGAAAACGCGGCGGTCCCCTCGGTGGTCGGCGTCTATTCCTCGGCTGGCTGGTTCGAGCGCGAAGCCTATGACATGTACGGCATCTTCTTCGACGGCAATCCGGATCTGCGCCGCTTGCTGACCGATTACGGCTTCGAGGGCCATGCCTTCCGCAAGGACTTCCCGCTGACCGGCTATGTCGAGGTGCGCTACGACGAGGCGCAGAAGCGGGTGGTCTATGAGCCGGTCCGGCTGGCCCAGGAGTTCCGTACCTTCGATTTCCTCAGTCCCTGGGAAGGCATGCTGCAACAGCGCCTGCCGGGTGATGAGAAAGCTGGAAAGGCAGAGTGATGGCCGAAACCCAGATTAAACCGCTCACGATGAATTTCGGGCCGCAGCATCCGGCGGCCCACGGCGTGTTGCGCATGGTCATGGAGATGGACGGCGAGATCGTCCGTCGCATCGATCCGCATATCGGCCTGCTGCATCGCGGTACCGAGAAGCTGATCGAGAACAAGACCTATCTGCAGGCGCTTCCCTATTTCGATCGTCTCGATTACGTCGCGCCGATGAACCAGGAACATGCTTTCGTGCTCGCGGTGGAAAAGCTGCTGGGCCTGGAAGTGCCGGCGCGCGGCCAGTATATCCGCGTGCTGTTCGACGAAATCGGGCGCATTCTCAACCACCTGCTGAACGTCCCGGCTTATGCCATGGACGTCGGCGCGGTGACGCCGTTCCTCTGGGCCTTCGAGGAACGCGAATTGCTGATGGAATTCTACGAGCGGGTCAGCGGTGCGCGCCTGCATGCGGCCTATTACCGGCCGGGTGGCGTGCATCAGGATCTGCCGGCGGGTATCCTCGACGATATCGGCGCCTGGGCCGAGCGCTTCCCGAAGGTGCTGGACGATCTTGAAGTCCTGCTGACCGAGAACCGCATCTTCAAGCAGCGCCTGGTCGATGTCGGCGGCGTTTCGGCCGAGGATGCGATGGATTGGGGCTTCACCGGCCCGATGCTGCGTGCCTCGGGCGTGCCCTGGGATCTCCGCAAGGCGCAGCCTTACCTCGTCTACGACAAGATGGATTTCGACATTCCCGTCGGCAAGAACGGCGACTGCTACGACCGCTATCTCGTCCGTATGGAAGAGATGCGCCAGTCGCTGAAGATTGTGAAACAGTGCATCGCGCAGATGCCCGGCGGGCCGGCCACCTCGGTCGAACGCAAGATCACGCCGCCGCCGCGCAGCGAGATGAAGCGCTCGATGGAAGCGCTGATCCATCACTTCAAGCTTTACACCGAAGGCTTCCACGTGCCGGAGGGTGAGACCTATTGCGCCGTCGAGGCTCCCAAGGGTGAATTCGGCGTTTATCTGGTTTCGGATGGCAGCAACAAGCCCTATCGCTGCAAGATCCGCGCTCCAGGCTTCCCCCATCTCCAGTCGATGGATTTCTGCAGCAAGGGTTACATGCTGGCGGATTCCGTCGCCATCCTGGGCTCCATGGATATCGTGTTCGGCGAGATCGATCGATGAGCAGTACTGACAGTAACGACGTGGTTCAGCCGGCCAACTTCGCCTTCTCGGCGGAGAACAAGGCGCGGGCCGACAAGATCATCGCCAAGTACCCGACGGGCCGGCAGGCCAGCGCGGTCCTCCCCTTGCTCGACCTGGCGCAGCGCCAAGCCGGCGGCTGGCTGCCGCGCGCGGCGATGGACCATGTCGCCGAGGTTCTCGCGATGGCGCCGATCCGGGTGTACGAGGTCGCGACCTTCTACACCATGTTCAACCTGAAGCCGGTCGGTAAGTACCTGCTGCAGGTCTGCCGCACGACGCCTTGCTGGCTGCGTGGCGCCGACAGCATGACGGAAACCTGCAAGAAGAAGCTCGGCATCGGCCTCAAGGAAACAACCCCCGACGGTCTCTTCACCCTTGTTGAGGTGGAGTGCTTGGGCGCCTGTGTCAATGCCCCGGTCGTGCAAGTGAATGACGATTTTTATGAGGACCTCGATGCGGCCAGGCTCGAGCAGCTTCTCGACGATTTGAAGGCGGGCAAGAAGCCTGCCCATGGACCGCAGATCGACCGGCTGAATTCCGCGCCGGTCGGCGGCGCGACCACCTTGACGGATGTCGCGGCGAAGCCGGCGGCTGGAGAGTGAGATCATGCTGAAGGATCAGGATCGCATCTTCCGCAATCTCTATGGCCAGGACGATTGGCGTCTGGCCGGCGCGAAGCGTCGTGGCATCTGGGACAACACCAAGGCGCTGCTGGATCTCGGGCCGGATGGGATCATCGACGAGGTCAAGAAGTCGGAACTGCGCGGCCGTGGCGGCGCCGGTTTCCCGACCGGCATGAAGTGGTCCTTCATGCCGAAGCAGTCGGATGGCCGTCCGTCCTATCTGGTGGTCAATTCGGACGAATCCGAGCCGGGTACCTGCAAGGACCGCGAAATCTGCCGCTTCGATCCGCATATGCTGCTGGAAGGCTGCCTGATCGCCGGTTTCGCGATGCGCGCCTCGGCCTGCTACATCTATATCCGGGGCGAGTTCTATAACGAGGCTTCGAACATCCAGGTGGCGATCGACGAGGCCTATGCGGCCGGCTTGATCGGCAAGAACGCCTGCGGCTCGGGCTATGATTACGACATCTATCTGCATCGTGGCGCCGGTGCCTATATCTGCGGCGAGGAATCCGCGCTGATCGAAAGCCTGGAAGGCAAGAAGGGCCAGCCGCGCCTGAAGCCGCCTTTCCCGGCCGCTTGCGGCCTCTATGGCTGCCCGACCACGGTCAATAACGTGGAATCGATTGCCGTCACGCCGACCATCCTGCGGCGCGGCGCTTCCTGGTTCGCCGGCCTCGGCCGGCCGAAGAATACCGGCACCAAGCTCTTCTGCATCTCGGGCCATGTGAACAAGCCCTGCAATGTCGAAGAGGAAATGGGCATTCCGCTGAAGGAACTGATCGAGAAGCATGCCGGCGGCGTTCGCGGCGGCTGGGACAACCTGCTGGCGATCATCCCCGGCGGGTCCTCGGTGCCGATGCTGCCGAAGTCGATCTGCGACGAAGTACTGATGGATTTCGACTCGCTGCGCGCGGTGCAGTCGGGTCTCGGCACGGCGGCGGTGATCGTGATGGACAAGTCGACCGATGTGGTCGAGGCCATCGCGCGTCTCTCGCATTTCTACATGCATGAAAGCTGCGGCCAGTGCACGCCGTGCCGCGAAGGCACCGGCTGGATGTACCGCATCATGCAGCGCCTGGTGAAAGGCCAGGCGGAACTGAGTGAAATCGACCTGCTCTTGGATGTCACCAAGCAGATCGAGGGCCACACGATTTGCGCGTTGGGCGATGCGGCCGCTTGGCCGATCCAGGGCCTGATGCGGCATTTCCGGCCCGAGGTCGAAAAGCGGATCAAGGAATATCGCGGCCTCAAGGCGGCGGAATAAGCATAACGGCTGCGGAAATCGGGTGAGTTCAAACCATGCCCAAGCTGACGATTGACGGAACAGAGATCGAGGTGCCGGCCGGCATCACGGTATTGCAGGCCTGCGAAATGGCCGGCAAGGAGATCCCGCGCTTCTGCTATCACGAGCGGTTATCTGTGGCGGGCAACTGCCGCATGTGCCTCGTTGAGCAGGAGAAGGCACCGAAGCCGGTCGCGAGCTGCGCGATGCCGGTGGCCGATGGCATGGTCATCAAGACCGACAGCCCGCTGGTGCAGAAGGCGCGCCAGGGCGTCATGGAATTCCTGCTGATCAACCATCCGCTGGATTGCCCGATCTGCGATCAGGGCGGCGAATGCGATCTGCAGGACCAGGCCATGGCCTTCGGCAAGCATTCCTCGCGCTACAAGGAAGGCAAGCGGGCGGTCACGGACAAGAATTTCGGTCCGCTGGTCAAGACCATCATGACCCGCTGCATCCAGTGCACGCGCTGTGTCCGTTTCGCGACGGAAGTGGCCGGCGTCGAGGTGCTGGGGGCGACCAGCCGCGGCGAGCATCTGGAAATCACTACCTATGTCGAGAAGACGCTGGCTTCGGAGCTCTCCGGCAACATCATCGATCTCTGCCCGGTCGGTGCGCTGACCTCGAAGCCTTATGCCTTCACGGCGCGTCCCTGGGAATTGAACAAGACGGAATCGATCGATGTCCTCGATGCCGTCGGCACCAATATCCGCATCGACGTGCGCGGCCGCGAAGTCTTGCGCATCCTGCCGCGCACCAATGAGGACGTGAACGAGGAATGGCTGTCCGATAAGGGCCGCTTCGCCTGCGACGGCCTGCTGCGCCAGCGCCTCGACCGTCCCTATGTGCGGGGCGACGGCAAGCTGAAGCCGGCCACCTGGCAGCAGGCCTTCGACGCCATCGCCGCCAAGGTGAAGGGCCTCGACGGCAGCAAGATCGCCGCCATCGCCGGCGATCTCTGCGACGCGGAATCCATGCTGGCCCTGAAGGATCTGGTGCAGTCGCTGGGCTCCGCCAATCTCGATTGCCGCCAGGACGGCGCCGCCATCGATCCGGCGGCCCGCGCCAGCTATCTCTTCAACAGCGGCATCGCCGGCATCGACAAGGCCGATGTGGTGCTGATCGTCGGCAGCAATCCCCGCTGGGAAGCGCCGGTCATCAACGCCCGCATCCGCAAGCGCTACCTGAAGGGCGATTTCAAGGCCGCCGTGATCGGGCCGCAGCTCGATCTCACCTATCCCCATGAGAATCTGGGGCAGGGCGCCGATGTGCTGCAGCAGATCGCCAATGGCGCGCATCCCTTCGCCGAGGTGCTGAAGAATGCCAAGGCGCCGATGCTGATCCTCGGGACCGGCGCGTTGAGCCGTGCCGATGGCGCGGCGGTTCTGGGCCTCGCCCGCAAGGTCGCCGAAAATCTCGGTATCGTCCGCCCCGATTGGAACGGCTTCAACCTGCTGCACAACGCGGCGGCGCGGGTCGGCGCCCTCGAGCTCGGCTTCGTACCCGGTCAAGGCAATGGGGGCCAGAATGGCCGCGATGTGCGCGGCATTCTGGAAGGTGCGCAGAAGGGCGAGATCGAGGTCGTCTATCTGCTGGGTGCCGACGAGATCGACACCAACCGTCTCGGCAAGGCTTTCGTCGTCTATCAGGGCCATCACGGCGATGCCGGCGCGCATCGTGCCGATGTGATCCTGCCGGGTGCCGCCTATACCGAGAAGGACGGCACTTACATGAACACCGAGGGCCGCGCCCAGCTCGCCCTGAAGGCGATCTTCCCCCCGGGAGAAGCCCGCGAGGACTGGGCCATCCTGCGCGCCTTGTCGGCCGTGCTCGGCAAGCCGCTGCCCTATGACAATCTGGGGCAGTTGCGTCAGCGGCTCTATCAGATCAATGCCCGTTTCCAGCGCCTGAACACGATCGAGCCGGCGGCGTGGCAGAAATTCGGCAGCGATGCCCAGGTCGAGGCCAAGGCCTTCGTGCCGGCAATCGCGAATTATTACATGACAGATCCGATCAGCCGGGCTTCCGAGACGATGGCCAAGTGTACCGAGGCCTTTGTCCAGCCGGCGGCGGAGAAGACGGGCACCCATGGCTGAGTTCTTTACGTCCCATTTCGGTCTCTATCTCGGCACCACCATCTTCACGGTGCTGATGATCCTCGTGATTGTCGTGCCGCTGCTGTTGGCTGTGGCCTATCTCACCTATGCCGAACGCAAGGTGATGGCCGCGATGCAGCTCCGCATGGGGCCGAACGTGGTCGGGCCCTTCGGACTGCTGCAGCCGATCGCTGACGGTTTGAAGCTGTTCTTCAAGGAAACCATCATCCCGTCCGGTGCCAGCCGCATCGCCTTCCTGGTGGCGCCGATGATCACCTTCTCGCTGAGCCTCGTTGCCTGGGCGGTCATTCCGCTGAGCGACGGCGTGGTGCTGGCGAATATCAATGTCGGTATCCTTTATCTCTTCGCGATCTCCTCGCTCGGTGTCTATGGCATCGTGCTTGCCGGCTGGTCGTCGAATTCGAAATATCCGTTCCTCGGCGCGCTGCGGTCGGCGGCGCAGATGGTCTCGTATGAAGTCTCGATCGGCTTCGTCATGGTGACGGTGCTGCTCTGCGCCGGCTCGCTGAACATCTCGGATATCGTCAAGGCGCAGAAGACGGTGTGGTTCTGCCTGCCGCTGTTGCCGATGTTCGCGGTCTTCTTCATCTCCGCTTTGGCCGAGACGAACCGTCCTCCCTTCGATCTTCCGGAAGCGGAATCCGAATTGGTGGCCGGTTATTTCTCGGAATATTCGGCGATGACTTTCGCGCTCTTCTTCCTCGGCGAATACGCCAACATCTGGCTGATGAGCGCGATGACCAGCATCCTGTTCCTGGGTGGCTGGCTGCCGCCGTTCAATATCGAGCCTTTCGCCGAAGGCAGCGGCTGGCAGATCGCCTGGCACGGCCTGTGGCTGGCCGCCAAGATCGCCTTCGTCGCCTTCTGCTTCCTGTGGGTGCGTGCGACCTTCCCGCGCTATCGCTATGACCAGCTCATGCGTCTTGGCTGGAAGGTGTTCCTGCCGTTCTCGCTGTTTTTCGTGGTGCTGACCGCCGGTGTCCTGTTGGCGACCGGTTGGCTGCCGGGCCAATAACCCGGCTGGATGAGGTAACTGACTATGGCAACCATTGCCCGGACAGCCAAAAGCTTCCTGCTGAAGGAACTCCTGAGCGGTATGGCGCTGACCTTCCGCTATCTCTTCAAGCCGCGGGTCACGATCAACTATCCGTACCAGAAGGGTCCTCTGAGCCCGCGTTTCCGCGGTGAGCATGCTTTGCGCCGCTACCCCAATGGTGAAGAGCGCTGCATCGCCTGCAAACTTTGCGAAGCGGTCTGCCCGGCCCAGGCCATCACCATCGAGGCCGAACCGCGCGACGACGGCAGCCGCCGGACCACGCGCTACGATATCGATATGACGAAGTGCATCTATTGCGGCTTCTGCCAAGAAGCTTGCCCCGTGGATGCCATCGTCGAAGGCCCGAATTTCGAGTTTGCCACCGAAACCCACGAAGAGCTGCTCTACAACAAGGCCAAGTTGCTGGCCAACGGCGATCGCTGGGAATCGGAGATCGCCGCGAACCTCCATGCCGATGCGCCGTATCGCTGAAGCGGGAGCGGGGGAAACGATATGATCGTCCAGACGATAGCCTTTTATCTCTTCGCGGCGGTTGCCGTGTTGTCGGGGGCCCTGGTTGTGGCCAACCGCAACCCGGTCTATTCCGTGCTGTTCCTGATCCTGACCTTCTTCAACGCGGCGGGGCTCTTCGTCCTGCTGGGCGCCGAATTCCTGGCGATGATGCTGGTCGTGGTCTATGTCGGCGCGGTCGCCGTGCTGTTCCTGTTCGTCGTCATGATGCTCGATATCAATTTCGTCGAGCTGCGCCAGGGCTTCGTGAAATATCTGCCGATCGGCCTTGCGGTAGGCCTCGTCCTGCTGGCGGAACTGGTTCTGGTGCTGGGCAGCGGCGCCATCCTGCCGCAACTCGGCCAGGCCATCGCCATGCCGACGCCGCCGGTCGACCAGATCGCCAATACCCAGGCGCTCGGCATGATCCTCTATACGAAATATTTCTACCTCTTCCAGGCGGCGGGCCTCGTGCTGCTGGTGGCCATGATCGGCGCCATCGTGCTGACGCACCGCGAGCGGGAAGGGGTGAAACGGCAGAAGATCGCCACTCAGGTGACGCGTGGCCGGGATACCGTCCAGGTCGTCAAGGTGCCGACCGGGCGCGGCGTCTGAGCCCAGGGAGAACGAGATCATGGAAATCGGCTTGGGTCACTATCTGACGGTCGCGGCGATCCTGTTCACCTTGGGTGTGTTCGGCATCTTCCTGAACCGTAAGAACGTCATCATCATCCTGATGTCGGTCGAGCTGCTGCTCCTGGCCGTGAACATCAACCTGGTGGCGTTTTCGCACTTCCTCGGCGACATGGTCGGCCAGGTCTTCGCCGTGCTGATCCTGACCGTGGCCGCGGCCGAAGCGGCCATCGGCCTCGCCATTCTGGTGGTTTACTTCCGCAACCGTGGATCGATCGCGGTTGAGGACATCAATGTGATGAAGGGTTGAACGAGATGGATGTCGCGATTGTCGCCCTGCCTCTGTTGGGTGCGCTGATAGCCGGTCTCGGCAACCGCCGCATCGGTGACCATGCCGCGCAATGGATCACTTCGGGCTTGATGCTGATTTCCTGCGTGCTGGCCTGGGTCGTGTTCTGCGATGTGACCTTCGGCAATCATCCGCGCACGACCGAGCTTTTCATGTGGATCGCCAGTGGCGGGCTGCAGGCCAATTGGGCCCTGCGCGTCGACCAGCTCTCGGCGGTGATGCTGGTGGTGGTGACCACGGTCTCGTCCATGGTGCATGTCTATTCCATCGGCTACATGCATCACGACAAATCCGTGCCGCGCTTCATGGCCTATCTCAGCCTCTTCACCTTCTGCATGCTGATGCTGGTGACGGCCGATAACTTCGTGCAGATGTTCTTCGGCTGGGAAGGCGTTGGCCTCTGCTCCTATCTGCTGATCGGCTTCTGGTTCGACCGGCCCAGCGCGAATGCCGCCGCCATCAAGGCCTTCGTCGTCAACCGCGTCGGCGATTTCGGCTTCGCGCTCGGGATCATGGGCGTCTTCATGATCTTCGGCTCGATCGACTTCAACACCGTCTTCGCGGCCACCCCGGCCCAGGTCGGCCAGAGCTTCCATTTCCTGAGCTGGAATGTGGACGTTCTGACGACGCTCTGCCTGCTGCTCTTCGTGGGCGCCATGGGTAAGTCGGCCCAGCTCGGCCTGCATACCTGGCTGCCGGACGCCATGGAGGGCCCGACCCCGGTTTCAGCCCTCATCCACGCCGCCACCATGGTGACGGCCGGCGTCTTCATGGTCTGCCGCCTGTCGCCGATGTTCGAATATGCCCCGGCTGCCCGGGACGTGGTCGCCATCGTCGGCGCCAGCACCGCCTTCTTCGCGGCGACCATCGGCCTGACCCAGTTCGACATCAAGCGCGTCGTCGCTTACTCGACCTGCTCGCAGCTCGGTTACATGTTCTTCGCTGCCGGTGTCGGCGCCTATGGCGCGGCGATGTTCCACCTCTTCACGCATGCCTTCTTCAAGGCCCTGCTGTTCCTTGGCTCCGGCTCAGTCATCCATGCCGTGTCGGGCGAGCAGGACATGCGCAAGATGGGCGGCATCTGGAAGCTCATCCCCATCACCTATGTGCTGATGTGGATCGGCAATCTGGCCCTGGCGGGTATCCCGTTCTTCGCCGGCTACTATTCCAAGGATTCGATCCTGGAATCGGCTTTCGCCGCCCATAGCGGTGTCGGTCAGTATGCCTTCTGGCTCGGTATCGCCGCCGCGCTGATGACGGCCTTCTATTCCTGGCGTCTGCTGTTCCTGACGTTCCATGGCAAGCCGCGCTGCGACGAGAAGGTCTATGCCCATGTGCATGAAAGCCCCTGGGTCATGCTGGTGCCGCTGTTCGTGCTCGCGATCGGCGCGGTCCTGAGCGGTGCGTTGTTCTTCAGCGATTTCGTCGGCGAGAATGCTAAGGCCTTCTTCGGCAATGCGATCTTCTACGGTCCCGAGAACGAGATCCTGCATCACGCCCATGAGGTACCGTTCTGGGTGAAGCTGCTGCCCCTCATCATGGGCATCATCGGCATCTCGCTGGCTTATCTCTTCTACGTGAAGAGCACGGATCTGCCGGGCAAGCTGGCCCGGGCGCTGGGCGGGCTCTATGCCTTCGTCTTCAACAAGTGGTACTTCGACGAATTGTACGACCTGATCTTCACCCGCGCGGCCAAGGCCCTCGGCTTCGGTCTGTGGAAGGGTGGTGATGGTGCGGTGATCGACGGGCTTGGTCCCGACGGCGTCGCCTCCATGACCCAGATCCTGTCGCGTCGGATCGCCAGGCTGCAAACCGGTTATGTCTATCACTATGCCTTTGCCATGCTGATCGGCGTCGTCGCGCTCGTCACCTGGTATATGATCGGCGGAAAGTTGTGAGTTCAGTGATGTCGAACGAGAACAATGGTTACATCCTGTCGCTGATCACCTTCCTGCCGCTGGTCGGGGCATTCTTCATCATCTTCATCCGGGGCGAGGCGGCGACGGTCGCGCGCAACGCCCGGTGGGTGGCGCTGTGGACCTCGCTGATCACCTTCGTGCTGTCGCTGGTGGTCTGGTTCGGCTTCCAGCGCGGCTCGGCTGACTTCCAGTTCGTCGAGAAGCGCGACTGGATCCCGGCTCTGAACATTTCCTACCATATGGGTGTCGATGGCATCTCCATGGCCTTCGTCATTCTCTCGACGCTGCTGACGCCCATCTGCGTCCTGGCGAGCTGGGACGCGATCCAGAACCGGGTCAAGGAATACATGATCTCCTTCCTGGTCCTGGAAACGCTGATGGTCGGCACCTTCTGCGCCCTCGACCTGGTCGTCTTCTATGTCTTCTTCGAAGGCGTCCTCATTCCGATGTTCCTGATCATCGGCATCTGGGGCGGCGCCCGGCGCGTCTATTCCGCCTTCAAGTTCTTCCTCTATACGCTGCTCGGTTCGGTCCTGATGCTGCTCGCGATCCTCGCGATCTATTTCTCGACCGGCAGCACGGATATTCCGTTCCTGATGCAGCACGGCATCAACCCGGCCTGGCAGAACTGGCTGTGGCTGGCCTTCTTCGCCTCCTTCGCCGTGAAGATGCCGATGTGGCCGGTCCATACCTGGTTGCCGGATGCGCACGTCGAAGCGCCGACGGCGGGTTCGGTGATCCTGGCCGGCGTGCTCCTGAAGATGGGCGGGTACGGTTTCCTGCGGTTCTCGCTGCCGTTGATGCCGCTTGCTTCGGCGCATTTCACGCCGCTGGTCTTTGCCTTGAGCGCCATCGCCGTCATCTACACCTCGTTGGTGGCGCTGGCGCAGCAGGACATGAAGAAGCTGATCGCCTATTCGTCGGTCGCCCATATGGGCTTCGTCACCATGGGCGCCATCGCGGTCAACGAGCAGGGCGTGCAGGGCGGCCTGTTCCAGATGATCTCCCACGGCATCATCTCCGGCGCGCTCTTCCTCTGCGTCGGCGTGGTCTATGACCGGATGCACACGCGCGAGATCGCGGCCTATGGCGGCCTTGTCAACCGCATGCCGCTCTATGCCGTCGCCTTCCTGATCTTCACGATGGGCAATG
>CAYOQR010000069.1:0-26450 GCA_964406155.1 uncultured Rhodospirillaceae bacterium | reverse complement strand
ATCATCATGATGGCGTTCTTCTTGACGATGCCGATCAGCAGGATGATGCCGATCACCACCATGGAGCTGAAATCGATCCGGCACATCATCAGGGCCAGCAAGGCGCCGACGCCGGCGGAAGGAAGCGTCGAGAGGATCGTGATCGGATGGATATAGCTCTCATACAGGATGCCGAGCACGATATAGACGGAAATGATGGCCGTCAGGAAAAGAATTGGCTCGTCGGCGAGCAATTGGGCAAACACATTGGCCGTGCCCTGGAGGCTGCCGTGAATCGTCGGCGGCAGGTTAAGCTTGTCGACCACCTGCGAAATGGCATCGGCTGCATCGCCCAGTGAGACTTTCGACGGCAGATTGAACGAGATGGTCGAGGCGACGAAGAGACCCTGATGATTGACCGCCAGCGGGGTCTTACCAGGCGAGAACTTGCTGAAGGCCGCCAAGGGAATCATGTTCGACGGGAAAGTGCTGACCGCCGCACCGGTCGAGGTGCCGCCATGGCCGCCATTCGCGATTGAATTGGTTGCCTGGTTGCGCACGACATCGGCGGCAATCGCAGCCGTCTTGGTGGTGGTGCCGGTTGAAATTGTGCCAGCCAGCGCATTGGTTGCCTGAATGCCGGAAATCGATCCGCCGGATGTGCTGATATAGATATCCTTGAGGGTCTCCGGATTCTGCCAGTATTTCGGTGCGACTTCCATGACGACATAAGAGGGATTCTGCTGGTCGAAAACGGTCGCGACCTGCCGCTGCCCGAAGGCGTCATACAGGGTATTGTCGATCTGGCTCATCTGCAGGCCCAGCCTGGAGGCGGTTTCCCGGTCGACGTCGAGATTGATTTCCGGACCGCCTTCCTGCTGATCGGAATTGACATCAGCGAGCTCGGGCAATTCCCGGAGGGCCGCGGTGACCTTTGGCGTCCAGGCCCGCAGGTCGGCGAGGTTGTCCGATTGCAGCGTATACTGGAACTGCCCGCTGCCTTGGCGTCCGCCGATATGAATGTCCTGATTGGCATTGAGATAGAGCGAGGCGCCGGGGACATCCTTGAACTTGTCCCGCAAGCGGGCGATCACCAGATCGGCGGAGGCGTTTCGTTCCGAGAGAGGCTTGAGGGCGACGAAAACGTAACCCGCATTGGTCTGCCCGCCGCCCGTATAGCCGACGACCGTTCCCACGGCCGGATCTTTCTGGATGATGGCCATGAACTGGTAGAGTTTCTTTCGCATGGCCTGAAAGGATGTCCCCTGGTCGGCCTGAATGCGTCCGGTGAGGCGGCCGGTATCCTGCTGCGGGAAGAACCCTTTGTGGATGATGTCCATCAGATAGAAATTGAGGCAGAGGACGGCAGCCAGCGTGATCATGGTCAGGACGCCGTGATCGAGCACCCAGCTCAGGCTGCGCCCATAGCCGCGCAAGATGGCGGCGAAGGCGGCATCACAGGGCCGCTTGATTTGCGACAGCCAGCCGCGCGCCACGCCGGATGTCTTCTGGCGATCCTTCAGCAGGTAAGCGCACATCGTCGGGGTCGTTGTCAGGGAGACGATGAGCGAAATGATGACGGAAACCGACAGTGTCACCGCGAATTCGCGAAACAGGCGGCCGATGATCCCTTCCATGAGTAGAACGGGAATGAAGACGGCGATGAGCGACAGGGTCATGGATAGCACCGTCGCACCGACTTCCCGGGCACCGACCAGCGCCGCCTGAAGATGCGACATCCCCGCCTCGACATGGCGCATGATGTTTTCGAGAACGACAATGGCGTCGTCGATCACGAAGCCGGTCGAGACCGTCAGGGCCATCAGCGAGAAATTGTCCAGGCTGTATCCCAGGAGATACATGACACCGAACGTACTCACCAGGGAAACCGGGACGGCGATGCCGGGAATGAGCGTGGCCCGGAAATCGCCGATGAAGAAAAAGACGACGACGATCACCAGGCCGATGGAGATCAGCAGGGTGCGCTCGATGTCATGCAGGGAGGCCCGGATCGTCGTCGTGCGATCGGAGGCGAGCGTCAGATCGGCGGCACTCGGCATGGAAGCCTGCAGCGACGGCAGCAACTGCTTCACGCGATCGACCGTGCTGATGATGTTTGCGCCCGGTTCGCGGTACAGCACCAGGAGAATGGCATTCTCGCCGTCGGCGACGCCTTCATTCCGCAGATTGCCGACCGAATCCACGACATGGGCGATATCGGAAAGCCGGACGGGCGCGCCGTTGCGATAGGCGATGACCAGCGGCCTGTACTCGTTCGCACCCACGGCGCGGTCGTTGGCATAGATCTGGAAGCGGCGCTCGCCGACCTCGACCACGCCTTTCGGGCTGTTGGCATTGGCGGCGGAAAGGGCTGCCCGGACATCCTCCAGGCCGATTCCATACTTGGAGAGCGCCATGGGCTGGAGCTCGACCCGGACGGCCGGATAGGAGCTGCCGCCGATATCGACCTCGCCGACGCCGCTGATCTGCGAAAGCTTCGGCATCAGCACCATGGCGGCCGCATCATAAAGCTGGCCGGGACTCAGCGTCTTCGAGCGCAGCACCAGGATGAGGATCGGCGCATCGGATGGATTGACCTTGCGATAAGTGGGATTCTCCCGCATTGCCGTCGGCAGATCCGCACGCGCCGCATTGATCGCCGCCTGCACGTCACGGGCGGCGCCGTTGAGGTCGCGACTGAGCCCGAACTGCAAGACGATGTGGGCGGACCCCACGGTGCTTTCGGACGTCATCTCGGTAACATCGGCGATGGAGCCGAGGCGCCGTTCAAGCGGCGTCGCGACGCTGGTGGCGACGGTCTCCGGACTGGCGCCGGGAAGAGATGCGGTGACCGAAATCGTCGGATAATCCACCTGCGGCAGCGGCGACACCGGCAGCAGGAAATAGGCCAAGGCTCCGGCGATGGTGATGCCGAGCGTGAGAAGCGTGGTTGCTACCGGGCGTCGAATGAAGATGTCGGAGAAGATCAACTCAAGGCCTCGTCTCGGGAGCAGGGCCGATCCCGTGAGTCGCGCCGCCGCGACGCAGGCCCGCCAGGCGATCAAAGGCGAGGTAGATGACCGGTGTCGTGAACAATGTCAGAATCTGGCTGACGATCAGGCCGCCGATGATGGTGATGCCGAGCGGTTGCCGCAATTCAGAGCCGGTACCGCCACCGAGCATCAGGGGGAGGGCGCTCAGAAGGGCCGCCATGGTCGTCATGAGAATGGGCCGGAACCGCAGCAGGCAGGCCTGATGGATCGCCTCCAGCGGCGACTTTCCTTCCTGGCGCTGAGCGTTCAGGGCAAAGTCCACCATCATGATCGCGTTCTTCTTGACGATGCCGATCAGCAGGATGATGCCGATGATGCCGATTACATCGAGATCGCGCTGCATCAGGATCAGCGCAAGCAGCGCGCCGATGCCGGCCGACGGCAGGGTCGAAAGAATCGTGATCGGGTGGATGAAGCTCTCATAGAGAACCCCGAGAATGATATAGACCGTGATGATCGCCGCAGCGATCAGCAGGAGATCGTTGTCGAGCGATTGCTGGAAGGCGAGGGCGGCGCCCTGGAAGCTGGTGATCATGCTGGCGGGCAGGCCGATTTCCTGGGTTGCCTTGTCGATCGCCTCCGTTGCCTGGCTGAGCGCGTAGCCCGGTGCCAGATTGAAGGAGATCGTCACTGCCGGGAACTGGCCGAGATGATTGATCTGGAGCGGCGCCGTCTGTTCGCGGATATGGGCGATGGCGGACAGGGGAACCTGCCCGCTGGATGAGGTCGAGGACGGAAGATAGATGGTGTCCAGGGAGGCGATCGACTGCTGCATGCGGGGATCCGCCTCCAGAATCACCCGGTACTGGTTCGACTGGGTGAAAATGGTGGAAATGATGCGCTGGCCGAAGGCATCGTAAAGAGCATTGTCGATCGTCGCGGAGGTGATGCCGAACCGGGCCGCCGTTGCCCGGTCGACGTCGATATAGGTGGAGAGGCCGTCATTCTGATAGTCGTCCGCGACATCGGCGAGTTCGGGAAGCTTGCGCAACTTGTCGACCAGCAGCGGGACCCATTTCTGAAACTCCGTCGAATTGACGTCCTTCAGCATGAACTGATACTCGGTCCGGCTGACATCGGCATCCATCGTCAGCTCCTGGACGGGCTGCAGGTAAAGGGAAATGCCCTTGGCTGCCGTGATGCTGTTCTGCAGGCGATGAATGATCTCATCGATTGTCGTGCTGCGATCTTCGCGCGGCTTCAGGTTGATGAGGAATCTGCCGGTATTCAGGGTGGCATTGTTGCCATCAACGCCGACGAAGGAGGAAAGGCTGACGACATCGGGGTCCTTGAGGATGGCACCGGCGAGCTCCTCTTGCCGGGTCGCCATCGCGGCAAAAGAGATGGATTGCGGCGCCTCGGAAATGGCCTGAATCAATCCGGTGTCCTGTTCCGGAAAGAACCCCTTGGGAACGATGATGTAGAGATAGACGGTGAGGGCCAGCGTGGCCGCTGCCACCAGCAAGGTAAAGCCTTGGTGCCGGAGCACCCAGCGCAGAACCGTGTCATAGCCGCCGATCAATGCCTCGAACCAGTGATTTGCCCGGCGGACGAGGGCGCTTTCCTCCGATTCCGGACGATGCCGGAGCAGTTTGGAGCAAAGCATCGGCACCAGGGTCAAAGAGACGATCGCCGAGATGACGATGGTCACGGCGAGCGTGATGGCAAATTCATGAAACAGCCGCCCGACGACATCGCCCATGAACAAGAGCGGGATCAGGACGGCGATCAAGGAAACGGTCAGAGAAACGATGGTGAAGCCGATCTGGCTCGAGCCCTTCAGGGCGGCGTTCAGCGGTGTCTCGCCCCGTTCGAGATAGCGGACGATGTTTTCGATCATGACAATGGCATCATCAACGACGAAGCCGCTGGCGATGGTCAGGGACATGAGCGAGAGGTTGTTGAGGCTGAAACCGCAGAGATACATGACGGCAAAGGTACCGACCAAAGAGATCGGCATGGCCAAGCTGGGAATGATCGTCGCGGGGATATTGCGCAGGAACAGCAGGATCACCATGACGACGAGGCCGACCGACAGCGCCAATTCGAACTCCACGTCACGCACCGAGGCACGGATGGTGTTCGTCCGGTCGGTCAGCGGCACGACGTCGATGGCGGCGGGCAGGCTCGCCCGCAATTGCGGGAGAAGGCTCTTGATACTGTCGACGACCTTGATGGTATTGGCATTGGGCTGGCGCCGGATGTTGAGGATGACGGCCGGCGTTGCATTGGCCCAGGCCGCCTGCCTGGTGTTCTCGGCATCGTCATCGATGCTGGCGACATCGGACAGCTTGACCGGAGCACCATTGCGGTAAGCGATGATGATGTCCTTGTAGGCAGCGGCGCTTCTCAATTGGTCGTTGGCGTTAATGGTGTAGGCACGCGACGTGCCGTCGAAATTGCCCTTGGGCGTGTTGACATTGGCATTGTTGATGACGGTACGGAGGTCGTCGATATTGAGGTTATAGGCGGCGAGGGCATGCATATTAGCCCGGATCCGCACGGCCGGCCTCAGGCCGCTGTTCACGGCGACGACGCCGACGCCCGGCAATTGCGAGATCTTCTGTGCGAGCCGCGTATCGGCGATGTCCTCGACCTGGGAGAGCGGCATCGTCTTCGACGTCACCGCGAGAGTGAGAATTGGCGCATCCGCCGGATTGATCTTGGCATAGATCGGCGGCGCCGGCAGATCCGAGGGCAGAAGGTTGCCGACGGCGTTGATCGCGGCCTGCACTTCCTGTTCGGCGATGTCGAGGTTAAGCCCCAGGTCGAACTGCAGGTTGATGACCGAGGCGCCGGCGGAGCTGGCTGACGACATCTGCTTCAGGCTCGGCATCTGGCCGAATTCGGATTCCAGCGGCGCGGTGACGGAGGAGGTCATGACTTCCGGGCTGGCCCCGGGATAGAAGGTCTGTACCTGAATGGTCGGATAGTCCACTTCCGGCAAGGCGGAGAGCGGCAAATACCGATATGCGGCAATGCCGACCAGCAGAATGGCGATCATCAATAAGGATGTGCCGACGGGTCGCCGGATGAAGGCGCTAGACGGACCCATATTCAATTCCTTTATCTGCCGGACGACGCAGTCGCACGCTCATTGGCGTCTCAAGCGACGACCGCCGTCCGAGCAATGGCGATCAGTTCGATGTGACCTGGTGGTCGACCGGCTGGCTCTGGTCTGCCGCGAGGCTGGCGGCCACTTTGGCGCCATCCCGCAGCTTGTCGACGCCATCGACCACCACTTCGTCGCTCTGGGCCAAACCCTCGGTCACGGCGACGTTGTCACCGGAACTGGGGCCAAGCTTGACGGGGCGCACCTGGACAGTGTTGTCCGGCTTGACGACATAGACATAGGTGCCGGGCGCGCCGTGCTGGATCGCGGCGAGCGGAACGACCACCGTGTCATGCAGCGTATCCGCCAGGAGCACCACATTGACGAACTGATTGGGGAAGAGGGTACCGTCGGTATTGTTGAAATATGCGCGAAGCTTGACCGTGCCCGTGGTCGTGTCGATCTCGTTGTCGATCGTCATCAGGCCGCCGGTCGCAAGTTTTTCCGCCTGATTGCGATCGTAGGCGGTGACCTGCAGCGTCGCATTGGATTTCAGGCGCCGCATCAGCAAGGGAAGATTGTCTTCGGGCAGGCTGAAGATGACGCTGATCGGCTGCATCTGGGTAATGACGACAATCCCGTTGGTGTCGTTCGGCTGGACATAATTGCCAGCGTCCACCTGACGCAGACCGACGCGTCCCGCGATCGGCGAGGTGATGTGACAGTAATCCAGATTCAGCTTGGCATTGTCGACCTGGGCTTGATCCGCGGCGATCGTGCCCTGATATTGCTGTACGAGAGATTGCTGCGTGTCGACCTGCTGGCGCGCGATGGAATCCTGCGACGACAATTTCGAATATCGTTCGAGGTCGATCTGGGCATTCTTCAGCAGCGCCTGGTCATGCAGCAATTGTCCCTGGGCCTGTGCCAACGCGATCTGATAAGGACGAGGATCGATCTGGGCGAGGAAATCGCCCTTCTGCACCATCTGCCCTTCCTTGAAGGCGACTTCGGTCAGATGACCGCTGAGCTGCGTGCGGATGGTGACATTGGCCAATGGCGTCACGGTGCCCAAGGCGTTCATGGTGACGGGCATGTCGCCCTTCTGCACCGTCGTGGCAACGACGGATACCGGCACATCATTCAGGTGAAGCTTGGCTGCCAACTGCTTCTCATGCTTGTTGGGAACGACCGCCTGGTGCTGGTATGACCAGATAATCCAACCCACGCCGGCGACGACAAGAAGGGCGCCGATAGCGACGAGGAAGCCGCTGCGCCGCCGTGATTTCGCCTGCACGGTCCGGGGCGCGTGAGCCTGGCCCGGTGCGGCCCGATCTGTTTCATCCAGATCGTCGGCGCGGCCCGTTACTTCGGTTAATCTGTGTGGACGCGTCGTCAAATCCGGCGCTCGCATATCTTGATTCATGGCGATCTCGACTCAAGGCGCTAAGGGCGATCAGCCCAGGACATCGCTGCCGTCGATGATCCGTAAACTTTCTGACGGATCGCTGGCGCCAGCATTTTTCCGCATTAACGTGACCGCGTCGCGCATGGATATCCGATGACCCCGCTGCCAACTTCATGATGAAGGCCGCAACCGACATTACATGCCGACGATCTGGAATCCCCCGATCCTGCGATCACATGACGGCGGATACCTGTTTTTACGCGGATAACCCGAGAGTCATGCGCGCGGCTGTAAATGAAATCGGTGGACTTTCGGTTTTTAGCTGTTAAGTCGGTAATTGGAATTCAGCGGCGTCAGTCATCGGTCAGATTTCGCAACCGACGCGATCATGTTTGCTGTCGATAACGGGCGGCCGGTGCCCCTGGGTCGAGCGAATGTCGACTATGCATCATCACGTGCATCATCACCGGGCGCCGTCCATGCGACGGCCGGCATATCAAGCAGACGGTCCTTACCAAGGCCTTGCCGTCAGGAATGCCATCGGGCAATAGGCTTGGCATCGTCGGCTGTGTTCGTCCATCGGACGGCCGGGCGTTGATTTTGCACCGTTCGACCGTCGCCCTTCCTGTCAGGCTGGGCAATTCATACCACTGAGCCACCCAATAAGCCTGCTGTTGCCCCCAATCAGTGGTATAAGCCTCAGGAGAGTCGTTAAGCGGCGGATGCAGGATGAAGAAGTCGCATGTGGCGGGGCCGGAGCAGGCCCTCGCAGACGCTGTCAGGCAGCTTGGCCAGCCGGACTTTCCCGCTCGCCTGGCGGCTTTCCTGCACGGCTGCGCAGCCTTCGACAATTTCATAGTGATTGCTTATCGCGGTGAGGACAAGCCCATCGTCCTCTATCGTGAATTCAAGGATGCCGTCGTCTATCACGCGATGGACAGCGAATATGTTGCGGCGGCCTATCTGCTCGATCCATTTTTTGGGGCGCACCGGGAACACTATCCGGCCGGCTTCCATCGAATACGGGATATCGCGCCGGATCAGTTCCGGCGGACCAGCTATTTTCGAGTGTATTACCGGAAGACCACCTTGGTCGATGAGATCGCCGCCCTGGCTTATACCCGGAGCGGATACACGATTACCGCCTGCCTGGGGACAGACCGCAGTAGTGGGCGGATGTTCACGCGGGCCGAGCGGTCGGCGTTACGACGCTACCAGGATGTCACGATTGCGCTGATCGATTCCCATTGGCGGGATCTGGCGCCGCCCGGCCCTGGACGGAATATGGCGGAACCGGTGCTGGAGCGGCTGATCTATGCGGTGCGCGATCGCCGGGATATCGGTCTCAGCCGGCGCCAGGCGCAGGTGGCGATGCTGATCCTGCAGGGGCATTCGTCGGAATCCATCGGCCTTGCCCTGAAAATCAGCGCACAGACGGTCAAAGTCTTTCGCCGGCAGCTTTACGCCCGCTGCAATATTTCGTCCCAGGCGGAACTCTTCGCGATGATGATGCCGATGCTGGCCGAGGCCAGCGGAACCGTACCGGCCGGACTATAGTCTTTTCAGGGGTTCCTGGCGGCAACGGCGCCCGTATCGGCCTGGCAGATTAGCCGCACGCTCTTGATGAAATCGCCGCAGTGGCGCGGCAAGGCGCGCAGGTCGCTGTGAAGCGCCACGATCTTGAAGCCGATACCGGGCTTGATGCGGGCGATGTTGACGGGCCTGCCATAGAACGACATGGCGGTGAAACTGTCGACGATGGCGGTGCCGCAGCCTTTCTCTGCCAGGGCGCAGGCGATGTAATAGGTCTGCACCTGGATCTTCGGTGTGGCGATCAAGCCCTCATGGCGCAGCTTGCGATCGAGCAGCCGGCCCAGGGGATCGCTTTCCATCAATCCGATCAGGTCGCCGGGATCGATCTCGCTGAGGCGGATATCCGGTCTGTCGTAATCCTTGCGCACATGCACCAGTTCCGCCTGCCCCAGCCGCTCGGCGCGGATGCCGACATGCGGCTCCGGGTCGAAAGTGAGGGCGATATCCAGTTCCTGTGCCATCAATCCGTCGATCAACTGCGCGGTATGCTGCGTACGGACCTCGTATTGGATATCGGGGTAGAGGCGCTGGAACTGCTGGATCGCCTGCGGCACGACGCTGAGGCCGAGGCTTGGAATGCAGCCGAGCCGGATCCGGCCCTGGGCGTGCGGCACGAGATTCTGCCCGAGACGCCGCAACTGCTCCAACTGGCGGAACACTTTCTCGACCTCCGGCGCCAGGACCTCGGCCTCGCGTGTCGGCACCAGCCGGCCCTTGATCCGCTCGAACAGGCGGAAGCCCAATTGCTGCTCGGCGTGCTTGATCAGTTTGCTGGCGGCCGGTTGGCTGACCCCGAGCAGCCGGGCGGCGCGGGCGATGGCGCCAGTCTGGAACACGGCGTGGCAGGCTTCGATGTGTCTTAACTGCATGATAAATCACCAAAATAATATAACCTTTGGTTATATATATAGCAAACAATGGAACTTGCCCAAGCAGCTCGATTGGCAAATCCTCGATCGCCAGAGGGATGGCAGCAGGTTTGGGCATGCGGATTTGCGTCTTAGGGGCGGGGGTGATCGGCCTTACCACGGCTTATTTCTTGGCCAGGGCCGGGCATCAGGTGACCATCATCGACCGCAACGGATTGCCGGGGCAGGAGACGAGCTATGCCAATGGCGGCCAGCTCAGCTATTCCTATGTCGCACCACTGGCGGCGCCGTCGGTTCTGTCCTCCCTGCCGACCTATCTCTTCGGCCGTGAGTCACCGCTGCGATTCCATCTCCGGGCCGATCCGGATCAATGGCGCTGGTCGCTCAATTTCCTGCGCGCCTGCACTGCGGCCAGCAATCGCCGCCACACAGCCGAACTGACCTCCCTCGCTTATCTCAGCCGCGATGTGCTGCGGGACCTGCTCGCCGACGAGCCGCTGGATTTCGATTACAGCCATCAGGGCAAGCTGGTGGTGCATCGCAATCCGCAAAGCTTCGCCGAGGCCAAGGAGCTCGTCGCCTATCAGAGGGAACTGGGCGCCGAGCAGCAGGTTCTGGATGCCGATGCCTGCATCGCCCTGGAACCGGCTCTGGCGGGACTGCGCGGCCAGCTCGCCGGCGGCATCCATACGCCGTCGGAGGATGCCGGGGACTGCCAGAAATTCTGCATGGGCCTGGATGATGTCCTGCGCAGCCGCTACGGGGTTGAGCGCCTTTATCATCACAAGATCGGTGCCCTGAAGCCGGAGGGGCGTCGCATCCGCGCCGTGCTCACCGATCGCGGCGATATCGAGAGCGATCTCTTCGTCATGACGGCCGGCCTCAGCAGTCGCGATCTGATGCGGGGGATCGGCGTCCATCTGCCGCTTTGCGCCCTCAAGGGCTACAGCCTCACTGTGCCGGTCGGCTCCGATACCGTGGCGCCGCGCATCAGCGTCACCGACAGCAAGAACAAGATCGTCTATGCCCGCCTCGGCGAAACCGTCCGCATCGCCGCCATGGTCGATATCGGCGCGCCGCATGGGGCGATCGATCATGGCCGGCTGGCGATCCTGAAACGGCAGGTGGCGGAAAGCTTTCCCCATCTTGGCGATCTCGACGACGCGCAGCCCTGGGCCGGCCAGCGTCCGGCAACGGCGCAGGGGAAACCGATCATCGGCGAGAGCCCGTTCGACAATCTGCTGCTCAATGTCGGCCATGGCGCGCTGGGTTTCACCCTGGCCTGCGGCAGCGGCAAGCTGATCGCCGAGCTGGTGCAAGGCGGCAAGGCATCCATCGCCACCGATCCGTTCCGCTTCGGCACGGTTCAGTGACAGCGGCGGCCATGAAGGCGTAACCAAAATCAATCGCACGTAACCACGGGAGGAAAATCCATGTCACGCGATCTGATCCAAAAGACCAAACATACCGGCTGGCGAAGCAGCCTGATGGTGGCAACCATTCTCGGTGCCCTGACGAGCTCGATACTCGCATTGCCGGCCGATGCTGCCAGTCTCAAGGTGGCGATCGCCGAGGATGCTCTGACGCTCGATCCGATCGCTTCCAGCGACAATCCGTCGATCTGGACCGAACTGCTGGTCTTCGACCAGTTGGTCCGCCCCTCCAAGGACGGCACCAAGTTGGAGCCGGGTCTGGCGGAAAAGTGGACCATCTCGGCTGATGGTCTCGACTACACTTTCACTCTGCGCGATGCCAAATTCGCCAATGGCGATCCGGTGACGGCGGAGGATGTCGTCTATTCGCTGCAGCGGGCGGCGGGTGAGAAGTCCGACTGGGCGCGCTTCTTCAAGCCAGTCACCAAATACACCATCGTCGATCCGAAGACGGTGACCCTGCATCTGGACAAGCCCTTCACGCCGATGCTGAACAATCTTGCGTTGTTCAGCGCCTCGATCCTGCCGAAGAAGGAAGTGGAAGCGAAGGGTGAGGACTTCTTCAAGGCACCTTTCGGCTCCGGCCCCTTCCAGGTGAAGCAGTGGAATCATGGCGAAAAGATCGTTCTCGCCAAGAATCCGAATTACTGGCAGAGCGGCAAGCCGGCGGTGGATGAGGCGGAAGTCCAGATTATCAACGAGGACAATGCCCGCGTCCTGAAATTGAAGGCCGGCGAGATCGATGCCATCGTCGGCATCCCCTTCAACCAGGTGGCGCAGCTTAAATCCGATCCGCTGCTGAATGTCGGCGTCGCATCGGTGTTCCGCATCGAGCTGGTGCAGCTCAACACCACCAAAAAGCCGTTCGACGATGTCCGCGTCCGCCAGGCGTTGAACTATGCCGTCAACAAGGATGCGCTGGTGAAAGGCGTGCTGCGTGGCAACGGCTCGGCCGCCGTGTCCTCGCTGCCGGTCATGGCCTATCACAATAACGATCTGAAGCCATATCCGCTTGACGATGCCAAGGCGAAGGCGCTGCTTGCCGAAGCCGGCTACGCCAAGGGCTTCTCGGCGTCCATGCTGGTACCCTCGGGCGATGTCACTTATCGCCAAGTGGCGAGCGCCCTGCAGAGCGATCTGAAGAAGATCGGCGTGGAGCTGAAGCTGCAGACCATCGAAGGCAGCTCGCAATACAGCACCACCAAGGCCGGCAATTACGAGATGTCGCTGAGCTATGCCTCCAGCGACACCATCGATCCGGACCAGTTGATCGGCTTCACCGCGGTCAATCCGGAGCGGGCCAATGCCTTCCACAGCCAGTGGAAGGACGACCGGGTGAACGCGCTCTATGATTTGGAACGCCGCACGCCGGACGGCCCGGAACGCGCCGCCCAGTTCAAGGAAATGGAAGCCCGCGTCCATGACGGTGCTCCCTTCATCTTCCTCTATCATCAGGGCATCCCGTATGCGAGCCGGAAGAATGTCGAGGGTTTCGAGGTCCTGCCGACCTCGAATTACCGCCTGGAAGATGTTGTCGTGAAGTAAGGTCCTGATCGGGCTAGACTGGATATCGCCGGTCCTCCCGGATCGGCGGTATCCCGGCTACCCGGCAGGAAAGTGGTAGCGCCATGGAGATATTGAAATTCACCTTCGGCAGGTTGCTGCAGCTCATCCCCGTTCTGCTGGGGATCACGCTGATCGCCTTCCTGCTGCTGCGCGTATTGCCGGGCGATCCGGCGACGCTCATTCTCGGCAATCGCGGCACCGCCGAGGATATCGCGCGTCTGACCACCCAGCTCGGCCTCGACCGGCCGCTCTGGCAGCAATATCTCGGCTTTCTCGGCGACATGCTGCGTGGCAGCTTCGGCCAGTCGATCGCCTATCGCACGGCGGTCGGGCCGTTGATCATGGAACGCCTCTGGGCGACTTTGGCCCTGGTCGGCTTCAGCACCTTGCTGGCGGTGGCCATGACCATTCCGCTCGCTTTGGTCGCCGCCTTGCACAAGAACGGCCTCGCCGATCACGGCATCAAGATCGTCTTCGTCATGGTCATGTCGATGCCGGCCTTCTGGCTCGGCGTGTTGCTGGTCCTGCTGCTGAGCGTCGTCTATCCGATCTTCCCGGTTTCCGGCTATGGCGACGGTATCCTCGATAAATTGCATCATCTCTTCCTACCGGCCTTCATCATCGCGCTCGGGACGGCGGCCTTGACCATTCGGTCACTGCGCAGCAGCCTGCTCGATGTCATGAAGGCGGATTACGTCGATACCGCCCGAGCCAAGGGCTTGCGCCAGCGCGTGGTCTTGTTCCGGCACATTCTGCGCAACTCGCTGATCAGCACGATTTCGGTGCTCGGCGTTCACACGAGCTGGGTGATCGGCGGCACGGTGGTGGTGGAATCGGTCTTTGCCATTCCCGGCCTCGGCTACCTGCTGGTTTCCTCGATCTCGGCGCGTGACTATCCCATGGTGCAGGGACTGACGGTCACTTTCGCGGTGCTGGTCGTCACCATCAATCTCATCACCGACATCGCCTATGCGATTGCCGATCCCAGGGTGAAGTTGTCATGAGCGTGAAGCTGTCATGAGCTGGTTCTCTGCGGAAACCCGCGCCCGCTTCCGGCGCAACCGGTCGCTCCAGGTAGGCCTTGCCCTGCTTCTGGCGCTGCTGGCCATCACCTTCATCGGACCGCTGCTCCTGAGCGCCGATCCCCTGGCGGTCGATTTCGGCCAATCCCTGCTGCCGCCCAGCGCCGCCAACTGGTTCGGTACTGACGATCTCGGCCGTGATGTCTTCGCCCGGGTGGTGACGGCGGCGCAGATCGACCTGCAGATCGCGGTCATGTGCGTGCTGCTGCCCTTCCTGATCGGCAGCGCCATCGGCCTCGTCTCGGGCTATGTCGGCGGCAAGACCGATATCGTGTTGATGCGCCTGGTCGATATCCTCTGGGCCTTCCCCTTCTATGTGCTGGTGATCGCCATCGTCGGCTCGCTCGGTCCCAGCATCGCCAATATGTACCTCGCCTTCACCCTGGTCGCCTGGATCTCCTTCGCCCGCATCGTCCGGGGCGAGGTGCTGCTGGTGAAGCGCATGGAATATGTCCAGGCGGCGAAGGTGCTGGGTTACAGCCATCTACGCATCCTGCTGCGCCATGTCCTGCCCAATGCCATCACGCCGGCGATCGTCTTCATGATGGCGGATGTGGTGCTGACCATCCTGGCGGTCACCGCCCTCGGTTTCCTCGGCCTCGGCATTCAGCCGCCGACGCCGGAATGGGGTGTCATGATCGCGGAGGGCCGCAATTTCATTTTCGACGGCTGGTGGGGCTCGCTCTTTCCCGGCCTGGCGATCGTCTATGTCGGCGTCACCTTCGCGCTGCTGGGCGATGGACTTGACGACTTCCTGAGGCCGAAAGCATGACCGCCGTTTCTCCTCTCCTGACCGTCGACCGGCTGGTCACCCGTTTCCAGGGGCATGGTTCGCCGGTGACGGCGGTCGACAATGTCAGCTTCGACATCCGTCCGGGCGAGATCTTCGGACTGGTGGGTGAATCCGGCTGCGGCAAGAGCGCCACCTGCCGGTCCCTGATCCGCCTCTTCGGCGGGGCGGCAGCGGAGGTCGCAAGCGGGCGGATCCTGTTCGATGGCCGGGATCTCGCTGCCCTGGATGAACAGCAGATGGAGGATGTGCGCGGTGCCCGCATCGCCATGATCTTCCAGGACCCGATGACCGCCCTCAACCCAACCATGCCAATCGGTGCGCAGATCTCCGAGGGACTGCGGCGCCATCGCGGCCTCGGCCGCCGGGCGGCGCGGGAGGAGGCGATCCGGTTGCTGGCGAGTGTCGGAGTCACCTCGCCGGAAAGCCGGCTCGATGCCTATCCGCATCATTTCAGCGGTGGCATGCGCCAGCGCGTGCTGATTGCCATCGCGCTCGCCTGTCGGCCGAAGCTGCTGATCGCCGACGAGCCGACCACCGCCCTCGATGTCACCATCCAGGACCAGATCCTGAAGCTGATCCTGAAGCTGCGCGACGAGACCGGCATGAGTGTCCTCATGGTGACCCATGATCTCGGCGTCGTCGCCCAGACCTGCGACCGGGTCGCCGTCATGTATGCCGGCCGCATCGCCGAGATGGGTGAGACACGCCAGATCTTCCGTCGCCCGGCCCATCCTTATACCCGGGCGCTGCTGGATGCCTTGCCGGCCCATGCGGGACGGGGCGCCAAGCTGAGGCCGATCGGCGGCGAGCCGCCCAATCTGGCGGCACCGCCTCAGGGCTGCCGCTTTCATCCGCGCTGTACCCATGCGACGGATACGTGCAAGCAGACATTGCCCGAGCTGCGCGAGATCGAGCCGGGACACGGTTCGGCCTGCCTGCGGGTCGAGGAGTTGGGATTATGACCGCGATGATGCCCGTCCAGCCGACGGCGACGGGCGGCGATGCCCTGCTGGAGATCCGGCACCTCTCCAAGAGTTTCGGCCAGGATCGCAACCTGTTGCAACTGGTGGGCGGCAAGCCGGCGCGGGTGCTGCAGGCGGTGCGGGATGTCTCCTTCGCCGTGCGGCCTGGCGAGACGCTGGGAGTGGTGGGCGAAAGCGGCTGCGGCAAGAGTACGCTCGGCCGCTGCATCGCCGGCCTCTATGAGCCGACAGCCGGCGAGGTGCTGTGGCAGGGCAAGCCGCTGGCCGCCCTCGGCGACCGCCGGGCTGCGAGCCGGCAGATCCAGATGATTTTCCAGGACCCCTATTCCTCGCTCAATCCCCGCATGACGGTGGAGCAGACCCTCGCCGAGGTGCTGAAAGCCCACGGTCTCGGTGGTGGTGCCAGGGAACGGGCGGCACGGGTGGAGGAGCTGCTGCTGACGGTCGGCCTGCCGCCACGCCTCAAGGACCGCCTGCCCCATGCGCTCAGTGGCGGCCAGCGCCAGCGGGTGAGCATCGCCCGCGCCTTGGCGCTGGAGCCACGTGTGATCGTCGCCGATGAGCCGGTCTCGGCGCTGGATGCTTCGGTCCAGGCGCAGATCATCAATCTCTTCGAGGAACTGCGCGACAAGTTCGGCATCGCCTTCATCTTTATCGCCCATGACCTCAATGTGGTGCGCCATATCAGCCATCGCATTGCCGTCATGTATCTCGGCGAGGTGGTGGAACTGGCCGGGGCCGATGCGTTGTTCGACGGGCCGCGCCATCCTTATACGCAGGCGCTGCTCTCGGCCATTCCCTGGCCCGATCCGGAGCGCCGGGTTGCCGCCACGGGATTGGAAGGCGAATTGCCGGATCCGCTCAATCCGCCTTCCGGCTGCAGTTTCTCCACGCGTTGCCGCTGGGTGGAGGAGGCTTGCCGGGCGCAGCGCCCGGTGCTCGATGTCTTCGGCGAAGGTCATCTGGTACGCTGCCGGCGCATGCGCGAGATCGGCTAAGGAAATAGCGAAAAAGGGGAGTAAAGCCATGTTCTATGAATCGACGCCGGAAAGCCGCAGCCTGGGCGAAAAGCTCATCGCCTGGTCGCTTGAGCGCTACGGCAAGGAAGGCCTGGTGGCGGAACGCTTCGCCTTGACGCTGCTGCCCTTCGACCGGCCGCTGACGCCGGAAACGACGCCGGCTCATCCGGCCGGCTTCAGCTATCACGGCGATCAGCCTTTTTATCCCTGCAGCGTGGTGAAGGCCTTCTACCTGGCGGCGGTCGAGGCGCGGTTGGAGGAAGGCGTGGTGCAGCCACACGATGAACTGGATCGCGCGATGCGCGACATGATCCTGTGGTCCAGCAATACGGCGACCAATTACATCATCGATCTCGTCACCGGCACCACCGGCGACACGTTGCTGGGCGAGGCCGAGATGCGCGATTGGGTCGAGCGCCGCAACTGGATTAACCGCTACCTGCAATCGCTGAACTGGCCGGAACTGAAGCCGATCAATGTCTGTCAGAAGCTGATGGACGATGACCGTTACGGCCGTGAGAAGGTTTTCGTGCGCCTCGGCGGCAACAACCATAACCGCCTCACCACCGATGCGGCGGCGCGGCTCTTCTATGCGATCTTCAGCGGACAACTGGTGACGCCGGCCCGCAGCCGCCATATGGCGGAGCTGCTGCATCGCTCGCTGGCGCCGGATTTCGTCACGCGGCCGGCAGCGCAGGTCCAGGGCTATTTCGGCGCTGGCCTGCCGCAGGGGGCGAAACTATGGTCGAAGGCCGGCTGGACCGGCTGGACCGGCGACGCCGATGCCAGCTATCGCCGCCACGATGCCGCCTATGTCGAGCTGCCGAATGGCCGTGCCTTCATCCTGGTCGCCTTCACCCAGGGCAAGGAGATGTCGGAAGGCGACAAGGTGCTGCCCGGCATTGCCAGCCAGGCCAGCGCCCTGTTGTCAGCCTGAGGGACGTGCCATGGTAGCGGCGCGTCCCGTCGTCAGGCCCGGTGATCCTCTGTCGGCGGTGGACAGTCCGGCCCTGCTGGTCGATCTCGCGGCCTTCGAGCGCAATATCGCCACCATGGCGGATTTCGCCCGCTCGCGCGGCATCCGCCTGCGTGCCCATGGCAAGAGCCATAAATGCGGCGCCATCGCCCGGCTGCAGCAGGCGGCGGGTGCGGTCGGCCTCTGCTGCCAGAAGGTGTCGGAGGCCGAGGCTTTCGCCGCCGCCGGTGTCGCCGATGTGCTGGTCACCAATGAGGTGATCGATCCCGCGAAGCTGCGCCGTCTCGTGCGATTGGCCGGCCAGGCGCGGATCGGTATCTGTATCGACAGCGAACTCGGTCTGGAGCGTCTGGCCGAGGCTGCGGTGGAAGCGTCGGCCCCGATCGATGTCTATGTCGAGATCGATGTCGGCGCGGCGCGCTGCGGTGTGCCGACAACCGAGGATGCGCTGGCCTTGATCGACGGGATCGGACGGGCGGGGCCGAAGCTGCGTTATGCCGGTATCCAGGCCTATCAGGGCCAGGCCCAGCATCTGCGCCAGCCGGCTCAGCGCCAGGCGGCGATCGATGTAGCGGTACGTCGTGTCATCGAACTGCGCGATGCGCTGATTGCGCGCGGGCAGGAAATCGGCATCGTCACCGGTGCGGGTACCGGAACCTTCTATCTCGAGACCGCCAGCGGCGTGTATGACGAGATCCAGCCCGGCTCCTATATCTTCATGGACCGGGATTACCGCGACAACGAGTCCGCCGCCGGCACGCCGCGCTTCGAACACAGCCTCACCTTGCTGACGACGGTGATCAGCGCGCGGTCCGAGCATGTGGTGGTCGATGCCGGCCATAAGGCCCATGCCATCGATTCCGGCATGCCGGCGGTGTTCGGGTGGCCCGATCTCACCTACGGCAATCCTTCGGACGAGCACGGCGTCATCCGCTGCGCGGGCGACGGCGCCTTGCCGGCTCTGGGCGAGCGCCTGCAGCTCATCCCCGGCCATTGCGACCCGACCGTCAACCTGCATGACTGGCTGATCGCCCATCGCGACGGGCGGGTCGTCGATATCTGGGCGGTGGAGGCGCGGGGCGCGCTCTCGTGAGCCTCGTCGTCAGCGCCGGACAGCGCGCCAGAGCAGCGCGGCGCCGAGCAGCAGGGGAATCCCGCAGGCGACCGGCAGGACGCGTGCGGATTCGACCACCGGCTTTTCCCGAACGGTGAAATCGGCAAAGGGGCTGGCGCTCAGGCCCTGGCCGGTCCGGCTGACGGCGCTGACGACCACTCGGTAGTTGCCGGCCTGGATCAGGCGTACCGGCCAATCGGTTTCCACGGTTCCGCCGGGCGCGAGGCTGGCGACAGTGACCGCCTTATGGGCGCTCCAATCCTCCAGGTCGAGCGGCTGTTCCTGTCCCCTGTCGATCTGCACCAGACTGATCCAGGCGATCATGCCCTCGACCGGCTCGGTACCGTTATTGCGGATGACAGTATGGAATTGCAGATGATCACCCATCTGCGGCGATCGCGGATTGGAAGCGGCGGGTGCGATATCGACGTTCAGCGGTCCTGCCCAGGCGGCTTGCGCCCCGGCCAAGCACAGGAGCGAAAGCCACAGGAAAGCGATCGGGGTGAGTGAAAATTTCATGGCCATCTCACATGAAGGTCGCTGTTTGAAAGCGCCTGACCGCGAAAACCAGGGTCAGCATCAGCCAGGCGATCACCGCGCCGAAATGGGTAGCTTGACTGAGGATCGACTGGGAATCGATCAGGATGGCGTCATAGGCGTTCAAGGCGTTGGACAGCGGGTTGAGCATGTCGAAGATCTGCCCCACTGCCGACTGTCGCGGGCTGGGCCCCAGGAGCAGGGGCGAGGCCGAGACCAGCAACAGGATCAAGCCGAGCAGCAGGCTCGACCGCACCGATTTGGTTTGTGCGCCCAGCGCCAGTGCCAGGAAGCCGAAGCCGGACACCACCGGCGTTCCGAACAAGGCGAGGCTCAGCAGGCCGCTTGCCAGGTTCTGCCCCGTGCTGCCGACGGCCCAGAGATAAGGCAGCGCCAGCACATACATCGCGATCCAGGCAATCGCCTGGCCGCCCAGCTTCCCGAACAGGATGCTGCTGCGCGGCACCGGTGTCAGCAATAGAGGCGCCAGGGAGCCGCGTTCGCATTCGCCGGCGATGCTGTCGACGCCGATGACCACCGCCAGCAGGGCGCCGAGCGCGGTGATCGTCCCGGTCATGTCATAGACGACCTGGGCATTATCGAGCAGGCTGAGTTCGGTATTGCTGACCAGCAGGAGGGCGAAGACCGAAAGGACCAGCGCCATGGCCACGAGCCAGGCTAGGCCGCGCGGATTCAACAGCAGGTCACCGGCTTCCTTGCGCGCGATCAGACGGGAGGGACTCATGCCGGCCTCCCTTCGGTCAGTCCGAGATAGAGCGCCTCCAGTCCGCCGCCGGCATATTGGATCTCGGTGACCGGCCAGTTGCGTGCGAGGAGTGCTTGCCAGGCCGCGGCCGGCGGCAAGGCGGGGTCGAGGTCGACGATGCACCAATCGCCTTCCTGCGCCTCCAGGCGAATCTGCGGCGGCAAGGCATCGATCGGCGGTGCGGATGCCAACCGCAATTTGAAGCGCCGATGCTGCTCCCGGGTAAGTACGCCGATCGGGCCCTCGGCCAAGGTGCGGCCATCGACCAGGATGCCGATGCGATGGCACAGCCGGTCGACATCATCGAGCAGATGGGTGCTCATCAGGATGCCGACGCCGTGATTGGCGCTGAGATCGATGAGGATGTCATGGATGTCGCGGCGACCGCGGGGATCGAGGCCGTTGGTCGGTTCGTCCAGGATGAGCAACGCCGGCTTGCCGATCAGCGCCCGGGCCAAGGCAAGGCGCTGTTGCATGCCGCGCGAAAAGGTGCCGATGGGCTGGCGCCGGCGCGGCGCGAGCCCGACCCGGTCCAGTCGCGCGGTCGCTTCTGTCTCGGTATAGCGATGGCCATGCAGCGCGGCGAAGAAGATCAGGTAATCCACCGCCGTCATCCAATTGTAGAAGCCGCTCAGTTCCGGCAGGACACCGAGCCGGGCCCGGAGCGCCGTCGCCGTTTTGGCCGGATTCTGACCGAGGACACTGACCTCGCCGCCTTGTGCGGGCAGCATGCCGAGCGCGACAGCGATCGTCGTGCTTTTACCGGCGCCGTTCGGGCCGAGCAGACCGTAGATCTCGCCCTCCTGCAAAGACAGGCGCACATCCTTGAGGACGTCAACGTCACCGCGTTTGGCCTTCAGCGATCGGATATCGATCAGCATGCCGATACTCCTTCCATCGATGGGAAGAGCATCCCCTCGCGACCGCCTTCCGACCGGCCGTCGCGCCCAGGCCGATATGTTAGCCGGAGTGGCTTTGCCAAAAGCTGACAGCGGGCCGATCCCGGACCGCGCCGCAGGACAAGTGTTAGCGTATGCTATCTGATCGGTCGGCGATGAACGCCGATATGGCCAGCCCGTGGCCGCTCAGCTCGAGATGCCGCGCAGACGTTCCGAGCGGCGGCGCAGCAGTTCCACCGTGACCAGCAGCAGGATCGAAAGACAGATCAGCAAGGTCGCCGCCGCCGTGATGGTGGGGCTGATCTGCTCGCGGATGCCGCTGAACATCTGTCGCGGCAGGGTGCGCTGTTCCGGGCTGGCGACGAACAGCGCCACCACCACCTCGTCCCAGGAGGTGACGAAGGCGAAGAGCGCGCCGGAGGTGATGCCGGGCAGAATCAGCGGCATGGTTACCTTGAAGAAGGTGCGCGGGCCGGAGGCGCCGAGGCTGGCGGCGGCGCGGATCAGCGACTGGTCGAAGCCGGTGAGCGTGGCGGTCACGGTGATCACCACGAAGGGCGTTGCCAGCGCGGAATGCGCCAGGATCAGGCCGAGATAGGTATTGGCCAGGCCGACATTGGCATAGAAGAAATACATGCCGACGGCGGTGATGACGATCGGCACGATCATCGGCGAGATCAGCAGGCTCATGATCAGGCCGCGGAACGGCAGCTTGGCACGGCTGAGGCCGAGCGCCGCCAGGGTGCCGAGAAAAGTCGAGAGCGCGGTCGAGCTGACGGCGACGATGATGCTGTTCATCACCGCAACCTGCCAACGCTCGGAGGTGAAGAATTCCTGGTACCAGCGCAGCGACAGGCCTGGCAGCGGATAGGTGAAATAGGGTTCGCTGGAGAAGGAAAGCGGTGCGATCACCAGGATCGGCGCGATCAGAAACAGCAGGATCAGCGCGCAGATCGCCAGGAAAATCCAGCGCCACAGGCGTTCGATCCGCGAAGCATAGGTCGGCAGAGCCATGGCGTTACCCCAACTTCACTTTGTCGATGCCGACGAGACGGTTGTAGACCACATAGAGAGCCAGCGTCATCGCTAGGAGCAGGGCGCCGAGCGCGGAGGCCATGCCCCAATTGAGCTCGGTATTGGTGTAGAGCGCCACGAAATAGCTGATCATCTGGTCGCCTGGTCCACCGACCAAGGCCGGCGTGATGTAATAGCCCAGCGACAGGATGAAGGTCAGCAGGCAGCCGGCACCGATGCCGGGCACGGTCTGCGGGAAATAGATGCGCCAGAAGGAATAGAACGGCCCGCCGCCTAGCGAGCGCGCCGCGCGCATGTAGTTCGGTGAGATCGTCTTCATCACGCTGTAGATCGGCAGAATGGTGAAGGGTAGCTGGATATGCGTCATCGCGAGCACGGTGCCGCCGCGATTGAAGATGAGCTGCACCCGCTCATGCAGGATGCCGAGCCAGATCAGAATGTCGTTGATGACGCCATTGGTCTGCAGCAGCACCACCCAGGCGGTGGTGCGCACCAGCAGCGAGGTCCAGAACGGCACCAGGACCAGGATCATCAGCAGGTTGCTGGTGCTGGTCGGCAGCGACGCCAGGAGATAGGCGATCGGATAGCCGAGCAGCAGGGTGAAGGCGGTCACCAGGAAGCTGATCCACAGCGTGCGGACGAAGATGTCGACGAAAATCGCCTGGTCCGGTGAGGTCTGAACGATGCTGCCATCGGCGCCGATCTGGTGATCGAGGGCCGCCAGCAGGTAGAATCCGGTGAAGGGCTTGGTCTCCCGCTTCAGGATCAGCCAGACATCCGGTTTGCCCCACATCGGGTCATGTTTCAGAAAGGCATCCTTGTAGGGGCCGCTTTCCAGCTTGGCGATGGTGCGCGCCGTGGTGATGACCTTGGAGCGCGTGCCGGACAATTCGTAATTCAGCCGCTTGCCGATCTGGCCGGCGGTCTTGTCCTCCTGGGCCTTCTTGAGATCGGCGGCCAGGGCGGCGTAGATGGGCTCGTCGGGAATGCCTTGGCCGTTCCACGCCTTGATGGCCTCAGTGGTGGCCGGCAGGTTGTTCATCAGATCCGGATCATGGACGGCGCGGAACAGCAGCAGGCCGATCGGCGCCGCGAAGGTCAGCAGAATGAACAGGAAGAGGGGGGCGACCAGCGCCAATGCCTTGAGATTGCGGCTGCGCTCGGCGCGCTTCAAGGCGAGCTTGAGCGGCACACCGTCCTCGGTCCGCATCACCTGATCGTCAACGACTTTCGCTACCAACAGTACGCCCCGTCTTGCTCGTCAATGATTGTTCGATAATTGCTGTAACCATGATCGGCGGCGCGATGGCTGTCCCACCCATCGCGCCGCCGAGTCACGTTACTGCGCGATCCAGGTATTGAAGCGCTTGCGCAACTCCTCGCCATTGTCGCCCCAGAACTGCGCATCGTTGATCAGCACGTTCTTGGAGTTTTCCGGCGCGGTCGGCAGGTCCTTCAGGATGTCCGGCGCGATATGCGGAATGGCATCCTTCAGGGTCGGGCCATAGGGGATGTATTTCGACTGGTTGGCCATCACCAGCGGATCATTGGCGAAAGCGATGAACTTGTAGGAGAGGTCCAGGTTCTTCGCATTCTTCGGAATCACCCACATGTCGAAGTCTTGGATCTGGCCATCCCAGACGATCTTGAAGTGCTTGCCTTCGTTCTTGTTGGCGTCATAGATACGGCCGTTCCACACGGTCGTCATGGCGACTTCGCCCGAAGCCAGGAGCTGCGGCGGCTGGGCGCCGGCTTCCCACCAGACGATATCCTTCTTGATGGTGTCCAGCTTCTTGAAGGCGCGGTCGACCCCTTCCGGTGTCTTCAGTGTCTCATAGACCTTGTCGGTCGGCACGCCATCGGCCATCAGCGCCAGTTCCAGGGTGCCCGACGGGTTCTTCCAGAGGGCGCGCTTGCCGGGAAATTTCTTCAGGTCGAAGAAATCCGCCGTGGTGGTCGGGCCATCCTTCAGCTTGTCGGTGTCATAGGCGATCACGGTCGAATAAACCATGTTGGCGACGGCGCATTCGCCGGCCGCGCGGTCGATATATTTATCCGTCGGCTGGATCTTGCTGTAGTCCAGCTTCTCGAAGATGCCTTCGTCGCAGCCCTGCTGCGCCGTCTGGGTGTCGACATCGACCACGTCCCAGGTGACGCTGTTGGCCTCGACCATGGCGCGGATCTTGGCGATCTCGCCGTTATATTCTTCCTGGGTGATCTTGGTGCCGGTCTTTGCGGCAAAGGGCTTGAAATAAGTCTTGTCCTGGCTGACCTGATAGGCGCCGCCGAACGAGGTGATGGTCATGCTGTCGGCCGCCGAAGCCGCATCCGTCCCGATGGCCCCGAGCACGGCGACGGCAACGGGAAACGCGGCCGTCAGCAACATTCTCTTACGCATACTCAATCCTCCTGATGTGATTTGTTCGTTGGAAAATCTCGACGACCGGAACGGCGGGGAAATACGGCGGCGATGACTCACCGCCGCATCTACTTTTCGGTTATTGCGCGATCCAGGTATTGAAGCGCTTGCGCAGCTCCTCGCCATTGTCGCCCCAGAACTGCGCGTCATTGACCAGCACGTTCTTGGAGTTCTCCGGCGCGGTTGGCAGATCCTTCAGGATGTCCGGTGCGATATGCGGGATGGCATCCTTCAAGGTCGGGCCATAGGAGATGTATTTCGACTGATTGGCCATCACCAGCGGATCATTGGCGAAGGCGATGAACTTGTAGGAGAGATCCGGGTTCTTCGCATTCTTCGGGATCACCCACATGTCGAAGTCTTGGAGCTGACCGTTCCAGACGATTTTGAAATTCTTATGCTCGTTCTTGTTGGCGTCATAGATGCGGCCGTTCCACACGGTCGTCATGACCACCTCGCCCGAAGCCAGGAGTTGCGGCGGCTGGGCGCCGGCTTCCCACCAGACGATATCCTTCTTGATGGTGTCCAGCTTCTTGAAGGCGCGGTCGACCCCTTCCGGCGTCTTCAACGTGTCATAGACCTTGTCGGTCGGCACGCCATCGGCCATCAGTGCCAGTTCCAGCGTGCTCTGAGGATTCTTCCAGAGGGCGCGCTTGCCGGGGAATTTCTGCAGATCGAAGAAATCCGCCGGACCGGTCGGGCCGTCTTTCAGCTTGTCGCCGTCATAGGCAACGACCGTGGCGAAGACCATATCGGCCACGGCGCACTCACCGGCGGCCCGATCGATAAACTTGTCCTTGGACTGGATCTTGCTGTAGTCCAGCTTTTGGAAGATGCCTTCGTCGCAGCCTTGCTGCGCCGTCTGGGTGTCGACATCGACCACGTCCCAGGTGACGTTGTTGGCCTCGACCATGGCGCGGATCTTGGCGATCTCGCCGTTATATTCCTCTTCCGTGATCTTGGTGCCGGTCTTGGCGGCGAAGGGCTCGAAATAAGTCTTGCGCTGACTGGTCTGATAGGCCCCGCCCCAGGACGTGATGGTCATGCTGTCGGCGGCCAGGGCGGCGGTGATTTCGACCACTCCGAACACGGCGATGGCGGCGGGTATCACGGCGGCCATCAACATCTTTCTCTGCATTCTCAGTCCTCCCAGTTCATTTTTCATTGTTGAAGGAACAGCCGCCGAAGCGGCCGATCCGGTCAGGGCGCGGCCTATGATGCGGCCAAAGCGCGGCAATCCTCCAGCCGCCAGCCGACCCGTACCGGTTGACCCGGCTTATAGGTGGGTACGCCCTCCGAATTCGGGATTTTGACAATCAGATTATCGGCGCCGCAGGCGGCGATGCGCACGCGGGTGTGGTCGCCGAGATAGATGAGTTCCATCACCTTGCCCTCGAACAGATTGGGCATCGTGCTGTCCTGCGGATCGAGCTTCAGGCGCTCGGGTCGCAGCGACAGGGTGACGGGGCTGCCCTGGCCGTCGAGATTGACCGGCAGGGCCTTCACATCGATGCCGCCATCGACCTGCACGGTACAGCCATGGCCGTTGATCGCGGTGACCTTGCCGTGCAGGCGGTTGTTCTCGCCGATGAACTGGGCGACGAAGGCGTTGGTCGGCCGCTCATACAATTCGCTCGGTGACGCGAGCTGATGAATGATGCCGTCATTGAAGACGGCGATGCGGTCCGACATGGTCAGGGCTTCGCTCTGGTCATGGGTCACATAGACCACGGTGACGCCGAGGCTCTGATGAATGTGGCGGATCTCGATCTGCATATGCTCGCGGAGCTGCTTGTCGAGCGCGCCCAGCGGTTCGTCCATCAACACCAGTTCCGGTTCGAAGACCAGTGCGCGGGCCAGGGCCACGCGCTGCT
>CAYOQR010000068.1:0-26576 GCA_964406155.1 uncultured Rhodospirillaceae bacterium | reverse complement strand
TCAGATGGCTTGAGAAAAAGACAGTTGCTCTCCCCACTACCGTGGGGCGAGGGAGAAGAGGGGCTTTGACGTTGATCGCGGAGCGTTACTTCAGACGCTGCATAGACCGCTAATCTTCTAACACTCCCTCGCCCCTCTGGGGAGAGGGTCGGGGTGAGGGGCAAGCGCGGGCATAATCGGGAGAGCGGATCATCGCTAGGAAGAACGACAAGGCGGGGGCGGCGGTACCCCGAGGACTCCCATCGGAGCTCCCGGGCGAGTTCGAGGTGATCCGCGATTTCTTCGCACCGCTCGCGGCCGGCATGCCGGGGGCGCTCGATCTGACCGACGATGCCTGCACCTATCGCCCGGAACCCGGCGAGGAACTGGTGCTGACGGCCGATGCGCTGGTGGCCGATGTGCATTTCCTCAGCAGCGATCCGCCGGATCTGGTGGCGCGCAAGATGCTGCGGGTCAATCTCTCCGATCTGGCGGCCAAGGGTGCGCGGCCGGTCGGCTATCTGATGACGGTCGCCATCGATGCCGGCGTCACCACCGCCTGGCTGGCAGAATTCGCCGCCGGGCTCGCCGAGGATCAGCGGCAGTTCGGCATCCATCTGATGGGCGGCGACACGATCAAGACGCCGGGACCGCTCAGCCTGTCGCTGACGGCGATCGGCGCGGTGCCGGTGGGGCGGGCGATGCGCCGCCGGGGTGCGAAGCCGGGCGACCGCCTGCTGGTTACCGGCACGATCGGCGACGGTTATCTGGGGCTGCGGATCCTGCGGAATGACTGGCTCGAGCTGGCGATGTCCCATCGCGACTTTCTGGCGGCGCGCTATCAATTGCCGGAACCGCGTCTCGCCTTCGGACGGGAGATCATGACGGCCGGCCTCGCCAGCGCTGCCATGGATGTGTCCGACGGCCTGGTGGCCGATCTCGCGCATCTCGCGGAAGCCTCCGGCTGCGGTGCGGTGATCGAGGCCGGCCGCACGCCGCTTTCGGCGGCGGCGATGGAGATCCTCGCGGAAAGCCCGGCGCTCCTGACCTCGCTGATCACCGGCGGGGACGATTACGAATTGCTGCTGACGGCCCGGCCCGAGGCAGTGCCGGCGATCCAGGCCATTGCGGCCCGGCTCGGCATCGGCGTGACGGAGATCGGCGAAATGACGGCCGGCGATGCGGTCCGGGTGGTGGATCGCGACGGCGCCGAGATCGATCTGGCGCAGCGCGGCTATCAGCATTTTTAAGGACTTAGCGCCGGAGATTGCTTACCCATCGTCATCGGTTTGCAAGAAATCCGGCGAATTGCTGCGCGATTGGTTGAGGCTCCGTTAACGAAGTTAGGTTAGATTTCCGGGATTCGACGACCCGATTCACCGTTTCTGGCTTCTCACCGGATGAAAAAGCTTCTCCTCATCCTCGTTCTGCTCCTGCTGCTCGGTGCCGGTGCCGCGGCGGGATGGTGGCTCTATCTGCGCAAGACCTCCGATACCGCCTCAGCAGCGCCGCCGCCGGTGACCTACAGCAAGCTCGATCTCGATATCCTGCCGGTCTCGGTGATCAAGAACAACCGGGTCGCCCGCGTCTTCTTCTTCCGCTTCACCCTGATCTTCGATGCGCCGGACAAGCAGGCCAAGGCATCGAGCCTGCTGCCGCTGGTGATCGACGGCTTCAACACCGAGCTGCATCAGCTCATGGCCCGCCGTCTGATGGAGCAGACCGATTACGATCCCGACCTGATCATCACCCGCCTGCAGGAAGTCGCCGACCGGGTGACGGGGCCGGGCACGATCCATCAGGTGACGATCGCCAATGTCGATCGCAAGGATTTCAGGTAATCCCGCCTATTATAGGGCGGCGGCATCTCGCTTGTCGCCAACGCCCGTGACCCCAACCCTCTCTCCAGAGGGCAAATGAGCGCTATTGCAGGCTTTGCATACCGCTTGCATCCGTTCATTTGTCACCCCCGGGCTTGACCCGGGGGTCCATGGTGAAAGCAATGCACGGCATCTCCCATGGATTGCCCGGCCGACGAATGTCGGCTAACGCCGACGGGGTCAAGCCCGGCAATGACAAACGAGAAAGTGCACGTGCTATGCAAAGTTGATAACTCCCTGGTCCCGCCCACCACGGATGTCGGCCTACGCCGACTGGTGGGGTGAGGGGTGGTAACATCAGGTGAGATGTTTACACTTGAAGCCCCTCTCGCATCGAAGACCTTCCGATGCTCAATGAACCATGCGCCTCCATGTGAGAGACCTGAATTAAACCGGATAGCCGCAGCAAACCTGTTGCCGGTGCGCGTTAAACGCGCTTGCCGCCGGATCGTCGGTTGACGCATCCTGATCGCCATAAGTTTAAAAAGATCAGGCGGGGAGGATGGATGTCGGTCTATGAGAACGGGTTGGAGCGCAATGCCGGCAATTATGTCGCGCTGACGCCGCTGTCATTCCTGGAACGCTCGGCGATGGTCTATCCCGGGCAGACCGCGATCATCGACGGCGAGCGCGCCATTACCTATGCCGAGATGTTGCGCCGTTGCCGACAGTTCGCCGACCGGTTGCGCAACCTTGGCGTCAACCGCGACGATACGGTCTCGGTGCTGGCGCCGAATTGTACCGCGCTGCTAGAGGCGCATTACGCCATCCCCATGGCGGGCGGCGTGCTCAATGCCATCAATTATCGCCTGGACGGGCCCAGCATCGCCTTCATCCTCAATCACGGCAACAGCAAGGTATTGTTCGTCGATGCCGAACTGGTGCCGCAGGCCAAGGCGGCGCTGGCGCTGCTGGGGCGCGAGATCACGGTGATCGAGATCGCGGCGCCGGGCCATGCGGGCAGCGGCGGCCAGTGGCAGAGCTATGAGGATTTCATCGCCGCCGGCGACCCGGACGCGCCGATCGACTGGCCGCAGGATGAATGGCAGCCGATCACGCTCAACTACACCTCGGGTACCACCGGCAATCCGAAGGGCGTCGTCTATCATCATCGCGGCGCTTATCTGAACGCCTTGGGCAATGCGCTCGCCATGCATCTCGGCCCGGACAGCGTCTATCTCTGGACGCTGCCGATGTTCCATTGCAACGGCTGGACCTATACCTGGGCGGTGACGGCGGTGGGCGGCACCCATGTCTGCCAGCGCGCCATCGTGCCGGTGCAGATCTTCGCCAGGATCGCGGCCCATCGCGTCACCCATATGTGCGGCGCACCCGTCGTCCTTTCCATGCTGGCCTTCGCACCGGAGACGGATCGGCAGGCTTTTTCCCAGCAGGTGATCTTCCTGACCGGCGGCGCGGCGCCGACCAGCACCATCATCTCCCGGATGGAAGCCATGGGCTTCGTCATCCGCCATGCCTATGGCCTGACCGAGACCTATGGGCCGGCGACTTTCTGCGAATGGCAGCACGACTGGGACGAGCTGGATCAGGCCGAACGTGCCCGCCTGATGGCGCGGCAGGGCGTGCGCTATATCACGTCGGCGGGCGCCACGGTGCTCAATCCGGAAACCGGAACCGAGGTGCCGGCCGATGGCCAGTCCATCGGCGAGATCGCCTTGCGCGGCAATACGGTGATGAAGGGCTATCTGCTCAATCCGGCGGCAACGGGAACTGTGCTGCGGGACGGCTGGTTCCGTTCCGGCGATCTCGGGGTCCGTCACCCGGACGGCTATATCGAGGTCAAGGACCGGCTGAAGGACATCATCATCTCAGGTGGCGAGAACATCTCCTCGCTGGAATTGGAGGAGGTGCTGTCGCGCCATCCCGCCGTGCGCGAAGTGGCGGTGGTGGCCAAGCCCGACGACCATTGGGGCGAGGTGCCTTGCGCCTTCATTGCCCTGCGGGACGGGGCAGGGGAGGTGACGGCCGAGTCGCTGCTGGCGTGGTGCCGCAATGAAATGGCGGGCTTCAAGCGGCCCCGCCATGTCGTCTTCGGGGAGCTGCCCAAGACCGTCACCGGCAAGGTCCAGAAATACGTCCTGCGCGACCGCGCGGCTCAGATTTAATGGAGAAGAAGGGTATCGGCGACACGGGTTGGCTCAATGCCACTCTCTGGCAAGCCCCCTCACCCCGAGCCTCTCACCGTCCGTCGGCGCAGGTCGACATTCGTCGGCGAGCGGGGCGAGGGAGATTTCTAGCTTAAAATTATCAAGTGTTCTGAAGATATAAGCTCCCTCGCCCCGCTTGCGGGGTGAGGGGAGCGACATCCGAGATGTCTATTATCGAGGCCTCGTTCTCATTGAAAACCTCTTTCGCTCCGATGCACCGATCTCTCGGTGATCCGTATTCGGCGTTAGCAAGACGGAGAGTTCGCTAGAGGCGGGACTCCATATTATATCGGGCCTTGCCGCCATGAATTATATCGGGCCTTGCCCCCATGACCCGCTTTCGGGGGCAATTTGCCATGTCTGGCTGATTGCTTTACGGTTCAGCCGTCGCCAGCGAGGGAGGTGTGGCGACTCCGCATATCACATGTCTACGTATCAGTTGCGTCTAGTTCGAAAAATCAAACCTCAACGGGATGAAGGGGTAAGAATATGGACTCGATGTATTACTGGCTGGCGATAGTGTCAGGTGCGCTAGCCCTGCTTTACAGTGTGTGGGCATCACGTTCCGTCTTAGCTGCGCCCACGGGCACCGACCGCATGCGCGAGATCGCCGCGGCGGTCCAGGAAGGGGCCCAGGCCTATCTCAACAAGCAATATACCGCGATCGGCATCGTCGGCATCATCGTCGCGATCATCCTGTTCGTGGCTCTCAGCAAGCTCTCCGCCATCGGCTTCATCATCGGTGCGGTGCTCTCCGGCCTGACCGGCTATATCGGCATGAATGTCTCGGTGCGGGCCAATGTCCGCACTGCCGAGGCGGCGCGCCACGGCCTGGCGCCGGCCCTCGCTATCGCCGCGAAATCCGGCGCGATCACCGGCCTGCTGGTGGTCGGTCTCGGCCTGATCGGCGTTGCCGGCTATTACATGGTGCTGCGCAGCGCGCAGGTGGAAATGCGGCCGATGCTGGAAGCCCTGGTGGGCCTGAGCTTCGGTGCCTCGCTGATCTCGATCTTCGCGCGTCTCGGTGGCGGCATCTTCACCAAGGGTGCCGATGTCGGCGCCGACCTCGTCGGCAAGATCGAAGCTGGCATCCCGGAAGACGATCCCCGCAACCCGGCGGTGATCGCCGATAACGTGGGCGACAATGTGGGCGACTGCGCCGGTATGGCCGCCGACCTGTTCGAGACCTTCGCCGTCACTGTGGTGGCGACGATGCTGCTCGGCAACATCTTCTTCACCGGCGCCGATCAGGAGAAGATGATGCTCCTGCCGCTGCTGATCTGCGCGGTCAGCATCGTCGGCTCGATCATCGGCACCTTCTTCATCAAGCTCGGCGGCAGCCAGAACATCATGGGCGCGCTCTATAAGGGGCTGATCGTCAGCGGCGTCATTTCCGCCGCCCTGATTGCCTGGTGCGTGCAGCAGGTGATCGGCTTCAGCACGGCGCTTACCATCGGGACGATGGCGGTCACCGGCGGCAGCATCTATTGGTGCGCGATCACCGGCCTGATCCTCACCGGTCTCCTGGTCTGGATCACCGAATATTATACCTCGACCGCGTTCCGTCCGGTGCGCAGCGTGGCCCTGGCCTCGACCACCGGCCATGCCACCAACATCATCCAGGGCATCGCCGTCGCCATGGAATCCTGCGCCCTGCCGGTCATCGCCATCAGCGCGGCGATCATTGTCTCCTACAGCTTTGCCGGCCTGTTCGGCATCGCCATTGCGGCGACCACCATGCTGTCCCTGGCGGGCATCGTCGTGGCGCTCGATGCCTATGGTCCGGTGACGGACAATGCCGGCGGTATCGCCGAAATGGCGGAACTGCCAAAGGATGTCCGCAACGTGACCGACGCGCTCGACGACGTCGGCAATACCACCAAGGCGGTGACCAAGGGCTATGCCATCGGTTCCGCCGGTCTGGCGGCACTGGTGCTGTTCGCGGCCTATACCGAGGACCTCAAGCACTACTTCCCCGACCTGCAACAGGCGATCAGCTTCCAGCTCAACAATCCCTTCGTGGTGATCGGGTTGTTCCTGGGCGGCGCGTTGCCGTTCCTGTTCGGCGCCATGGGCATGATGGCGGTCGGGCGGGCGGCGGGCTCGGTGGTCATCGAGGTGCGGCGGCAGTTCAAGGAGATCGCCGGCATCATGGAGGGCAAGGCCAAGCCGGAATACGGCAAGGCGGTGAGCCTGCTGACCACCGCAGCGATCAAGGAGATGATCCTGCCGTCGCTGCTGCCGGTCCTGGCGCCGATCATCCTCTATCTGGTGATCCGCGTGGCGGCCGGCCAGGCCGAGGCTTTCGTCGCCTTGGGCGCCATGCTGCTCGGCACCATCGTGACCGGCCTCTTCGTCGCCATCCAGATGACCTCGGGCGGCGGCGCCTGGGACAATGCCAAGAAGTATATCGAGGATGATCATTACGGCGGGAAGGGCTCCGACGCCCATAAGGCGGCGGTGACCGGCGACACGGTCGGCGATCCCTATAAGGACACCGCCGGCCCGGCGATCAACCCGATGATCAAGATCACCAATATCGTGGCCCTGCTGCTGCTCGCGGCGCTCGCGGCTTAGCTGCTGCACATGCCCAAACGGACGCAACGAAAAACCCGGCGGAAGCTTTTCGCCGGGTTTCTTTTTTTGTGAAGACCGGGTCTTGAAATCCGGGCGAGGCGCGAGGCGCTTACAGCCCGCCGCCGCCCTTGCCCTTGTCCAGGGTATTGAACTTGCCGAGATTGCCCAGCAACTGCTGCAGGATGGTCAGGTCGTTGCCCGGGGTCGGCGTGGTGCGATCGACATAGGCGATCTGCCGGCCGTCCTTCTCGCTGTAGATCTTCATGTCCTGGACGACGTCGTGATCGTCGAAATGGATCTGCAGCACTTCCTGTTCCAGCAGTTCCGGATGCCAGAAGGCAACGGTCTTGGTCCGCTTGGAAATGTAGTACCAGGTCTTGTCCGAGAAGGTCGAAACCGTGGAGGGATAGCCGAGGAGCTGGGCCACCCGGTTCTTGTCGTCCACGCCCGGATTGATCTGGACGACCTCGTCCTCGTCCGGCTTGTTGCCGCGCTGATCGATGCGGGCCGAGCAGGCGCTCGCCATCAGGAGGGTTCCGAGTGTCAAGCCCAGCAGCGTGACGGCGGGAATACGATGCCACAAACCGCGCCGTTTCCCTTGCGGCCCGCCTGACCTACGCTTCATAACGATCTTACCCCTAAGCAGAAGCTGCCTTGAAAAGCCGGCCCCAGCCGGCTAAGCCACCAGCCATGCGCCGAACACGTCGGCAAGATTGCATTGCGGCGGTAGACTGTCAAGAACTGCCGGTATGCTTGGGATAAGGTATCATGTTGTTTCTGCGACGTTTTCTGAAGGACGATCAGCTTGAGGCCGCAGCCGCCGCGGTCTATGGCGCGATGGCGCGTCAGGCACGCAATCCGGCTTTCTACCTGTCTTACGATGTGCCGGATACGGTGGACGGCCGGTTCGAGATGATGTCGCTGCATGCCTATCTGCTGTTCCGCCGGCTGCGAGGGCAGGGGGATGAGATCACTCGCCTGACCCAGGCCGTCTATGACCGGATGTTTCGGGAAATGGATCTGGCGCTCCGCGAACTGGGCGCCGCCGATCTCGGTGTCGGCAAGCGAATCAAGCATATGGCCGAATCGCTGAACGGGCGGATCCAGGTTTACGACCAGGGACTGGCGGCGGCCGATGATCATGCCGGTCTGAAGGAAGCGTTGCGGCGCAATCTCTACGGCACGGTCGAGCCCAGCGCGGCGGCCCTCGATCGCATGACGCGCTATCTCGTGGCGGGGATTGCCAGCCTGGATGCCCAGCCGGTGGAACGGGTAGTTGCCGCCGATCTTCCCTTCCCGGATCCCGAAACAATCTGATCCAGATTGTGAGGATTGATATGCAATCGAATGATAATAATGAATTTTCTCGCATAATTACGCTGGACAAGATCAGCCTGACCGAGACCGGCCGGCATCTCGTCGCCGATCCCCAGGAGCGGGCGGCTTTGGCGGCCCGGTTCGAATTGCTGGCGCTGGACCGGCTGGAGGCCGATCTCCGGCTGCGCCGCACCGGCGCCAACGTCATCCGGGTGCAGGGTCATCTTATTGCTGATGTCATCCAGGCCTGTGTCGTCTCCCTGGCACCGGTTCCGGCGACGGTGGAGGTCGATTTCGAGCTGTTCTTCAGCGAGGATGTGGGCGCCTCCTCGGCCGAACTGGTCATGGAATACGATCAGGACGATCCGCCGGAACCTGTCACCGGCGGCCAGATCGATCTCGGCGAGGTGACGGCGGAGCAGCTCGGCCTCAATCTCGATCCCTATCCCCGGGCGGCCGGGGCGATCCTACCGGCGGGCTGGAAGGCCGGCGAGGAGGAGACATCGGTCGCGGCGGTACCGCCGAAGCGGCAGAATCCCTTCGCGGTCCTGAAGGACCTGACGCCGCCGAAAAAGGGTCATTGAGGCGAGGTATGTTAACCAAGTCCGTTGGCTCGAAGGTACCGGGATCATCCCTGAGAGTGGCCTAGGACCGACCCTAGGAACATCTCCCGCAGGGCGTCCGGCGGGTGCCGCCGAAACTGTTAACTGACTTGCTTTGCCCGGAAATTTTAGATAAAGAAGCCCCCGAACGGCGGCATTTGTGGCTGCCTTTATTTTTTGTGAGTGAGTGATCATGGCAGTTCCCAAGAAAAAGGTCTCCAGTTCCCGCCGCGACATGCGCCGCGCCCATCACGCGCTGGACGTGCAGAAGTCGACGGAATGCCCGAATTGCGGCGAAGTGAAGCGCCCGCATCACGTCTGCGGCTCCTGCGGCCACTATGACGGTCGGGACGTCACGGGCACGAAGGCGGCCTGACGACCGAATTCGCGCATAGCCAGGAAGGGAGTCTGTGGGGTTGAGCGCCGACCTGGCTATTTCTTTGGACGCAATGGGCGGCGACAACGCTCCGGACATGGTGGTCCGTGGCGCCGATATCGCACGCCAGCGTTTCCCCCAGGTCCGTTTCCAGTTCTATGGCGATGAAGCCCGGCTGAAGGCGTTGCTTGCGCATCTGCCGGCGCTGGCCGCCGTCAGCTCACTTCATCACGCCGACACCGTCGTCACCATGGAAGACAAACCCGGCCAGGCCCTGCGGGCCGGGCGCGGCAGTTCCATGCGTCTGGCGATCGATGCCGTGCATCGTGGCGATGCCCATGCCGTGGTCTCCGCCGGCAATACCGGTGCGCTGATGGCGATGGCGAAATTCGTCCTGAAGACCATGCCGGGAATCGACCGCCCGGCGATCGCGTCCTTCTTCCCGACCATGCGCAGCGAAAGCGTGATGCTGGATCTCGGCGCCAATGTGCAATGCGACGCCAGCAATCTCGTGCAGTTCGCGGTCATGGGCAATGTCTTCGCCCGCACGGTCCTCGGCGTGCGCGAGCCCAGCACCGGGCTCCTCAATGTCGGCTCCGAAGAGATGAAGGGGCATGACGCGGTCAGGGAGGCGGCGGCGATCCTGCGCCAGGTCACCCTGCCGGGCCGCTTCCATGGTTTCGTCGAAGGCGATGATCTTGCCAAGGGCACGGTCGATGTCTTCGTCACCGACGGCTTCACCGGCAATATCGCCCTCAAGACCATCGAGGGCACGGTGAAGCTCTACGGCTATTTCCTGCGCCAGAGCTACGGTTCCTCGCTGATGGCCAAGCTCGGCTATCTGCTGGCCCGTCCGGCGCTCAACGCCCTGCGTGCGCGGGTCGATCCCCGGCGCTATAATGGGGCGATCTTCATGGGCCTGAACGGCATCTGCATCAAGAGCCATGGCGGCACCGACGCCTTCGGCTTCGCCAATGCCATCGGTGTCGCCGTCGACATGGTGCAGAACGGCGCAATCGAGAATATGAAGCGGGATTTTGCTCAGATGATGACGATTCCTGGAGCCGTCACGGGAAGCGCGGCGGTCTGACATGGTCATGCGATCACGCCTTCTCAGCGCCGGTTCTTATCTGCCGAGCCGCATCCTGACCAACGACGAACTGGCCCGCCAGGTCGATACCAGCGACGAATGGATCCAGCAGCGCACCGGTATCCGCCAGCGCCATGTCGCGGCGGAAGGCGAGGTGACCTCGGATCTCGCCGTCAAGGCCGCCGAACAGGCTTTGGCCCATGCCGGACTGCGCGGCGCCGATCTCGACTGCATCGTGCTGGCGACGACCACGCCGGACCATACTTTCCCGGCGACCGCCACCAAGGTGCAGCATCGCCTGGGCATGAATCACGGTTTCGCCATGGACGTGCAGGCGGTCTGCTCGGGCTTCGTCTATGCCCTGGCGGTCGCGGATAACTTCCTGCGCCTCGGCCAGGCCCGGCGGGCGCTGGTGATCGGCGCCGAGACCTTCTCGCGCATCCTCGACTGGCAGGACCGCAATACCTGCGTCCTGTTCGGCGATGGGGCCGGGGCCGTGGTGCTGGAAGCCGCCCGGGGCAAGGGCGATAACAGCGACCAGGGCATCCTCTGCACCCATCTGTTCTCCGACGGCCGCTATTACGACAAGCTCTATGTCGATGGCGGGCCCTCGGCGACCCGGACGACCGGCGCGGTCAAGATGGAAGGCAAGGAAGTCTTCCGCCATGCCGTGGTCAACCTGGCTTCGGCGATCGACGCCGCCATCGCCAGCTCCGGCATTGCCCCGGGGGAGGTCGACTGGCTGGTGCCGCACCAGGCCAATCAGCGCATCATCACCAGCATGGGCAACAAGCTGAAACTGCCGCCGGAAAAGGTGGTGGTGACGGTCGACCGCCATGCCAATACCTCGGCGGCCTCGATCCCGCTGGCCCTGGCTGAAGCGGTCAATGACGGCCGCGTCAAGCGCGGCGACCTGGTGCTGATGGAAGCCATGGGTGGCGGCTTCACCTGGGGCTCGGCGCTCGCGCGCTGGTAAGGCTTTCACGCCAGACCGTCACACGGCAGGGCTTTCTTGTCGGCTGCTCCGTCAGGTTTCTATCGCCGATCTCTTCTCGTTCCGCGCGATGACAGCGCGGTCACCCGACCGTCATCTGAACAAGTCTCCGTAATTGACTGATTTAAGAGGAATCGTTACGCTTCAAGAAAGCGTTGACGGTGACCCCGCGTACGCCAGCCGAAGACCCGGCCGATTTAAAGGCCGATTCCAGGGGGAAGGGAATGAAGGGCAAGACAGTGACACGGGCCGATCTCAGCGAGGCGGTCTATCAGGAAGTCGGTCTGTCGCGGAACGAATCGGCCGATCTGGTCGATAGCGTTCTCGAAGAGATTTCCGGCGCCCTGACCCGGGGCGAAAGTGTAAAAATATCCTCCTTCGGCAGTTTCCTGGTTCGCATGAAAGGCGAGCGGGTCGGACGCAATCCGAAGACCGGCGAGGAAGTCCCGATCAAGCCGCGCCGGGTTCTGGTCTTCCGGGCATCGCATGTTCTCAAGGATCGGGTGAATAAGGGCGCCACACCATGAGCAGCGCAGAACGAGCTTTAGATCCCCACAACACCACGGACGACAAGCGGGCCGCCGAGGACAAGCGGGCGGCGGGGCGGGGCAATAATAAGCGGCTGGAGAAATCCGCCGACGCCTTCCGCACCATCAGCGAGGTCGCCGACGAGCTGGAAGTGCCGCAGCATGTCCTGCGTTTCTGGGAGACCAAGTTCACCCAGATCCGCCCGATGAAGCGTGGCGGCGGCCGGCGCTATTACCGGCCCGAGGACGTCGACCTGCTGCGCAGCATCCGCGGCCTGCTCTACGACCAGGGCTATACGATCAAGGGCGTGCAGAAGCTGATCCGCGAAGGCGGCCTGCGCCTCGCCGGCGAGGGTCTCGCCGGGGCCGAGCTGCCGGGCGACTCGGTGGAAGCCGCCGCACCGGAACGGGCCGTGGCGGAGGAAGCTCCCGCCGGCTCGATCATGGACCTGCCGCTGTTCCGGGCCGCCCTGGACGACGGCGCGATTCGCGAGGTCAAATCGGTGATCGAGGAACTGACGGAACTGCGGGACCGCCTGCGCCACGCGGCGCAGCTCTGATCCCGGTTGCCTGAATATCGGTTGCCCGGTCGGGGCAGTCGATCGGTTCCGCAAAAGCGCGGCCTTGGGGCCGCGCTTTTTCTTTGCCCGCCCGCCATCCGAAGAGTGCGGGATTCAGGACCAGATTCAGGGCAGGGCGGAGGACTTGGGAAAGATCGTTAAGACCGGGCGGCAATATCCTTGCCAGGGCCGCCACAGGTGATTATATAGGCCGCGATTGCCGATCCACCCCCACTTGCCGGATCGGTCATTGAGATACGGCGTCAAGCCGCGGTCGGAGCGTAGCGCAGCCTGGTAGCGCATCAGACTGGGGGTCTGGGGGTCGCTGGTTCGAATCCAGTCGCTCCGACCATTCACCGCCAATCAGCCGTTACGAAATCAACGTGTTAGAGCCGCTTCCTCGCATAATGAAATGTGCGTTGCAGGCCGGTCGACACCATAGCAATCCGCTAGCCGGCAGTCTAAGCTGAGCCCCTTCATCAACAGCAAGAAACGGGGAGGATAACGACGATGGCCACTTCCATTCATCCGTCGGTCGATAAGGGTGTGAAGCCCGGCTCGGCGAATTTCGCCGGCGGTACCTTGACCTGCAAATGCAAGAGCGATCCGGTCGAAGTCACGGTGAAGGCGCAGAGCGCCCATAACCATGTTTGCGGCTGCACCAAATGCTGGAAGCCCTCCGGCTCGCTGTTCTCCATGGTCGCCGTGGTGTCGCGCGATGCCCTCAGCGTCACCAAGAACGGGCAGAAGCTGAAGGTGGTCGATGCCAATGCCGCCATCCAGCGCCATGCCTGCACCGGTTGCGGCGTGCACATGTACGGCCGCATCGAGAACAAGAGCCATCCGTTCTACGGCCTCGACTTCATCCACACCGAATTGTCCAGCCAGGACGGCTGGTCGGCACCGGAATTTGCGGCCTTCGTGTCCTCGATCATCGAATCGGGTGCCGATCCCAAGGAGATGGGCAATGTGCGCGGCCGGCTGCGCGAATTGAAGCTGGAGCCCTATGACTGCCTGTCGCCGCCCTTGATGGATGCGATCGCTACCCATATCGCCAAGGCGTCCGGTGCGCTGAAGGCCTGACCGGCGCCTCGCGGCATCTCCTGTCGCTGAGCCCCTGCCTGCCGCTGACGGCGGGCAGGGGTTTTTCATTTGTTAGATCTATTGGCATTTCGCACATTTGCATTTCCCAGGCTGCCGATCGATCGACGGTTGCTGTGGCGTGGCGGCTGTGGTCTGATCTGAACGCATTCCGACAGTAACCGTTGCGCGAGAGGAAGCCTGCATGCGTCAGACATGGATACTGGTTGCCGGGGTCATTGCCGTTGCCGGCTGCAGCACGGCGGAATCCGTACCGACACCGAAGCTTCCGCCGCTCACCGCGGATTTCGCCTGGAAGCCTTCGGATAAATGTTCGACGGTGTCGCCCGCGATCCATGTCAGCGATTTTCCCGCCAGCACCAACTACTTCTATGTGCAACTGCATGACCGCGATATGCCCAAGCTCAGCCTGGGCGGCGGCAGCGTCGCCAATGACGGTTCCGGCGTCCTGCCCGAAGGGGCGTTGAAGAATGCCTATGTCGGCGCCTGTCCGACCGGCAGCAGCCCGCACCGCTATTATTTCGATGTGCGGGCGATCGACAATTCCGGCACACCCGTCGCGCGCGGCTCCTCGCCGGATCGGCCGCTGCCCTGATTGAGGGGAGTCTAAATCCAGCTTGCCATTAATGCCCGTCACCCCGCCCGTCGGTATTAGCGTGGCAATTGTCGGCTGGCGGAGCAATGAGAGGGCGTCCGGCTTTGCATCGCGTGTGAACTTTCTCGTTTGTCATTGCCGGGCTTGACCCGGCAATCCATAGCCAATGCCGTGCACTGCTTTTTTCACCATGAACCCCCCGCCGACGAATGTCGGCCTACGCGGACTGGCACCGACGAATGTCGGCCTATGCCGACTGGCGCCGACGAATGTCGGCCTCCGCCGACTGGGTCAATCCTCAGGTCAAGCCCGAGGACAGGTCCGGGGGTGACAAATGAGTGAGCGAAAGTATCACGCGAGGCTTGCACTATCGCTTCCTCTTCTCCTGCCAAGGAATATCCCGCTACACCGACGGTCGGGAGAGGGCCAGCATCACATGGGATATTTGCCCCTGATGTCTTTCCCGCATGGAGCTTTCGCTGGCCGACCGAGAAAGCTCTTTTCCGCGCTCCTCCTTCCGCGTATTATTTTGACCAATTGATCAAGTTTCGGGTCAGCCGAACGGCCGATATCAGTCAGGGAGGGTCACATGTCGCTGTTGATCAGGGGCGGCACCGTCGTTACCGCCGACGAGATGAAACGGGCGGATGTCTATGTCGCCGACGGCCTCATCAAGGCGGTCGGTGAAAATCTCGAGGCGCCGGCCGGCGCCAAGGTCGTCGATGCGGGCGGCCAGTATGTGATGCCGGGCGGCATCGATCCCCATACCCATATGCAATTGCCCTTCATGGGTACGGTGGCCAGCGAGGACTTCTATACCGGCACGGCGGCGGGTCTCGCCGGCGGTACGACGATGATCATCGATTTCGTCATCCCGGCGCCCCAGACTTCGCTGCTGAGCGCCTATGACCAGTGGCGTGAATGGGCCGAGAAGGCCTGCGCCGATTACTCCTTCCATGTCGCCGTCACCTGGTGGAGCGACCAGGTCTATGAGGATATGGGCGTGCTGGCGCGCGAACGCGGCGTCAACAGCTTCAAGCACTTCATGGCCTATAAGAACGCCATCATGGTGCCGGACGAAAATCTGGTGAAGAGCTTCGCCCGCTGCCTGGAGCTGGGCGCCATTCCGACGGTCCATGCGGAAAATGGCGAGCTGGTCTATCACCTGCAGCAGGAAGTGCTGAAGAAAGGCATCACCGGGCCGGAGGGTCATCCGCTGTCGCGTCCGCCGGAAGTGGAGGGCGAGGCGGCGAACCGCGCCATTCGCGTCGCGCAGGTGATCGGCAATCCGCTCTATATCGTCCACAATTCCTGCAAGGAGGCGGTCGAGGCCATCACCCGGGCGCGCAATGAGGGCCAGCGGGTCTATGGCGAGGTTCTGGCAGGCCATCTGCTGATCGACGATTCCGTCTATCGCCATCCCGATTGGAACGTGGCGGCAGCCCATGTCATGAGCCCGCCCTTCCGGCCGAAGGAGAATCAGGAAATCCTCTGGCGCGCTTTGCAGTCGGGCAATCTGCAGACGACGGCGACGGATCACTGCTGCTTCTGCGCCGATCAGAAGGCGATGGGCCGCGACGACTTCACCAAGATTCCGAACGGCACCGGCGGCGTCGAGGACCGCATGTCGGTGCTGTGGCATCACGGCGTCGGCACGGGGCGCCTGACGCCGATGGAATTCGTCCGCGTCACCTCGACGGCGGCGGCGCAGATCTTCAACATCTATCCGCGCAAGGGCTCGGTCAGTGTCGGCGCCGATGCCGATCTCGTGGTCTGGGACCCGAAGGGCTCGCGCACCATCTCGGCGAAGACCCATCACCAGAAGGTGGATTACAACATCTTCGAGGGCATGACGGTGCAGGGCATCCCCAGCCACACGATCAGCCAGGGCAAGGTCGTCTGGGAAAAGGGCCAGCTCAACGTCACGCGCGGCGCCGGGCGCTATATCGACCGCCCGACTTTCGCGCCGGTCTTCGATGCCGTGCAGAAGGTCAACAACCGGCGCCGCCCGACGCCGGTGCAACGGACGAGCAAGGCGGCGCAGTAATCGCTGCGCACGCGATCTTCCTGAAGCCTGCGAACGGGAGCCAGGGACAAACCCGGCTCCCGTTTTTCATGCGTCGCTTTCAACGTGTCGTCATGGACTACATATCCGAACGGGCAATGTCGCCTGGTCGATCGCATGCGACTCCGATGGACCGATCACCACCGGCTATCTCATTAAGTGTGCGAAAGCTGTCGCCGATGAAAGCTTCTGCACAAAATACTTTCTGAATGCTAACAGTATGCTGGCGAAATACTGACGTGTCGGCTCTCTCGTCGTAGTCGATAGAATATCGAGCGGCGAATTCCATCTCCCATGACAATAATCATAGGATCGCGCTTGTCTTCCCTTCTTGAGCGCGTAATGCTCCCTCGCGAACAGGCTTACCATCCTGCTTCAGGGATTGGCGTCCTGGTTGGGGACATCCTGCAAAAGATTTCATGCCTCATCCGCGTCTCCGCGGGTGACAGGGGAGATATTGATGAAAGCTTATCGTCACAGCGGCATCTGCGCTGGGGGTGCGGCGTTGCTTTGCCTGCTTTCGCTTGCCGGTTGCGGAACGCGCGGTTCCGAGGCGTTGCCTTATGCTGTCCCGGCCGCGCAGTCGATCATGTCCGGTGTCGCCGGAGCCACGACGCCGCCATCCGGCGGAACGACAGGAAGCGCGACATACACAAACACGAATAACGGCGCCGCGCCCCAGGCCGCTCCGGTGCCGCAACAAGATCCTGGCGACGATCTCAATCAGCAAGCCATCCAACAGGAACAGCTTCGTCAGCAGCAGCAGTTCCAGGACGATATGCGGAAGCGCAACGAAGAGGACGAGGCGCGTCAGGCTCAGCAGGAGCAACAAGAACAACAGGAACAGCAAGCAATCCAAGAGCAGCAAGAACAGCAGCAAATGCAGGAAGAGCAGGAACAGCAACAGCAAATGCAAGAAGAACAGGAGCAACAGGAGATGCAGCAACAACAGCAGGAAATGCAGCAGCAACCCTGATGATGTTCTTGCGTGCATGAGGTTCGTGACGCTGCGCCGCGAACCTTATCGACGTTGCCCCATCGCTGTTCGTGTGAAGCGGTGGGAAACGGGGCCGGTCAGTGCGCCGGCCCCGTTTTTCATGCGCCGCTTTCAAGCGCGACAGCCTTCCTGACGTGATCGATGGAATATCGATTGGCGAACCTCGTCCGCGAGACAATAATCGCGGAATACTTTGCGGTTTTATTCTATCGACTAGCGGCTTGGTCGAGGGCATCCGGCGAGAGATTTAGTGCCCCGTCAGCTTGTCCGCGGATGGCAGGGGAGATGTTCATGAAACCTCATCGTCGCGGCGGACTATGCGCTGCAAGCGCGGCGCTCCTTTGCCTGGCGTCGCTTGCCGGTTGCGGAACGCGCGGTCCGGAGGCTTCGTCTTTCGCCGCTGCGGCAGCACAGTCGATATACGCTCCGGCACAGCAGACCCCAATACAGCTAGCCTCCATACCGCAGGGCATCCCACAGGAACAGCCTCGACAGCAGCACGCCCCGGACGACATGTGGAAGCGCAACGGTAATCACGAAGAGCGCCACGCCCAAGATGACAATCAAGAACAGCAGGAGCAACAGCAGCAGGAGTTGCAAGACCAGCAGCAGTACCTGCAAAATCAGCGGCAGGATCTACAGGAACAGCAAGACCGGCTGCAACAACAACAAGAGGATCAGCAAGCGCAACCAGAGAGTCAGCCAGGACAACAACAGGAGGATCTGCAATATCAGCAGCAGGACCTGCAAAATCGGCAACAAGATCTGCAAGAGCAGCAAGACCGGCTGCAACAACAACAAGAGGAACAACAGCAGCAGCAACAGGACCTGCAGTATCAGCAACAGCAAGAGCAAGAAGAACAGCAGCAGATGCAGGAGCAGCAGGAACAACAACAGCAAATGCAGGAACAGCAAGAGCAGCCGCAACAACAGGAGCAACAACAGGAGCAACAAGAGTAGCCGGATATGCGGCGGCAAGCCCGACCATATCCCGCCGTTCCTGCGGTTTGTGACGATGCGCCGCAACCTTCATCGATGCTGCTGCCATCGACGTTGTCTTGAGGCGATCAGGAACTGAAATGCTCGCGCGGCCGGCTGCAATATGGTTGGTGGTTGCGATAACCGTATCGGCATCGATTTGAAAATGTCGATAGAGATTGGCAATCGTCCCGCTCTGCCGGAAATGCTTCACGCCCGGCGGCACTATGCGATGACCTGCCACGGCGCCCGCGCTCGCCGCGCCGCCGTCCATCCGGCATTCAACCAGAATTAACATCCTAGTGTTTCGAGTTGGCGGATTGTTTAGGACGGTCTGCCTGCTAGCCGAAAGAAACTATGCATCACCTATCGAACGACGATGCGACATTAAGGTGGATTAAATTTCAAGCAAGCGGACTTACGAATATGTTGCCCAAACCGAGTCAGTCATCGTCGCCTCAGGCGAGCACTTATGCTATCTTTTTCACACCAGCATTTCTCTACAAAGGGGGAAACGATGGCGACTTCCGCAAAAAGAAAAACGACCAAGAAGGCGAGCGCAACAGGCGAAAAATATCGGCCGTTGCCAATAGATATTATCCCGGAAAAAGGGGATTACCTACTGCGACTGAGCAAAAGTACCTTCTTCCTAGTCAAAGCAAAATCGATCGGTAGAGCGAAGAAGCCGACACTTTTGCCGCTTACACCTCAGTTGGCAAAAGCGATACTTTATTCAAAATTCCTTGAAGAGAATGCGAGCGTCGAAGATCCACCAACCGTACATATGCTGTCATGTCGTTAGAAAGAGCATGATTGAAGTATTCTAGCTGTGCGCGATAGGCCTGATAGGCCAGTGCGAAGGCGGCAAGAGGTCGTATGCTGTGATGACGGCTGTGCCGCAGCATTCCGAGTGAGGGAACTAAAGCTACGTTTTGGCATCGAGCAAGTCTTGGAGGCCACGCACTGCGACCGGCTTGGCCTTCCAGTCTTTATCGCTATTAGACCAGAAGGTCGCGTTGCAAAGATAACCGAAGGCAGCCATGAGACCCGAGGAGGGGCTATACTTGGCGCGGTCATGGAAGCCGTCGAGACCGCCGTCGGCGAAACGCTCGCTGTTCCTCCTCACAAAGGCAGCTTCAATGAAATGTCGGCTGTCGCCTCCGTAATTGATGTAGCTAGCCTACCTTTCAAGGAGGGAGAATTCTTCGATCCGGCACGCACGGTTGCGTGGTGCGAAGGCAGAGCGATGACGTCGAACAGATTGAGCTTCGTACCGTTTGAAATTGTTGCCCTGTATCCACAAATCAAAGAGCGCAATTTAGTCGGACTTAAGGGGGGATCAACTGGACTGGCGGCGGCAAACAACATCCTCGAAGCCAGTTACCGCGCATTACTCGAAATGATCGAACGCGACAACTTGGCAAGATGGCTCGCAGGCCCGCATATGGCGCGTATGCGCTCACGGTTTGTACCACATAGGTCTGCAGCTGACGCTCTTGTCTATCTCTGCGAGGTCTGTCTAAGACAGAGCGTCGAGCCGGTTTTTTGGCGTGCCGACAGCCGACTTCCTGTGCCAACAGTGTTGTGCCAGCTATTTGACGTTCGTCGCGATCAGATTTGTGGTTACGCGACGGGATCGGCAAGTGACGTAACCTGGACCGCGGCAGCCCGTCGAGCGCTGATGGAAGCTATGCAGACACGGATAGCGCTAAAATTACACAGTCATGAGCCCCGTGCCGCGCCACAGACAAAATCGACACGGTTGCAGCAGATCTCCATGGATCTGCTGCGGGCCCGCTTGGCTCCAATCGGACCTATGCCGCGTGACCCCCGCCACCTGAGCGACAGAACACTTGGAGACAGATTGGAGAATCTTTCCAGAAGGATCTCACGTCAATGCGGGGTTGAAGCAGTCATGATACCCCTTACGCACGAAGACGTCTTTCCGTCTGTCGTTCGCGTTGTTGCTCCGGGTTTTCTTCACCTGCAGTGACTGGTTGCATTTGTATCGGCTGGCAGTCAATGCATGACCCCAATGCGGTCTGCTGTTTGAAAGCCTGCGAGAGAGAGGCCGCATCGCAGCCGTTCTTCATCTTCTTTCTGACGTAGCATAACAATTTGCAGAAGCCAGGAAATCATTGCGTCATCATCGCAAACCTCAATGCCGGCCCAGCATTTGCGGAGAAGATCGCGAAATCGCATGGCATGGCGCTGAGCCTCTTCGATTAGCCCCAGCTGCGCAGCAGCGGCGGCTTGCCAGGCTGGGAGTTCGGGAAACATATCGGCGATTTTATCCGCTGTAGCCAAGCATTCCTCATATCGCCCAGCCAGGAAATAGATGGTTGCAATGTACTCGGAATAATAGTGGGGATGGAGGGGGTTGAGCCAAGCCGCCTTTCTGGCAAGACTAATACCGAGTTCGTGATCGCCCAGATAAGTAAAGCCTTGAGCCGAGCTGATAGCGACATTGGCATCATAAGGACTGAGCGATTGCGCCAGATTGAAATGCAGATCCGCGCGCTCAAATTCCCGGCTCAACATGCATGACCACGCCATATCGAGATGATTCCGGCCGTCATCGGGATCTAGTTCCAATGCATGACTAACATGCTCCTTGGCGCGGACTTGATCCGCAATTCTCGTGGGACTTCCTGGCAAGAGGTTGTTGCGCGTATTCAAGATCCCGGCAATGCTTGCATGGCCTCGAGCAAATCCAGGGTCGAGACGAACCGCCTCGATAAAAAGTGCCAGGGCATCATTATCACTGGTTATCTCCCACTTATCGGCAAGCCTTTGCCCCCGTAACCAATAGTCGAATGCGCGCAGATTTGGTTGCGGCATTACTCTATTCGCGGTTAGCCGATGATTTAATATCCGGCTTTCGATCAGGCTGGCCAGCCGTTGAATGACCGTGACACGTGTGGACAGCGAGTCCTTTAGCCGTGTGGAAAAGTGCTCGGCCCAGATTATCGCACCAGATCTGGTGTCCACGAGACGAAGTGTGAGCCTGGACTCAGAAGCGGCGGAAACCACGGACCCACTTAGGAGATAGTGCACTCCAAGTTCGTTCGCAATATGAGGGGAATCAGCAGTTTTCTTTGCCAGATATTGTGCGGTCGCATCCCCAATCAGTATGAGATTGTGCGTTCGAGCTAGTTCAGTAGAAATATCGACGTATATGGCTTCCTCGAGCAATCTTTTATCTGCGTCGTCTACCAATGTTTCGAACGGCAGCAGGGCGATTGTTGGCACGCCAGTGCTATTGAAGAAGGCCTTGGACGGTGAGAAGTCAGGAAATGAATGTTTCTTTCTATCCGCCTTGACGGCAAAAACATGTACCGGCGCAGATAAACTCTTGAACCATCGCTCACCCAGATCATCGAATGTGCAAGGGCATTTTCCCAGTATTAGTTTGTATGCATCCATTGAAATGCAAATGCCACCGGGCTCCGCTGCGGTTTGCAGCCGTGCAGCCAAATTCACCTCATGCCCAAAAACGTCATTGTCGGCTATCAGTATTTCGCCGACATGAACACCCATTCTGAACCGTAACTTTGAGTTGCCATGCTGATGGGTATTCCGTCGTGAGACGCCATTTTGCACGTCTATTGCACACAGAACGGCAGAAACGGCGCTATCAAACTCGGCAAGATAGCCGTCTCCCATGGTCTTAAGAACACGACCAAGATGCTTTGCCACGGATGGGTAGATGACGTGCTTAAAATGTCCGGAAACCGCTCTTAAAGTTCCAACCTGATCCGCCTCCATGCTACGGGCAAAATCCTCAACATCTGCAAACATGATAGCAGCTAGTTTGGAATGAGGTTTGGTCTGCCTCTGTGCTACCATGTTCACCTCACCCCGGGACGCGAACGACTTCAGAAGACAACCTTGTCGGTGATCAGATTAATCGATTTCGCCAGATTAAGCTGCTTTATCGACGACTTTCTTTCTTTCGCATTTGAGCGTGATAGGCGCTTCTCAATCTGATTGAGAATATTATCCCCATGGCAACTGAGAGGGCGCATATGGCACCCATTTTCTTATTAATTAAGATAGTGCAGCGCCGCTCATTAGTCCTTTGTCAAACAGTCTAGCGTTGCAGAAACTCAATTCAGAAAAGTGTGTCGTTCCGGGCGAGGAAAAAAATATCTCGGTGGCAATAGTGAACGTGCGGAACTATGGGAGAATAGAAAGGACAGTCCCACTTTTGGATCAGACTCATTCTATGGCTCCAGCGTGTGGCTGGAGAGAAGCGGCGTGCCCTATGGTGACTATAGCCGAGTAGTTTTGGGCTAACGGTGTGCTCATTGCTGAAGCTTTGGGGCAGATCGGGTACGGCGAAGACCCGCAAGTGACGAAGTACTTTAAATTCGGCTCCTATCGGGATGCAACTGGTTATGACTTCACGGTTTATCTCGATGATCTTTCGAGGGGTGACACATTTGATGATGCTGACCCATCCCGGTTCGGTCAGTAGCAGATACTGTTAATTGACCTCAGTTTGACCTGCCCTCAAAGATCCGGGGTTCTTGATATCGGAAGCGGTGGAGCGATTTCGGTTCAGCTTCCCGACTGACAAAGGATCACGCGTCTATGCATCTGACGGGACGGTTCCGCTGCCGTCCCGGGAGACCAGCAGCTTGTCGATGCGGCGGCCGTCCATGTCGACGATCTCGAAGCGCCAGCCGTCCCAGGTGAAGTGATCGCCGACGACCGGGATGCGGCCGAGGCGGAACAGGGCGAAGCCGGCGATGGTGTGGAAGTCCTCATCGGGCCGGTCGGCGATGCGCAGGCGGTCGAAAGCATCCTCCGCCGCCATCATGCCGTCGATCAGCAGCGAGCCGTCGGCGCGCTCGGTGACCTCGGGTCCGTCTTCGTCCTCGCTCGGGATGTCGCCGACGATGGCTTCCAGGAGATCGGTCTGGGTGGCGATCCCCTCCAGGCTGCCATATTCGTTGACGATGACAGCCATGCGGACCGGCTGTTTCTTGAAATGCTCGAAGACTTTGAGGACCGGCGTGCCCTCATGCACCACCAGGGCCTCATGCACCAGGGAGAGCGGATCGGTCTCGTGGCCATCCAGCACCTGGTCAAGGATGTCCTGCTTGCGCAAGACGCCGATGACGTTGTCGACATCGCCCCGGCTGACGATGATCTGCTGATGCCGGCAGGCGCGGATCTGTTTCAGGATATCGGGCTTCGCATCGTCGGCATCGACCCAGATGATGTCGGGGCGCGGCGTCATGAAATCGCTGATCCGGCGGTCGCCGATGCTGATGACGCGCTCGACCACTTCCTGCTGCGCGTGATGCAGCAGGCCGGCTTCGCCGCTGGCAGCCACAAGCAGCCGTAACTCCTCGGGCGAATGCAGCGACTCCTCGCTGTTGCCGGCCCGCAGACCGACCAGCCGCAGGACCAGATTGCCGAGGCCGTTGAGGAGGACGATCGCCGGGCGCAGCAGGAAAAGAAAGAGGCCGAGCGGACGGATCACCAGCAGGGCCGTGCTCTCGCTGCGCTGGAGGGCCAGGCTCTTCGGCGCCAATTCGCCGAGCACGATATGCAGGGCGGTGATGACCGAGAAGGCGATGGCGACGGCGATGGTATGGGCGCCGATGACTATCCAGGTTTCCGGCAGGCCCGCGAGCAACGGCTCGATCAGATGCGCCAAGGCCGGCTCGCCGATCCAGCCCAGGGCCAGGGAGGAAATGGTGATGCCGAGCTGGGTCGCCGCCAGATTGGCATCGAGGTGATCCAGCGCCCGTTCCAGTGCCTTGGCATTGCGACGGCGCTGGGCGACCAGTTCGGTGACACGGCTGCGCCGGACCGCCACAAGGGAAAATTCCGCCGCGACGAAGAAGCCGTTGGCGAAGACAAGAATGAAGACGGCGAGGACCCGCAAGAGGTCCGCCGTGCTGCCATCGGTCTCGGTCATGATGTCCTGCTATCGTTCATTCGGCCGTTACATGATCGGCCGTTGCGAGATTGGTCGGCGGCGTCAGGCCGCAGCCGCGCAGCACGATCTCGGCCAGTTGCCGGCCCGCCGCCTGATAGTCCTCGGGCAGCAGCGTGCTGCGGCCGAGCACGGCGGCGATCTGCACGGCGAAATCGGCATAGGTCTGGGTATTGGCCCAGATCATGAAAAAGAGATGCCTTGGATCGAGCCGGTTGATCTTGCCGGCCTCGATCCAGCCTTCGATCACCTCGGATTTGCGTTCCACCCAGTCGCGCAATTCGGTCTGCAGGAAGTCGCTGATCTGCGGCGCGCCATGGATGATCTCATTGGCAAAGACGCGGGAGGCGAGGGGGCGTTGCTGGGCCAGCTCGATTTTGGCGGCGATGTAATGGCTGAGCGCCTGGGCCGGATCGACCTCCGGCAGGATCCGGTCGCCGGTGCCGAGCCACAGTTCCAGGATCTGCTGCAGGACCTGGCGGTAGAGGTCCTCCTTGGTCTTGAAATAATAATGCAGATTGGCCTTGGGCACGCCGGCGCGCTTGGCGATCTCGGCGGTGGTCGCCCCGGAAAAGCCGGTTTCGGCGAAGACCGATTCAGCGGCGGTCAGGATGCGCGCCTCGATGCTGGCGCGGGAAATCTGGCGGATGCCTTTGGTGACGGCGGGGCGGCGGCCAGCTTTCGCCTGGGTGATCGGCAATGGTGTCATCCTTCGTCGAATCAGTGTCTTCGTAATCTCGGTGAGTGGCCCCCGTTCGGCCCCTCCCAATGGAATAACAGGTTTGCGGATCATAGGCGAAAACCTGACGGAGGGAAAACTGATCAGGTGGTCAGAAAAAACTTGATCAACTGGTCAAGAATCGTCATGCTCATTCTCAAGAGACGGTAAACGTCAGGCACGCCGCGCCGGCCGAGATGAAGGCGCGGAGGATGCCGATACAAGGGAGGAAGAAATGGCGCAATCCGCGACGCCGGATATCGCGGCTGCACGTTTGCGGCCCGAGGAAATCACCCGCAACTTCGATGACGTGAAGCCGGTGCTCGATCGCAAGAAGGCGATCGTCGAAAGCAGCCGCTGCTATTTCTGCTTCGATGCGCCCTGCACCGAAGCCTGCCCGACCAGCATCGACATTCCAAATTTCATCCGCATGATCTCGACGGACAATGTCCGGGGCGCGGCGGAGAAGATCCTGGAGCAGAACATCCTGGGCGGCATGTGCGCCCGCGTCTGCCCGACTGAGATCCTCTGCGAGGATGCCTGTGTGCGCAACACCTCGGAGGACAAGCCCGTCAATATCGGCGCGCTGCAACGCTATGCGACCGACAAGCTGATCGCGCAGGGCATCCATCCGTTCCAGCGCCAGGCTCCCACCGGCAAGAAGGTGGCCGTCATCGGCGGCGGACCGGCCGGATTGTCCTGTGCCCATCGGCTGGCGATGCTCGGCCATGATGTGACGATCTTCGAGGCGCGAGACAAGCTCGGCGGCCTCAACGAATACGGCATCGCCGCCTATAAGACGGTCGATGATTTCGCCCAGCGCGAGGTCCGCTGGTTGATGCAGATCGGCGGCATCACGCCGAAGACGGGAGTCGCCCTCGGCCGCGACATCACCCTGGAGCAGTTGCGCCGTGATTACAGCGCGGTCTTCGTCGGCCTCGGCTTGGCCGGCGTGAATGCGCTCGGCCTCGACGGCGAGGATGTCTCTGGCGTGCTCGATGCGGTGGATTACATCGCGCGGTTGCGCCAGGCGACGGACAAATCGGCCCTGCCGGTCGGCCGCAAGATCGTGGTGATCGGCGGCGGCAATACCGCCATCGATATCGCCGTGCAGTCGAAGCGGCTCGGCGCCGAGGACGTGACCCTGGTCTATCGCCGGGGACCGGACCAGATGAGCGCCACCTGGCACGAGCAGGAATTCGCCCAGGTCAACGGCGTCAAGATCAAGCATTGGGCGAAGCCCGTGCGCCTGATCTCGCATCAGGGCGCCGTCCGCGAGATCGAGTTCGAATATACCCAGCTCGACGATCAGAACCGCCTGATCGGTACCGGCGAGACTTTCAGCCTGCTCTGCGACGTCGTCTTCAAGGCGATCGGCCAGAAGCTGGTCAAGGACCCGGTCAACGGCAAGGCGCATGAATCCCTCGACCTCGCCAATGGCAAGATCGTCGTCAATGACGACATGCGGACCTCGCTGCCCAATGTCTGGGCCGGCGGCGATTGCGTCGCCTCCGGGATCGACCTCACCGTGCAGGGTGTCGAGGACGGCAAGGTTGCGGCGATCGCCATCGACCGCTATCTGCGCGGCAAGAACAGCTAAAAGAGCATAACGCGTCCCGCAAGGGGCGCCTGATGGGAGAGACAGCCATGGCTGACATCCGCTCGAATTTCGTCGGCATCAAATCGCCCAATCCGTTCTGGCTGGCCTCGGCGCCGCCGACCGACAAGGAAATCAACGTGGTCCGCGCCTTCAGGGCGGGCTGGGGCGGCGTGGTCTGGAAGACCCTGGGCGAGAACCCGCCGGTGGTGAATGTCAGCTCGCGCTACGGCGCCATGCATGTAAACGACAGCCGCATGATCGGCTTCAACAATATCGAGCTGATCTCCGACCGGCCGCTGGAAATCAACCTGCAGGAAATCAAGAAGGTGAAGCGCGACTGGCCGGACCGGGCCATGGTCGTCTCGCTGATGGTGCCCTGTGAGGAAAACAGCTGGAAGAATATCCTGCCGCTGGTCGAGGAGACCGGCGCCGATGGGATCGAGCTCAATTTCGGCTGCCCCCATGGCATGTCGGAACGCGGCATGGGCTCGGCCGTCGG
>CAYOQR010000067.1:0-29030 GCA_964406155.1 uncultured Rhodospirillaceae bacterium | reverse complement strand
GTGTCAACCATGTCCCCGAACACCTGTCAGCTATCTCCCAGGGCTAAACATCAAGTCCGGGGGTGACAGATGAATGGTGGTTGGCACGGTGCGCTCGCATGTTCGTTCGTCATTGCCAGGCTCGCACAGCCTTTGATGCACACTCCTCTGTCGTCGCCAGGCTCGCACGACCTCTCATGCATACTCACTTGTCATTGCCGGGCCTGACCCGGCAATCCATGGGTGAGGCCGTGCACTGCATTGGCTATGGACCCCCGGATCAAGTCCGGGGGTGACAGATGAGTGGTGGTTGGCACGGTGCGTTCGCATGTTCGTTTGTCATTGCGAAGCTCGCATAGCCTTTCATCCAGACTCTCTTGTCATTGCCGGGCTTGACCCGGCAATCCATGTCAAAAGCCATGCACGGTTGTCGCCGCGGGCTGTCGCCACGGGCCTCCGTCGGCGCGATGCGTCATGCATTGCGGTTGTTTCCGGCAAAATCTGTCGCATAAGGTCAAAGAAGCCAGGTTCTTTGGGCGGACTATTCCTAGGCCGGGCTCGAAAAGAGGCCGACGGTCCCATGAAGGGGGACCATGACTGGGGAAAAGCGAGGAGGGGAACCATGACTGCTTCATTGAAGACTGTCTGCCGGGCCGCTTTGCTGGCGGGGTTGACGGCGTTGATGCCGATCGCGGCATCGCCATCGGCGCTGGCGGAGCGTGCCGATCTCGATGCGACGGCCCTGCTCAAGGGCCAGCCGACCGGATTGGTGGAGAATCACTGGTTCCTGCCGGGCAAGGATGCGCAGCCGGCAAGGCAGGAATTCACGGGGACCCTGGTGCTGGAAGAGATGGAGATGGGCACCAATCCGGCGACCTTCACCTCGCGCAAGGTGCTGGGCAAGGACCCGAAGATCTTTCCGGCGGCGCGGCTTTCCTTCTTCACCTATAAGGGCGATCTGGTACCGGTGACGCAGGATGTCATCCGCATCGGTTCGACGCCTTCGGGGCGCAGCTTCTGGGACATCATCGTGCAGCCGGGACAGGTCTGGTCGGAGCCCGGCGATGACGGCTGGTCGCGCGCGGCCTTTCCCTTCTCGCTGGTGCATTCGGTCGAAGGCGAGACCCATAACGGCATCGCCACCTTCCTCTATAAGGGCAGCAAGGTGAGCAAGCTGCGCTTCCAGATCGTGCAGCAGACGGCGCCCTATTATGTCGTCGATTATTTCGCGGCCTGGGGCGCGGCGCCGGCGGCGCTGAAGCCCACCAAGCCGGCCAACCTCGCGCAATTGAAGGCGGTCTACGAAGCCGATCTCGCGGCGCGGGTGCCGGTCAAGAGATGGGACGATCTCGCCGCCAAGGTCGGCGCCGACAAGCTGAAGGGCTTCGACAGCGCCATGAAGCCGGAGGAGATCCTGACCAGCGGCTTGTTCGACGGCGAGACCTTGTATCTCAAGGAATGCAAGAGCGCCGCGGGTCCCTTGCCGTATTGCGACCGCCAGCGCTTCGGTGTCTGGTCGGCGACCAAGGCGGCGGCGACAGCCACGGCGCTGCTGCATCTCGGCCAGAAATACGGACCCGAGGTTTATCGCGCGAAGATCGTCGATTACGTCAAGCCGACCGCGCATGCAGATGACTGGAAGGATGTCACCTTCATCGATGCCCTCGACATGGCGACCGGCATCGGCAATGGCAGCGACAAGCGCGATCCCAACAATATCAGCGACGGCTATCTCGATAACACCTATCCGGCCTGGTACGAGGCCCGTTCGGTACAGGCGAAGCTCAAGGCCCTGTTCCGCGACGGCAAGAAATATCCCTGGGGTCCGGGCGAGGTGGCGCGTTATCGCGACGAGGACATGTTCGTCCTCGGCGTCGCCATGGATGCCTTTGTGAAGTCGAAGGAAGGCAGGAAGGCCGATCTGTGGTCGATGCTGGAGAACGAGGTCTACCGGCCGATCGGCATCAACTACGCGCCGATCAACCGCACGGTGGAGGGCGACGGCCGCTCGGCGGATAAACCCGGCCAGCCGCTGATGGCCTATGGCTATTACCCGACTTTGGGTGACCTCGCGAAGATCGCCAGGCTCTATCAGAATCGCGGCAAACAGGGCGACCGGCAATTGCTGGATGCCGCCAAGATCGACGAGCTGATCTACGGCACCAAGGAACGCGGCCTGCCGACCGGCGACAAGACCAAATACGGCGAGACCCGCTATCTCATGGCCTATTGGCAGGCGCAGTACCAGTCGCCGGAAGGCTGCCACCTCTACCTGCCGCAGATGGATGGCTGGGGCGGCAATTACATCGTGCTGATGCCCGGCAACTATACCGGCATCCGCCTCGCCAAGAACTGGACCTGGGAGGAGGCGGTCAGCGACACCACCGGCATGATGGAAGTCGCCAACCGCCTGACCAAGTTCTGCCCATGAGGCTGTGCTTGGCGGTCCTGGATGTTGTGTCCGGGACCGCGCGAAGGCCGTGATGGTGATGCCACACTCACTTGTCGCTGCCGGGTTCGCGGGATGTTTCCTTCGCACCCGATTGTCATTGCCGGGCTTGACCCGGCAATCCATGGTGGAGGTAGCGCACGGCATCGACCATGGACCGCCTGCCGACGAATGTCGGCCTGCGCCGACGAGGTCAAGCCCGGGGGTGACAGGGGAGAGATGGTTGGTGCGGTGTACTTATACGCTTGCTTATCATTACTAAGCTCGCCCGATGTCTCCTTCGCACCCCATTGTCATTGCCGGGCTTGACCCGGCAATCCATGGCGGAAGTCGCGCACGGCATTGACCATGGACCGCCTGCCGACGAATGTCGGCCTGCGCCGACGGGATCAAGTCCGGGGGTGACAGGAAGGTGTGGGGCAACGTGGTGTGTGCATCATTTCATTGCTCGCACCACGTTCGCACTTACTCACTTGTCATTGCCGGACTCGACCCGGCAATCCATGGTGGAGGCCGCGCAGGGCATTGACCATGGGGCGCCTGCCGACGAATGTCGGCCTACGCCGACGGGATCAAGCCCAGGATGACAGGAGAGCGTGGGACAGCATGGTGCGGGCACCATTGTATTTCTCACATGATCTCGATCTAAGAGACGACCCGTTTCAGCCAGCTTTCCAGGACATCGAGATACAGGTCCACATCGGTCTCGGTATGTGCGAAGGAGACGGATGGGCCATGGATGTAGATTGGCTCCCAGACCCCCTTGTTCGCCATGAACGATCTCGTCGCCAGGTTGAACGGCTTGTCGATGCAGGTTGAGGCTTCCACCGCATTGCGCGGCAGATTTGCGCCGAGGCAGATCCCGGAGCGATTGCCCAGCCTGAAGGTGCGCCAGGGTAATCCGCGCCTTGCGATCAGCGCCTCGATTCCATCCGCCAGGCGTGCGCCCAAAAGCGCGACCCTGGCATAAGCCGTCTCCGTCAGGACATGTTCGAGGGCGGCCCGCGCCGCCGCCAGACAGAGCGCGCTGCCATAGGTCGTGCCGCCGAGCGCCAGCGTCTGCCCGGTCTTGGCTGTCGGTTCCGTATGCGTCTCGACGAGCGTCTTGAGTGTGAGGGAGAGGCCATAGGCGCCGATGGGTACGCCGCCGCCGAGACATTTGCCCAAGGTGAGAATGTCCGGTTCAAGCTGCCAGAGGCGGGTGAACCCGCCATAGGCGGCGACCTGGGTGTGGGTCTCGTCGATGATCAGGATGACGCCCGCATCCCGCGTCAAGCGGCGCAAGGCGGCATGAAAGCCGTCATCAGGATGGATGACGCCGATATTCGTCATTGCCGGCTCGGTGAGGACACAGGCGACCTCGCCGGATTTCAAGGCGGCTTCCACGGCCGCGAGATCGTTGAACGGAACGACGATGGTTCGCGCGGCGATATCCTTCGGCAGGCCGTAATGCTCGGGCGCCGCGCCGTTGGGCGTGCTGCGGACAAGCGCTTCATCGATATGTCCGTGATACTTGCCGTCGAAGATCAGCACCTTGTCGCGGCCGGTGGCGAAGCGCGCGATCCGGATCGCCTCGGTGTTGGCGCTCGAGGCCGATAAGGTGAACTGCCAGGCCGGCATGCGAAATCGATCGGCCAGCAGGCGGCAGGCGGCGATCGCGTCCTCCGTCGGCAGGAGGAAATGACTGCCATTCCTGAAACGGTCGGCGACGGCATCGGCCACGTGTTCCGGCCCGAAGCCGCAGGCCATGCTGAGGTCGCATTGGGTCATGTCAAGATACCGGTTGCCATCGACATCCTCGAAATGACAACCGGCGCCCTTGGTCGCGAAGATTTCGGTGCCCGGATAGAACTCCGCCATCCATGAAGAGGGGACGCCGCTGGGCATCAACTCGCGGCTCGTTTCGTACAGTGCGCGCGATTTCGGGATCTTCGGCAGGAATTTCTGAATTTCCTGTTCGCGAAGGGTGTTCAGCTTTCCCCGGTCCAGGCGAAATGAGTCACGCAACATCGGTGTAACTCCTTTGTTTATAAAAACAGGTTACACCGTAGCAAGCGGTGACTGCCTTGTAACCGGAATTATTTTCATTTAGGGTTACGTAATTGGTGACAGATCAAGCTCAGGTCATGAAGATCGATGATGTCAGCCTGATTGCCGGCCATCCCGCGCTGGACTTCGTCAACAGCGTGGAAGGGCGCGGGTCGGCGGAGTTGCTCAATTATCTCCCCGATTATGATCGGTTGATCCAGTGGTGCCTGCGGGCGGATTTGCTCGCACCGTCGGATGGGGTGAGGTTGCGCCGCGAGGCGAAGAAGCATCCGATCCGCGCCGAGCGGGCCTGGCGTGACGCCATGGACCTCCGCGACTGCCTCAATGACCTTTTCCGTGCCCAGGCACGGTCAGGGGCACGATCGGGGGCAAAGTCGGACGCACCGCCGCAGCAATCGGTCTTGGCGTTCAATGCGGTGGTCGAGCGCGCCTTCGCTCATCGCCGCCTGCATCTGGCGAAAGGCGGTCGCTTCTCCTGGATCTGGGGTCCGGACAAGGTGGGCCCGGACAAGGTAGGCCCTGACAATGCGGGGCTGGAGATTCCGGCCTGGGAAATCGCCTTGGCGGCGACGGACTTGCTGACCGATGACGGTCGCAGCCATCGGATCAAGATCTGCGCCAATGGTCCCTGCGACTGGATGTTCCTGGACATGTCGCCCAGCGGCCGTCGCCACTGGTGCCGCATGGCCGTTTGCGGCAACGCCTCGAAGGTTCGGCGATTCCGGCAACGTCACGACACCGCATCATGATCCGCGAGGCGTCATGATCCGAGGAGGCGAGATTTCAGATCGAGTTATCCTTGATGCGTTGCTTGACGGCTTCGATATTGATCCGTGCCGCCGGGTTCATGGGGTCGATCTTGAGGACGCGCTGGAAGGCATCGAGCGCCGCTTCGTCCTGGTCGAGCTCGAGATAGACCAGGCCGAGCCCGGCCAGGGCACCGAAATGACGCGGCTCCAAGGCCAGCGTGTGCTTGATATCCGCCAGTGAGGCCTGATAGTCGCCCGTCAGATAATGCAGGATGGCGCGCTTGTTCCAGGCCTCGGCGACCATCGGCGCCCGCTTGATCACCTCGTTGAAATCGGCGAGGGCTGTATCGTAATCGTCCTGCATCATGGCGAGCGAGCCGGCCTCCAGCATCAGATCGAGCTCGTGATTGCCGGTCTCGCCCCAGATCGCCCAGATCGCCATTTCCAGCGGCAATGCCTCGGAGGGCGTTTGCGCCTTCAAGAGCGCGGCGAAGAGTTTGGGAAGCCGGGGGTCGCGCTGGTCCGCGGCGGCGGAGGGGCCGGTCAGCAGGGCCACCGCCAGCACGACGAGGGTGATCAGGACAGGCACGACATGCCGAAGGATGCGCGATCCGATCATGTCTCGATTATATCACGCGGGGCATGTCCCGGATATGTTCCGGCCGCTCGGCTGGCATCCGATTGCAGCGGGGCGGATGTGGGGCGGGCCGGATGCCGAAGCTGACGAGGCTCGTCAGGTAATGGTTAGGGGATGCCGTTTCAGTGCGTTTGGTCCTGGATCGTGCCTATTCCTAGAGGGCTTGATCCTAGAGCGCCTGTTCCGGGGGAACTTCTTCCAGGACGGGGGTGTTTGCCCGCATACCTGGACTGGCCCGGTGAGACGGTGCACAAATACGGTCGGCATAAATGCGGTTAATGGCGTGGAATTCAGTGTGTGGAGTTCGGTTTGCTGTATGAGTTGGATGTGATCGCGACACAGGCGATCAATGCCCAGGCGGGGAAGTCGGTTCTGCTGGACCATTTCTTTCTTCTGGTGACACAGATCGGCGTGCCGCTTCTGATCCTGGCGGTGGTGCTGCAATGGTGGCGCCGCCCGGCCGGCGCGGTCCGCGAGGCGGCGCGGCATCAGGCGGTCATCTGCGGCCTTTCCTTCCTGCTGGGCCTCGCCATCAATCAATTGGTGCTGCTCTTCGTGCAGCGCCTGCGGCCCTACGATGCCGGGGTCAGCCATCTGCTGCTGACGCCCACCACCGATCCCTCCTTTCCCTCGGACCATGCCACCGCCGCTTTCGCCATCCTGTTCGGCCAGGCGACGCGGTTGCGTGCGGCGGTGGGAGCTGAGCTGGGACGAGGCTGGCTGCGCCTCGCCGGTTTCCTCCTGGGGGCGCTGCTCGTGGTCACCTCGCGGGTCTATCTCGGCACCCATTATGTCAGCGATATCCTGGGCGGCATGGGCACGGCCTTCCTGGCGGTCTGCATCACCCGCGCGGTTTACCGGCCGCGGACGCGGCTCGACCGCTGGGTGACCAGTATCCTGTAGCGGCATCCTTCAACGCTCTTCACAAACTGCTGATAATTTTCCGGCGTCCCCGCTCTTGCGGGCGGCGCCGGCGGCCGCTACATCGACCGGGTAGGATATCAATCCGTCGAGGACCGAGTCTGCCGGGAGCCGGAGGAGGCTGATAACCGGGGTCGCCAATTCGATCCATCGCGGGTCGACATGCGGTGGCTGCATATCGGTTGCCGCCAGCAGCCGTCCTCCAATTGCATAATCGCCCGACGGACCTGGCCCTGACGGCCGTATCAATTTCGGCCCCCGACTTCGGCCCCCGACTGCCAAATCGCCCGCAACCGATTACAAGACAGCCCGAGCACCGAACCATCATCATGTCGCCTTTCCGTTTCTTCGAACGTCTGCTCGACCCGACCGCGCCCGTGAACGGCAGGGTGGCGCCGGATGTCGAGCCGCCCACGGGCCTGGTCGCCTTCTACTGGCATTTCGTGCGCCAGGCGCGCGGGCTGGTCGGGCTGCTCTTCATCTCCGGCCTGATGGTCGCTCTGCTGGACGCCGCCATCCCGGTTTTCGTCGGCAAGATCGTCGGTCTCTTCAGCAGCCATGCGCCGGCGACATTGCTGCAGGAGGCCTGGCCGCAATTGCTGGTGATGGCCGGGGTCATCATCTTGCTGCGGCCGATCGCCATCCTGTTCCAGAACCTCGTCACCAACCAGGCGGTGGCGCCGGGCCTCACCAACCTGATCCGCTGGCAGAGCCATTTCCATGTGGTGCGGCAGAGCTGGACCTTCTTCCAGAACGATTTCGCCGGCCGCATCGCCAACCGGGTCATGCAGACCGGCCCGGCGCTGCGTGAAAGCCTGGTCCAGGCGACCAGCGCCGTCTGGTACATCATCGTCTATGGCAGCTCGGCCCTGGTGCTGCTCGGCCGCAACGACTGGCGGCTGACCCTGCCGGTCCTCGTCTGGTTCGCCTGCTATATCGTCATGCTGCGCTTTTTCGTGCCGCGCCTGCGCGACCGGTCGCGCGAGATGTCGGAAGTGCGCTCGATGCTGACCGGCAGGGTGGTCGATGCCTATACCAACATCCTGACGGTGAAGCTCTTCGCCAAGCCGCGCGACGAGGACGATTTCGTCAAGGAGGCGGTGGACGAACATACCGCCACCTTCCGCCGCCAGCTCCGCGTGATCAGTTTCTTCGCCGTCCTGCTCGCCATCCTGAATGCCGCGCTGCTGCTCGGCACCGGCGTCATCGCCGTCTGGCTCTGGCTGCAGGGGGCGATCGCCATCGGCACGGTGGCGATGGCGCTGCCGCTTTCCTGGCAGATCGTCAATATCGCCGGCTGGGTCGCCTTCAACATCACCGGCATCTTCGAGAATATCGGCGTGGTGCAGGACGGCATGCGCTCGATCGCCGTCAAGCGCCAGATGCCGGACCGGCCCGGTGCCGCCACCTTGCAGGTGCGCGACGGCGGCATCCGCTTCGCCGATGTGCATTTCGGCTACGGCACCGAACGCGGCGTGCTGCACGGCATCACGCTCGCGATCAAGCCCGGCGAGCGGGTCGGGCTGGTGGGCGCTTCGGGCGCCGGCAAATCGACCCTCGTCAATGTGCTGCTGCGCTTCTACGAGCTCGAAGGCGGGAAGATCGAGATCGACGGCCAGGATATCGCCGGTGTCTCGCAGGAAAGCCTGCGCGCCAATATCGCCATGGTGACCCAGGACACCTCGCTGCTGCACCGCTCGATCCGTGAGAACATCCGCTATGGCCGCCCTTCGGCGACCGAAGAGGAAGTGCGCGCGGCGGCGGAACAGGCCCATGCGCTCGATTTCATCGAGAAGCTGGAGGACTGGCAGCACCGGCACGGCTTCGATGCCCATGTCGGCGAGCGCGGCGTCAAGCTCTCCGGCGGCCAGCGCCAGCGCATCGCCATCGCCCGCGTCATCCTGAAGAACGCGCCGATCCTGATCATGGACGAGGCGACCTCGGCGCTGGATTCCGAGGTCGAGGCGGCCATCCAGGAACAGCTCGACGATCTGATGCAGGGCCGCACCGTGATCGCCATCGCCCACCGCCTGTCAACGATTGCCCGCATGGACCGCCTTGTGGTGCTCGATCGCGGCCGCATCGTCGAAATCGGCAGCCATGCCGAATTGCTGGAACAGAACGGCACCTATGCCCGCCTCTGGCAACGCCAGTCCGGCGGCTTCCTCGACGACCGAGCCGAAGAAGCGGCGGAGTAGGGGGCGGCGGTCGCACGACATCAGCAGCCCGGCCCATCATTCAGCCCAGTCAGCTCATGCAGCGCAACCGGATTTGCACTGCGCCGGCTTCCAAAAAGACCGTCACCCTCGGGCTTGACCCGAGGGTCCATGGTGGAGGCGGCGCACGGCCTTCGACATGGATTGCCGGGTCAAGCCCGGCAATGACAGATGAGGGGATGTTGCCACCGCGCGAGGCCTGCTGCGATGTAGGTTGCAGGGTCGCACGACATCGGCAGCCCGGCCCATCATTCAGCCCAGTCAGCTCATGCAGCGCAACCGGATTTGCACTGCGCCGGCTTCCAAGAGACTGTCACCCTCGGGCTTGACCCGAGGGTCCATGTTGGCACCACGCGCGGCCTTGGCCATGGATTGCCGGGTCAAGCCCAGCAATGACAGATGAGAGGGTGTCGTCACCGCGCGAGGCCTGTCGCGACGTGCGCTGCGCATTTATTCCGCGCCGTCACCGCGTGGCTTTGCGTCGTGCAGGCGACGCAACTCCGCCGCGTGGCGGACGCGCTTCCCGTTGAGCGGGTCGCGATTTAGCGGTCGACGTCGCCGGCTCGGGTTTGGCTACTGTTTTCGGCTTCATCAGATGCAGCGTCTCGCCGCGTTCCAGCATGCCGATGAAGGTTTCCAGCCGCCGCGCGCGGGTTTCCGGCTTCTTGGCATCCTGCAGGCGATAGAGGATCGCATAGCGGTTGCTGCCTGTCAGGGTCTCGAAGAAGGCTTTCGCCTTCTTGTTCTTCGCCAGGGCTGCGGCCAGGTCATCCGGTATCTCGGCCGTGCGCTGCGAGGCATAGGCGGCATCCCAGCGCCCATCCGCCTTCGCGGCTTCGACCTCTTTCAAGCCGGGCGGCCGCATGCGGCCCTGGGCGATCAGGTCCAGCACCTTGCTGCGGTTCTTCTCCGACCATTTGCTTTTCGCCTTGCGCGGCGTGAAGCGCACCAGCCAGTACTGGTCGTCGAACTTGTCGAGCTGCCCGTCGATCCAGCCGTGGCAGAGCGCCGTCTCGACCGCTTCCGGTTGGCTGATCGTGGCGATGCCGCTCGTCTTCTTGGCGAATTTCAGCCATAGCCCCGGCGATGTCGCGCCGTGCTTATCCAGCCAGGCCTCGAAGTCCCGCTGCGTGGCGAAGGCCATGATCGGCAGGTCGCTTTTGCTGGTCGGCATGGTCGTATCTCTTCGTTTTCGGAAGTGACAGATTAGCGGCTGCGGAGCCGGCCCGGTAGGGGGCGTTTGCCGTGTCGCTTTGCGCGCGGCGGGATCTCCATTGCGTCTTACGTGGCTTTCCGCTCAAATCGCTGGCGTGGATTTCGGATGGATAACGGACCGGTATCACGAATGGCGGATGGGGAACGGGTGCCGCTTGGCGTCTATGATTACATCATCGTCGGGGGCGGCACGGCGGGTTGTCTGCTGGCCAACCGGCTCTCGGCCGATCCGGGCGTCTCGGTGCTGCTGCTGGAGGCCGGCGGGCGCGACAATTATCCCTGGATCCATATTCCCGTCGGCTATCTCTATTGCATCGGCAATCCGCGCACCGACTGGCTGTTCAAGACCGAGGCGGAGCCGGGCCTCGGCGGGCGCTCGATCAATTATCCGCGTGGCAAGGTTCTGGGCGGCTGCTCCTCGATCAACGGCATGATCTATATGCGCGGCCAGGCGCGGGATTACGATCAATGGCGCCAGCTTGGCAATACCGGCTGGGGCTGGGACGATGTGCTGCCCTTCTTCCGGCAGCACGAGGATTTCGTCCATGGCGCCGACGAGCTGCATGGCGCCGGCGGCGAATGGCGCATCGAGGAACAGCGTCTGCACTGGCCGATCCTTGATGCCTTCCGTGATGCGGCGGTCCAGGTCGGCATTCCCCGCATCGACGATTTCAATCGCGGTGACAATACCGGCATCGCCTATTTCCAGGTGACCCAGCGGCGCGGCATCCGCGTCAACACCGCCAAGGCCTTCCTGAAACCAATCGAGACGCGTGCCAATCTGCGCATCGTGCCAAAGGCCCAGGTGGAGCGCGTCCTGCTGCAGGACGGCCGTGTCACCGGCGTCGTTGCCATGGTGGACGGACAGCCGGCACAGGCGGAGGCACGAAGCGAGGTGATCCTCGCCGCCGGTGCCATCGGCTCCCCGCAGCTTCTGGAGCTTTCCGGCATCGGCCAGGGCGCACGGCTGCAGCAGCTCGGCATCGCGGTCCGGCACGACCTGCCGGGAGTCGGCGAGAATTTGCAGGACCATCTGCAACTGCGCCTGATCTACAAGGTCAGCAACGCCCGCACACTCAACACGATGGCGGCACATTGGACCGGCAAGGCCGGCATCGCGCTGGATTACTTTCTGCGGCGGCGCGGTCCCATGTCGATGGCGCCGAGCCAGCTCGGTGCTTTCGCGAAATCGCATGCCGGCCTGGAGACGGCGGATCTCGAATATCACGTCCAGCCGCTCTCGCTCGACCGCTTCGGCGAGCCGCTGCACGATTTCCCAGCGATCACCGCCAGCGTCTGCCATCTGCGCCCGGAGAGCCGGGGCAGCAGCCATATCGTCAAACGGGCTTATGATGCGGCGCCGTCGATCCGGCCGAATTATCTCTCGACGCAGGGCGACCGGCTGGCCGCGGCCTCGGCCATCCGCCTGACCCGGCGTATCCTGGCGGCCGAGGCGATGCGGCCCTATGCGCCGGAAGAATACAAGCCGGGCCCATCGTTCCAGAGCGATGCCGAACTGGCCGAGGCGGCGGGCGCCATCGGCACCACCATCTTCCATCCGGTCGGCACGGCGCGGATGGGATCGGATGACAAAGCGGTGGTGGATGAGCGTCTGCGGCTGCGCGGCATCGCGGGCCTGCGCGTGATCGATGCCTCGGTGATGCCGACCATCACCTCGGGCAACACCAATGCGCCGACCCTGATGATCGCCGAAAAGGGGGCTGCCATGCTGCGCGAGGACCGGCGTGGCTGAGGACCGGCGTGGCTGAGGGCCGGTGCATTAAAGAAACGGCGTCAGTTCGACGTTACTGAAACAAACCGGTCCGATAGACGCGGCCATCGGACGTCGTCAGGGCCGAGCGGCGATTGGCGCCGGTGCCGGCGAAAGAGCAATGGACCCAGCCGCTGCTCGGCTGTCCGCTCTTATAGAATTCCAGGATGAGCTGATCGTAATCGAGATTGGCCGCGACCCAGGCAGCGAGATCGTAATTGGCGATGCCGGGCAGCTCGAAATCGACCGCCTGGCCCAGCACATGCTGCGAGCTGGGTGCGCTGCCGATCGCCGTATTGAGGGCGAGGCAGCGATAGCCGCTGTTCGGCACGAAGGCGATGTTGAAGTTGCGCCGCACCGGTTCCAGGATATTCGCGGCAACCTGCTGCAAGGCCTTGATGATGGCTGGATCGCTGGTCGTGTTGTCGATCCCCTTGCGCAGGGCGACATCGCTTTTCACCATCTCGGCCAAGGTGAAATTCGGCGATAATTGCTGGTCCTGCATGCGTGCTTCCCCTCATGGAGGTCCTGCCTCCATTCACCACGCCCATCATGCGGTTTCATCGGTCCCACACCCGAACCAGCCGCCAGCATAGCACGGATCCGGGCGGCGGGTGAGGGGGGCTCATGCTATCGGGGGGGGGAATGCGATGCCAATGGCAAGTATTTCATCTGGGCTTGCCGCCCCGCACCGTAACCCTCTCCCCACTTCCGTGGGGCGAGGGGGCTTAAGCGCTTATATCGCTCGATCATTTCGCGTGAAGAACGACCAAATCTCCCTCTACCCGCTTGCGGGGTGAGGGGTGTTGGCAACAAACAGGATGTCGCCGCGTGAGTCTGTTCCCGTAACGAAACAGCATTGGACCTAGCCCGACAACCGATGACGCTGCATCACCCATGCCTCAGGTCAAGCCCGAGGCTGACAGAGAGCGGCCGGCGCGCTCGCGCCTGCTCATCATGTCCAAGCTCGCATGCGATCAAGAACACACTGCCCCTTGTCATTGCCGGGCGTGACCCCGTCGGCGTAGGCCGACATTCGTCGGCAGGGCAATCCATGGTTAATGCAATGCACGGCCTCAACCATGGACCCTCGGGTCAAGCCCGAGGGTGACAGTTTTGGGGAAGTCGACGCAATGTGATCCATTGTGCCGCATCAACGCCTCCGCCGCGCCGCCACCTCATTCCTTGGCGAAGCTCTTTAGCGTCTCATACAGCGCCGTATCGATCGGCAGGCCTTCCTTGGCGAGGCGTTTCTGGTTGGCTTCGCGCCGGGCATTGGGCAGGCGCGCGCCCTCCTGGTCGGTGATCGATTTGGCGAGGGCGGCGATCTGCGTGTCGAAATGCTTGCCGGAGAAGCGCGTGGGATCGAAGGCGATGAAGAACTGGCCGCAGCCGATGGGGCGGCCGTCATTGTCGACGAAGGAGCCCATCTCGGGTCCGCGATTGCCGCCGGCGAGTGCCGCACACATCACCTCGACGATCAGGCCCTGGCCGAAGCCCTTATAGCCGCCGAAGGGGGCCATGGAGCCTGCCAGCCCCTGGACCGGATCGGTGGTCGGCTTGCCCTCGGGATCGAGCGCCCAGCCGAGGGGGATCGGCTTGCCTTCGTCGGCGGCGCGCTTCACCGCCGTCCAGGCGACGGCGGAGGAGGATTGATCGATCAGCCAGCCGATCTTCCCCTTCTTGCCGGGTACGGCGAAGGAGAGGGGATTGGTGCCGATGATCGGTGTCTTGCCGCCGACCGGCGCGATGGTCGGCACGGAATTGGTGAAGCCGAACGCGACCAGGCCGTGACGCGCCAGATAGCCGGTATGGAAGCCGAGCGTCGCCGCGTTATAGGAGTTGTACACCGCCATCCCGGCGATGCCGGCTTTCCGGGCGGCGGGGATCAGCTTCTTGAACCCTTTCTCGATGGCGGGATGGGCGAAGCCGCCTTTGGCATCGACCCCGAAGGCGGCGGGCGAGATCTTATGCACCTTGGGCTTTGCCCGGCCATCCACCTTGCCGCTCTTCACATGGGCGCAATAATGCTGCAGCCAGTAGAAGCCATGGCCCTCCAGCCCGCTGAGCTCGGTATCGAGAATGGCCTCGGCGAAATAATCCGCATTGGCGCGTGCCGTGCCGGCACCGGTCAGCGCCTCGAGAATCAGCCGTCGTGCCGCTTTCGGCGTCAGCTTGATCTGCTGGGGCGCCGGGCTTTTTTCTTGCGCCGGGTTCGGTGCCGATCCGTTGCCGGCTTTCGCGCTCGATGTTTTGTTTGCAGCCTGCGTTGTCTTCGGGGACTTCGTTTTCTTCGAGACCGGACCCTTTCTCGCGCTCCGGGCTGTCTTTGCGGCCTGCATTTTCTTCACCTCTCGCGCCTTTCTCGATGTTTTCGCCTTGGTCTCGCCCGGCATGTTTTGGTCCCCCTGTGAGATGCGCCCGTGAGATATACCCGAGAAGCGGCGGCCCGGTCCGGGCGCGGTGCCACATGCTGTCAGGTCTCAGTGGGGAAGGGAAGGCGTTTGCAGCCGAAATGGAGCGGCCGGAACGGGTCAGCCGGCGCGGGGGCGGTTCGGGGACGTGTTGGGCCGGCTCGGCCCGACTCCGTGAGTCTTTAATTAACAAACAATTGCCGCGATGGCTGCCCGCCGGTCCCCCGACCCCTACCAGATGTTAAGGGACGTGCCGCATCATGGGCAGCGCCGCCCGGATAACTCGGCTGCTCGATACCTTGGGGGACGAAGCGGCAGTCGGCGCGGGCATTGGTTGGATGCTCCGCGGCCGGTCCTGCGGAGCGCGGGATGCAGTTGGACGCGGCGCCGGCTGCATCCCGTGACATAGATGCCCTCTGGGTGCACCCCTGGATCGATCCGTCATCCCTTCCGCACGGATCGATCCGGGGGCCCAATTCTTGGGCGGTGCCTCTCGGCGATATCTCTCCGGGCTCAAAAGCTCCGTCCGTCCACCGGCACGCGTTTCAGAGTGGGGATATCGATACCTTCCAGACATCTGGCATTCACCGCCGCCATCTTGTCGCCGGACGGGCTGACACCGACGCCGAAGGGCGCGCAGCCGCAGCGCGGGCAGAAGTGATGCTGGATCACATGCTTGTTGAAAGTATAGGTCGCGAGGTTGCTCTCCGGCACGCCGAGATGTAATTGCCCGCGCGGCACGAACCACAGCAGATAGCCCTTCCGGCTGCAATGCGAGCAATTGCATTCCATTACCTGATCGATCTCGCCCTCGACGGTGAAGGTGATATGGCCGCAATGGCAACTGCCTTGGTATTGCATCTCCGTGCTCCTTCGACGACAGCGGAACCGGCGATCAGGCCGGTCCTGTCGCGGTATCTTAGGAGCGGAGAGGTCGTCTCGGCAATCGGCGATGTGTTGGTCTGCGCTCGTTACCTATGTCGGCGGCCTGTACCGAGGGTGAGGGTGAGGGTGAGGGGGCAACGCACTGGATGATTCAATGAATCACATTCCATCTTCATCAGATGTCGTGTGCTTGACCTGAAGGCCCGGGAAGAGGCCAGGCCGCCCTCACGTCGTGCCGTAGCGGCAGTCCTTGTGGCTGATCTGCAGGTCTTCGCTGTGGCCCGTCTGGCCCTGGGCGAGGTCGACCTCGCCGCTGACGATATAGAAGCCGGTCCGGCCGTCGGGGAAGGTGGCGCCGATCACCGCCAGGGTCTGCTCACGCATCCGGCCGCCGGTCTTGGCGAGGCGTTCAGCCAGCAGCTTGACCGGATTATGGCTCTCGAGATCGAGTACCCGCATCACCTGATAAGGCTGCTTCACCAGCCTGACCGGTGACCAGGTGCCGAGCGGATCCTTGGCATGGGCCTGCAGGGCCTCACGCACATCGGGGCGGATCAGGTCGATATGGATATGGAGCTGGTTCTGCGAGCGGGCCGAGGGCGCGTTCAGGGTGAGGCCGATCTCGTCCCGCGCGATCGGGCGGTCGGCGCGCTGCAGGGTATAGCGCCGCGCCTCCCAGGCATAGGCGAAGTAGTTCGGCGCCTCGATCAGCTCCGGGCTCTCGATGCCGGTCAGGCGGCGCGTCGGGATCAGCAGATATTGCGTGGCGCCGCAGCGGTCCTTGAGGATCGCATAGCCGTCATGCAGGTCGCCGGCGGTGCCAGTCGTCCTGGCCGCCGTCACCTGCTCGCAGGGGCGTGGCGATTGCGCGTCGATCTCATGCGGCACGCAGCGGTCGTTGACGATGCGCCACAATGCATCCGGATCGGCATCGGCGAGATCGGGAGTGACGAGGCCGACCAGAGCCACGATCATCGCCGCCGCCAGTGGCGGCCAAGCACGTAATGGCAGGCTGCGCCGGGTCAGCAGGCGGGAAACGAAGGGGCGGAAGAAATCAAAACCGTGCCGCATGCAGGGGCCTGTCCGGGGTGATGCGCCGGCCGATCCCATCTATGTCGCGAGGGGATCGGCCGGTGCGGAAGCAGGGCTCTCTTTAAGAGATGAGAGGGTGATTCAGCTTTCAGGTTGAAGCAGATGGGCGTCGACCCGAAACCATCGCAGGCTAGCGGCCGAATTTGGCAAAAGCCTGGCCGAGCTCGCCTTCCAGGATGTCGATGCCGAGGCCCGGCCCATCGCCGATGGAGATGGTGCCGTCCACCGGCGTCGGGATGCCGGTGCCGTTGGGCTTGGTTACCCAGTTGTTGAAATCGACCGTGTGCAGGCGCTGTTCCGCCGGGGTCGAGAGCGAGAGATGGATCATCGCCGCGGTGTCGATCTCGGCGCCGCCGGTATCCTCGACGGTGACCGCAAGGCCCATCTCCACCGCCACGTCGCGGATGCGGGCGGCGCGGGTGATGCCGCCGACCCGGGCGATCTTGATGGTGATGCCATCGACGGCGCTGTCGGCATGGGCCTGCAGCAGGGCCGAGAGGCTGTCGATCGATTCATCCAGCACCAGCGGCCGGTCGCAATCGCCCCGCAAAGCACGGCATTCCTGATAGGTGAAGCAGGGCTGTTCCATGTAGTAATCGAGATGCCGGGTCGCGCGCAGGAAGCGCCGCGCCTGATGCGTGGACCAGCCGCCATTGGCATCGGCGAAGAGGACGATGTCGCTGCCGATCGCTTCGCGTACCGCTTCGATGCGCTCGACATCGGTATCGGGGTCGAGCCCCACTTTGACCTGCAGCCGGCGATAGCCCTCGGCGGCATATTTGCGGCCACGCTCGGCCATCGCCTCGGGCGCCATCTGCGAGATCGAGCGATAGAGATCGACCGACTGGCCGTAGCGTCCGCCGAGGCGCTCGGCCAAAGGCTGGCCGGCGGCCTTCGCGGCGATGTCCCAGCAGGCCATGTCGATGGGCGATTTCAGATAGGGATGGCCCTTGAGATGCAGGTCCATGCGCCGGTTGATGGCGTTGAGCTGGGTCGGATCCTCGCCCACCAGCAGGGGGCCAAGCTCCAGGAAGCCGGCCCGGGCGGCGCTGGCGAAAGAGGGATCGTAGAAGGCTCCCAGCGGCGCCATCTCGCCCCAGCCGGTGATGCCGGCATCGGCATCGATGCGCACGATCAGGGAGTCGAAGCCCTCGGCGGAGCGGCCGCCGGAACAGGTATAGGTGCCGTCACGGAACGGCTGGTCCACGCGATAGGCGCTGATCTCACGAATACGCATCTTGGCCCCGATCTGTTTGCGGTGGTCTGGTTCGTTTGGTCTGATTGGTGTGTCCGAATTCCGCCGGGCGGGTATTCTTTCATGTGAGTAGGCATTCTAACCATGCTGGTGGCGTCGGACACTAGCCCGTTTGCGCACCGGTTCCTAGAGCGCGACGGCTTCGACCTGAAAGCTGAATTGCCCTCCACTTTATGGAATAGGGGCATATCGTCCAGACAATTGTCCTGCATGTATTTCGGTCGGTGCGACAGCATTCGGGCAGGGCGGCCGGTATATGATGCGCCTTGAGCAGGTTTCCCTGGTCCAGAGCCGGAGTGTGCCGCATGGCTCTCTATCCGATTGACTAGAGACGGATCGAGCGGGAACGGATCATGTTCTCTTCTCAACCTGGAGCTCGTGCGCCTGCCGGTCCTCGCCCGCATCGACGCGCTCGCCCTGGCGGAGGTGACGTCGCCGGTCATCCGGGCCGCTTTTGCCTACTGGTTGTCGAAGTGCTGCGATGGCCATCCGCCGCGCCGGCGCGATCTCGATCCTGTCGATGTGCCGAAGCTGCTGCCTTTTATCGTGCTTCTGGATGTGCAGCCCGTGCCGCTGGATTTTTGCTATCGGCTGATGGGGGCGGCGGCGCGGGCCTATTTCTCCGCCAATCTCATTGGCCGCTTCATGTCCGACCTGCCGGACCAGGATGAGAATTCCGATCTCTGGCTGGTCATGCAAGCGGTCGCGGGCCAGGGCAGGACGGCGCTGACCCGCCTGCCGTATGGCGGCCCGCTGAAGGAAATCCATCACTGCGAAGCGGCGGTCCTGCCGCTGCTCGATGACAATCCGATGACGCGCGACACCGCGGATCGCCGGGACCATGTTAGACCCCGCATCACGAAGCTCCTCGCCGCGATCGATTTCCTGCGGGTTTAGCGGGGGAGTGTCTTCAATACCGTGAAGATATTGAGGGCAAGCATCTCAGGTGATGTTGCCCCCTCATCTCGACCCTCTCCCGCCCCGTCGGCAGGGGGGAGGTCGGCAGGGGGAGAGGGAGTGCTGCTGTTGACATCCGATGCACGCGCTTCGCTGCTGTTCGTGTACTTGACTGGGCCGTAGGAAGCACGCAGTAGGCTCCCTCTCCCCTCGCGGGAGAGGGTTGGGGTGAGGGGGCAGGCGCTGCGACGTATCTCTTATGAGATAACGGGGCCTGAATATGCCACCGCCCGTTAGCGTGCCTTCTTCCGGGGAACAGGCTTCTTCGTGCTCTTGACCGGTTTGGCGGGGCTCTTCGCCGGCTTTTTCGCGGCGGCTTTCTTGGCGCCTGCTTTCTGCGCACCGGCTGTCTTTTCCCCGGTTTGTTTCTGCCCGGCCTGCTTCTGGTCGGCGAGATAGGATTTCGCTGCCTGGGCGAGCTGGCGCAGATGGGCGCGGCTGAGGCCGATGGTGAGCTGGGTGCGGGCGAGTTCGCGGCGGATCGCCGCGTCTAGGAACTCCACCGCCTTGCCCTGGGTCTCGATGGCCTTTTCCAGCCCGTTGATCAGATCGACCAGCGCCTCGATCGCCGTCATCCCGTGATCCAGTTTCTTCAGTTCCTGCTTGGTCGGCTTCGACTTGCTGAACATCATTCCCCCATCGGTCCTGATCCGCGACAGCCGGCCGAAACGACCGGCGATTCCGCCTCACTCTAGAATGCGAAACCGTATCGGCGAAAGGGGAATTGCGCAGGCCCGTGAGAGCCGGCCGGCCTGCGACCGGGGCCTATATCGGCTCAACAGGGCAGGAGGGCAGCGTTAGAGTGAGGGCTATCTAAGGCCAAGCGCTGCCGTCTCGAAACGGCAGAGCCATGCCCAAGCCGGCCGTGAGCCGCCGTCCAATCACCGGCGCAAGGTGGCGAGATGCGCGAGGCAGTCGCCGCGCCGCACCAGGCCCGGATGGCGCTGGCAGATGACGATGCCGTCGCGCTGGAAGACATGGGGCAAAGCAGCTCGCTCGGGATCGTCGATGCTGTGCAGCATGCCGCAGAGCTCGCCCGGCATCACCTTGTCGCCGAGCACGACATCCGGCTCGAAGACGCCGTCCGCTTCGGCATAGACATAGTAATCGCGGCCCAGCACCTCGATCTCGACGGCCGGCGGCGGCGTGGCGCTGTCGGGATGGGGAGCGATCACGCCGAGATGGGCCAGCAGGCGCTGCAATCCCTGTTCGACGATGCGCAGGCCGGCCTGCGAGACCGTGCCGCCGCCGCCGAATTCGCCGCCCAGCGAGATGACGTTCTGGCGGTTGGATTCAGCGGTCGAGAGGCGCGGATCGGGACTGTGGCCCCAGATCAGGAGATGCGGCGCGCCGAAGGCACGGGCGGCGGCGAGGGCGCGTTCGTCGAGATCGGCCCGGCCGCTGCGGCGGATCGAGACGAAGGGGAGATAATCCAGCGACGAGCCGCCGGCATGCAGGTCCTGATAGACATCGGCCATGGGCAGCAGGACGGTGCTGACATAATGGGCGATCTGCGCCGTCGGCCCGCCCAGCGGATCGCCGGGATAGGCGCGGTTGAGATTGCCGCCGTCGATCGGCGAGGTGCGCAGGCCCGCTTCCGCCGCCGGCGCGTTCAGCATCGGCAGGATGATGATGCGGCCGTTGACCTTGCCCGGATCGAGCGACCGCAGCAGCTTCACCAGCGCGATCTGCCCCTCGTATTCGTCGCCATGGGTACCCGCCGTCAGCAGCACGGTCGGGCCCGTGCCGCCGGCGACGATGCCGAGCGGGATCGGAAGAGTGCCATAGGCCGAGCGATGCACCGAATGCGGCAGGAGCAGATGGCCGACCTGCTTGCCCTTGGCCTCGTAATCCAACTTCGTCCAAATCTGCGTCGACATCCCGATCCTGCCCCGATGACACCGCCGCCCTTGCGGTCGCGGCTGACGCGGTGCTGGATGGCCATCCTCCACTCTAGGGCCGACGCCGGGTACGGCCAAACGACCATCCAGCCTGACATCATGCCGCCCAGGAATGATGAGGGGGATGATTCAGGACCGCTGCTGTTCTGATGGGGGAGCGTGTCCATAGGTGGCATCCGGTTTAGCAGGGCCACCCCTCACCCCAACCCTCTCCACTTGCGGCAGGGGTGTCCGGTTAGAGGTCAAGCCTGCGTGGAGAGCATCTCATCTGTCGCGAGCACCCCTCACCCCAACCCTCTCCCCGTTCTCACGGGGCGAGGGAGCTTAAGCCGATATCGCGCACGACAGTTTCGCCCGAAAGACTGTGATGACTCCCTCGCCCCACGCAAGTGGGGAGAGGGTTGGGGTGAGGGGCGTTGATGACGGATGATGCGATTGCCGCTAAAACCCCGTCACACCGGCAGCAGAGCATCCGGCTTCACATCGGCGACGGCGGTATAGGTGTGGGTCTCGCGCACGCCGGGGAGGGGCAGGATCACGCGTTGCAGGAAATCCTGGAACAGCGACATGTCGGCGATGCGGGCCTTCACCAGATAGTCGAAGCCGCCGACCACCATGTGGCATTCCAGCACCTCCGGCGCCTTCGCCACCGCCTTGGCGAAGCGGTCGAAGACATGGGGCGCGGTCTGGTCGAGCCGGACCTCGATGAAGACCAGGGTGCCCCGGCCGATCTTCTGGGGATTGAGGATGGCCCGGACGGCGGTGATATAGCCGTCACGGAACAGGCGCTTCACCCGCTGGCTGGTGCCGGTCGGCGACAGGCCGACCCGCTCGGCGAGATCGAGCGTGGTGCGGCGCCCGTCCTCCTGCAGCAGCCGCAGCAGTTGACGGTCGATCCGGTCGAGATCATCGCCTTCCGATTTCACGTTTTCACCCTCGGTTTTCCGTGACTTTCACGCAGAACATATCAAATGAGCGTATTCAGTCGCGTCATTTGCCGCAATAGCCTGCGTTCCGTGCAGCCATGGCCTATGGCCGCGGAATGTCAGGTGCGACCCGCAGCAGATGCGCCCCTCTGCCAGGGCCGGAAAGCACGGCCCAGGAAAGCACGGCCCAGGAAAGCACGGCCAGGGAAAGCGTGGCAGGGGAGGACGAGATGCAGCATCGGGACGACATCGCGGGAAGCCGTGTCGCTGCCCGGCCGGAGATGCGGCCGGACGGCGGCGCCTCGGACCGGGAGCGTCATCGCAACGGCTTGGCGATCCTTGCCGGCCTGACGATGGTCGCGATCACCGCCGTGCAATTCGTCGCCGCGCGTTTCAGCCTGCGCAGCCATCTCACCCCCGTGGATATTTCCAGCCTGCGTTTCGCCGGGGCGGGGCTGGTCTTCCTGCCGATCCTCTGGCGGACCGGCCTGGAGAAGCTGGCGGCGCTCGGCTGGCGGCGGGCCGTGGTGTTCGCCTTGCTGATCGGCTTTCCCTATCCGGCCCTGATCAATTGGGGCCTCTCCCATGCGCCGGCGGCCCATGCCGCCGCACTCTGCCCGGCCTCGATCATCTTCTTCTCCTTCGTGCTCTCGCGCCTGCTCTTCAAGGATGCGATCTCGCCGGCGCGGCTGGCAAGCATCGGCACGATCATCCTGGGGCTGCTTGCCTTCATCCTGGCCCGGAATGGCGGGAGTGGGGGCGGCAGTACCTTGTTCGGCGATCTGCTCTTCATCGGTTCGGGCGTGATGTTCTCCACCTATGCCGTGCTGGTGCGGCGCTGGAGCATCGACGCGGTGGCGGCGACGGCGGCGGTCGCCCTGCTGTCCTGCATTCCCGTGCCGGTCGTCTGGGGGCTCGTTGCCGGCAACATGATTCCCAGTGGTCTGGCACTCGGCGGCATCGGTACGGTGCCGGTAACGGAGATCGCGGCGCAGGTCGTCATCCAGGGCTTCCTGGCGGGGGCCGCGGCGATCTTTCTCTATACCTATGCGGTGCGCCAGTTGGGCGCCGCCATCGCCTCGCTCTTCATGCCCTGCATTCCCGTCGCCACGGCCCTGACCGGTGCCATCGTCCTCGGCGAGATCCCCAGCCCCCAGCAATGGCTCGCCATCGCCATCATCACCGCCGGCATCCTGCTCCCGATGCTGGGCAAGGCGCTGCTGCCGGCGCGGCTGAAGGCAAAGTAACGGGTGTATCCGTCGGCGGTGCGTGTGCGTCTATTGCGGATAGCTGAAGGCCGCCAGCGGCATCGCATGGTCCATGGAGCTGACGAGGTTGATCTTATAGACGCGGCGATCGGTGGTGACGGTAAGGGCGGCGGTGGTGCTGGTGCCCTGCGGCGAGACGATCAGGACCGGCACGGCGAAGGTACCGGCGCCATAGGTCGTCGGCGTCACCGACCAGCTTTGATCGGATTGCTGGATCTGCCGGATCGTTTCGCCGGTTTGCAGGGTGAGGGCGCAATAGCGGCCGGGCATGCAGACGAAGTCCGGCACCGACTTGCCATAGGGAAAGACCGTCGAGACCGGCACATGCTCAGGATTCCAGGGCGTGCTGTCTTCCACCTCCTTGCCGCCCGCCTGCGTGCCCGTCGTCTGCGCATTTGCGGTCTGGGCCAGGGATGGCAGCGGCAGGACCGCAGCGCCCATCAACAGGGACGGCAGGGCGATCCGCAAGAGGCGTCCAAGGACGAGAGGGCGGTTCATCTGCGAGACCTTCCTTTGCTGTGCGATGGGTGGTGAGACCGGTAAGCGCCAAACTTGTCACGACGCTGACGGCTGCGTCAGTAATGTCTTCCTTATCATATTCCGGCGATGCCGTTCGAGAATGATGGATGAGCCCGTGGGTGTATGGCGGCCACAATATCGAGCCTGTCGCAAACACCCCTTGCTCCAACGTTCTTCCATCCCGTCGGTGGCGAGACAGGGGGCTTTGCTGCTGCTCCTGTGCAGTGTCAATACCTTCTCGTTTGTCGTTGCCGGGTCAAGCCCGGGGATGACGAACGAGTGGATGCAAGTACCACACAGGACTAGCAACAGTTCTCCCTCGCTCGCCCCCTGACGATGGGGCGGGAGAGAGGAGTGAGGGGGCAGGTGCTGGCTGTCTGCCTGATTGATCACCGCGCGGCCTCGGAAACATCCGTATGCCGTAACCGCGCCCTCATCCAGCCCGTCATCTCATCCGCGATCCTGCGCCACCTGATCGAGGATCCAGGCGCGGAAGGCCTGGACGGCGGGGAGGGGGCGTTTGCGTTCGGTATAGGCGAGGTAATAGGATTCGGCGCTGGTCATCGGCTTGTCGAAGGGAATGACGAGGCTGCGGCGCAGCAATTCCTCGCGCACCATGAAGCGCGGCACCAGGGCGACGCCGAGGCCGGCGATGGCGGCCTGGATGATCATTTCGAACTGCTCGAAGCGGATGCCGTGGAAGGCGTTGACCGTGTCCTGGTTGACCGAGTGCAGCCAGTCCTTCCAGGCGCGCGGCCGGGCGCGGTGATGCAGCAGGTTGAGGCGGGCGAGATCGCGCGGCGATTTCAGCGGGCCTTTCGGCGCCTGCAGCTTCGGGGCGCAGACCGGCACGACCTCCTCGTCGATCAGCAGGTCGCAGATGCCGCCGGGCCAGGGATGCTCGCCGTAATAGATCGCGAGATCGACATTCTCCTGGACGAGATCGAAGGGCCAGGTGCGCGCGGTGACATTGAGGGCGATATCCGGATGCCGGCGGGTGAAATCCTCGAGACGCGGCGCCAGCCATCTGGTGCCGAAGGTCGGCAGCGTGGCGACATTCAGCATCTGGTTGCCGCCCTGGAAGGCCAGCGCTTCCATGGTCGCCGTCTCCATGATTTCCAAGGCCTCGCGCACGCGGGCGAGATAGAGCCCGCCGGCCTTGGTGAGGACGATGCGCTGGCGCACCCGCTCGAAAAGATGCAGGCCGAGGAAATCTTCGAGCGAGCGGATCTGCTTGCTGACGGCGCTCTGGGTGAGGTTCAGCTCCTCGGCGGCACGGGTGAAGCTGCCATGGCGGGCGGAAGCTTCGAAGACGGTCAAGGCGGGCAGAGAGGGCAGGACGCGGCGCAAGATGGAACCTGTTCGAGTGTCGGGATGTTTCGGCGCGGGGAAACGAGCTTAGCACGGATCATTCCGTCACGGAATGACCTCAGGCGGTCATGTCGTTTGGGCGCCCTTCGCCTGGAATGTTAGCGTGAGAGTCAATTGTAATTGGGGAGGGGAGAGACGCATGTCGCGGTCGATTTCAACGATGCCGGATCGGCGGGAAGCGGAACGGGCGAAGCCGATTGCGATGCTGCTGATGGCGGGTTGTCTCGCCGGTGCGGCGATGCTGGCCGGTGGTGCGGACCGGGCGCGGGCCGAGGACAAGGAAGTCAACGTCTATAACTGGGGCGATTATATCGGCGCGCATACGCTGGAGAAGTTCCAGGCGGCGACCGGCATCAAGGTGCGCTACGACCTCTTCGATTCCAACGAGGCGGTGGAGGCGAAGATGCTGGCCGGCGGTTCCGGCTATGACGTCGTCACCATCACCTCGACCTATCTCGGTCGGCAGATGAAGGCGGGCGTCTTCCAGAAGCTCGACAAGAGCAAGCTCACCAATTGGAACAATCTCGATCCCGTGGCCTTGAAGGCGATGCGCGATGTCGATCCGCAGAACGATTATGGCGTGCCTTATTTCTGGGGCACGACCGGCATCGCCTATAACGTCGCCAAGCTGAAGGAGCGCCTGCCCGACGCCCCGGTCGATAGCTGGGCCATGCTGTTCGATCCCAAGGTGGCGGCGAAGTTCCAGGATTGCGGCATCGGCATGCTGGATACGCCGACCGTCCTGCCGCTGGTCCTGAAATATCTCGGCAAGGATCCGGATTCCAAGAGCGAGGCGGATTACGCCGAGGCGGAAAAGGTGCTGGCCAAGGTCCGGCCCTATTACCGCAAGATCGACAATGCCGGCTACAAGGACGCGCTGGCGACGGGCGAATTGTGCCTGGTCATGGCCTGGAACGGCGATGTCGCCGCCGCCATCAATGCGGCCCGCGATAACAAGACCGGCATCGGGCTTGCGTATACGCTGCCGAAGGAGGGCACCTATTACTGGATCGATTCCTTGGCCGTGCCGAAGGACGCGCCCCATCCCCAAGCCGCCTGGAAGTATCTCAACTTCCTGATGGATGCGCAGATCGCCGCCGAGGGCATCAACACCGTCACCTATGCCAGCGGCGTCGGCGCCGCGAAGCCGCTCGCCAATCCCACGATCACCAGCGATCCGGTGATCTATCCCAGCGCCGAGGATGAGAAGAAGCTTTTCGGCGGCGAGATGGCCGACACGAAACTGGAACGCCTGCGCACCCGCATCTGGACCAAGTTCAAGAGCGGCGAGTGAGGGGGATATCTCGCTTGAAGGAGCTACCCCCTCACCCCAACCCTCTCCCGCCCCGTCGGCGTAAGCCGACATGCGTCGGCTGGGGGCGAGGGGGCACTGTCGTAGGTTTCGTACAGAGTACGCATATACTCTCTTGTCATTGCCGGACCTGTCCTCGGGCTTGACCCGAGGATTGACCCGGCAATCCATAGCGAAAGTAGCGCACGGCATTTCCCATGGACCCCCTGCCGACGAATGTCGACTTACGCCGACGGGGTCAAGCCCGGAGGTGACAAATGAATTTGTGATGCATTGTGCGAGCATCGCACGTAGGTGCAGACGACGTTGGCCTCCACTCGTTTGTCATTGCCGGGCTTGACCCGGCAATCCATGGGTGATGGCAATACTCATTGTCGGCATGGATTCTCTGGTCTAGCCCGCTGCTGTCCGGTGCGAAAATGGGCCTGCCCGGCAACATCTTATCTGGCATCAACGCCCCTCACCCCGACCCTCTCCCCACTCACGTGGGGCGAGGGAGTTCAAGGGCTGATATCGCTCGATCATCTCGCGTGAGAGACGATGGAATCTCCCTCGCCCCACTTGTGGGGAGAGGGTCGGGGTGAGGGGGCATGCCGGGTGTGCAACCGGGAACATAGGTGACAGATTAGACCGGAGACATAGGTAACAGTTTCCCTGGTTTGTTCTCATGCTTCAGCGCGGCCCGGGCGGGCCGCGCTGAAGCGGCGGAGTTTCTTGGTGGTGCGATCGATGATGCCGAGCTCCAGTTCCATGAAGCGGACGATCCAGTCGCCCTGCTCGGTTTCGGCAATGCCGACGGGCTCTCCGACCAAGCTCTCGCTGATAAAGACATAGTCGCCGCCCCATTTGATCTCGCCGGTGGATCGCACCTGGCGGACCGCCTGCTCGGCGTCATACCAGGGTTCCGGGATGCGGTCGGGATAGGGCCGGGGCGAGGGCTGGTAATGGGCCGCCGGCGGCTCTTGGTTGAGCGCCTCATGGGGCCGCTCTTCATTATAGATCTGGCGGAAGCGGTCGAACCGGCGCTGCTGCTGAGGCAGGCTGGCGGCCGGCGGGCGCGAGGTCTCGGCTTTCAAGGTGCGATGCATGCGCTCATGCCGGCCGTTCTGTTGCGGTTGCCCAGGGTCGATCCGCTCCAGCTTGATGCCGAGCTTCAGCCAACCGACCGACAGGCGGGTGAGGCCGCCCGCACCGGTCGAGGCAAAGGGTGATCCATTATCGGTGCGGATCGCGCGCGGCAGGCCAAAGCGTCGAAAGGCCCGGATGAAGCGCGGCGCCACCCCCTCCCTGGTCGGCGGCACGATGTAGCAATCGAGCAGGAAGCGGCTATGGGCATCGCTGATCGTCAAGGGGTCACATCTGGCACCGTCCGTGGTCCGGAACCAGCCCTTGAAGTCGGCACACCAGACGTCGTTGGCCGTCGTGACATCGAGAAACGGCTGCTGACGCGGCATCGCCCGCCGCCGCTGCCGGCGCGCCTGGCTCAAGCCCTCGCGCCCCAACAGCTCCCCGATCGTGCTCGCCGCCGGCCAGCGCATCGCCGGCTCGGCATGCTGCAAGGCCGCCCGCAGCTTGCGAGGGCCCCAAGAGGGCCGCTGTCGACGCAGCGCCACGATCCGCGCCGCCACCGCGGGCTCAATCCCGCGGCCACAACGATGCGGCGCCCGCGACAGCTCCGACAGCCCATGCACCGGATCCGCCTGATAGCGCGCAACCCATTTGTAGCCGGTCTTTCGACTGATCCCGTCGTGCTCACACAGCAAGCTCATCGGCAGCTCACCCCGCAACCAGTCGGCAATGAACAAAAATCTCTCTTCCACCACACAGGTCTCTTTCCACGGCATCGGCCATCTCCTTGCCGTGCCACTTTGGACTGTTACCTATGTCTCCGGTCTAATCTGTTACCTATCTAGCCGGTCTGTACCCGGGCCGGATGTCTCCAGTTACACCCGGTACGTCCAGTGCCGATGCCCCAGGAAGGTGAAGACCGGGACGACGGTGACGACCATGGCGATGCCGATCAGGTAATGGAGATGCAGCGCCTCGGCGAGGCCGGAGACCAGGGTGGTAAGGCCGAGGGCGAGCAGGGAGACGAGCCAGAAGCGCAGCAGCGAACGGTGCCCGAGGCGGTGCGCGAAGCTCCAGAGCGTGTTCACCAGATAGGAAAACACATTGGCGGTGCAGAAGGCCGATACGTTGGCGGCGACCTGCGACAGGCCGCAGAGCTTGATCAGCACGGTGGCGACCAGCACATGGATCGCCGTCGAGGCAAGGCCGGTGATGCCGAAGCGCAGCAGGCTGCCGGCGGTGGATCGCCCGGCCGCGCGGCCGGTTGAAGGCTCAGCCGGCTGTCCTGCTGAAATGCAGTCCACGTCAGGCGAGCGGCGATATGTTTCGTCCATCGCGCCGGCTCAGCATGGATCTGACGATATATTTCGGCCGCTGCTTGACCTCCTCATAGACCCGGCCGAGATATTCGCCGAGCACACCGATGCCGATCAACTGCACGCCGCCGAGGAACAGGATCGAGAGCAGCAGCGAGGGATAGCCCTTCACGTCATTGCCGTGCAGCAGCGTGCGGATGAAGAAATAGATCATATAGGTGAAGGCACCGCCGGCGATCACCGCACCGAGATAGGTCCAGATCCGGAGCGGCACGGTGCTGAAGCCGGTGATGCCTTCCAGCGCGAGGTTCCACAGCTTCCAATACCGGAACTTGGTCTTGCCGGCGGCGCGGGGCTGGCGGGTATAGTCGATGACCGTGGTGCGGAAGCCGACCCAGGAGAACAGCCCCTTCATGAAGCGGCGGCGCTCCGGCAGATCCTTCAGGACATCGATCACCTTGCGGTCGATCAGGCGGAAATCGCCGACATCCTGGGGCAGCTTCTGGTCGGCCAGCGCGTTATGCACCTTGTAGAACAGCCGGCCGGTCAGGCGTTTCACGAAGGTGTCGGTCTCGCGCGAAACACGGCGGGCGGCCACCACCTCGAAACCCTTCATCCATTCGGCGATCATCTGGGGGATCAGCTCCGGCGGATCCTGCAGATCGACATCGATGGGAATGGCGGCGGCGCCGTTGCACTGGTCGAGGCCGGCGGTCAACGCCGCTTCCTTGCCGAAATTGCGTGAGAGATCGACGACGAC
>CAYOQR010000066.1:0-29561 GCA_964406155.1 uncultured Rhodospirillaceae bacterium | reverse complement strand
TGGCGGAGAGGGTGGGATTCGAACCCACGGTAGGCGCAAACCTACAACAGTTTTCGAGACTGCCCCAATCGGCCACTCTGGCACCTCTCCGCAGTCGTTGGGCGGCCGGAACCTAACGGATCGGAGTCCGGCCCGCAAGCCGTATCTGGCTGGGGCATGATGATTATCTTGCCGGTTGGTGAGAAAATTAGATAATATCCTGAAATTCAGTGAGTTAGAGGCGAAAAACTGGCTCCGTCAGCGCCTGTCCGGGGGACCCGGCGAGGCCGACTCCGGCAGTCGAATCCAATTGACAGAAGGGCGCGGCACAGTATATTCCCGGCCCTTGGAATGGGTCGCCCCCAGATCGGCGCAGCGAGCGCCTGGGCGGGCGGCCCCTGTTTTTTGGGCCACCCTGATGGGTTCCGGTCGGTTGGCCGGATAAGAAGAAGATAGAGCAGGACATCATGTTCGCAGTGATCAAGACCGGCGGCAAGCAGTACAAGGTCGCCAAGAACGACGTCATCCTGGTTGAAAAGCTCGACGTTGAGGCCGGTGCCGATGTGTCGCTGGACCAGGTTCTGATGATCGGCGACGACGCGACCACCAAGCTGGGCGCGCCGGTCGTGCAGGGCGCCAGCGTTTCCGCCAAGGTGCTGGATCAGGCTCAGGCCGACAAGGTTCTGGTGTTCAAGAAGCACCGCCGTCACAACTATCGCCGCAAGAACGGTCATCGCCAGAAGCTGACTGTCCTGCGCATCACCGACATCAAGGTTGCCTGAGGACGGTTCTTGAGGCAGGTCGGTTAAGGTCCGGCCTCAAGGTCGATCCGCAGACGGATTAAGGAGACAGCACAATGGCACATAAAAAAGCAGGCGGTAGCTCCCGCAACGGTCGCGATACCGCCGGCCGCCGCCTTGGCGTGAAGAAGTTCGGTGACGAAGCCGTTATTTCCGGCAACATCATCATCCGTCAGCGCGGCACCAAGGTTCATCCGGGCAAGAATGTCGGCATGGGCCGTGACCACACGCTGTTCGCCACCGCGAACGGCAAGGTGGAGTTCCATCGCACGACCGGCGGCAAGACCGTCGTCTCGGTGGTCCCGCAGGCCTGAATGAGCTCCCGCGCCGGCATCTGATCGGCGCAGCCATTCACGACCGTAAGATTGGAAGGGGAATGGCTTCAAGCCATTCCCCTTTCTCTTTTCGGGACAAGCAAGCCCGGCGGCCGAAGAGGCCATAGAAAGACGCCAGAGAACACGCGGTCAGCGCAGAAACGGATAAGACGATGAAGTTCCTCGACCAGGCAAAGATCTTCGTGAAGAGTGGCGACGGCGGTGCCGGCTGCGTCAGCTTCCGCCGCGAGAAGTTCATCGAATTCGGCGGACCCGATGGCGGCAATGGCGGGCGCGGCGGCGACATCATCGTCGAGGCGGTGCCCAATCTGAACACGCTGATCGATTACCGCTATACCCAGCATTTCAAGGCGCGGCGCGGCTATCACGGCATGGGCAAGAACCGCACCGGCCAGGATGCCGAGGCGATCGTCATGAAGGTGCCCGTCGGCACCCAGATCCTGGACGAGGATCGCGAGACGGTGCTCTACGACATGAAGAAGCCTGGCCAGCGCGTGACTTTGGCGCGCGGCGGCGATGGCGGCTTCGGCAACGCCCATTATAAGACCTCGACCAACCAGGCGCCGCGCCAGCACGGCCAGGGCTGGCCGGGCGAGGAGCGCTGGATCTGGCTGCGCCTGAAGCTGATCGCCGATTGCGGCCTGGTCGGTCTGCCCAATGCCGGCAAGTCCACTTTGCTGGCGGCGACCAGCCGGGCCAAGCCGAAGATCGCCGATTATCCCTTCACCACCCTGCATCCGCAGCTCGGCGTCGTGCATGTCGACAACCGCGAATTCGTCCTGGCGGATATTCCCGGCCTGATCGAAGGCGCCCATGACGGCGCCGGCCTCGGCCATCGGTTCCTTGGCCATGTGGAACGCTGCGGCGTTCTCATCCATCTGATCGACGGCACCCAGGAAGACGTGGTCGATGCCTATAAGACGATTCGCGCGGAGCTGAAGGCCTATAGCCCGATTCTCGCGGAGAAGCCGGAACTGCTCGTGCTGAACAAATGCGACGCCCTGCAGCCGGACGAGATCCTGGAAAAGCAGAAGCAGCTCGCCAAGGCCGCGAAGCTGAAACGGAGCCGGGCCAAGAATGCCGTCGAGCCGGTGCTGGCGATTTCCGGCGCCACCGGTCAGGGGGTGAAGGATCTCCTGCGCCAGGTGATGGAATTCGTCGAGGAGCATCGGGCGCGGCTGCGCGAGGAAGAGGCGGTCGTGGAAGAGGAAGTCGCCCATGACGGCCCGATCCTGCGGGTGACGGATGAAGCCCATCACGAGGATATCGAGGACTGACCGGCGGTGATTGGCTGATCGGCTGTATCGGCAAGGTCCGCAACGAACCAACCGCTTCGCGCGGTGATCAAGGGGAGCAAGAGGCATGAGCGACAAGCGCCGGGGGAGCGCCAGGGAACACAGCCTCGCCAGCGCCAAAAGGCTGGTGGTCAAGATCGGCAGCGCCTTGCTGGTCGATGAGGTCAGCGGCGATATCCGCCGCAAATGGCTGGACGCCTTGGCCGATGACGTGGCGGCCTTGCGGGAGCAGGGCGTCGAGGTCGTGCTGGTCTCGTCCGGCGCCATCGCCGTCGGCCGCCGCCATCTCGGCCTGGAAAGCGGTGCCTTGCGGCTGGAAGAGAAGCAGGCGGCGGCGGCGACCGGGCAGATCCGCCTCGCCCATGCCTATCAGGAGACGCTGGCGCGCCACGACATCACGGTCGCGCAGATCCTGCTGACCTTGGACGATACCGAGGAGCGGCGGCGTCATCTCAATGCGCGGTCCACGCTGAACGCATTGCTGAAGATGGGCGCCGTGCCGGTGATCAACGAGAACGATACCGTCGCTACCTCGGAGATCCGCTTCGGCGATAATGACCGGCTGGCGGCGCGGGTCGCGGCCATGATCAGCGCCGATACCCTGGTCCTGCTCTCGGATATCGACGGTCTCTATACCGCCGATCCGCGCAAGGACAAGGATGCGCAATTCATCGCCGAGATCACCGAACTGACCGCCGAGGTCGAGGCCATGGCCGGGGAAGCGCCGCCGGGTTATTCCTCGGGCGGCATGGTGACCAAATTGACGGCTGCCCGTATCGCCATGTCGGCCGGCTGCCGCATGGCGATCGCCAATGGCCGGCAGATGCGACCCCTGCAGGCGATGCTGGAAGGGGCGGCCTGTAGCTGGTTCCTGCCGTCGGCTTCGCCCAGGACCGCGCGCAAGCGCTGGATCGCCGGGGCGCTGAAGCCCAAGGGCAAGATCGCCGTCGATGCCGGTGCGCTCGGTGCCTTGAAGGCGGGCCGCAGCCTGCTGCCGGCCGGTGTCATCCGGGTCGAGGGCCGTTTCGAGCGGGGCGATGCCGTCATCGTCACGGATGCGGCCGGTGCCGAGGTGGCGCGGGGCCTGATCGCCTATAACGCCCGCGACGCCAAATTCATCATGGGCCATAAGAGCCGCGAGATCGCCGGCTTGCTTGGCTATCGCGGCCGTGATGAGATGATTCATCGCGACGATCTGGTGTTAAGCTGACCCTATGACTGCCTTGCATCAAAAGACCGAGCACCGGCACGCCGAGCATGATCATGCCGGCCTTGTGGCGCAGATGAAGCAACTGGGCCAGGCCGCGCGGCGGGCCGCCGCAGCCCTGGCCCTGGCCGGTCGCGCGGGCAAAGATCGCGCCTTGCTGGAAATGGCCAAGGCCCTGCGCGAGAACCGGGCCGGGATCATGGCCGCCAATGCCGAGGATATGGCGGCGGCAAAAGCGCGAAGCTTGAGCGCGGCGCTGCTCGACCGCCTGATGCTGGATGAAAAGCGCATCGAGGCCATGGCCAAGGGGCTGGAGGAAATCGCAATGCTGCCCGATCCGGTCGGCCGCGAACTCGCTGCCTGGGACCGGCCCAATGGTTTGAAGATCACCCGCGTCGCGGTGCCGCTCGGCGTCATCGGCATCATCTATGAGAGCCGGCCCAATGTGACAGCCGATGCCGGCGGCCTCTGCCTGAAATCGGGCAATGCGGCCATTTTGCGTGGCGGCTCGGAAAGTGCGCGTTCCTCGGCGGCGATCCTCGATTGCCTGCAGGCGGGGCTGCGTGCCGCCGGCTTGCCGGAAGCCGCCATCCAGCGCTTGCCGACCACGGATCGTGCTGCCGTTGGCATCATGCTCACCATGACCGACGAGATCGACCTCATCATTCCGCGCGGCGGGCGCGGCTTGATCGAGCGGGTCGCGGCCGAAAGCCGGATTCCCGTGCTGAAGCATCTCGACGGCAACTGTCATACCTATGTCGATGCCGCCGCCGATGCCGAAAAGGCGCGCCGCATCGTCCTCAACGCCAAGATGCGCCGCATCGGCGTCTGCGGGGCGACCGAGACATTGCTGGTCCATCGCAAACGCCTCGACCTCCTGCCGTTACTGGTTGGCGATCTGCTGGCCGCCGGCTGCGAAGTGCGGGGCGATGCGGAAACCCAGGCGGTTGATTCCCGGGTGAAGGCCGCGACCGATCTCGACTGGGATACCGAATATCTCGATGCCATCATCGCCGTTCGCGTGGTGGATGATGTCGAGGATGCGATCGGTCACATCAACCGGCATGGTTCGCATCACACCGAGGCGATCGTCACGGAAGACGCGGCGGCGGCGGAGCAGTTTCTCCGCGAAATCGATGCCGGCATCGTCATCCAGAATGCCTCCACCCAGTTCGCCGATGGCGGCGAGTTTGGCATGGGCGCGGAAATCGGCATTTCCACCGGCAAGCTGCATGCGCGGGGTCCGGTCGGGGCCGAGCAGTTGACCAGCTATAAATACGTCGTCCGCGGGGACGGCCAGATCCGGCCATGATCCGGACCTGACACGCGGCGGATCGGGGGCGGGACGTGCGGCGGCGTAAAATCGGTCTGTTGGGCGGGTCCTTCAACCCGGCTCATGAGGGGCATCGGGAGATCAGCCTGGCGGCTTTGGCCTATTTCGGTCTCGATGAGGTCTGGTGGCTGGTCGCGCCACAGAATCCGTTGAAGCCGGTCGATGGCATGGCGCCGCTCGCGGCCCGGCTGCGAGCGGCCCAGGCCGTCGCCGCGCATCCCCGCATCCGGGTAACCGATATCGAGATCCGCCTCGGTACCCGTTATACGGCGGATACCCTGGCCAAGCTGGTGGAACGATATCGTGATTGCCGGTTTATCTGGCTGATGGGGGCGGACAATCTGGTCCAGATCGACCGCTGGAAGGATTGGCAACAGATATTTCATCTGCTGCCAATTGCGGTTTTCGACCGTCCCACCTATACTTATAGTGCACTGGCCGCCAAGGCGGCCCGGCGCTTCGCCGGATACAGGGTCCGTGAATCCGCAAGTAAGACCCTGGTGAAGAGGCCGCCGCCGGCTTGGATGTTCGTGCATCATCGGCTGAATCCGATTTCGGCCACCGCGATCCGTGCCGCCGCCCGGGCTAAAGCCAAAACGGGCAACTAATCGCGACAGGGATAGTGGGATTGGCGCCGAAGATCGGGCCTGACGGGACATGGCGCTTTGCCGATGGCGCCGGTAAGGAGGGTAGAGATCATTCCTCGTGCAAAGAAGGCAGCCGCCATGCCGGCTGTGACGATGACCGACGATCTGGTCAAGGTCGTTGCGACATCCCTGGACGATGACAAGGCAGAAGACATCGTCTCGATTGATCTCCGCGGTAAATCCAGCATCGCCGATTATATGGTCATCGCCAGCGGGCGCTCGTCGCGTCAATTGGCGGCGATGGCACAGCATCTCGACGACAAGCTGACCAAGCTCGGCGTCAAGACCAGGTCCATCGAAGGCGTGACCCAGGGCGATTGGGTGCTGCTGGACGGCGGCGACGTGATCGTTCATCTCTTCCGGCCGGAAGTGCGCGAATTCTACAATCTGGAAAAGATGTGGGGCGCCGATCTGCCGGAACCGGAGCGCGTCACCGCTATCGCCTGATGCGTAACGACATATCGACGATCTGAGATCGGGGCCGTCCAGGCGGCCGATCCGATCGGTGGGGTGCTTTCCTCGATCAGGCACGACTTCCGCTGCCTGGACGGGGAGTTTGAGTGAAGATCGCGGCCGGTCACGCCGGCCCGCGAGAGAAGATTCAATTGCTGTTTCAGGGCAGGCTGGGGCCGGCCGTGCCACACAGCAATTCTCGTCATCCTTCCCAGATCTCGATGACCGTATCGCGCGATACGAGCATCCCATCCAACCGGGACAATCGCATCATGGCCCAAGTCATTCCGTTCGACCCTCAGCGTTTCCGCTCGGCTGCCGACCATTATCTGTCGGGCCGCCCGCCTTATCCCGATCGTCTGATCGAACTGGCGGCACGGCTTTGCGGCCTCACAGCCGAGGACCGCGTGCTCGATCTCGGCTGCGGTCCGGCGCAATTGGCGCGGGCCTTTGCGACGAGAGCCAAGGAGGTCGTGGCGATCGATCCCGAACCGGAAATGCTGGCCGTCGGCCGGCAATTGGCCGGGGATGCCGGTTTGTCGAATGTGTCCTTTCGACAGGGCAGTTCCTACGATATCGGGCCCGGGCTCGGAACCTTCCGCCTGACGGTGATCGGCCGCGCCTTTCATTGGATGGACCGCGAGGACACCCTGCGGCGCCTCGATCGGATGATCCAGGCCGACGGCGCCATCGCCCTGTTCAACGACGATCATCCCAAACTGCCGGAGAATGCATGGGTTGCGGATTTCGAACAGTTGATCGATCGCTTCTCGCCGCCGGACGAGCATCGCCAGTACCGCAAATCGCCGATCTGGCAGCGGCACGAATCCATTCTGCTGGCCTCACCCTTCTCGCAATTGGAAAGCGTTTCCGTCATCGAGAAGCGCCGCCTGTCGATCGACACGCTGATCGACCGTGCTTTCTCCCGCTCGACATCGACCCGGCAGCGCTTAGGTGAACAGGCGGATCAACTGGCGGCGGAAATCCGGACGGAGATCGGCGGCCGGGCAAGCGATGGCATGATCGAGGAGGTGGTGGAAACCAGCGCCCTCATTGCGCGGCGGCCGGGCTAAGCGGGCGTCGGCGCCGTCGCGGCGTCATCGGCGTCGGCAATCGGGCTGTTTTCACCGAAAGCCTGTTCCAGCATGCCACGGGCGATTTCCCGTTCGCCCATGATGGTGTGGTTGGCGCCGCATTTGGTCAGATGATCGACCTCGGCATCGGAATGGGCTCGGGCGATGATCTCAAGTTCGGGATTGGCGTTGCGCGCCTGTTCGACGATCTGCCCGGCCTCGAAGCCGTTGGGAATGGCGATGAACAGCCAGCGTGCCTGGGGCAAATTGGCGGCGGCGAGGGTGGCTGCCGCGGCGCCGTTCTCGGCGATGACCTCGATGCCCTGGGCGCGGCATTGCTCGACCAGTTCGCGGCGATCCTCGATCACCAGCAGCGGTTTGTCCTCCAGCCTCAGCCGTTCGATGATGACGCTGCCGACCCGGCCGCTGCCGACCACGACGGCATGATGGGCGAGGGTTGTCACAGGCAGGTCTTCGCTGGTGACCGTCTTGCCGCTCTCCACTGGTTCGACCTTGCCTTCGCGGCGGTCGAGCCAGGGCTTGAGATGATCCAGGGCGACGAAGATCAGCGGATTGGCCAGGATCGAGAGGATAGCACCCGCCAGGATGAGGTCGCGCCCCTCGGGCGGCAGCAGGCCGAGATCGACGCCGAGGGCCGCCAGGATGAAGGAGAATTCACCGATCTGCGCCAGGCTGGCGGAGATCATCAGGGCCGTGCTCAACGGGTGGCGGAACAGGCGCACGATGGCGAATGCGGCCAGCGACTTGCCGATGACGATGATCAGGAAGGTGCCGATGACCGGCAGCGGTTCGCGGAGCAGGATGCTGGGGTCGAACAGCATGCCGACCGATACGAAGAACAGGACGGCGAAGGCATCGCGCAACGGCAGGGATTCCTGCGCGGCCTGATGGCTGAGTTCGGATTCGCTCAGGACCATGCCGGCAAAGAAGGCGCCGAGGGCGAAGGAAACGCCGAACAGCAGGGCAGCGCCATAGGCGACACCCAGGGCGATGGCCAGCACGGCGAGGCGGAATAATTCACGCGATCCGGTATGGGCGATGTAATGCAGCAGCCAGGGAATGATCCGCCGGCCGACGACCAGCATCAGGACAACGAAGGCGGCGACCTTGCCGAGGGTGATGGCGAGGGTCAGCAGGAGGCCGTTGAGGCTGAGTCCCGTTGCCTGCACGCTGTCGTCCTTGAGGAGGCCCGCCAGGGCCGGCAGCAGGACAAGGACGAGGACCATCGCCAGGTCCTCGACGATCAGCCAGCCGACGGCGATACGGCCGCGTTCCGTCTCGATCAGCCGGCGCTCCTGCAGCGCCCGCAGCAGCACCACGGTACTGGCGACCGAGAGCGCCAGGCCGAAGACCAGGCCGGCGCCGAACGGCCAGCCCATGGTCCAGGACAAGCCGAGGCCAAGCATCGTCGCTAAAGCGATCTGCAGGATGGCGCCGGGGATGGCGATATTCTTGACGGAAAAAAGATCCTTCAGCGAGAAATGCAGGCCGACGCCGAACATCAGCAGGATGACGCCGATCTCCGCCAGTTCCGGCGCCAGCTTCTGATCCGCGGTATAGCCCGGCGTGAAGGGACCGGCGAGCACGCCGGCCAGCAGATAGCCCGCCAGCGGCGACACGCGCAGACGGTTCGCGACCGCGCCGAAGATCAGGGCAAGAACGAGGCTGCCGACAATAGTGGCGATAAGCGGCGTGCTGTGGACCATGCGTCGCGATGTCTCTCAAACGGCTGCAATGTGGTTGAGCCGCGCCCTGACAGGCAGCGAGGACACGACGTCCAAAAGTGTAGTTTCAGTTGTGCGATGTCAACCGCTTGCGGGCAGATGCGGCAATTTGCGGGCCTGAATCATCCACGTTGACCGGGTTCTGTTATCACGCCACCGCGGCTTGGACGGGCTCCGTGGGAGCGGGAGGAGTATCGACGTCCCGTGCCGCCATGGCCGTGAGATAGGTGTCGACATCCCGCCGCAGGCGCTGCGTCTGACCGGTCAACATGTCGACCGCCGCCAGGACATCGACCGAGCTGTTGCCGGTCCGGCCGGTCACCTTGTTGAGGGTGAGGATGTTCTCGGACATATCGGCGGTGCCACGTGCCGCTTCCTGCACATTGCGGGCGATTTCGTTGGTCGCCGCATCCTGTTCCTCGATGACCGAGGCAATAGAGGTCGAGACGTCGCTGATCCGGCCGATCGTCTGGTCGATCCGGCCGATCGCGGAGGCAGCCTGACGGGCCGCGGATTGCATGGTGGTGACCTGGGCGGCGATCTCCTCCGTTGCCTGGCTGGTACCGCTGGCAAGCGAGCGGACCTCTGCCGCGACGACGGCGAAACCTCGCCCGGCATCGCCGGCGCGGGCCGCCTCGATCGTCGCATTGAGGGCCAGCAGATGAGTCTGATCGGCAATATCCTTGATGACGCGGATGATATTGCCGATGCGCTCCGCCGCCTGGGTCAGGCCGGAGACGATGGTCAGGGTCTGCGCCGCCTCGTGCACCGCTTCGGCGGCGACCTGGGAGGATTGCGATGCCTGCTGGGTGATTTCCCGGATCGAGGCGGCGAGCTGCTCGGTGGCGGTCGCCACGGTGCCGACATTGGCGGAAGCATGTTCCGCGGCATTCGCCACGCGCTCGGCCTGGCTGGCGCCGAGCTTGGCATCAGAGGACAGGCCGTCGGCGGTCCGTGCGAGGCCACTGGCGGCCGAGCTTAATTCGGCCAGGGCGGCGTCGATCTCGCGGCTGAAATCCTCGTTCAGGCGTGTCGCCCGTTCGATCCGCGCGGTGCGGGCTTCGTGATCGGCCTGTCGTGCCCGGTGCAGACGGTCGGCCTCGGCGATGCCGTCGCGGAAGACCAGCAGGGCCCGCATCATCATGCCGATCTCGTCCTGCCGATGGCTGCCGTCGATGGCGATATCGTGATTCTGTGTGGCAAGCTGTTCCATCAGCCGGGCGGTGAGGACGATGGGCCGGATGACCGCCCGTGCGATGAAGAACACCGCCAGCAGGCAGATTGAAAGGGCCACAAGGACGGTCATGCCGAGCGCCCATTGGGTGTTGCCGGTGATCTCGACACTGGCCGCCGCCGCCCGGTCGCCGCTTTCGATATTCGCCCCGGTCAGGTGCTGGACATCGGCACGCAGGCGTTCGAACTGCTTCGCAGCATCGGTACGGTAGAGCTTGGTGACAAAGGTATCGTCATTGTCGCGCGAGAGTTTGGAGAGGGTCTGGCCGCTCTTGGTGAAATCGTCCCAGCCGGCCTTGAAATCGGCCAGGCTCTCCCGCGCGTTCTCCCGCGCGCTGTCGCCGATGAGGAGGGCGAGTTGCTCGAGCAGCCGCCGGACCTCTTCGTCCGTCGCGGCCATGTCATGTTCGATGCGGTCCATATCGGCCGGCGCGACGACGAAAACATGCTCGGCCTGCAGCAGGCGATAACGCTCGGTCGCATCGCCCAGCTTCCCCAGGATCTGTGTCGTCGGCAGGACGGAGGCGCGGATATTGACCGCCTCGAGCTTGATCGCCGACAGCCGGTCGAAGGTGAGATAGGTGACCGCCCCCATCGCCAGCATGAGCAGGGCGAATAACACGGTTACTTTGTGACGGATCGTAATTTTAGAGGTAAAAACAGCCACTTGGTTCCAGCCCCCGAGGTCAGGGCCGTGAAAATAGCGAGCGAAGGCTCACCTCCGCATGGCGCTTTTGTGACGTTGTCGAGACGGAACGGCTTTCAGGTGCCAGAGGTCAGTCGCTTCCGGAATAGTCGGGGCGGGGGGCGATCCGTTAGAGTAAGGATCGGGGAATCCTCCTGAAAGCCGTCAATCCGGTGCGAGATCACATGAATACCAATCAAGGCGTGCTGCTGGCTTTCGTGGCCTCCGCCGCCTTTTCGATGAAGGCCGTCTTCGTCAAGCTGGCCTATCGCTATGGCGTCGATGCCGTGCTGCTGCTGGCATTGCGCATGACATTCTCCTTGCCGCTTCTGATGGTAGCGGCCTGGTGGTCCGGGCGGACAGCGGCGGTCGAACTGACGCGCAAGGACTGGCTGGCGCTCCTGTTTCTCGGTGTGGTCGGCTATTACGCCTCCAGCATCCTCGATTTTTTAGGGTTGCATTATATCTCTGCCGGGCTGGAACGGCTGATCCTGTTTCTCTATCCGACCGTGGTGGTGATCCTGTCGGTTTTCATGTTCGGTCACCGGATCACCAAGCGGGCCATCCTGGCGATGGCGATTTCATATGTCGGCATCGGCATCGCCTTCGTGCATGACATCCGGGCCACCGGCGATCATCAGGCGACCCTGATCGGCGGGTCCCTGGTCTTCCTGTGCATGATCACCTATGCGATCTATCTGGTCGGCAACGGCCAACTGGTGGGGCGGCTGGGGGCGGTCCGGCTGGCCGCCTGGGCATCGATCGTTGCCGCCTTGGCCTGCCTGGTTCATTTCCTGGTGACCCATCCCGTGGCCAGCGCTTTCGAGCAGCCCTGGCAGGTCTATGCCTATGCCATCGCCATGGCGGTCTTCTCGACCGTCCTGCCGATTTTCCTGACGGCGAAAGCCATTCAGTTGATCGGGGCATCGAAGGTGTCGATCGTCGGCTCGATCGGTCCCGTCGCGACGATCTTCTTCGGCTGGCTGTTCCTGGGGGAGAATGTTTCGATCCCCCAGATGATCGGGGCGGCCTTCGTGCTGGGCGGGGTGATGCTGGTCAGCACCCGCAAGGCCTGAATTTTACCTAAGATTCTGTCCGATATGGGCTTTTTCGGCTGGAAAAAGCTGCCGGAATGCGTAAATTGCCGCGAATTTCCATGAGAGCGCGATTGTTCCTGACTGAGGCGCCGCCGCTTCGGTCAAAGGCGCGAATTGCCTCCCTGTTTTAGAAATGAGCCGGATCGTGAGCGCCGGCCCCAAGTGAGCATCATGGCCGATCTGGAGACCGAAGTTTCCCGGCGACGGACTTTTGCGATCATCGCGCATCCCGACGCCGGCAAGACCACTTTGACCGAAAAGCTGCTGCTGTTCGGAGGCGCCATCCAGTTGGCGGGTGCCGTGAAGGCGCGTGGCGAACAGCGGCGCGCGCGTTCCGACTGGATGAAGGTCGAGCGCGAGCGCGGCATCTCCGTGACCGCCTCGGTCATGACCTTCGATTATCGCGGCTGCACCTTCAACCTGCTGGATACGCCGGGCCACGAGGATTTCAGCGAAGACACCTATCGCACGCTGACGGCAGTCGATTCCGCCGTCATGGTGATCGATGCCGCCAAGGGTATCGAAAGCCAGACCCGCAAGCTGTTCGAGGCCTGCCGCCTGCGTGACGTGCCGATCGTCACCTTCGTCAACAAGCTCGACCGCGAGGGCCGCGAGCCGTTCGATCTCATCTCGGAAATCGAACAGACGCTGGCGCTGGATATCACGCCAGCTTCCTGGCCGATCGGCATGGGGAAGAGCTTCAAGGGCTGCTACGACCTCTTCAATGACCGTCTGGTCATGTTCGAGCGCGGCGGCACCCAGGAAGAAGCCAATCTGAAGATCGAGGGCCTGGACGATCCCAAGCTTGCAGCCGCGCTGAAGCCGGATGAGGCGCAGCGCCTGCGGGACGATGTCGAGATGGCTCGTGGCCTGATGCCGCAATTCGATCTGGAGGCCTATCGCGAGGGACATCTCTCGCCGATCTATTTCGGTTCGGCGGTCAATAATTTCGGTGTCGGCGAATTGCTCAGCGGCCTGGCCGAGATGGCGCCGCCACCCCGGCCGCAGCCGACGACGACCCGCGCCGTGCAGCCGGTGGAAGACAAGCTGACGGGGTTCGTCTTCAAGATCCAGGCGAATATGGACCCGAAGCATCGCGACCGCATCGCTTTCGTGCGGCTGTGCTCGGGACAGTTCAAGCGGGGGATGAAGGCCCTGCATGTGCGCTCCGGCAAGCAGCTCAACCTGCACAATCCGGTGCTGTTCCTGGCCCAGGACCGCGAATTGGCGGAAGAGGCCTTCGCCGGCGATATTCTCGGCGTGCCCAATCATGGCAACCTCCGGATCGGCGATAGCCTGACCGAGGGAGAGCAGCTCCAGTTCACCGGCATTCCCTCTTTTGCGCCGGAACATCTGCAGAGCGTGCGGGCGGATGATCCGCTGCGTGCCAAGCATCTCGGCAAGGCGCTGGAGCAATTGGCGGAAGAGGGCGCCGCGCGAGTGTTCCGGCCGCAGATCGGCACCGACTGGATCGTCGGTGTGGTGGGCGCGCTGCAGTTTGAAATCCTCGCCGACCGTATCCGCACGGAATACGGCCTGCCGGTTCGCTTCGAGCCGACCAGCCTCTATACCGCCCGTTGGGTGGAGGCGGATGATCCGGCCGAGCTGAAGCGTTTCCTCGATGCGTCGCGGGCCTCGATCGCCGAGGATCACAATGGCGATCCGGTCTTCCTGGCGCGCAATGCCTGGCATCTCGACCGGGCGGCCGAGGATTACCCGAAGATCCGCTTCCTTAAGACAAAAGAACAGAACCACTGAGACGCGTGAGCCGTCGGGCTGTGCCGCGTTGCCTATGCGGTGCGGCCCGACCGGCGGTCAGGCGTCGATCACATCCGCGGTTTCAGCCGACAGCGAGGGCAGCAGGGGCAGGAAGACCGTGACGCGGGTTCCCCGGCTCGGTGCGCTGTCGATCGTCAGGGACCCGCCCTGCATCTCCGCCAGATTCTTCACCAGGGGAAGGCCTAGGCCGGTGCCTCGGTGTTTGCGCGCCAGGGTGCCGTCGATCTGACCGAAGGGATCCATCGCCTTGGCGATGTCGTCGGGGCCCATGCCGATTCCGGTATCGGTGATGATGATCTCGCAACCGGCATCCGCCACGCGCTGGATCTGCAGGGTGACGTAGCCGCCGCTCGGGGTGAATTTCACGCTGTTCGACAGCAGATTGATGATGATCTGTTTGACCGCCCGCAGATCGCCATGCAGGACGGGGCATTGCTGGTCGATATCGATCATCAGGCGGACGCCGTTCTCCTTGGCCATGCCGGCAACCAGCTTGCTGCCCGCCTGGGCGATGGCCTCGGCATCCAGCGCCTGGGGCTTCAGCTCGAACTTCCCCGCCTCGATCTTGGAGAGATCGAGAACATCGTTGATCATGTCGAGGAGATGGCTGCCGCTATCGTGGATATATTGCACGTAGTCGCGATAGCGGGCCGGGGAAATCTCACCGAACATGTTGTTGCGGATGACATCGGCGAAACCAAGGATGGCATTCAGCGGGGTCCGCAATTCATGGCTCATATGCGCCAGGAAGCGTGACTTCGCCTGGCTGGCGGATTCCGCCGCGATCCGCGCCGTGCGCAATTGTTCCGCCAGTTGCGTCAGATTGTGTGTCTGGTGCTGCAGCTTATGCTGCGCCTGTTTCAGCTCGGCTTCGCGTGTCTTCACCTGCGTCAGATCGGCGATGATGCTGACCAGACCGCCATCCGGCAACGGCGAGCGGCTGACCAGCAGCCAGCGGCCGTCATGCAGCTCACGCTCGAACATGCTGCGGTTCTTATTGCGCGCACGGGCCAATTCCATTTGCAGCCAGGCTTCGGGATCGTCGCCGACACCGGCAAACTCGCCATGGGTCATGCCGTAGCGGAAGATTTCCTCCAGGGTCGATCCCGGAATCATCGCCGGCGCCGATCTCGGATAAAACTCCTTGAACCGCTCGTTGCAGAGGATCAGCCGTTCATTCTTGTCGTAATAGACGAAGCCTTCATTGAAGGCGGCGATGGCCGATCCCAACCTGGTTTCGGCTTCCTTCAGGGGCGTGATATCGCTCCAGGTCGCCACCCAGCCGCCATCGGCCGTCCGTCGCTCGCTGATCCGCAGCCAACGCCCATTTTGAAGCGGCATCTCGGTCGGATGCGGTGGCGGGTTGCGATGGAGTTCCAGGCGGCGGCGCACCCATCCTTCGGGGTCGTCCTTGGCCTCGATCGGCGCAACCGGACCGCTGGACGATTCGCGCGCAAGCTCTTCAAACGTCCGACCGATCGGGTGGAGCGTGGTCGGCGAGACGGCGAGATCATAGAATTGCTTGTTGCAAAGGACGAGCCGGTCCGCCGCGTCATAGAGCGCGAAAGCATCCGGGATGCTGTCGATCGCCAGGCGCAATCTTTGCTCGCTGGCCTGAAGGTCGCGTTCCATCTCATGGCGGGCGGTGACGTTGCGGCCGATGCTTTGGATCTCGACGATCCGGCCGGCATCGTCATAGATCGCGACATCCGACCAGTTGTACCAGGCGGTTCGTCCTTCGGGCAGAACCTTGTAGCGTTCTTCCTGCAAGACGGCTTCGCCGGCCAGGAGTCGCGCGATTACCTGGCGGACGTCGTCGATTTCTCCCGGACTGAGGAAGTCCCTCAGCGACCTACCCGTGATCTCGGTAACGGACTTGCCATACAGGGCTGCATAGGTCTCGTTGCAAAAGACGATGGTGAGGTCCGGCATGAAGCGACAGATCAGCTCGACCTGGTTTTCGACCACGGTGCGGTAGAGGCCTTCCGCCGCCTTCGCCTTGGCTTCGGCCGCGCGCATCGCCGTGACATCCTGGGAGATACCGTCGATGCGTAGCGGCCGCCCCTGGGCGTCGCGCACCAGGGCGCCACGATCGCGGATCAGGATGGTGCGCCCGTCGGGATGCAGCATGCGGTATTCGATATCGAAGATGGCGCCGTTCTGCGTCGCCTTCCAGGCCGATTGCAGCAGGTCGAGATCGTCGGGGTGGACATAACGGTGCCAGGTCCATGGCACGGTCATGAGTTCTTCCGCGTTGATGCCGAGCAGGGTTTCGACGGAGCGGCTCACGTAATTGAAGACGGGAGCATCGACCAGCAGCGACCAGAGAACGTTCTTGATGGTGACCAGCGCGTCATCGAGATAGCGCAGAGCCTCATCGGTCGTGATATCGGTGCTGAGAACGAGGACCCGGTCGCACGCGGCTGCCTCGCCGGTGGAGGGGGGCATCAGCACCATATGATGCCGGCGCGGGCCCTTGGGGGTGACAAGGCCGATGATGCCGTCGGCCGGCCGGCCATCGGCCAGCACGCGCCGGGCGAGATCGAGCAGGACCTCGCAACCGGGGCCAAGCGGACCGGGCAAGGGAGCATGCATCAGCATGGCCATGTCAAAACCGGTATCCGCGAGGAACGCGGCATTGGCCATGGTCACGGTCAGGGTACCATCCGGCCGAGCGGCGATCTGGATGGCCGGACCGGCGAACTCGGACAAATCTGTCTGCTGAGGATTAAGCGCGCGGGCCTGCGTCATGCCTCTCATTCCGCGGGCCGAAACCCGGCCGAATCAAAACGTACATAGCATTATTCCTGAACCATGGTTAACAAAGTTCGCATAAGCCGATATGGGCGAACCCGGCGTAAGGACTTCATCGATCACCAATCCGATCGGCCAAAGCTGCTGCATGGCCGGGGGCGATCCATTAAGGTCGCGGGGGATTTGCAGGAGAATAAGAATGAGTACCCAAATAAAGCCGGCCAAGGCACGAGCTGGCCGGGCGGGCTCCCCGGCTGGCCAGTTAGGGACGGCCATCGGCCAGCGACAGGCCAGGATCGGCGTGATCGGCCTCGGCTATGTCGGCTTGCCGCTCGCCTGCCTGTTCGCGGAATGCGGGTATGCGGTGACCGGTTTCGACATCGATCCGGCCAAGATCCGGCAGCTCTCCGCCGGCAAATCCTATATCAAGCATATCGGTAACCGCCGGGTGGCGCCTCTGGTCAAGGCCGGGACCCTGACGGCCAGCGCCGACTTCGCCGGCCTTGCCGGGATGGATGCGATCCTGATCTGCGTGCCGACCCCGCTGACCCGCCACCGCGAGCCGGATCTGCAGTTCATCGTCAAGACCGGCGAGGAGGTGGCGCGGCATCTGCGCCGGGGCCAATTGGTGATCCTGGAATCCAGCACCTATCCGGGCACCACCCGGGATGTCTTGAAGCCGATCCTGGAAGCCGGCGGACTCAAATCGGGTCGCGATTTCTACCTCGCTTATTCGCCCGAGCGCGAGGATCCCGGCAACACGACCTATGGGACGGCGGCGATCCCCAAGGTGGTCGGGGGCGACGGCGCCGCCGCCCTGAAGCTCGCGACCCAGCTCTACGATCAGATCGTCGTCCGCACCGTGCCGGTCAGCAGCCCGGAGGCGGCGGAGACCATCAAGCTCACGGAAAACATCTTTCGCGCCGTCAATATCGCCCTGGTGAACGAGCTGAAGGTGATCTGCACCGCCATGGATGTCGATATCTGGGAAGTGATCGACGGCGCCAAGAGCAAGCCTTTCGGTTTCATGCCCTTCTATCCCGGTCCCGGCCTCGGCGGCCATTGCATCCCGATCGATCCCTTCTATCTCACCTGGAAAGCCCGGGAATACGGCATCAATACGCGCTTCATCGAGCTGGCGGGGGAGATCAATACCGCCATGCCGCATTTCGTCATCGAGCGCTTGACCGCAGCCTTGAGCGACCGGCTCGGCAAGGCGCTGAAAGGCGCTCGCATCCTGGTGATGGGGGTTGCTTACAAGAAGAATGTCGACGATCAGCGGGAAAGCCCCTCGCTGCACATCATCGAGGAGCTGGAACGGCGCGGTGCGCGGATCAGCTATCACGACCCGCTCATTCCCCGGATCACGCCGACCCGCGATCACCCGGGCCTGACCGGCCGCCGCTCCTCGGCATTGACGGCGAAGACCCTGGCGGCGACCGATGCGGTGCTGATCGTCACCGATCACGATGCGGTCGATTATCACCTGATCGGCGCCAAGGCGAAGCTGATCGTCGATACCCGCAATGTGATGGCTAAGCTCGGGGTCGACAGTGACAAGGTGGTGAAGGCCTGACCTATTTTTTGGGCAGGCTCGGCACCCAGCAATAGCCGTCGGGATCGAGGATATAGGCCTCGCGCAGGCCATGCGGCTTGTCGGCGGCCGGGGCGAGGACATGATGGTGATGGGCCTTGGCCTGGGCTGTCGCCTGGTCGGGGTCGCAATGATAGAGCCGGATCTCGACCCCGACGCCCCGCACCGAGACATCCGACAGCAGGCCGAGGAGCGGATTGCTGTGATAGGTGCCGTCGGTATGCAGCATCCATTCGGCCCGCTTGCCGCCGGCCGGCACCGGCCCCTGACGCAGGACGGCGAAATCCTTGTCGCTGTAAACGATCTCGGCACCCAGCACATCACGGGCAAACAGGGACGAACGGGCGATGTCGCGCACCAGCAGATTAACCCCGATCCCCGTCAGGCTTTGGCCATAGGCCTCGGCCGACATGAAACTGTCGGCGGCGCGCGGCTTGTCTTCAGACCCCATTATGGTTTCTCCCGGCTTCGTTAAAATTTTGCAGTTTAATCGTAGCTTAGCACTGTCATGCCGGCTCTCTTCAATAAATGAGAGGGCGATTCAGCTTTCGGATTGCAGCAAACATGCTTCAATCTGAGAGCATCGCGCTCTAGACTCTCGTCATGTCGATTCGTCTTCTGCCAACCAATCTGATCAACCAGATCGCCGCCGGCGAGGTGGTGGAGCGGCCGTTTTCCGTGGTCAAGGAACTGGCCGAGAATTCCATCGATGCCGGGGCGATGCGGATCGAGATCACGCTCCGCGACGGCGGCCGCAGCCTGATCCTGGTGGAGGATGACGGTATCGGCATGACGCCGGCGGAACTGCAGCTCGCGGTGGAGCGCCACGCCACCTCGAAACTGCCCGATGACGATCTCGTCCATATCCATCATTTCGGCTTCCGGGGCGAGGCGCTGCCGGCGATCGGTGCCGTCGGCCGCCTGACCCTGACCAGCCGGGCCCGCGACGCGAGCGGCAAGGCCGCCGATCAGGCCTGGTCGCTGACCGTCGATGGCGGCGTCAAGGGCACGCCGCAGCCGGCCGCTTTGACCGCCGGCACCCGGGTCGAGTTGCGCGACCTGTTCTATGCCGTGCCGGCCCGCCTCAAATTCCTGAAGACGTCCCGCAGCGAGGCCAATGCGGTGGAGGAAGTGGTCTCACGCTTGGCCATGGCCCATCCGGCGATCGGCTTCACCTTGCGGGATGAGGAGCGCGTGGTGCTGCGCCTCCCGGCCATTGCCGGCGATCTGCTGGAGGATCCGGCGGCGGCGCGCCTGCAGCGCCTCAGCGCCATCATGGGGCGGGATTTCGGCGAGAATGCCCTGGCGATCGACGCGACACGGGAGAATGTCCGGCTGCATGGCTATGTCGGCCTGCCGACCTTGAACCGCGCCACCGCCACGCATCAATACCTCTTCGTCAACGGCCGGCCGGTCAAAGACCGTCTGCTGGTGGGGGCGATCCGCGGCGCCTATCAGGATTTCCTCGCCCGCGACCGTCATCCCCTGGTGGCGCTCTTCGTCGATCTGCCGCCGGAGGATGTGGATGTGAATGTGCATCCGGCCAAGGCGGAAGTGCGATTCCGCGATGCCGCTTTGGTCCGTGGCCTGATCGTCAGCGCCATCCGCCATTCGCTGGCCGCCGCCGGGCATCGCGCCGCGACCACGGTGGCGGCGCAGACCCTGGACGCGTTTCACGCCCCGCAATTGAGCAGCCCGGCCGTGCCGGCCTGGCAGGGACCGGGTGCGGGCTATGCCGGCGGCTATAGCCCGGGTTATCGCGGCAGCGGTGTCAGTTCCTCGCTGGTCAACCGCGCCCTCGCCGGTTTCGCCCCTCTCTCGCTTGAACTGCTGTCGCCGGAACTGGAGCGCCCGAGCGCCCGCGTCGAACCCGACGGAGAGGGCATGGCGGTGGCGGAAGGCGGGAGCGATGGCCGTGCGCCGGTGCAGTATCCATTGGGTGTCGCGCGCGCGCAGCTACATGAGACCTATATCATCGCCCAGACCGTCGATGGCCTGGTGATCGTCGACCAGCATGCCGCGCATGAGCGGCTCGTCTACGAACGCATGAAACAGGCTCTGGCATCCCAGGGCGTCGCCCGTCAGGCCCTGCTGATTCCCGAGGTCGTGGAACTGGAAGGCGGGGCGGTGGAGCGGCTGCTCGCCCGCGCCGAGGAACTCGCGGAACTGGGGCTCGTCATCGAATCCTTCGGCCCGGCAACCGTGGTGGTGCGCGAGGTGCCGGCGCTGCTGGGGCAATCCGATGTGCAGGGTCTGGTCCGCGATCTTGCCGACGAACTGGCCGAGCTTGGCCAGGCGCATAGCCTCAAGGAACGCCTCGAGGAAATTTGCGGCACCATGGCTTGTCATGGCTCGGTGCGGTCGGGCCGGCGCCTGACCGCCGTTGAGATGGATGCCTTGCTGCGCCAGATGGAGGCGACGCCCCATTCCGGCCAATGCAATCACGGCCGCCCGACCTATGTCGAATTGAAGCTGGCCGATATCGAAAGACTGTTCGGTCGCCGCTGAGGCCGGCAGGCAGGGAGTCTAACCGGCGACTTTGCGCAGAATGACGATGCGCGCCTTGCCGTAATGACGGTCGGTTTCGACCGCATATCCATCCGGTATCTCGAAAACGTCGCGGCGATCCATCTCCGCCACGATGAGGGCGTCGGTCGCGATCCAGCCGCTGCGGCCGAGGGCCAGCAAGGCGGCCGGCACGAGGTCCTTGCCATAGGGCGGATCGAGGAAGACGAGACTGGCCGGTGCGGCGGCGCCGACGCCGCCGGGCGGGGGCGGGCGCAAGGCATCGGCCTGACGGATGCTGGCGCGATCCTGCTCACGGCAGCCGACGACATTGGCGCGCAAGGCCTTCAGCGCAGCCGGGTCTTTCTCGAAGGCGACCAGGCTGGCGGCGCCGCGCGACAGCGCTTCCAGCCCGAGCGCACCCGATCCGGCAAAGGCGTCGAGAACGGCAGCACCCCGCACCGCATCGGCGCCATGCACCAGCATGTTGAAAATGGCTTGGCGTGCCCGATCGGCGGTCGGCCGCACATCGCGGCCTTCCGGCACGACCAGCTTCTTGCCCTTATGGGCGCCGGAATCGATGCGCATCGGATCGCTTGGTGCCAGTGGGCTTTGTGCCGGCTGGTTTATTGCCAGCAGGCCTGTTCGCATCGGGCTTGCTGCCGGCTTGTTTGTTGCGGACTTGTTTGCTGCCCACGGCCTTGTTGCCGATGGCTTTGTTTCCGGTGGGCTTGCCGTCCGCAGAACGATTTGCCGCTGACTTATATCCGCCCGGTTTCTTGTCCGACTGCTTCTTATCCGACCGCTGGGGGCTCGACGGTTGCAACCGCAGTGTACCGGTCGGCTTGCGATCGGTCTGCTTGGATTCGGCCGAGCCCTGGCTGCGCTCTGTGCGATCACGATGAGCAGGCCCAGTATCGCTTGCCTGTTGCTGGGCACGTTGCCGCTCGGCGCGCCGTTCGTGCGAGAGTTTCCGACGGGCGGGCTCCGCTCCGTCCCGGCTCGGCGGCGGCGGCGCGGCGGCGGGTGTCATATTCACCGGCTGCGCATCCCGCTTCTTGTGGTCCTTCTCGCGCTTCGGTGCCGGCTTGGGCGGCCGGGCCTTGCCGCCGCTCGCCTGATGCGGCCGCAAAGGCGGGGCGCCGCCAGGACGGCCGAGCTGATCGCGCAGAATCTTGCCCGGCACCTCCTCGACCTCGCCGCGCTCCAGATGGCCAAGCTGGAAGGGACCGTAGGAGAGCCGGATGAGGCGGCCGACGGTCCAGCCGAAATGGGCGCAGACCTTGCGAATCTCGCGGTTCTTGCCTTCGGTCAGGCCCATGGTCAGCCAGGCATTGCCGCCCTGCTGGCGGTCGAGTACGGCCTCGATCGCACCGTAGCGCACGCCCTCGATCTCGATGCCGTCGGCCAGGGTGGCCAGGGTCGCGGCATCGACGCGGCCATTGACCCGCACCCGGTAGCGCCGCACCCAGCCGGTCGCCGGCAATTCCAGGCGCCGCGCCAGTTCGCCGTCATTGGTGAGCAGCAGCAGGCCTTCGGAATTGAGATCGAGCCGTCCGACCGAGATCAGGCGCGGCAGCTTGTCCGGCAGATTCTCGAAGACGGTGGGGCGGCCTTCGGGATCCTTGGCCGTCGTCACCAGGCCACGCGGCTTGTGGTAGCGGAAGAGGCGGGTTTTCTCAGCGGCGGGCAGCGGCCTGCCATCGACCCGGACATCGTCCAGCGGGCCGACATTGACGGCCGGTGAGGTCAGTTTCTGGCCGTTGACCGTGACCCGGCCGGCGGCGATCCAGGCCTCGGCATCGCGGCGCGAGCAGAGGCCGGCGCGCGCCATCACCTTGGCGATGCGCTCGGTATCGTCGTCACCCTTGCCGGTATTGCCGGCGTTGCTGATCGGGGCGCTGCTCATGCGCGCGCCGCCCCGACGAAGGCGTCGATGATCCTGGCATCGCCCGGGCCGATGATGAATTCGGGGTGCCATTGCACGCCGAGGCAGAAACGCTTGCTGGGATCTTCGATCCCTTCGACGACGCCATCCTCGGCGACGGCATTGACCACGATGCCGGGGCCGGCGGCCTTGACCGCCTGATGATGGGCGCTGTTTACCTGCAGGATATCGCTGCCGCAGATACGGTGCAGCAGGCTGCCCGGCGTCACCTTGACCGCATGGCCGGCCTTGTCGCGCGGATTGGGCTGTTCATGCAGGACGCTGCCCTGCACCGCGTCCTCGATATGCTGGATCAGGGTGCCGCCCAGCATGACATTCAGCAACTGCTCGCCGCCGCAGATGCCGAGCACCGGCTTGTCGCGTTCCAGCATGGCCTTGGTGATGCCCCATTCGAAGGCGGTGCGGCCTTCCTTGGTGGCGACCGTCACGTGGCGCGTCGTGTCGCCATAAAGGCTGGGATCGATATCGAAGGCGCCGCCGGTCACCACCAACCCGTCCAGGCGGTCGGCCAGGGCGTCCAGGGCGTCGATGCCGTGGGGCAGGCAGATCGGGATGCCGCCGGCGGCTGAAATGACGCCGCAATAATTCTCGCGGATCGAATAACGGGCGGATTTGGACAAGCCGCTCGGCGCATCGGCATCGAGTGTCAGTCCGATCAGAGGAGGGCCGATCAGGGGAGGTGTCTTTTTCATGGCTCAAGCTAAACCACAACTGGCGGATTCCGACAAGCGGGGCTTGACCGCATGACGGCACCTGCGCTCAATGCGGGACGGATGATCCAATTGGATCATTTGGTGGATGGGCCGCCGGGTAGAGCGCCGAGCAGAGGCCACTGGATAGATTGGGCAGATGAGCGGACCGGACGACACGGATTACATGGCCTTGGCCTTCCACCAGGCGGAACTGGCGGCGGCGCGGGACGAAGTGCCGATCGGCGCCGTGCTGGTCGACAGCGCGACGGGGCAGGTCCTGGCGGCCGATCATAACCGGGTCGAGGAATGGCAGGACCCGACCGCCCATGCCGAGGTGCTGGTGATCCGCCGGGCGGCGATGGCGCGGGGCGAGAAGCGACTGCCCCTGGCCGATCTCTATGTCACCCTGGAACCTTGTCCGATGTGCGCGACGGCGATTGCCTTCGCCCGGTTGCGCCGGGTGGTCTACGGCGCCCGGGACCCCAAGGGTGGGGGGATCGAGCATGGCCCGCGCATCTTCACCCAGCCGACCTGCCATCATCGGCCCCAGGTCTTCGGCGGCCTGGCGGAGGACCGGAGCGCGGAACTGCTGCGCAGTTTCTTCCGCGCCAAGCGCTGAAACACCGGCCGCCGGATGCCCGGCGGCTATTGCTCACTCGTCCAGCTTCCTGCCGTCCATCTCCTGCCGGCGGCGTTCCTCGGCACGGCGGTCGTTTTCCTTCTCCGCCTTGGTGCGGCCGAATTTGACGCGATTGGCGTCGGCCTGCCGGTCGGCGTCCTGCCGTTTCCGGGCTTTGCGGAAACGATTGAGGTTGACGATTTCTGCCATGGCAATGCTCGCGCTATTCATCCAAATGTGATGCAGAACATCTTGCGGTAGTATCCGCCGCCCTCCGATAATACCGACTGGAACGAATCTTGGAACCGTTCCCTGTCTTGCAACCGGTCTTCTTGGAACTGGTTCAGGGCGAAATGGTTCCATGTCCATGGCTGTACCAGCAGGAAAAGAGGGGCTCATGAACAAAGGCATCAAAATCGCAGGCGGCGTCATCGTTGGCGTCGTCGCCCTTGCCGTGATCGTGCCGATGTTCATCAACCTCAACAACTACAAGGGAATGATCGCCGAAAAGGCGAAGGCGGCCACGGGACGCGACCTGACGATCGACGGCAATATCTCGCTGTCGATCCTGCCGATGCCGGCGGTATCGATCTCCGGCGTGAAATTCGGCAATGCGCCGGGTGCATCGCAGCCCGATATGGTGACCCTGGAAAGCGCCAAGGTTAAGGTTGCGCTCCTGCCCTTGCTGTCCGGCAATGTCGAGGTGAAGGAAGTCGTGCTGACCAAGCCGGTCATCCTGCTCGAGAAACTGAAGGACGGCACCGCCAACTGGCAGATCAAGCCGGCTGGCGAAGCGGCGCAGAGCACGGCGCCGGCCAATGCAGGTGAGGGTGCCAAGTCCTCGGGAATGAATGTCGCCGTTGATGGCGCGACGATCGAGGACGGCGTCCTGATCTATCGCGACGATACGACGGGCTCGGAACAGAAGGTCGAGAACATCAATGTCGATCTGGCGATGGACAGCCTGCAGGGGCCGTTCACGGCGAGCGGCGGCGTAACCGCCCTGGGCGCGCCGCTCGGCTTCAAGGTGGCGCTCGGCAAAATGGATCAGGCGGCGCCGATGCCGGTCGATGTTTCGCTGTCGGTCAGCGATGCCGGGGCGACGATCGGCTTCAATGGCACGGCCGATCTCGCGGCGGCTTCCGACCCGCAGAGGCCGATCGTCACCGGCAAGCTCAGCGGCAAGGGCGACAGCGTCGCCAAGCTGCTGGCGGCCTTGTCCGGCGGCGATAAAACGGCGGCGGCACCGGCTCTGGCTCAGCCCTTCTCCCTGGACGGCGCGGTCAGCGCCGGCAGCGCTACGGCCACGGTGAAGGATCTCACCCTGCAATTGGGTGATCTCACGGCGAAGGCGGGAGTTGCCGCGAATTACGCCAAGGAAGTGGCGGTGCAGGCCAATGTTGCCGTTGGCCGGGTCGATCTCGATAAGCTGATGCCGGCGGGCGGTGCCTCAAGCAAACCGGCGGAGGCGGCGAAACCGGCGGATCAGGCGGCACCGGCTGCGGCTGGTGGCACCTTCAGCCTGCCAGGCGGCATCACCGCCGGGGTCGATGCCACGGTGCAGCAGATCGTCTATCAGGGCCAGGCCATCGAGAATACCAAGCTGTCGGCGCAACTGGCCAGCGGCCAGCTCACCTTGAAGAGCCTGACCGCGCAACTGCCCGGCGCCTCGGGTCTCGGGGCCAGCGGCGTGCTCTATGCCGATCAGGGCCAGCCGGCTTTCACCGGCGGCTTGAAGGTCAGTTCCGGCAATCTCCGGGCGCTGATCGACGCCTTCGCCAAGGGTGCGGTCGACAGCGTGCCGGGTGACCGGCTGCGGCAGATGGCCCTTTCCAGTAAGATCGGCTTCAAGAACCAGCAGCTCGATCTGACCGAGCTGACCGCCCAGTTGGATCAATCCACCATCCAGGGCGGTGCCAGCGTCGCTCTGCCGGATGGCAAGCAGCGCAAGCAGATGGGCTTCGGCGTCGGCCTCAATATCGACAAGCTCAATCTCGACGGCTATCTGCCGCAGGGGAAGGCGGCAGGGAAGGCGGCAAGCAATGACAACACCAAGCCGGCCAACCAGCCGGCGACGGACAACAAAGCGGCCGGCGGCAATCCGCTGAAGGCGCTGGCGCCGCTCGCCGATCTCAACGCCAATATCGAGGCGCGGATCGGCAGCCTGACCATGAATCAGCAGCAGATCAGCGGTCTGCATGCCCTGATCGGCATCGGCGGCGGGGCGATCGATATCAAGGATCTCAGCGTCAAGGACTTCCTCGGCGGACATGGCGCCGTCACCGGCAAGGTGACGGACCTCAAGGGCAATCCGCGCTTCGACACCGATTTCGATGTTACGGCCAAGGATGCCGGCAATGTGCTGCAGATGGCCGGCATGGGGCAGCAGCAGCCCGGGCAGTTCGGGGCACTGACCCTGAACGGCAAGGCTGGCGGCAATGGCGAGGATGTCACTTATGACGTCAATCTCGGCATGGCGGGGATCGGCGCCACCGGCAAGCTGAACGGCAAGGTGAGCGGTCTTTCCGGCGCCAGTCCCCAGGTCGATACCCAGCTCAACCTGACGGCGCAGAAATCGGGGCCGCTCCTGCGCCTGGCGGGTCTCGCCGGGCCGAATGCGAATGCGGCCGGCGCCCTTGGCGTCGGCGGCACCCTGAAGGGCGGCGCCGACAAGATGGCGCTGGATCTGAAGATGCAGGCGCTGGGTGGCACGGCGGCCTTGACCGGGACGATCGAAGCGAAGGCGAAGCCCATTGCCTTCGATATCAGCCTAACCGCCAATCATCCGGAATTCTCCAACCTCCTGCGCCTGGCCGACCTGCCGGGTTCCGGCGTTCAGGCCGGCCCGCTGAAAGTGGCGGTGAAGGCCGACGGCACCACCCAGAAGGCCAAGGTCAGCACGCTGAGCGCGGCCTGGGGCGACAGCTCGCTCAATGGCACGGCAACCTATGACGCAACCGGCGCCCGGCCGATGGTGGTGGCCGATCTGACCGGCGGCACCGTCAATCTGGCGCCCTTCATGGGCGGCAGCAATGCCAAGAGCGCCCCGGCGGGCAGCACCCCGTCGAGCGGCGGAAGCGGAGCGGGCGGTGAGGCCTGGTCCACCGAGCCGCTGGATCTCTCCGCCCTGGACAAGCAGGACGCCGATATCGGCTTCAAGGCGAAGTCCGTGATCATGCCCAATCAGCGGATCGACAATCTTGTCGCCAAGATCACGCTTAAAGATGGGCTGATGACGCTGCAGACCCTGAACGGCAACATCTATGGCGGCGGCTTCAATCTCTCCGGCACCACGGTCAACGGCCGTGGCACGCCCAAGGTCGATGCCAAGGTCGTGGTCGACAAGATCCAGGCCGGGCAGGTGATGGGCGGCGGCATCGCCGGCAATCAGGTCAAGGGACCGATCTCGCTCAACCTCAATGCCACGGGTGCCGGCAAGAGCCAGGCCGAGCTGGTGCGTTCGCTGAGCGGCAAGGGCAATCTCGACGGTACCTTGATGATCATCGGCAAGGCGGAACAGCAGGTCGGCACCGCCTTGCTGAACGTGCTGGGCCAGAAGGTCAAGCAGGTCCAGGGGATCAGCAATACCATCACGGGTGTGCTGTCGAACTTCATGGGCGTCGACAATGCCTTGAAGGGCAGTTTCAATATTGCCAAAGGCGTGCTCGACACCCAGGATTTCACCTTCACCAACCCGAAGGCGCGGGGCGCGGCCAAGGGGCAGGTCGATATCAACACCATGGCGTTCTCGAAGATGGTGGTCGATCTCTTTACCGGGAATACCGACAAGGCCTTCATGACCGTCACCTTGAACGGTCCGCTCAGCAGCCCGCATCCCACCTTCTCTGGTGGGGGCGGTAACGCTACCGGCGGGGCGGGCGGTCTTCTCGACATGTTGCAAGGGGGTGGTGCGCCGGCGGGGAATACGGATGCGACGATCGGCACAAATGGAGCGGGTACGACTGGAACTGGCACGACTGAAACAGCACCGGCCACCAAGCAGAAGAAGCCGACCATCAAGGTGCCGGGCCTCGGTAAAATCCAGATACCCTGATCAGGGCAGCCTGAGACCGGATCGGGGCATGTCCTGTTGGTGATCTACCAGGGCATGCCCATCAGATCGATGAGGCCGGAGCGTGGCCAGTCCTGAACCGGCTGTCCGGCGGGCAGGATCATCGTGGCGGCATCGTCGGTCTGCCAGCGCCGATGATCGGGGTCGAAACTGCGCACCAGTTGCTGGACGCGGATCAGGCCGGCCTTGATGTAAAAATCGACCACCGCATCGCGGCATTGCAGAAATCCGAAGGACACCGGAACGTCGTCGCGCAGGATTTGCTGCAGGCGCCGGAGCAGTCGCCGGCCGACCTGCTGTCCCTGCAGATCGGGCAGGACGGCGACAGCGCCGATCCCGGCGATCATCACCGGCTGATCGCCGACCAGGATCAGGCGTTTGGCAAAGCCGAGATGCGCGACCGGCCGGCCGGTATGGTCGAGCATGAGCAGGCGATGCTCGGCCGGGCCGCCCCAGAAATCGTACTGTGCCCAGAGCTCGGCATATTGGGGATAGGCGGCTATCAACAGGCGGCGGATATTGCTGCGATCATGGGCCGTCAGATCGTTTTCGGCGATCAGCCGTGCCGTCAAAGGGACCTCGTCGTTCCGCGACAGGCGGTCATCCGGCGGCGTCAAGTCGTTATCGGCCGACGTCACTATTGGCTACCGTCATGGGGCGTGTCGTCGTCGCGGATGATGGTTGGTTCGGCGGGAGCGGCGGCAGGCAGATGCTGCTGCAGGACGAAAACCCGCAATGCACTGGAGAGATTGGGAGCGGTCTCGGGCGGCTCGGCGGCGCGCTGCTGATCGACCGCTGCGACCAGTTGCGTCACCGACTGCCCGCGTTTGACGGCGATCGCCTTCAAGGCATTCCAGAAGGCCGCCTCCAGGGTGAAGCTCGTCTTGTGACCGGCAATGGTCACGGAATGCTTCTCCATCCTGGTCGGCGGCCGTTCTGTCATGTTGGCCTCTGGGGTATGAGCCTGAGTGTTATGGACCTCGGTGTTATCGGCCTTACTTCGGGCCGAGCATGTCGGCCGGCTGGACCCATTTATCAAACTGCGCCGCCGTCAGCAGGCCGAGCGCGATGCCGGCTTCCTTCAGGCTGGTGCCTTCCTTATGGGCCTTCTTGGCGATCTTCGCGGCATTGTCATAGCCGATATGGGTGTTGAGCGCGGTCACCAGCATCAGCGACTGTTCCAGCGACTGCTTGATGCGCGGCAGGTTCGGCGTGATCCCGATGACGCAGTTATCGGTGAAGCTCACCGCCGCATCGGCCAGCAGGCGCCCGGACTGCAGCACATTATAGATGATGACCGGCTTGAAGACGTTCAATTCCAGATGGCCGGTGGCGCCGCCGACGGTCACCGTGACATGATTGCCGATGATCTGGGCGCAGACCATGGTCATGGCCTCGCATTGGGTCGGATTGACCTTGCCCGGCATGATCGAGGAACCCGGCTCGTTTTCCGGCAGATTGAGTTCGGCGAGACCCGAACGCGGGCCGGAGCCCAGCAGGCGGATGTCGTTAGCGATCTTCATCAGCGAGGCGGCCAGCACGTTATAGGCGCCGGAGATTTCCACCAGCGCATCATGGGCGGCGAGTGCCTCGAACTTGTTGGCGGCGGGCACGAAGGGCAGGCCGCTCAGCTTCTTCAGCTCGGCGCAGAAGGCCTTGTCGAAGCCCTTGGCGGCGTTGAGGCCGGTGCCGACGGTGGTGCCGCCCTGGGCCAGG
>CAYOQR010000065.1:0-29685 GCA_964406155.1 uncultured Rhodospirillaceae bacterium | reverse complement strand
ACGATCGCCTGACCGAGAACGGTCGCGGTCGTGGTGCCGTCACCGGCGATGTCGTTGGTCTTCGAGGCGATTTCGCGCAGCATCTGCGCACCCATGTTCTCGAACTTGTCGGCAAGTTCGATTTCCTTGGCGACCGTCACACCGTCCTTGGTGATGCGGGGGGCGCCGAAGGCCTTGTCGATGACGACATTGCGGCCCTTCGGGCCGAGGGTCACCTTCACGGCATTGGCGAGAATGTCGACGCCACGCAGCATACGCTCGCGGGCATCGGCGCTAAAACGGACGTCTTTAGCAGCCATGTTTCCTAAAACCTCTGTCTATGTATCTGTCTTCGGAAATGAAGCGGCGCCCTTAGGCGACCTTCTTCTTCGAACCGGAAGCGGTGCCCTCGATGATGCCGAGGATGTCCGATTCCTTCATGATCAGCAGGTCTTCGCCATCGACGCGGACCTCGGTGCCCGACCACTTGCCGAACAGGATGCGATCACCGGCCTTCACGTCCAACGGCGTGACCTTGCCGTCTTCCGCCTTGTTGCCGGCACCGACGGCCAGGACTTCGCCTTCTTGCGGCTTTTCCTTGGCAGTGTCGGGAATGATGATACCGCCGGCCGTCTTTTCGACCGACTCAACTCGACGCACCAGAACACGGTCATGGAGCGGGCGGAACTTCATAGGAGGTCCTCCGTTTGCGTTAAAAATATCCCCGAAACCCACGGAACCCCGGCTGGATATCCATCGCGAACCGAGACTGTTAGCACTCCCCATGGGCGAGTGCTGACGATTTAGGCGCTGCCCCCCGTTTCGTCAAGGCCGCATCCGAGAATTTTGCATGGCATTTGGCTGGCCGCCGCTTCGTCCGTGGTCTCTTAATAATTTTGAATTTTAAGGATTTTATTCTTATATATTAACTGCAAACCCAAGTATCAGCAGCATCCGCATTACGGTGCGATAACCATCTGTTGATGAAGGGCTGCCAAAATCTTACGGGAATATCGCCCATGGATTATTGGAAAAGTTCGACTTGATCACGCTAGTCGCGACGTATCTTTGCAGCTTACAAACTTGGACCGCTCTTTTGCTGTCCCTGGCAATTTGCCTTGGTGCCTTGCTGATTGGGCGCCTGAAACCGGCGGAACGTGATCAATCTGGCCGGCATATCTTCTTTAATCTCGTCTACCACGTCTTTCATACCGGGTTGCGCATAACACTGATGCCGCTCACGGCACTCTTGATCATTAGCCAAGTCAACGCTCTTGGTGGCGGGTTGATCCAGTTGCCAGATCGTGGTTGGGGACTGATTTGGGCGATCCCGACCTATTTCCTCGTGATGGACTTTGGCGAATACGCCTTTCATCGAGCCCAGCATCGATGGAGGTGGCTCTGGAACATGCATTCGTTCCATCATAGCGACCGCTCCTTGAATGCGAGCACCACCGAACGACACTTCTGGCTCGAATTTCTGATCAAGTCTGTCTCGATCTATCCGCTGGTTGCCCTGCTGTTCAAAACCTGCCCTCTTATTCTGACGATCTATTTCCTGGCCAGCTATTGGCACTTCATCGTCCATGCGAATCTGCGTTTCTCGCTCGGTCGTTGTTGGCCGCTGCTGAATACGCCGCATTATCATCGGATCCACCATTCGGCACAGCCGGAACACCACGATGCGAATTTCGCGTCCCTGTTTCCAATTTACGATTGGCTGTTTCGCACCACGTATCGGGCTCGCACAGACGAATATCCGCCGACTGGCCTCGACACCGGCGATCTGCCGAAAGGTGCTGTCGAGGCCCTCTTGTGGCCTTGGCGACATCGATTGCGGCAGCAAGTAGCGGCAAAAGCCGCGATCACGCGTTGACGGCCTATAAAGCCTATAGAGACCGTTAGCAGCACTCACCGTTATTTGATGCTAATGCATTGAATATATTGTGATTTTATGACTTCGTTAATGACTGGCCGATATCTTTGGCGTTAAGATTTATTGCAGTGTCGTGTCGTTTCCAAAGATGGAGGCCCATCATGACCGAACGCCGCTCCAGCCCGAAAGCCCTCGATCCCAGAGTCGCCAGCCCCGTCCTTGCCGCCCAGGGTGAGCTCCGGTCGGATCTCGCCCTGCAATTGCGCGACTACCGGCTGACCACCGCCGAGATCCTCTATCACATGCCCGATCATCCCGGCCTGCTGCAGACCTATGTCTGGCAGGATTACGATCTGGCTCCGGATTTCCCGGTGCTGCGCAGATTCCTCGACTTCTGGGCTCACAGTTTGGACGGCAAGCTGCATTCCATCGCCGTCTGCAGCAATCAGCTCCTGCGGGCTCCGCAATGGCGCCAGGCATCGGACTTCCTCACCTTGCATTGACCTGACGGAAGATCGCCCGCCCATCGACGCGACCCGCGCGACAAGCCGCCACGCCCGGAACGCGGCGTCGGATACGGTGCCGGCCATGACAGTGCGGGACAAAGCTGCTAAACCAGCGGCGGCCCTGACTGAGGGCAGGATCAATCATCGAACGAGCCGGGATCTTGCTGCGCCGCTTTTACAACTGGATCATCTCGCTGGCCGAACATCCGCAAGCGCTTTGGGCGATGGCGGCGGTCAGTTTCCTGGAAAGCTCCATCTTTCCGATCCCCCCCGACGTGATGCTGATTCCCATGGTGCTGGCCAACCGCCGCCGCGCCTGGGCCATCGCCGCCACCTGCACCGTCGCCTCGGTCACCGGCGGCCTGCTCGGCTATGCCATCGGCTACGGCTTCAGCGAGACGATCGGCCAGGCGATCGTGCACTTCTACGGCCTGCAAAACGCCATGGATTCCTTCCAGGCGAAATTCGCCGAATATGGCCTCTGGGTGATCCTGATCAAGGGTCTGACGCCGATCCCCTATAAGATCGTCACCATCGCCAGCGGCGTCGCCCATTTCGATCTCGTGGTCTTCGTCCTCGCATCGATCGCCACCCGGGGTCTGCGCTTCTTCCTGCTGGCGGCTCTGCTCTATCGCTACGGCGAGCCGATCCGCACCTTCATCGAAAAGCGCCTGACCCTGGTCACGACGGTCTTCGCCATCTGCCTGGTCGGCGGCTTCCTGGTCTTGCGCTATGTCGTCTGATCTGCATCATCGCTGGTAAGCTGTGGCATCCTCCGACCAAAGAGGCATCATGCAATCCGACCGCCCCGCCTTCATCGAAACCACGGCCTATGCCTGGCTGGTGACGGGCGCCGCTCTGGCCGCCCTCTGTGTCGCCTGGCTGGCGCAATATGCCGGCGGACTCGCCCCCTGCGAATTGTGCTATCTGCAGCGTTACGGTTATTGGGCGGTGATCGCCCTCGGCGTCATCACCATCAGCCAGAATCATCATCCGCGCCGCCGGACCGCCCTGCTCGGCCTCATGACATTGGCCCTGCTCGTGGTTGCCGGCATCGCCGTCTTCCATGTCGGCGTCGAGCATAAATGGTGGGAAGGCAGCAGCGCCTGCGTCGGCGCCAGCACCGCCGGTGCGACGACCGAGGAATTGACCCAGGCCATTCTCAATGCACCGCTGGTGCGCTGCGACACACCGGCCTGGGAAATGTTCGGCATTTCCATGGCCGGCTACAATCTGATCTACGCGCTCCTGCTCGCCCTCGTCACCGTCACGGGCCTGCGGCGCAGCTTCGCCGGGAAGGAGTGAAGGGATGACCGAAACCGGCTCCACAGTGCCCCCCATGGTACCCAGCGTCACCACATCCGACACCGCGATACAGACACCGCATCGGACGGCGGAGAACCGGCTGCCCGGCGACCTCACGCGCGAGCAATTGATCGAACGCCTGATCCGGGTCGATCATGCCGGCGAGTTTGGCGCGCGCCGCATCTATGAAGGCCAGTTGGCGGTGCTCAAGGAGCATCCCGATGCCGGCGTCATCCGCCATATGCATGAGCAGGAACTCGCACATCTGCGCGCCTTCGAAAAGCTGATGGTGCAGCGGCGCGTGCGTCCCTCGGCCCTGCATCCGATCTGGAACATCGCCGGCTTCGCCCTGGGTGCCGCCACGGCGCTGATGGGCCCCAAAGCCGCCATGGCCTGCACCGTCGCCGTCGAGGAAGTGATCGACGAACATTACCGGCAGCAGCAGGCGCAATTGGGCGAAGACGAGACGGAACTGAAGACGACCATCGAGAAATTCCGCCGGGAGGAAATCGAGCACCGCGACACCGGGCTCGAGCATGGCGCCGAACAGGCGACCGCTTATCCGGTGCTGAGCGGCGCCATCAAGGCCGGCTCGCGCCTCGCCATCTGGCTGGCCGAGCGTCTCTGAAGATCATAGAGCTGGCGACGCAGGAAACTGCCGGCAGACGGCGGCGTCAAAAGGCTTCGGTTTCCAGTTCGATATCCCAGTAAAGAAAATCCCGCCAACTATGGTGCAAATAGTTTGGCGGGAAAGCGCGTCCGTTTTCCTGCAGCTCGAAGGTTGTCGGCTGCATCGGCCTGCGCCTCGGCAGCATCCCCGCTTTGTGGGGCAGCCGGTCGCCTTTGATGAGATTGCAGCTCTGGCAGGCGGTGACGACATTCTCCCAGGACGTCCGCCCACCCTTGGAGCGGGGGATGACATGGTCGAAAGTCAGCTCATGCGCCGGGAATGGCTCGCTGCAATACTGGCAGCGGAAGCGGTCCCGCAGGAAGACATTGAACCGGGTGAAGGCCGGGCGGCGCGACTGCGGGATGAACTCCTTCAGGGAAATCACCGACGGCAGCCGCATGGTGAAGCTCGGGCTGTGCACTTCCTGGTCATATTCGGAGATGATGTTGACCCGGTCGAGGAACACAGCCTTGACCGCTTCCTGCCAGGGCCAAAGCGACAGCGGGAAGTAGCTCAATGGCCGGAAATCGGCATTGAGGACCAGGGCCGGACAGGATTCAGGCGAAGCCAACACGCTGTCACACCTCCGAGGATCGGCGGCGCCAGCGGAAGGTTCACCGCGAGGCGCCGCATCCAATGGTTATGTCTTAACAGATAATCAGCTTCACGACAAAACACAAGATGTAGCCACCTAAGCGTGTGCTAAGTCACGATGTTGTCATGGCACCGCAAATCGTCTTTCACAAAAGACGCTGCCCGCGCTCATGAACCCTGTTTTCAGGCCTGGAAACAGGCGTGCAGAAAGGCGCCGCCCTTCTGCAAACCGACCTCGTCGATCGAATGCGGCAGATTCGGCCGAGCCTCGGTGGTGACGGGAATATCCACGCCCTTCAGGGCCGTCGCCGCCTGGGCCATGGCCTCGAAAGGCACCACGGGATCGCCGGTGCCGTGAACCAGCAGAACCGGCGGGCGGGAGCGGATTTCACCCGGCAACTCCTGGGCGCCGATCAGGGCGCCGGAATAACCGACGATACCCGCAAGGGCCTGGGCCCGGCGCGGCCCGACATGAAGGGCCGTCATCGTTCCCTGGGAAAAGCCGACCAAGGCCAGATCGCGTTCCGTCAGTTTGAACCGCGCCAATTGCTGATCCAGATAGGTGTCGAGGAAGCCGGCCGCGACCTTGACCCCGCCCAGCTTCATCTGCGGATCGCGGTTTTCCAGGCTGAACCATTGGAAGCCATAGGGCGCCATCTCGCAGGGGAAGGGTGCATTGGGCGACAGGAAGGCCGCCTCGGGCAGAAGCGGCGCCCAATAAGGAGCGAGGCTGATGAGATCGTCGCCATTGGACCCGTAGCCATGGAGGAAGACCACCAGCTTCTTGGCGGTGCCGCTGCGCGGCGCTTGTTCCGGTCCCTGCAAGTCCATCATATCGCCCCCGATCAGATCAGCGTATCCGTTCGCCATTTCTTCTAAGACCAATCGGGCGCCCTGCCTAGCCCATCGTGGCATCGCCACGAGCCGGTTGCGGCCGGCGCCGATCTTGCCTATGGCTGGTTGTCATCACCGCCCCGTGCAGCCCATTCTTCTTGTCGATGTCCTGTTGCCGATGATCGTTACCCGCTTCGCCCCCAGCCCCACCGGCTATCTGCATCTGGGGCACCTGCATTCGGCGCTGATCGGCTGGCAGGCGGCGCGGCGGGCCGGCGGGCGCTTCCTGTTGCGGATCGAGGATATCGACACCGCCCGCTGCCGGCCTGTTTTCGAACAGGCCCTGATCGAGGATCTGGCCTGGGCCGGTCTCGACTGGGACGGGCCGGTCCGGCGGCAATCCGATCATCTCGACGATTATCGGTCCGCCCTGGCTAGGCTCGAGGGCCTCGGCCTCATCTATCCCTGCTTCTGCAGCCGCAAGGACATCGCCGCCGCGGCCTCCGCCCCGCACGGCCCCGAGGGCCAGATCTATCCCGGGACCTGCCGGCATCTGCCGTCTGACCTCGCTGCTCAGCGCCGGGACCGGGGCGATCCCTATGTCCTGCGCCTCGACAGCGGCAAGGCGGCGGTCCTGGCCGGACCGCTCGATTTCCTGGACGAAACCCACGGAACCGTGGCGGTCGATCCTGAGCTGCTCGGCGATGTGGTCCTGGCCCGCCGGGATGCCCCGGCCAGCTATCATCTCTGCGTGACGGTCGATGACCACCTCCAGAGCGTGACTTTGGTCACACGCGGCGTCGATCTCCTTGCCGCAACCCATGTTCATCGCCTGTTACAAGCTGTCCTTGGCCTTGCAACTCCGCTATACCGGCACCACTTATTGTTGATGAATGCCGATGGTCGGCGCCTGTCCAAACGGGACGGGGCGCTCAGTCTGCGCCAGATGCGGGAAAGCGGCTTGACGGCTGCCGAGATCAGGCTGCGGGCGGGGGAAGAAGGATCGGCCGTTCGACCGGTTTCGTAACGAACTTGAGTTCAATATGCCGTCTTTCAGCAATTTCCTGCCCGAGCTGGTCGCCCTGGGTCAGGTCATTCTTGTCGACCTCGTCCTTGCCGGCGACAACGCCATCGTCGTCGGCATGGCCGCCGCCAGCCTGCCCCGCAACCAGCGCCGCAAGGCAATCATCATCGGCATCGTCGCCGCGACGCTGATGCGGATTTTCTTCGCCCTGGTTACCAATCAGTTGCTGATGATCATCGGCCTGACCCTGGCCGGCGGCATCCTGCTGCTCTGGGTCTGCTGGAAGTTCTGGCGTGAATTGATGCAGCAACGGCGGGAGCGCCTGCATCAGGAAGCGCAGCAGCGCAACCTGACCAAGGACGAGCATCTCGAACTTTCGGAACCGCAGGAAGCTCTGCCCGGCGCCGTTCCCGGCAAGACGCTGCGCCAGGCCATCACCCAAATCGTCGTCGCCGACGTTTCCATGTCGTTGGACAATGTCCTGGCCGTGGCCGGTGCCGCCCGCGAACACACCTGGGTCCTGATTTTCGGCCTGGTCCTTTCGGTCGCCCTGATGGGCGCCGCCGCGACGCTGATCGCCAGCCTCCTGAAGAAGTATCACTGGATCGCCTATATCGGCTTAGCGGTGATCCTCTATGTGGCCTGCAAGATGATCTGGGACGGCTGGTTCGAGGTCATGCCGCATATGCCGGACCTCAACTGACCGACACCTGCCTCATCGTTCCGGTAAATCCTGAAGCCGGCGCCGACCGTATCCCGGTCGGCGCCGTTTTCTCGTCAGCACCGCATGATCCGACCCGCCGTCAATTGGCGGCGCCATAGAGGCCCGACAGGCCCAGCGCCAGATCGGAATAGCCCGGCATCTCGGGCGTCAGATGGCCGTGCCGGATCAGGAAGTCGATCACGACCGGCGCGACATTGAACTTGAAGGCTTCCGTTTCGGCGAGAATCGTCGCGACCTCTTCCAGTTCCATCAGGCGGAAATCGGCGATCTCGCCATCGGCATTGGCCGGCACGAAATCCGCCGGCATCTCCAGGTCATAGAGGAACAGCGTATCCCGGCGCAGAAAATCCTGATGCAGCATGCGATAGGAAAAGGCGCCGACCGGCCGCGCCTGCCGGGCCAAGGGTTCGGCGATGCCGGCTTCCTCGGCGCATTCCTTGACGAGATTGCTCATCGGATCGAGGCCGATCGGCAGGCCACCGGCCACGATATTGTCGAGCTTGCCGGGTTCGATCTGGCGGTTCTCGGCCCGGCGTCCGACCCACAGCTTGATCCGCGACCCGTCCCGCACATAGCCGTTCATATGTACGCCATAGGCCTTGACGCCGAAGACCGGCACGGCCGCGCGCTCCAGGCGCAGGAGCGGCGCATCACCGTATCTGGCGGAGACGGCAAAGGCCTCGTTGCGCCAGCCCTGCACGATGCCGCGTTCCGCCAGCGCCCGCACCACCTCGCCCACCGCCGCCGTGCGGTGATCGAAATCGGCGAGATGCGGCTGCAGCGTTACCGCATCGGTCCCGACGGTGAAGACACTGGGATAAGGCCGCAGCGCCTCGGCCACGTCCTGGCGCAGCCAACCGATTTCAGCGGCACCGATCGACCAGGGGCGATAGCCGCTGAGATCGGCAATGGAGCAATGATGCAGACGGTCGAAAAGGCTCATGATGGATCGAAGGGTATGGCGCGCCGTAGCCCGGCGATCAAGCTGAGATAATCCGGATCCTCCGGCCCGATATAGCCATGGCGGATCAGCAGGTCGATCTGCACCAGGGCGATATCGTACATGAAGGCGTCTTCCTCCTGCAGGCTGCGGATGAGATCGTCGATCGGCATCAGGTGGAATTCCGCCACCTCGCCATCGGTATTGCGCGGCAGAAAATCCGCCGGCAAAGCCAAGTCGTAATTGAACTGCAATCCGACCCGCAATCCTTCCGGCGCCTCGATCATCAAGGTGGTGACGCCGACCGGCCGTGCCCGCCGGGCAATCTCCGGCGCGATACCCGCCTCTTCCCGGCATTCCTTCTGCAGATTGTCCCAGACACTGATGCCCATCGGCTGGCCGCCACCGACCAGGAGGTCCAGCATATTGGGATCGACCTGCTTGGTGGGTGCACGCCGGCCGGTCCAGATCTGTAAATCCGCGCCGCTGCCGACCAGGCCGTTCACATTGACGCCATAGCTCAGTACACCAAAGAGCGGCGTTGCGGCGCGTTCCATGCGCAGGAGCGGCGGCTGGTCGAACCCACGCCCGACCGGATAAAACTCATTGCGCCACCCGGGCAGCAAGCCCTGCGCGCGCAAGGCGGCAAGCACATCGGCCATGGCGGCGCTGCGGCTGTCGAAATCGGCCAGACGATCCACCATCGCCACCCGGTCGGCCTCGATCCGGAAGACGGCCGGGAAAGCCGTGAGATGTTGACTGAAAGGCCGATTGATCCAGCCCACTTGCTGACCGGCCACGACGAATTTCAGATAGCGGCCGAAATCAACCGGCGGATAGCGCCGCATCTGCCGCATCAGGTTTCCGGTTGTCCGCCGATGCGTTGCCGAACCATCCGTCACGGAACCGTGAAGAGAAGCTGGGTGAAATGATGACTCTGCGGAACGGCTCATCCGACCTCAAGAAGATACCGGTGATACCCGGAAAATCGGGGCCTACCGGTCGCTGGCAGGGACATGTTGCGATAGCCCTCTGCCACGAGGCTGTCGCAATCCGGTCATGCCGACGCCATGACAATGCGTGATGATGGCGCCGATTCGGAGAGGAACCAGTGCCGGCAAGCCGTCCGGCCCACCGGGCACTGCAACCGGAAAAACCATCGCCGACCCTAATCCAGGAGCCGACAAATGCAACGAGAAAAGCACGGAGTGCTCTCCGTGGCGGCCATCCGGAAGCTGTTTCAGCATTTCGCGCTGCGCCGCCTGGCCGCCAATAGCAACGAGCCGCCGCTCCATCCCATCCCGGCCGCACCACGCTGACGCGGGGACCGCCAGTCCCCTACTGCCAGCCCCCCATCGCCAGTCTTCCCACGGCCGACCGTGCGGCTTGAGCCGCTCCTGAACTCCGCCTATCCTGCGATTGATCGGCCGATCAATCGCCGCCGATAGATGGAGTTTCCCGCGTATGCGCGTTTGGATGAGCGTGTTGATCCTGATCGTCGCGACCGGCGCGATCGTCCTGCTTCTCAATAACGCCTTTCCTGACACCCTCCAGCACGATGAAAACAGGCTGCAGCTTTTCGCCACATTGGGATGGCTGGTCCTGCTCGGCAGCAGCGTGGTTGTCCGGCTGCATAGTCGCCCGGGCAGCACCTTGCGGGCCATGGCAGCCTGGGCGCTGATCTTCCTGGTGCTGCTCTGGGTCTATGCCTATCGCTTCGAGATGATGGCCATCGGTCAGCGGATCCTGGCCGAACTCGTTCCCGGACGGGGCTATACGGGCACGGAAAGTGTAGCAGCCAGCGATGGGCAAAGCGGATCGGGTGAGATGCGTTATGCCGTCAACCGGGACGGCCACTACCAGGTCACGGCCCGGGTGAACGGCACCTTTGTCACATTCCTGGTCGATACCGGCGCAACCGACGTCGTGCTCAGCCCGCTCGATGCCCAGCGCATCGGCTTCGATCTGCGGAAGCTGCGCTTCATACTACGCGCCGAGACCGCCAACGGCGTCGTGCGGGCAGCACCCGTTACACTGGACGAAATTGCCCTCGGTTCAATCGCGGTCGATCACCTGCCGGCTTCGGTCAATGAAGCACCGATGTCGCAATCGCTGCTGGGGATGCGTTTCCTCAATCAGCTACGCTCCTGGCGGGTCGAAGGCCAGACACTGATCCTGCAGCAATAGAACGGCAAGATTTAGCGCTGCAGCACCTGGCGGCAGGTTTCGGCGCGAGCCTGCCAGCCGGTCCGTTCCAACTCCGGCGTATCGTGCTCTTCCACCGGCCAGCCGAGGCAGAGATAGGCGACGAAACGCCATTCATCAGGCACATTCAGCATCACGGTGGCGGCAGCCGGATCGAGGATCGAGACCCAACCGAGACCGATGCCATGAATGCGCCCGGCCAGCCACAGGGTATGGATCGCGAGAACCGAGGAATAGAGCAGGGTCTCCGGCATGGTGCGGCGGCCGAGCCCCTGACCCTGACCCGTCGCCATGTCGCAGAAGACGGCGAAATGACGTGGCGCCTCACGCAAGCCTGCAAGCTTCAGGCCGGCATAGAGCTGCGCACGCTCGCCGCCATAGCCGGCCAGGGCCTCGCGATTGGCGGCCTCGAAATTGGCGATGATCGCCGCCCGGTTTTCCGGCGCATCGACCGAGACGAAGCGCCAGGGCTGGGCATTGCCGACCGAGGGAGCAAGACAGGCCAGGTCCAGCAATTCCTCCACCAGTCCCACCGGCAAGGGATCGGTGCGGAAGTGCCGGACATCCCGGCGCCAGCGCAGCAACTCGCGAAAGCGCGCGCGGAATTCCGTGGGAAAGCGCGGCGCCGGCGTCTGATGCGCGATATAGGTCGAAGCTTTCGTCAACATCCTGCCCGTCAGTTGGCATCCTGCCCGATCATTATTCAGCTTGGTCAGGATGCCGCCGCGGTCGGGTCAGGCCGCCTTGGAAGCGACCTGCTCCACCAGATCGACGATATCCGCCATGATCGCGGTGACGTCATAATCCTTCGGCGTATAGACGCGGGCAACCCCGAAAGCTGTCAATTGTGCGGCATCGGATGGCGGAATAATGCCACCGACCACCACCGGCACCGTATTCAGCCCGACCTTGGTCAGCCGCTCCATGACCTCGCGCACCAAGGCGATATGTGAGCCCGACAGGATCGAGAGGCCGATCACATGAACGCCCTCTTCCAGAGCCGCATTGACGATCTGCGCCGGGGTCAAGCGGATACCCTCATAGACCACTTCCATGCCGGCATCGCGGGCACGAACAGCAATCTGCTCGGCGCCGTTGGAATGGCCGTCGAGGCCCGGCTTGCCGACCAGCATCTTGATCCGCCGGCCCAGCCGCTCTGAGACTTGGCCAACCTTCTGCCGCACCTTTTCGAGATCGGACCGGCTGAGCTCGGTGGTCGCCCGGCTGACGCCGGTCGGTGCGCGGTATTCGCCGAAGACCCGGCGCAGGGTCTCGCCCCATTCACCGGTCGTGACCCCGGCATGGGCAGCGGCGATGGAGGCTTCCATGATATTCGCACCGCTACGGGCATCGGCTTCGAGACGTGTCAAAGCCTGCTTGACTGTTGCCGCGTCGCGATCGGCGCGCCAGGCCTGCAAGGCGGCGATCTGCTCGATCTCCGCCTGATCGTCCACTTTCATGAAGCCGCCATCGCTGCCGCTCACCAGCGGCGACGGGGCGCTTTCGGTGAACTTGTTGACCCCGACCACGACTTGATCGGTGTTTTCGATCGCCGCCATGCGCCGGGCATTCGATTCGACCAGCTTCTGTTTCATGTAGCTGGATTCGACTGCGGCGACGGCGCCGCCCATCGCCTCGATGCGCGCCAGTTCCTCGCGCGCGGCCTGCTTCAGTTCGTCGACCTTGGCGGCGATGACATGCGAACCGGCGAAGATGTCGCCATATTCCAGAAGATCGGTTTCATAGGCGACGATCTGCTGCAGGCGCAGCGACCATTGCTGGTCCCAGGGACGCGGCAGGCCCAAGGCCTCGTTCCAGGCCGGCAATTGCACGGCGCGGGCGCGGGCATCCTTGGACAAGGTCACGGCCAGCATCTCCAGCAGGATGCGATAGACGTTGTTTTCCGGCTGCTGCTCGGTCAGGCCGAGGCTGTTGACCTGCACGCCGTAGCGGAAGCGCCGCAGCTTCGGATCTTCCACCTTGTAGCGGTCGCGGCAGATCTCGTCCCACAATTCACCGAAGGCGCGCATCTTGCAGGTTTCGGTGATGAAGCGCAGGCCGGCATTGACGAAGAAGCTGATCCGGCCGACCACCTGGGGCAGATCCTCGGCGGGAATCTGGCCGCTGTCGCGGGCATGATCCAAAACCGCGATGCCGGTCGCCAAAGCGAAGGCCAGTTCCTGCTCCGGCGTCGCACCGGCTTCCTGCAGGTGATAGGAGCAGACATTGGTGGGATTCCATTTTGGAATCTCGCGATAGGTGAAGGCGATCACATCGGTGATCAGTTTCAGGCTCGGCTGCGGCGGAAAGATATAGGTGCCGCGCGAGAGGTATTCCTTGATGATGTCGTTCTGCACCGTCCCCTGCAGCACCGCGCGGGCGACACCCTGACGCTCGGCGGCGGCCACATAGAGCGACAGCAGCCAGGGCGCCGTGGCGTTGATCGTCATCGAGGTGTTCATCTGATCCAGCGGCAGGCCGTCCATCAGCGCCAGCATGTCACCGAGATGGCTGACCGGCACGCCCACCTTGCCCACCTCGCCTTTGGCCAGGGGATGGTCGGCGTCATAGCCGGTCTGGGTCGGCAGATCGAAAGCCACGCTGAGCCCGGTCTGGCCACGCATCAGATTGGTCCGGTAAAGCTGGTTCGAGGCCCGGGCGGAAGAATGCCCGGAATAGGTCCGGAACAGCCAGGGCTGGTCCCGCCTCGGCTGATTGGCGCGGGCACCGGTCGAGGTCGGTGTTTCGCCGCCGGTCTTAGCCCCGCTCTTTTCCTTGCTCATTTTCAGCCTCCCCATGCTCATGCTGCAGCGCAATATAGCGAGGGTTCGAAGCTGCCGACAAGACAGAGACGTTGCCTTATTGACGCCGCAGCGGCATGCGGCCGTCACATATCGCCGTCAGTCGAGGTCATAAGGCGGGCTCTCGGGCCAGCGCGGCAGGTCGTCTGACAGCGCTAACCACGGCAGATGCCGCGACATCCAGCCATGTTGCGTCGGGACGAGGGCCTCGGCCTTGTCGAGCGTGCCCAGCATGATGCCGATGGAGCGGCCGGCCGGATCGCTCATATAGAGCGGTGTCCCGCAGATCGGGCAGAAATGCCGTGTTGCGATCGGCGAGGAGGCGAAGCCCGCGACCGTCCCCTCGGTCACCTGAAACTGGCCTGTCGGCACCTGCGCCCAGGCACTCACCGGTGCGCCGCTCCAGCGCCGGCACATCTCGCAATGACAGTAATCGACGATCGCACCCGCAGGTATCAGCCGGTAGCGCACGGCACCGCACAGACAGCCACCCTCGAGAACCGCTTCATCCGTCATAGCCCCGCCCCTTTCGAAAGGCGCCTCAGCCTTCGGCGCTGTCGATCATCGCTTCGATATTGTAGCCGTCCGGATCGAGGACGAAACACGCATAATAATTTTCGGTGTAATCGGGACGCGGACCCGGCTCACCGTTATCCTGCGCACCGGCGGCGAGTGCTGCTTGATGAAAGGCCCGGACCTCGGCCCTGCTCTTGACGCGGAAGGCGACATGCAGATGCGTCAAGGGCGGCGGGCTGTCCCAATGCTGGATCTCGAACAGGCCGTCACCGATATCGAAGGCCCAGAAGCGTCCCTCGTTGCCGAAGGCAACCTTATATCCCAAGGGCGCGAAGGCCTGCTCGTAGAAGAGCTTGCTTTTCTGAAGATCGCTGACCGCGATGGTGACATGGTCGATCATAAGTCTCTGCTCCGGACGATCCGAGGTCTATTCCGATGACGGCCCGGCGCCATGCCGGGCCGTCATCTTCCTGGAAGGATATTCCTGGAGCAACGGCGATCTTCGCGTATCCGACCGACGTGACCGTCGACCGACGTGATCGCCGCCCAGGCGGCGATTGCCTGGAGCGCGATGTTTATGCCGCTTGCAGGGCCTGCACCAGGTCGTCGAGCAGGTCATCGACATCCTCGAGCCCGACCGACAGGCGGATGAGGCCCTCGTCGATGCCTTGCTGCGCCTTCTGTTCCGCCGACAGGCGCTGATGCGTCGTGGTTGCCGGATGCGTGGCAAGCGACTTGGAATCGCCGAGATTGTTGGAGATCAGCACCAGTTCCAGCGCATTGAGGAACTTGAAGGCCGAGGTCTTGCCGCCCGCCAGGCTGAAAGCCACGACGGAGCCGCCGGCCGTCATCTGGCGGCGCGCCAGATCGCATTGCGGATGGCTCTGCAGGGTCGGATAGAGCGATTGCTTGACCTTGGCGTGCGACTGCAGCACCTCGGCGATCTTCAAGGCGCTCGCGCATTGCTTCCCGAGGCGCAGCTCCAGCGTCTCCAGACCCTTCAGCAGAATCCAGGCATTCATCGGCGACAGCGACGGCCCCGTATGCCGCAGGAAAGGCTGCAGGGTTTCCTCGATGAATTTGCGATTGCTGAGGATGGCGCCGCCGAGCGAACGCCCCTGGCCATCGATATGCTTGGTCGTCGAATAGACCACCACATCGGCACCCTGGCGCATGGGTTGCTGCAGCAAGGGGGTCGCGAAAACATTGTCGACCACCACACAGGCCCCGGCCTGATGCGCGAGTTCCGTGACCGCCGGCAGATCGACCAGACGCAGGCTGGGATTGGACGGCGTTTCCAGGAACACGGCCTTGGTCGGCTTCGAGAACGCCTTGCGCCATTGATCGAGATCGCGGCCGTCGACGAAGACCGTTTCCACGCCCCATTTCGGCAGGATCTCGGCGGCGATGTACTGGCAGGAGCCGAACAGCGCATCGGCCGCCACCAAGCGGTCGCCCGCCTTGAGCTGACACGCCAGGGCGGCGAAGACGGCCGCCATGCCGCTGGACGTGGCGCGCGCCGCTTCGGCGCCTTCCAGCAGCGCCATGCGCTCCTCGAACATCGCGACGGTCGGATTGCCGAAACGGGAATAGACGAAGCGCGGCTGGGAATTGTCGAAAGCGGCTTCGGCTTCCTCGGCGCTCTGATAGACATAGCCCGAGGTCATGAAGATCGCCTCGGCCGTTTCCTTGAACTGGGACCGCAACTGGCCGCCATGGACCAGACGGGTTGCCGGGCGCCAGCCCGGTTTGACATCTCGTTTGACCGTCATCTTCGCTCTCCGCCGGGACCAGGGCCCCGGCTCCTTAGTAAAACGCAGGCACAAAAAAACCCCGACCGGAAGGTCGAGGTGGTGCATGCGCCTCACGACCTTTTAGCTGCTTGTTTAACGTGGCCGCAATCCGGTTCCAAATCACCACGAACGGGCGGAAGTATTCACGCAGCAGCATGAAAGTCAACTCCCCAGACGATGCGACGGGATAATATCGGGGCCCTCGAGCGTTTCCGCATTGCCAGCAGGGGTCCGCATCAGTCTTAGCAAATTTTAACCCAGGTATACTTTCATGGAGCAGGCCTTTTCGCGCCGGGTTTTCACATACGGGGCAAACTTTCACGAGAAGGTTAAAATGCGCTCCATTGCCGTTCATCCGCAGTTAAGCAAGAATGCTCCTCATGCAAGATATGATGCCTCCTTCGACAGCCCCGCTTTCGTCCTGTCCGTCCACGGGCAAATGGCTGCGCCAGGTGCGCCTTTGCCTGATTCTCGGTGCGGCGGCTGTCACCCTGACAGCTTGCGAGGGTATGCAATTTCCCTGGGATCAGCCGGCCCCCAAGCCAGCCCAGCAGGCGAGCACGGGGACGATGCCGAGTGTCACCCGGGGTAAACCGAGCACGGGGCCGGCCACGGCGAAACCCAAGACCGTGAAGCCGAAAACAGCCAAAAAACCCACGGATAACAATGCTCAGGCGGCACCCAACCAGGCGCCGAACGAGGGCACCCCACCAGATACGACCGCCCCGGCCAATGCCGCCGGGCAGCCGAGTGACATGATTGGACGGGACGAAGCCGGGATCCGCGCCCTGGTCGGCGTTCCCGGCACGACCCGGACGGAAGGGTCCACCACGGTCTGGTCCTATCGTAAGGAAGGATGCGCTCTGGACCTTTTTCTCTTTTACGACGTTAAAACCGGTGCACTCCGGGTCCTCAGCTACGAAATCAAGCCGGACTCGGCCGACAGCAACGCCATACAGGTTTGTTATAATAAGTTTCGCAATGTCTAGCTCCGCTGCCATCGTAGTCGTCGATGATGACGACCTCTTCCGCCCACTCCTGGTGGGTAATCTGCGTGAAGCCGACTATGAGGTGACCGATTTCCCGGCCCCCGATGCCCTGCTGCAGCATCTCCAGCAAGAGAATATCGAGGCCGATCTCTTCATCCTCGACTGGAAAATGCCCGGCATGACAGGCTTCGAGCTGTTGAAGCAGTTACGCGACAAGGGCATCGCCACGCCGGCTTTATTCCTCACCTCGCTCGACGACGTGCTTTACGAAGAATCAGCCCTGCGCGAGGGCGCCGCCGATTTCGTCGGCAAGACGCGCAGTTTCGCGATCCTCCGCCATCGTATCGAGCGCATCCTGGGAGCGATCCCGACCAGCCCCGGCCCGGCGCCGGGAACCCCATCCACCATCGGCGCCCTGACCCTGGACAGCGCCCAGCACCGGGTCACCTGGCGCGAAAAAGTTGTCGAACTGACACTGGGCGAATTTCGTGCCGTCGAACTGCTGGCCACATCCGGCCGCGATGTCAGTTACCGGGAAATCTATGACACGATGCGCGGCGAGAATTTCATCGCCGGCGCCGGGCCCGAAGGCTATCGGGCCAATGTCCGCGCTTTGGTGAAGCGGATCCGTCAGAAGTTCACAGAGGCGGATAGCCACTTCACCGCGATCGAGAATTACCCCGGTTACGGCTATCGCTGGAAATCTGTCGATGCATAGGCTGCTGCGGCTCTTTGGTGGATCTCTGACTGCCAAGCTGCTGCTGCTGGCCATCGTTTTCCTGGTAGTTCCCGCCATTCTCTACGGCCGCTTCGAGGCGGCCGACCGCGAGCGTCAGGAATTGCTCCTGCGCAATCTGCAGATCCAGGGGCGCCTGGTGGCGCAGAGCCTGGAAGCCAGCCTCAAATCGCTGGGCCCCAAGGCCGTGGTCGAGGCCGCCAAGGTGGTGGATGAATTGGGCCGCGGCGAATTGCGCATCAAGCTGCTGATGCGGCCGACCGGTCAGGGCGACAGTTTCTATTACGTGGCCTCCAGTCCCCATGTCGACCCCTCTTATCTGAAGGCTGAGCAGCAAAGCCTGACCGATACCGGCGTCCTCAGCCATGTCGAGCAGAGCTGCGGCGGCAATCAGCCGCTTTCCACGCAATTCACCACCCCGGCCGGCCAGATCGAATTGCTGACCTCGATCACGCCCTTCTATACCGATCAGGGCTGCTGGGCGGTGATCACGGCTTATGCGCAAAGCGACCTCGCCGGGTCATCACTGACCCAGCCCTTTGCCCAGACCCCGGCGGTACGCTTGGCCGCCCTTTTTTATGGCCTGATCGCCGTCCTCTTCGTCATCCTGGGCGGCACGATGTGGCTCAGCCTGAAGCGCTTCGCGGAACTCGCGCGCCAGATCCGGCGTGGCCGTACCCCCGTCGGCCGGTCCTTTGCCGAGGCATCGCCGGTCCCGGAACTGGCGGCGGTCGCCGGCGAATTCGACCGGCTGGTCGCCACGTTGCACGCCTCCGCCCGCAGCATCCGGGATGCCGCCGAGGAAAACGCCCATGCCTTCAAGGCGCCGATCGCCGCCATTGCCCAATCCCTGGAGCCGTTGCGGCGCCTGACCCAGAACGAGCCTCGCGGACAACATGCCGTTCAGGTGATCGAACGCGCGATCACCCGCCTCGACGGCTTGGTGGCGGCCGCCCGGCGCGTCGATGAAACCATTGCCGAACTGATGAATGCGCCGCGCCAGGCGGTCGATCTCAGTGCCCTCCTGCAGAATATGGCGCGCGGCTTCAACGATGCCCAGGCGACGCTGCCGGCGGGTCAGCGCGTGCGGGTGGAGGTTACCGCCAATAACCGCGTGCGGGTCGCCGGCACCGAGGAAGCGATCGAGACCGTGGTCGAAAACCTGCTGGACAATGCGATCAGCTTCTCGCCCGGAGGCAGCACGGTCCGGGTCGCCCTCCATGCCAAGGGGGGCGTCGCCCGCATGACGATCGAGGATCAGGGCCCCGGCGTGGCGGCCGATGATCTGGAACGCATCTTCGAGCGGCACTTCTCGCATCGGCCGGACAATTCGGTAACAGTCAACGGCGATGCCGCCCCCGCCGATTCCCATTTCGGCATTGGCCTTGCCATTGTGCGTCGCAATGTCGAATTGATGGATGGCTCGGTGCTCGCCGAGAACCGGGCCGAAGGCGGCCTCAAGGTAACGGTCAGGCTACCGACAGCAATGCCGACTGCTTAACGCAAGCCCTTCAAATATCGCGAAAATTCCGCATCTGATGGCGATCTTCAAGGTCGCCGGTCACAGCTTTGTCACAGCTTTGATGCAAGCCTAACGGCGCCTTCCTCCTTAGCTTAGAGAAACTGAATCTGGCGCCCTGCGTCTCATCCTCCAGATGATCGCTTGGCAACGAGCGGATCGGAGCAGATGACCGAGGCGGCGTCAGAGCAAGGATACGGGAAGGCGATGAATGGACCGATCCAGATCGGACATCAAACAGTTTCGGGCGGCGCGACCGGCGCAGCCGGTGGCGTCGGGATTGGCCTCCTGACTGGCGCACCGGTCGCCGGTGCGCTGAAGAGTATCGCCCGCATCAGCTAAACCACCTAACCACGTCAACCAGCAGCGAAGGAGGAAAAGCAGTCGTTTCACCAGCGCCAACGGACTTCGCCGTCGAGCCCCCAACATGACCGAAGTCCGAATGCGCGTCCCAGAGCCGGTCCCAGCCGGCCATTTCCCAACTACCGGATTGAACCTCGATTGGCTCGTGACCTTCGAGATCTTCATCTGGATACCCGGCCCACGAGGCCGGGTTTCTTTTTGTCTTTGCACCATCCCCCTTATACCGCACCAGGGAATAACAAGCGGTAAACGGCCGATCTCTGTTCACGCCAGCGCCACAAGATGTCTGCAGGCAGAAATGTCTGCGGACAGGAAACTTTCAAACTCCATCCCGTTCTCCCTGAATAGTTGCCAAGACATGGGACCTGAGCGCATCCTTGATCGTAGACTGGCATAAACGACTGGCGTTGAAACCCGCGCTTGGCGTTGAAACTTTGGGGGAGTTGGGGGCATGGATATCGCACAGCAGCCGGCGAGCGGGCCGGTGCAGAAGATTGCCTATGAGGGGCGGATCGGCGAACTCTACGTCATCTTCATCAAGAATCTGCTTCTGGGTATCGTGACCCTCAGCATCTACCGCTTCTGGGGAAAGACCAATCTGCGCCGGTACATCTGGTCGCATATGCGCTTCCAGGGCGAGCCCCTCGAATATACCGGTACCGGCGGCGAGCTGTTCAAAGGCTTCCTGATCGTCATCGGCTTTCTCATCGCCGTGCAGATCGGCATCGCCATCCTGCATTTCGCGGTCGGGACATCCGAGGCTTTCGGGCCGGCGATCAGCTCCATTTTCGGCGTGGCGATTCTCTACCTCACCATGGTGGCGATCTATGCGGCGCAGCGGTATCGGCTGACGCGCACCGTCTGGCGCGGCATTCGCGGCGGCATGACGGGCTCAGCCTGGAGTTTCGGGCTGCGGGCCATGGGCTATCATCTGCTGGCCGCCCTGACCGCCAGCCTAGCCGGCCCCTGGGCGCAGATGCGCCTCGCGGAAATCCGCGTCAACAACAGTTATTTCGGCGATTCGAAAGCCTTCCTGCAGGGGGCGGCCGGCAAGGTCTTCGGCAGTTATCTGATCGGCCTGCTGATCTATTTCGCGATCATCTGTATCTCAGGAATCGCCATCTGGACGGCTTTCGACCTGTGGCATGTCTTTAGCGCGATGGCAGAGGCGGCCAGGACCGATGGCAACATCAAGCAGGAGCTCGCCGAAAACGCGGCCCGCTTCATCGCGGCCTATGTGCTCTTCATCCTTGCCCTCATCTTCGCCAGCTTCCTCGCCTTCAGTTGGTATGCGGCAGCGTTCTTTCGGGTGGTGGCTGACGGCCTCACCTTCAACGATCTGACCTTCCGCAGCACCATGGGTGCCGGAGATTATTTCCGCCTGTGGCTGGGCAACATCCTGCTGCTGATCGTAACCGCCGGGATCGCCCTGCCGATCGTGGTGCATCGCAGCCTGCGCTTCTTTGCCGATCGGCTGGAGATCATCGGCGAGGTCGATGTCGACCATCTGCGCCAGAATACCCTGCCCAAGCCGAAGACCGGCGAGGGCCTGCTTGAGACCTTCGATCCTGGATTCTGGTAAGGGCGTCATGCCGGCCGTGGATACTGCCCCCGATCGCTATTACGACGGACATACGGCCCAAGCCCATCGGGTCGTGGTCGAGATTGACGATGCCGCTCTGCTGATCCGGCAAATGGCGGATGGCCATCAACTTGCGATCTGGCCGATCGCCGGGATGACGGTGATCGATTGGAATGCACTCAATGGCGAGATGAGCTTCCGCCGATCCGGCAGCGAGGGCGAAAGACTGGTGCTCTGCCCCGGGCCGGTTCGTGACGCCCTCCTGGCGCAGGCCCCGCATCTTCTCCATTGGAAACGACGCGAAAGATGGCGTCTCGGCAAGGCCGTCACGCTTCTGACCCTGGCGGCCCTGGGCCTTGCCGCCGGCTGTTATTTCGCCCTGCCGCGCCTTGCCGTCAGCCTGGTTCAGGTCATGCCGCTCAGATGGGACAAGAAACTCGGCGACCCGATCCATGATGCCGTGATCCAGACCCTGAGCCGTTGCAAGGGCGAAGCCGGGCAGACGGCGATCGATAGCCTCGGCAAGCGCCTGATACCACCCGAGATCAGCGAATTGCCGCTGACCATCGATGTCGTGCAGATGAAGCAGGTCAATGCCTTCGCCCTGCCCGGCAATCATATCGTGGTCTTCAGCGGCCTGATCGACAAAGCCCAGGCGCCGGAAATGCTGGCTGGCGTCCTCGCCCATGAAATGGGTCACCTGGACATGCGGCATCCGACCCGCGGCCTGATCGAACAGTTCGGCCTTTTCGTTGCCGTGAGCTTCCTCGCCGGGAATAACTCGATCGGCCAGCTCGGCCAGTTCATGGCCTCGATGTCCTATACACGCGATATGGAGCGGCAGGCCGATGAGCGGGCCCTCGCCTTGATGCAGCGCGCGGAAATTCGCAGCGACGGCCTTGCCCGGTTCTTCGAAATCCTGAAGAAGGACGAATCCGTGCACGTGCCGGAATTCCTGTCCGATCATCCGGGATTGCAGGAACGCGTCGAAGCGACGCGTCAGGAAGCCGATACCGGCGGCCCCGCCATGTCCCCTGCCGATTGGCAGGCCATCAAGGCGATGTGCGGCAATCCCTAGCTGCTATGCAGCGGCATAGGCAGCAACCTGCCGCCGGTCGATCGCCTGCGACAGCAGGCAGAGCGCCAGGGCGCCGAGAGCCAGCATGACGCCGACCCAGGGCAAAGCGGCATAATCGAGGCCCAATGACAAAGCCGCGCCGCCGATCCAGGCCCCGGCGGCATTGCCGAGATTGAAGGCGCCCTGATTGAGGGTGGAAGCGAGATTGGGCGCCTCGGCGGCCTTGTCGACGACACGGATCTGCAGTGGCGATACCAGGGCGAAATCGATCATGCCCCAGATGAAGATCAGCACGACCGCCGCCACCGCGAGGTGATTGGTCAGGGCGAAAAGGCCGAGGATTACCGCCAGGGCCAGGAGAATGCCGATCAGCGAGGGCATCAGCTTCCAGTCCGCGAGGCGTCCGCCGATCATATTGCCGATGGTGATGCCGATGCCGAACAGCACCAGCACCCAGGCCACCGTCTTCGGCGCAAAGCCCGTCACGTCGCGCAGCAGCGGCGTGATATAGGTGAAGACGCTGAACAGGCTGGCCGAGGCGAGCACGCTCATGCCCATGGCCAGCAGCACCTGGATATTGCCGAGAACGCGGAATTCCCGCGTCAGGCTGCCGGCCTCGTGGCGGATCTTCGACGGCAGGCAAACCGCCAGGGCGATCACCGCGACGAAGCTGATCCCCACCACCGCCCAGAAGGTCGAACGCCAACCCAATGCCTGGCCCAGGACCGTGCCGGCCGGCACGCCCAGGATATTGGCGATGGTGAGCCCGGCAAACATCACCGCCACCGCCTGGGCGCGCTGACGCGGCGGCACCAGATCGGCGGCGACCACCGCGCCGATCCCGAAGAAGGCGCCATGGCAGAAGGCCGTCACCACGCGCGCCGCCATCAGGAACTCATAAGTCGGCGCGATGGCACAGAGCAGGTTGCCGATGAAGAAGACGCAGGTGAGCCCGATCAGCGTCGCCTTGCGGGGCAGGCGGTTGGTGATCATGGCGACGATCGGTGCGCCGATCACCACGCCCAGGGCATAGCCGGTCACCAGGAGGCCGGCGCCGGGGATGTTGACCCCGAGATCCCGTGCCACCTCCGGCAGCAGGCCCATGATGACGAATTCCGTGGTGCCGATGCCGAAGGAGGCAATGGCGAGGGCAAGCAGCGGCAAGGGCATGACGGTCCGGTTAGGATGGATGAATTAGTCGATGGCCTATCCTAGCAGGCTGCTGCGACGCAACAATGACAACGCTAACAGGTCAGCCATGCGGCTCGATCATCCGATTTTGATCCAGATAACGCCGATCTCCGGCCAGGAAGCGACGTTATTATTGGCGAGAATAATCTCGGCTGGCCATCACCTTATCGGCGTTTTGATTTCAAAATAGAAATATAATTTCGCAATCATAGGGCCATGCGTTTATTTCATGCGTAGGCGTTATTGCTATCGTAAATTTATGACAAAATGGCGTTGCGCTCCCGCAAGTGCGAAGGCATGATAAGTTTATTGCTGCGTGCGCGAAAGTAACGGCAGGACTTCCATCGCGAAGTTCCCGCCGGACATTGAACAAGAAAATCTGCAGCGTTCAACCGCGAGGGGAAGTAGACCATGACCGACACGGCGAAGATCGTTCCATTGCACCAGGCCAGCGGCGCCAAGTCCACGGGCGCCAACTCCACGGGCGATGGCGCCCCTGCCGGACGGCCGGTGAAGGACCTTTATGAGATCGGCGAAATCCCGCCGCTCGGTCATCTGCCCGCCAAGATGTATGCCTGGGCGATCCGCCGCGAGCGCCACGGTCCGCCGGAACAGGCCATGCAGGTCGAAGTGGTGCAAACCCCGCAGCCGGACAGCAACGAAGTCGTGGTCCTGGTGATGGCCGCCGGCGTCAACTACAACGGCATCTGGGCCGGCCTCGGCAAGCCGATCTCGCCCTTCGACGTGCACAAGGCCGAGTTCCATATCGCCGGGTCGGATGCCTCGGGCATCGTCTGGGCGGTCGGTTCCAAGGTGAAGCGCTGGAAGGTTGGCGACGAGGTTGTCGTCCATTGCAACCAGGACGACGGCGACGACGAGGAATGCAACGGCGGCGATCCCATGTTCTCGCCCTCGCAGCGCATCTGGGGCTATGAGACGCCAGACGGTTCCTTCGCCCAGTTCACCTGCATTCAGGCCCAGCAGCTCATGCCCCGGCCGAAGCACCTCACCTGGGAAGAGAGCGCCTGCTACACCCTGACCCTCGCCACCGCCTATCGCATGCTGTTCGGCCATCGCCCGCATATCCTGCGGCCGGGTCACAATGTGCTGGTCTGGGGCGCTTCGGGCGGCCTCGGCTCCATGGCAATTCAGTTGATCGCCACCGCCGGCGCCAACGCCATCGGCATCATCTCCGATGAGAGCAAGCGCGATTTCGTCATGTCGCTGGGCGCCAAGGGCGTCATCAACCGCAACGATTTCGATTGCTGGGGCCAGTTGCCCGATGTCGACGATGTCGAGGGCTACAACGCCTATATGAAAAAGTGCCGTGAATTCGGCAAGGCGATCTGGGGCGTGACCGGCAAGGGCGTCGATGTCGATTTCGTCTTCGAGCATCCCGGCGAGGCGACCTTCCCGGTTTCCTGCTTCGTCGTGAAGCGTGGCGGCATGGTGGTCTTCTGCGCCGGCACCACCGGCTACAACCTGACCATGGATGCGCGTTTCGTCTGGATGCGTCAGAAGCGTATCCAGGGCAGCCATTTCGCCAATCTGTTGCAGGCGGCCCAGGCCAACAACCTGGTGGTCGAGCGCCGTATTGATCCCTGCATGTCGGAGGTCTTCGGCTGGAACGACATTCCGCTGGCCCATACCAAGATGTGGAAGAACCAGCACAAGCCCGGCAACATGGCCGTGCTGGTCCAGGCCAAGCGTCCGGGTTGCCGCACGCTGGAAGATGTGATCGAGGGCTAAGGACCGATCCATGCTCAACGCTCAGATGAAGACGACGGTGCCCGCCGTCGTGATGGCGGATCTTTTCTCCCGCTGTCAGGCGGGCCTCAATGCCGCCGAAGCGGTTCTTGACGCCGCGCGGGCCCGCGTCACCGCCGAGGTCAGCCGCGGCGGCAAGGTCGATGCCCGTGCCTTCGACGCGGCGCAGTTCGCGGCCCATGGCTTCGCTTGGCTGGCGACCTATGTCGAGGCCTTGCGCCAGATGCTGGACTGGGCCGAGCGGCTGCAGGCCAGCAATCGGTTGCGCGAGACCGAGCGATTGATCCTGCAGATCGCCTTCGGTGAATACCTGGCGCAGATCGGCGGCGGCCTGGCGATGAGCCAGGGCGAAATCGTCCGCGCCAGCGATCTCGGCTTGACGGCCCACGACCTCGCGGCATTGGAACCGGTTCGCGACCTGATCGAACAGGGCAATAACGCAGCCGCCCGCGCGCGTCTCGCGGAGCTGATTGCCGAAGGTGATTTCGGCGAAGCCGCGCTGGATGACGACACCCTGCTGATGGTGCGTGACCAGTTCCGCCGATTTGCCGAGGATCACCGCGACGATGCCCATCAATGGCATCTCAAGGACGATCTCATCCCGCTGGAGGTCATTCAGCAACTGGCCGAAATGGGCGTCTTCGGCCTGACCGTGCCGGAGGATTTCGGCGGCAGCGGGCTCGGCAAGCTCGCGATGTGTGTCGTCACCGAGGAATTGTCGCGCGGCTATATCGGCCTCGGCTCGCTCGGGACGCGGTCCGAGATCGCCGCCGAACTCATTCGCCTTGGCGGCACCGAGGCGCAGAAACAGAAATGGCTGCCGAAACTCGCCTCTGGCGAGATCCTGCCGACGGCGGTTTTCACCGAACCCAATACCGGATCGGATCTCGGCTCGCTGCGCACCCGCGCGGTCAAGGAGGGCGAGGTCTATCGCATCACCGGCAACAAGACCTGGATCACCCATGCGTCCCGTACCGATGTGATGACGCTGTTGGCCCGCACCGATCCCGAGAGCAAGGATTATCGCGGCCTCTCCATGTTCATCGCCGAGAAGCCGCGCGGTACGACCGATAGCCCCTTTCCCGCCAAGGGCATGACCGGTGGCGAGATCCCCGTGCTCGGCTATCGCGGCATGAAGGAATACGAGCTGGGCTTCGACGGCTTCGAGGTGAAGGCCGAGAATCTGCTGGGCGGTGTCGAGGGCGAGGGCTTCAAGCAATTGATGGCGACCTTCGAATCGGCCCGCATCCAGACCGCGGCGCGCGCCGTCGGCGTCGCGCAATGCGCCATGGAGCTCGGCCTCAAATATGCCCGGGAGCGTATCCAGTTCGGCAAGCCGCTGATCAGCTTCCCGCGCATCTCCGGTAAGCTCGCCTGGATGGCGGTGGAGACCATGGTGGCGCGGCAGCTGAGTTATTTCGCCGCCCGCGAAAAGGACAGCGACCGCCGCTGCGATATCCCCGCCGGCATGGCCAAGCTGCTGGCCGCCCGGGTTGCCTGGAGCAATGCCGATAACGCCCTGCAGATCCATGGCGGCAACGGCTATGCCCAGGAATATCCGATCAGCCGCGTGCTCTGCGATGCCCGCATCCTCAATATCTTCGAGGGTGCTGCGGAGATTCAAGCCCAGGTGGTCGCGCGCGGCCTGCTGAGCGGCCGGAACTGATCTCTATGTGTCACGCCTAATCATGCATCTGTCCCCGCCATGCGCATAACCCCGCTTCCCTTCGCCGGCTATCGGCGGGTCGCGTGGCGCAATGGCGGCGGACAAGCCATGGATATCGCCGTGCAAGCGGCCCGGACGGGTGCGACCGGCACAGATGGGGCCGGGGATTTCACCTGGCGTGTCGCCTTGGCGGATATCGAGCGGGACGGCCCCTTCTCCGTTTATGGCAAAAACATCGAGCGGATCATCACCCTGCTGGACGGCAACGGCTTCGATCTGGATTTTGCCGAGGCGCCCGGTATCGCCGTTCGCACCCCGCATATGCCGACACGCTTTCGTGGCGACTGGACGGCGCATTGCCGGTTGCAAGGTGGACGCTGCGTCGTCTTCAACGTCATGCATGACGACGCGGCCTGTTCGGCCCAGCTCAACATCATCCGCCCTCTGCCAGATCAACCGCTGATCTTCAGTCCGCCGGGTCACACCACTTTGCTCTTCTCCCTGGTGGGAGCGCACGACATCAAGGCCGGAGATGGAAGCCATCATTTGCCCCCGTGGGACAGTCTGCGCATCGATCTCGATGCGGGAGAGGCGCCGCTTTTGACCCTGACCGCCCGCACGGCGGACTCCCAATTGCTTCTGGTTGGCTTTGAGCCTGCCGAGACAAGCCTGGACGGAACCGACAGGCCGCTTGCCGCCGACGCCTGAACCGGCCAGGATCGTCCCCGCCGCGCCAGGAGAGCGGGCGTTAGGGAGACGGAAGAATGCAGGTCGATTTCTATTACTCCATCGACAGCCGGTATTCCTATCTGGCGGCGACGCAGATCCCAGGCCTCGAAGCCGAGTTCGGCATCACGATCGGCTGGAAGCCCATCGCTTTCAGGGCCCTCATGATCGCGCGCGGCGACGATCCCTTCACCAAGGGCCCGCGTATCGGCCAATATGATCCCGCCTATCGCAGCATCGACGTCCATCGTTGGGCGAATTACTACAAGGTCCCGCTGGTCGAGCCGGATTGGGAGGGCGATTGGCGGCGCATCGCCTTGGCGGCCGTTGCCGCCTTGCGGCTCGATGCCGGCCAGGCCATGAGCTTCGCCCTCTACGCCGCTGTCATGCAGGATCAGGCAACGCCGAAGACCGATGCCGATCTTGCCCGGATCGCGACCGCCGCCGGGTTGGACGGCGACAGGCTCCTTGCCCTCATCGACGAACCAGAAACGGCGCGCCTGCATCAACAGCATCTCGATGACGCGCGGCGGGTCGGCGTCTTCGGTGTGCCGAGCTTCGCCCTCGGCAGCGATATCTTCTGGGGCAATGACCGGCTCGTCCTGCTGCGGCACCGCCTGAATACGCGCGTCCTGCTCTGATCCGACGAAACGAGGCGACAATGACCGACCTGCATGCACTCGTGACCTACGGCCTGATCGTCCTCACCTTGCAAATCGTGCCCGGCCCGGCGGTCCTGCTCACCATCACGCGCAGCCTGACCGGCGGCAGGAAAATCGGCCTGGCGACCGGCCTCGGCATCGCCGTCGGCGATATGCTGCACACGGTGGCCGCAGCGCTCGGCCTGTCGGCCCTGCTCATGAGTTCGGCTCTCGCTTTCGAAATCGTCAAATATCTCGGCGTCGCCTATCTCCTGTTTCTCGGATTGCGTGCCTTCTTTCAGAAAACGGAAAAGCCCTCGGTGCCGGTGCCGATGCTGGCGGATCCGCGTCAGGCCTTTCTCCAGGCCATTCTGGCCGAGATCCTCAATCCGAAGACTGCCCTCTTCTTCCTCGCCTTCCTGCCGCAATTCGTGCATCCCGGCCAGGGTGCGATCACCCTTCAATTGCTGCTGCTGGGCGCCATTTTCGTTGTTCTCAGCATCCTCGTGACGTCCGCTCTCGTCTTCAGCGCCGAATTGATCCGGTCATCGGCGCCGCGCATCGGCTGGTTGCGACGGTGGCAAGGCAAGATCGTCGGCGGCATCTTCATGGGCTTGGGGCTCAGGCTCGCACTGCAACAGCGGTTCTGACACGCCGATCACTTTTCATGCCGGTGCATTGACTCGGCGCCGTCCGGCGCATTAGCCTCCGCGCACTACCAGGGGAGTCCCGGCAAGGGGCTGAGAGGTCATTGGCGGTTTCGATCGCGGCATGACGACCCTTCGAACCTGATCCAGTTCACACTGGCGTAGGGAAGGTCAGCGCGACATCCAACCCGGTCGGCATCGCCAAGCCTGGCAATCATCGCCCGGAGTCCTGCTTCCCCCACTCGGTGCGTACCGGATCTCCCGAACTCTTTTTCGAGGAGCATCCCGATGCCATCATCCATCTCCATCCCCGCGACACCCGCCGTCACCACCGGATCGCTGCCGGGGTCCCGCAAGATCCATCTCCGGGGCGGCCTCCACCCCGATCTCCGCGTGCCGATGCGCGAGGTCGCGGTCAGTCCCACTGCCGGCGAGCCGCCGGTCGTCATCTACGATCCGTCGGGCCCCTATACCGATGACAGCGCCGTCACCGATATCGCGCGCGGCCTGCCGCGTTTGCGCAGCGCCTGGATCGCGGCACGCAACGATGTAGAGGCCTATGACGGAACGCCGCTCTCCGCCGCGCGGCCAGCCTCATCCGACCTGGCCTTTCCCGTCACGCACCGCCCCCTGCGGGCATCGGCTGGCAAGGCGGTCACCCAGCTTGCCTATGCCCGCGCCGGCATCGTCACGCCGGAAATGGAATTCATCGCCATCCGCGAGAACATGGGGCGTGACCGATTGAAGTCGCCAGCCGGTCGCGACGGCAATGACTGGGGTGCCAGCATTCCCGATATCGTGACGCCGGAATTCGTCCGCGACGAGGTCGCCGCCGGTCGCGCCATCATCCCGGCCAATATCAATCACCCGGAATCGGAGCCGATGATCATCGGTCGCAATTTCCTGGTGAAGGTCAATGCCAATATCGGCAATTCCGCCGTCACCTCCTCCATGGCCGAGGAGGTCGAGAAGATGGTCTGGGCGATCCGCTGGGGCGCCGACACGGTGATGGA
>CAYOQR010000064.1:0-29764 GCA_964406155.1 uncultured Rhodospirillaceae bacterium | reverse complement strand
AGCAACAGCGGGTCGCGTTAGCCCGGGCGCTCGTCAATCGGCCCCAGGTGCTGCTGCTCGACGAGCCCTTGTCGGCGCTTGATTTTCTCATGCGCAAACAACTGCGCGATGAGCTCAAGTCGATCCAGAAGGATGTCGGCATCACCACCATCTTCGTGACGCACGACCAGGGTGAAGCCTTGGGCCTTTCCGACCGTATTGCCGTGATGAATGGCGGCCGGGTCGAGCAGGTCGGCACGCCGGAAGAGATCTATCGAGGCCCGAAGACTGCCTTCGTGGCGGGCTTCCTCGGTGCGGCCAATCTGCTGCCGGGTGTGGTGCGAAACGTCCATCGCGGCGAAGCCCAGGTGGATCTCGATCTCGGCACGACGGTCGTCGCCGACGCCGCCGGACTGGAGCAGGGGGCGCGGTGTCACGTCATGGTCCGCCCGGAAAACCTCTCTTTGGTCGAAGAGAGCGTCGATGGGTCCTTCGGCGCCCACCTGATCAAAAGCACATATTCAGGCGACCATCACGAGCTGACATTTGAACTGTCCGGACGCCAGGCGCTGACCGTCAAAAGGTCCGCGACCACGGCGCTGCCATCGGGAGGGGCCTGCCATCTCAGGATTCTCCCCGGGACCGTTCATCTCATTCCTGCCGAGTAGCAGGCAACCGCATGCGCATGCATGCAAATCAATCGAAGGGAAATTCCGATGCCGAAGGATATCAAGGAACAAGCCGGAGCCACGAGCGGCGTCAAGGTCGTCAAGTTCAACGATGCCGGCAATCAATGGCAGGATTACGGCGACTTGCCCGGTGACCGCACGCCAGGCAATCCGATGGGCCAGCACGCCTCGGTCTTCCGCTCGGCCGATGGCCGGGTGACGGTTGGCCTGTGGCGGCGCGACGCCGATTACGGCGATCTTCTCGGCAGCGGCCAGTGCTTCGACTTCGTCATCGAGGGCGACGTGACCGTCACGGATAGCGAAGGACGCAAGCATCACGCCACGTCGGGCGATCTCCTCATCTACAACGAACGCGATACGGGTAGCTGGGAACAGGCTGGGCCGATCCGCAAGATCTTCATCCAGGTCCGCGACTGAACGAGAGCCAGATAAGCAAAAGGGGAGCGCCGTCATGAACAGAATGAGAAACAGCAACCAATTCTGGACAACCCGCCGCCAGGTACTGCAGTTGTTGACAGCGGGATTTGGTGCGGGTGTCGGCGCTCTCAGCCTGCCTGCGGGGCGTGTTTTCGCCGCAGGCAAGGGTACCGTGGTCTGGGCCGCAAATTCGGGCGAATGCGATCCGGCCGATATCGTGCGTTTCAAGACGGAGACCGGCATCGGCGTCGACTATCGCGAAGTCATCTCCGATGCCGACCAATTCTTCGCCAGCGTCAAACCTCAGTTCGCGGCCGGTTTGCCGGTGGGCTACGACCTGCTCTGCATTTCCAGCGCTTATGTTTCCGCTTACGTCGATAATGGCTGGCTGCAGCCGCTCGATCACGCGCGTCTGCCGAATGTCGCGAAGAACCTGCTGCCGAACCTGCAGAAGGTCTCCCATGCCGATATCGCCATCCCGTTCGATTTCGCGCCGGTCGGTCTCGCTTTCAACCGCGCGCAATTTCCCAAGGGCGTCGATTCCTGGGAGCAGCTCCTCGACCCGTCGGTTCATGGCAAGGTCGGGCTTTACGCCACGCCGGTCGTCAACGTGGCCGCCTGGGGGCTCTATCTGAAGGGGAAGGGCAAGATCGATCATGTTCCGGCGGAAATGACGATTGATGAAGCCATGGCGGTTCTTGCCTTCATCGAACCGCATATCAAGAGCGGCCAGTTGCTCCCGGCCCAGGGTGAGAATGCCGGGCAGAAACTGTCGAACGGCGATCTCATCGCCGCGATGGCACCGCCCGTGAACATCTCGCAGCTCGACCCCAAGAAGGTCGGCTTCGATGTACCGAAAGAGGGGGCGCCCGCTTATGTCGACAGGCTGGCTATCCCGAAGGGCGCCGGGAATCCGGACGGTGCATTGGCCTTGCTGGATTGGTGGTTCGAACCCAAGAACGCCGCAAGTTTCTCACGCTATACCCTGCAATATCCTTATGCGCAGGGTGTGCAGGAGGAATTGAAGAAGTCGGATCCGGCGCTTGCCAGTAATGACCTGATCTTCCCGCCGGCCGACGTGCTCGACAGGCTGTTCCCCTATCCGGCGCCATGGACTGCGGCTGAACGGGCCAAGATCGCGCGCAAATGGACCGAGATCGTCAGTGGCTGACGCCGTCTTGAAAGGGCTCACGGGGACCGGACGGCTTGCGGAGACTCTGCGCGACTGGCTGGTGATGTCGCCGGCGGTCACGTGGCTTGCGGTCTTTCTGCTGGTCCCGTTGATCTATGTGGCCCGGATGTCGTTGAGCGCGGATACCTCCGCGCTCACGGCAACCGGCTGGTCGCTCGACAATTATGCCGCGACACTGCCTTCTTACTGGATCAATCTCTTAAACTCGCTTCTCATCGGCCTGGCCGCGACCGTCATCGCTTTCGCGATCGCCACGCCGGTTGCCTATGGCATTTCTTTTTATGGCGGGCCGAGGCGCACATTGCTGCTCTTCGCTTTCGTCGCCCCCTTCCTGACCAGTTATCTGATCCGGGTGGTTTCCTGGCAGACCCTGCTTGGCGCGAATGGGCCTGTCTTCGGGACGGTGACGCAACTGACTGGCATCGAGGTGCGGATTCTCGGCACGCCTTTCGCGGTGGTCGCGGGGCTTTCATATCAGTTGGTGCCGTTCGTTCTGCTGCCCCTTTATGCCGCCTTCAACCGTATCGACAGGACGTTGTGCGCGGCGGCGGACGATCTCTATTCGGGGCGCTGCGGCAGGCGTGGCGCGGCTTGGGGTGCCCTCGTGGGATTGGCCATCGGTTCCCTGCTTGTCTTCATTCTGTCAGGGCGGCAGCCTGCACCTATGCCCGCGACACTCGGCGGGCTCGCCGCCTGTATGGCGGCAACGGCCGCGATCGGCTATCGCATGACGGAACGCTTTGCTTTTGTCGTCCTGCCGCTCAGCCGGAACGGCTTTGTCGCCGCGGCCGTCCTCACCTTCATCCCGGCATTGGGCGACTATGTCAATGCGTCGCTTCTTGGAAACGTTCGCACCCAGATGCTGGGGAACGTGATCCAGGCGAAATTCCTGGTGGAACTCGATTATGCCGGCGCTGCGGCTGCCGCCACGGTATTGCTTGTCTCGGCCTTGCTGCTTCTTTTCGTTCTTCTTCGCGTCATCCGCGGGCCGGAGATTCTCGATGTCGTTTGATCGCTCCCGCGACGGGATGCCGCTCTCGCTCCGGCTGACGATTGTGCTGGTGCTGCTCTTCATGATCGCGCCGGTCGTGACCATGATCGTCTTTTCCTTCAACGATCCGGGCGGCCGCTTCAACTACGAACTCGGCAGCTTCTCCCTCGCGGCCTGGCGGGACCCCCTGGCCGTGTCCCAGCTTCCCGGCGCGCTCGCGAACAGCATCGTCGTCGCCTTCTCGGCCGCCTTGCTGTCGGCGCTCCTTGGCACGCCGCTCGGCTTCATTCTCGGGCGCCGCCGGTTTCCCGGACAGGATGCCGTTTCGACCCTGACCTTCATTCCCCTGGCGACGCCTGAAGTGGTCCTGGGGGCCGGCCTGCTGGTCCTGTTCGTCGCGAGCGCCACCGTGCCCATCCTCAAGACGATCACCGGCGGGCTGTTCTTTCCCCTGGGCCTGCCGAGCGTGATTGCCGCCCATACCACGCTCGGCATCAGTTTCGTCATCATCAATGTGCGGGCACGGGTCATCGGCGGCGGCATCGTTCTGGAACAGGCGGCGCGCGATCTCGGTGCATCCGGCTTCACGGTCTTTCGCACCATCTGGCTGCCGATCATCCTGCCGGGCATCATATCCGGTGCATTGCTGGTCTTCTCCGTCTCGCTCGACGATTTCGTGCTGACCAATTTCACGGCCGGCGGCACGGTGCTCTTTCCCACCTGGCTTTATGGCCTCATGCGTCGCGAACTGCCGCCGCAGATTGCCGTGGTGGGGACGGCGATCTTCCTGCTCTCCCTCGCGATCACGGCGGTCTCGGTCCGGTTGATGCGGGCGCCTTCGGCCGACGCTGCCGCCGGATCTGCCCGGTCCAGCTCTTAATCGCCTTCCCATTTATTGCAGAGGGCTGGATCCAGGCGCCACCGCCTGGCATTCCGCGCGCTATTCTTTACGCCCCCTGCAGCCATTCCCGGCCTGGGTCAGGTCAGTTTCGCGCTTGCGGCATATCGATTTATAGTTATACAATCGTAAAATAATAGATCTGGGCGGCCGGCTCGAAACGGTCGGCGGGGTGCAAGAAGACGGCAAGGGAGAGACCAATGACGGCGATGCTGAGCAAGGCTGTTCTGAAGGGCTATGACGTTGAGCTGAGCTGGAGCGACGGGCGGCCGAATGAGGCGCTGTCGCTGTTCTGGCTGCGCGATCATTGTCCCTCACCGCAAACCCTGCATCCCGAAACCAAGCAGCGCCTGATCAATACCTTCAATATCCCGACGGATATTGCCGCGCGGGCCGTCGGGCTCGAGGAGAACGGCCGTATCCTCCGCATCGACTGGGCCGGCGAGGAGCATGTCAGCCGCTTCGAGGTGGGCTTCCTGGCCGATCTCCGCGTCAATCCCGATGTGCTGCCGATCCGCCGGCGGACCTGGGATCGCGACATCATCGCCGCTGCTCGGCCGCAGGTTCCCTATGAAGGATTCCTGGCCGATGACGCCGTGCTCAAGGATTATCTTGAGAAGGTGGAGAGCTACGGTTTCGCCTTCATCGAAGGCGTGCCGGGTACACCGGAGGCGACCCAGGCGGTGGCGAAGCGCATCGCCTATATCCGCGAGACGATCTTCGGCGGCTATTGGGATTTCACCGCCAATATGGAACACAAGGACACGGCCTATACCTCGATGGCGATCGGGCCGCATACCGACGGCACCTATGCCTTCGACGCGCCGGGCTATCAGATGTTCCATTGCCTCGCGGCCGACTGCACCGGCGGCGAGAATGTGCTGATCGACGGCTTCATGATCGCCGAGATCATGAAGCGCGACCATCCCGCCGAGTACAAATTGCTGACCGAGATCGCCATTCCCGGCCAGTATCTCGATCATGAGAACGGCATTCATCTGATGGCGCGCCGCCCGCTCTTCCGCCTGGATGAGACCGGCGATGTGGCGCAGGTCAGCTACAACAACCACGATCGTGCGCCCTTCACGCTCTCGGCCGAGCGCCAGAAGGCTTTTTACAAAGCGCTCTCAGTCTTCGCCGGCCTTTGCGCCGACGAGACGCTGCATTACCGGCGCCGCCTGCTGCCGGGTTCCGTCCTGCTGTTCGACAACTGGCGCGTCCTGCACGCCCGCGATGCCTATACCGGCTATCGCCGTCTGGCCGGGGTCTATCTCAACAAGGAAGACGTGGAGAGCCGGTTGCGCGTCCTGCGCATCAAGGCCGGCGAGCCGGTCTGACGTGGACCGCGCTCCGATGGTGGAGATCAATGCCGCCCGCCTGATGGCGGATCTCCGGCACCTCCGGGAATTCGGCGCCCAGGGTACGGGCGTCGTACGGCCCGCCTTGTCGCCGGTCGATCTCGAGGCACGCCGCTGGCTGGTCTCCCGCATGACGGATGCCGGGTTGGAGGCGACAATTGACGGGGTCGGCACCGTCTTCGGCCGGTCGCGCAAATCCGGCCCCGCGCTGATCATCGGCTCCCATACCGACACCCAGCCGACCGGCGGCTGGCTCGATGGCGCGATGGGGGTCATCTATGGGCTGGAAATCGCGCGCGCCCTTGGTGAAGCCAGCGAGACCAAAGATCTCGCCATCGATGTCGCCTCCTGGATCGACGAAGAGGGTACCTTCGCCGGCTATCTCGGCAGCCGCAGCTTCTGCGGCGAAGAGGTGGACGACGCCATCCGTACGGCGACCAATCGCACCGGCGAGCGTCTTGAGGACGTGCTGCGGCAGGCTGGGCTCATCGACCGCCCTCGCGCCCGGATCGAGCCGGGGCGCCATGTCGCCTATCTGGAACCGCATATCGAACAGGGGGGACGGCTGGAGACGGCCGGCAAATCGCTGGGCGTCGTCACCACCATCGTCGGCATCCGCGAGCTGCGCATCATCTTCACCGGCCAGCGCAATCATGCCGGCACGACGCCGATGGCGATCCGGCGCGATGCCGGCGCCGCCTTGATCGCTTTCGCCCAGGAACTCGACCGCGCCTTCCGCACCATCGCCGATGCCGATACCGTGTGGACCATCGGCCGCATTGAGCTCGACCCCGGCTCGCTCAGTGTCGTGCCCGGCAAGGCCGAGATGTTCCTGCAATTCCGCGATGCCGATGCGGCGCGGCTTGCGGCGATGGAGGCGAAGCTGGGGGAACTGGTGCATGCCGCCGATCTGGCAGGGCCGGTCCGTGTCGCTTGTGTGCCTTTCGATGCACCATCCGAGCCGGTCTCGATGGATACCGGCCTGCAGGACCACATTGCCGCCGCCGCCGAGGCCGTGGCGCCCGGGCATTGGATGCGGCTGCCGAGCGGCGCCGGCCATGACGCCCAGGTACTGGCGGACCGGCTGCCTTGCGGGATGCTCTTCGTGCCCAGCATCGGCGGCGTCAGCCACGATTTCAGCGAGGATACCGCCGAGGAGCATATCGTCCTCGGCTGTCGGGTGGCCGCCTGTGCGGCGGTCAACATCCTTCGGGCAAGACGCGGCTGACCCCGACAAAAAGAACGGCGCCTCCCGCAGGAGGCGCCGCCCAGCACCTTAGGTGGTATCAGCTTTACTCCGCCGCGACGGCGAGGCCCGGTTCGCGGCCGAGCCGTTCCTGCATCTCGCTGCAATACCAGTCGATGAAATTGCGGACGCCGAATTCGATATCGGCGGAATAGGGACCGGGCTCATAGGCCTTGGAATTGATGCCGAGCTGGTTGTCCTCGGCCAGCTTGCGATCCTGGTCATTGGTCGCCGCCCAGACCTTGGTCAAGCGCTCGACATCATAATCGACGCCTTCAACCGCATCCTTATGCACCAGCCACTTGGTGGTGACGGCCGTCTCCTGCGGCCCCAGCGGCAGGACGCGGAAGGCGATCACATGATCCGACAGCAGGTGGTTCCAGCTATTGGGCAGGCTCAGCATGCGGCAGGAACCGAGATCGGGATCGGCGATCTGGCCCAGCAGCTTCTTGCTGGCAAGCGTGCCGTCCATGGTCATGGAATGGGCGCCCCGGATGAAGGGCAGGCGGACGGCGCGGTAGCGCAAATTGTGGGGCGTCGGCGCATTGGCGACGCCCATGGCATCCCATTCAGCCGCCTTCCTGACCAGCAGCTCACGGTATTTCGGATCGAGCCGGGGATCGTCCGAATTGTCATATTCGGACAGGGTATTCAGGAGCTCCGGATGCGAGCCCTTGCAATGATAGCATTCGCGGTTGTTCTCGATCACCAGCTTCCAGTTTGCCTTTTCGATCAGCGTGCTTTCGAAGGCGACCTTGCAATTGTCGATGTCATGCGGCGCCAGATAGGGCGCGACATCGCGGCGGAAGTCGTCGAAGGCCGGCGGAGTGTCGGCCAGGCTGACGAAGATATAGCCGGCGACCACTTCGACATGGACCGGCTTCAGCGAGAAGCCGCTCTTGTCGAAATCGGGACCCATGTGGCCGGCATAGGCCAGATTACCGTCGAGACTATAGGTCCATTGATGATAGGGGCAGACCAGCTTCGCGCCGCTGCCCTTCTCCTTCAGGCACAGCCGCGAGCCGCGATGGCGGCAAGTATTGTAGAAGGCCCGCACCGCGCCCTGCTGGTCGCGCAGAATGATGACCGACTCATTGCCGAAGCTCATGGTGAAATAGCGGCCGGCCGAGGGGATCTCGCAGGTCAGTCCGGCGAACAGCCAGGATTGGCCGAAGATGTGCTGCAGGTCGAGCTGATAGAAATCGGGATCGTTGTAGAAAGGCTGGGCCAGGCTGTAATTGGGTTTTCGGCTCTCCAGCAATTGCCGCATGCGGCTGGCGGGTTGGATATTCATCGCGTCCTCCGTCCCGGCCCCCACGGGCCGATGGTTGTCACATGGATGGCGGAGGAGGCAGGCGAGGGCGTCAGTCGCGCGGCCGGCGAGCGGTTCCGGCACCACTGACCCACACCGACCGATCGCCCCCGCGATCCGTCTGGCTAAAGCGATAGGCTGGTTTCCGGACTTGGCTGGCGCGTGGCCCGGCATGTCGCCGGGCTTCCCGCTGCGCTACGGACCTTCCCGGGGCGAGCGGCCCCAGTGGCATTTCCGTATCGCTTGACCAGCCCCACCGTTGCGGGGCAGTGGCGGATTTGACGCCGTCGGGAGGAGGCCCGGTAGAGCTTTCTTCCCGGCGCGTCGTACCGCGCTTCCCAATTATCCAGAGGCCGATTCCTTGGCGGCCGCCCTCTGGCACCTATGCCTGCCCGTCGGGCCAAACCCGATGGGCGCCGCCATTATGGCGGCAGAGGTTCCCATCCTGTGTCGGAATTAGCGACGGTTTCTGATCGGTTTCCGCCCTGCGGTTATCGCCGGGTGGTGGCGGTTCAGTGGATACCGCTCGGCTCAGAACGCGGGGTGCAGGGCGATCTGGCTGGCGAGGCTATAGATCATCTGGGTCAGCACGAAATCCAGCGCGACCAAGGCGATAGCGGCGAGGCCGCGGATCTGCAGGGTCACCGCCAGAATGAAACCCTCGCAGATCAGGGTGACCAGGAGAATGGCATAGCTCAGCCACAACTGGACATTGTCGCTCAGGCCGGCCAGGGCGAGCAGGAGCAGCGGCACCGAGAGGGTGATGTAAAGGAGCGAGGTCGTCCAGTTGTAGACGGCGATGCAGCCCACGGCCTGCGGCTTGCGGTCGATCAGCGGCGTCAGGCCGAGGAGGACCAGGGGAAAGGTCATCCAGTTGGTGGCAAAAGCGAGCAGCATCGATGCCAGCATCCGGCCGCTGACGGGCGGAGCGTCGGCATCCTGCAGCAGGTAGAGCTGGGCCAGGAAGACCAGCAGGGACGGTGCCGCCATCCAGAAGGAGCGCAGGGCACCGGTCCGGCTGCGGTCGAAATAGCGGATGAAATCGGGATCGAAACGCAGGATACGGCCGACGCCGCGCAGGGCGATGCTGGTCTCAGCGAGGCTGATCATCGAAGAAGGCCTCGAGCACACGTTCATAGATCCGGCTCAGGGCTTGGATATCCGCCACTGGCACATTTTCATCGACCTTGTGCATGGTCTGGCCGGCCAGGCCGAATTCGATCACTGGGCAGTAATCCTTGATGAAGCGGGCATCGGAGGTGCCGCCGGTGGTCGACAGTTCCGGTGCGCGGCCGGTCTCGCCGGCGACCGCGGCACTGACGATCTCGCTGAGCCGGCCGGCGGGGGTCAGGAAGGATTCGCTGGAGGAGCCGATGGTCAGCTCATAGCTGCCGCCCACCGCATCCAGGCGCCGGCAGATCTCCGCTTCGAAGCTCTCCAGGGTAAAACTGTCGTTGAAGCGCGCATTGAAGGTGGCGCGCGCCTCGCCGGGAATGACATTGCTGGCCGGGTTGCCGACATCGACGCTGGAGAATTGCAGCGAGGTCGGCTGGAAATGCTCGGTGCCGTGATCCAGCGGCACGTCCGTCAGCGCGGCAATCATCTTGGAGAGGCGGTGGATCGGATTGTCGGCGAGATGCGGATAGGCTGTATGGCCCTGGATGCCGCGTACCAGCAGATGGCCGGTGAAGCTGCCGCGCCGGCCGATCTTGGCCATCTCGCCGAGCTTCTGGGGATTGGTCGGTTCGCCGACCAGGCAGGCATCCCAGATCTCGCCCTCGGCGGCGAGGGTTTCCAGCATCGGCTTGGTACCGTTATGGGCCGGCCCCTCCTCATCCCCCGTGATCAGCAGGGAGATGCTGCCGCTGAAGCCGTCGCCACGTTTGTTCAGGAAACGCCCGGCGGCGGCGGAGAAGGCGGCGACGGCGCCCTTCATATCGGCGGCACCCCGGCCATAGAGCCGGTCATTAACGATCTCGCCGCCGAAGGGATCGATCGACCAGGCCTCCGGCTTGCCGATCGGTACGACGTCGATATGACCGGCAAAGCAGAAATGACGCGGTTTGTTGCGGCGGTCGTCCCCCGTCCCCGCTTGGGTAACCTTGGCATAGAGATTGTCGACCAGTTCCGTGCCCGGCTTCTGGAACGGCATGCGCCGGCAGGTGAAGCCGATCATCTCCAAAGCGGTGGAGAGGGTATCGAGCGCACCGGCCTCGGCCGGCGTGACACTGCGCCGCCGGATGAGTTCGGCGGCCAGCTTGACGGAATCGAGGACAGGTGCGCTCAAGATCGGCCTCAGGCTTTGGCGGTCCGCTGATCGGAATCCCGCAGGAGATCGTTGATCGAGGTCTTGGAGCGGGTCTTCTCATCGACCCGCTTGACGATCACGGCGCAATAGAGGCTCGGGCCGGGTTCGCCATTGGGCAGCGGCTTGCCGGGCATGGCGCCGGACACCACCACCGAATAGGCCGGCACGCGGCCGTAATGGACTTCACCCGTGGCGCGGTCGACGATCTTGGTCGAGGCACCGAGATAGACGCCCATGGAGAGGACGGAACCTTCCTCGACGACGACACCTTCGGCGACTTCGGCGCGGGCGCCGATGAAGCAGTTATCCTCGATCACGACGGGACCCGCCTGCAGCGGCTCCAGCACGCCGCCGATGCCGGCGCCGCCGGAAATGTGGCAGTTCTTGCCGATCTGGGCGCAGGACCCGACCGTCGCCCAGGTATCGACCATGGTGCCGGAATCGACATAAGCGCCGACATTGACGAAGCTCGGCATCAGGACGACGCCGGGGGCGATATAGGCACTGCGGCGCACGACGCAATTCGGCACGGCGCGGAAGCCGGCATTGTCGAATTCGGTCTTGCCCCAGCCGGCGAATTTCGACGGCACCTTGTCGAACCAGGCGCCTTTGCCGGTACCGAGCGCGCCATAATCGCCGCCGCCGGGAATGGCCTGGGAATCGTTGAGGCGGAAGGACAGCAGCACGGCTTTCTTCAGCCATTGATGGGTATGCCAGGCGCCGTCGCGTTTCTCCGCGACCCGCAACTCGCCGCGATCCAGCGCCTCGAGGGCCACCGTCACCGCCTGGCGGATGTCGCCGCCGGTCGCGCTGTTGATTTCGGTCCGCTTTTCCCAGGCCGCGTCGATCGCGCTCTGCACTTGTGAAATGTTCATGCCTGTTTCCTGTCCCTGATCACCGTGTCGTTGAGCCAGCCCGCCAGATCGGCGGTCGCATGATGGACGAAGCCCATGTCGTCCAATGCCTGCGCCCAGTCATTATGGGTTTGGATCCAGACGGTCGTCATGCCCAGATCCGCCGCCGGTTGCAGATTGCGCGGCATGTCATCGAACATCGCCGACCGTTCGGCGGCGATGCCGAAGCGCCCGAGCATCGCGCGGTAGCTGCCGAGATCGGGTTTGGGTACGAAATCGGCATCGGCGATATCGAAAATGCCCTGGAAATGATGGCCGATGCCCAGCCGGTTCATGACATTCTCGGCATGCTTCACCGTGCCGTTGGTGAAGATCACCTTGCGGCCCGGCAGCTCCGTCAGGGCGGCGGCCAGGCGTGTGTCTGCATGCACGCCGCTGACATCGATCTGATGCACGAAATCCAGGAAGTCGCCCGGCTCGATGCCGTGATTGATCATCAGGCCGCGCAGGGTGGTGGTATGTTCCCGGAAATATTTCTTCTGCAGCGCGCGGGCATCTTCCGGCGGCAGATTCAGCAGTTTCTGGACATAGAGGCCGATCCGCTGATCGACCTGGTCGAACAGCCGGCAGGAAGCCGGATAGAGAGTATTGTCCAGATCGAAAACCCAGCTATCGATCTCGCTCAGCGGCTGCGGCATTTATTCCTCGCTCGAACAATGAGCCGCACATTAAGAGGACCCGCCGGGGATGGCAAGCGACGGCCCGGATCAGGGGGATTGGGCAGGCTTGCGGAGCCGGGTTGAGTTGAACCGGCCAATGTTGAGCGGTTGGAGGGTTGGTGGCTGCGCTAAAAAAGAAAACCCGCCGGTAAAGAAAAAACGCGGCATCGTTGCCGATGCCGCGTCAAGGTAGGGAAATCGAACCTTAGACGATCGAACCTTAGACGATCTTAGATCCGGGGCTTCACGCCGAGATCCTGCAGAGCTTCCTGCAGCTTCTTCACACCGTCTTCCGACTTGCCGGCCTTGCAGAGGTCACCACCATCGGCGCGCGCCTGCTTGGCGTCGGCGGCCTTGGCAGCGCTGGCGTGCTTCTTGATCGCGCTATCGAACTGCTTCTCCAGCTTGGTGCACTGCTGGGCGGGGGTGCTGGCGGCAAAAGCGGCGCCGCTGGTGGCCAACATCGCACCGGCAGCCAGGATCAGAGTGAGCTTCTTCATAACGGTAACCCTCTTATTGTGCCTCGACATCACGACTGAGGCAGGATGATCGCGAATTCATGTCCAGCCCGCCGGTACCCTGCGGCGTCTGTTGGACGGACGCAGTTTCGACCCCCGGCGCACCTCGCGATTCGGACCTTCTGCCGATCAGCAAAGCGTGCTGTTGGTGGTAACAATAAGGACTGCATGTAACGTCGGCATGACGTCGGTGAAGGGATTTGTAACGCTTTGCAACAACGTCGCCGGTGTTACGGAGCGTTACCTTTTTCTTGGCCAAAATGTGGCAAGCTCAACGACAGGTAGTGCGATTGCCCGTTGGATCGGAGCCGGATCAAAGCCGAATCAGGAGCGCATGCCGGTCTGGCGCAGGAACCAGTCGGCGAGCCGGCTGGCCTGCAGACGCTGGCGCCGGGTTTCAAGCTCCAGGCCGATGGAGCTGACGCGGCCGCCGTGCACTTCGCGCACTACCAATTCGACCTCACCAAGCTCCAGCCGGTCACCGACCACCAGCGTCTTGCCGAGGCGCTGATGCAGGAGATCGCCCAGGCTCTCGTCCCAGATGGCCGCGCTGCCTTCCGCCGGCTCGGTTCTGCCCAGCGTCTCGACCGGCAGGCCGTAGAGCAAAGCGAGATCCCGTGCCGGGGTGTCGGCGGCGAAGACGAATTCGCCAAAGCCGATGAGGTCCGCCTTGGATTCCGTGGCGCGCTCGCCGAACAGGCGCTGCAGCGAGACGATGTCCTTGGCCGGGGCCAGGGCGATGACGTAATCGGCGATGGCGGGGCGCTGTCCGGTCAGGCGCTCCAGCGGCTGGTTGGCGCGGATGACGGAGAGGATCTGGCTGCCCGTCGGCAGGTGCAGGCGATCGTAATCCTGGCTGAGCGCCCGGGCGCCCTGCCGGACCTTGAGGCCGCAAAGCTCGCGCTCGCCGGCGGCCCCGAGGCCGAGATCGGGATAGTCCTCCTCGTCATGCTGGTCGGGCACGACGAGGTCGAAGAGGCGGCCCGCCCGTGCGGCGGTCCAGCCCTGGATCACCAGCGAGGCGAGAACGGCGACGAAGGCGACGTTGAAATAGCTCTGCGCATTGGGCAGGCCGGCCAGGATCGGAATCGAGGCGAGGAAGATCGGTACCGCGCCGCGCAGGCCGATCCAGGCGATATAGCCCTTTTCCCGCCAATCGAAGCGGAAGGGGGCGAGGCAGAGATAGACCGCGACCGGCCGGGCGATGAAGATCAGGCCGAAGGCGATCACCAGGGCGAAGCCGAGATCGGCCAGCAGGGCCGAGGGCGTGACGAGCAGACCGAGCAACAGGAACATGGTGATCTGCGCCAGCCAGGCGAGGCCGTCCAGGAAGCGGCCGATCACCTGCTGCGCCCGGTGCGGCGCCGAGGCCAGCATGACGCCCATCAGATAGACCGCGAGGAAACCGCTGCCGCCCGCCAGATTGGCGCCGGCGAAAATGGTCATCACCGAGGCGGCGGCGAGGACCGGATAGAGGCCGGGCGACAGTTCCAGCCGCTCCAGCAGGACACGCAGCGCGAGGCCGCCGCCGATGCCGAAGATGGCCCCGCCGGTCAGCTCCAACAGGAATTCCTTGGCGACGAACCAGCCGATGCTGAGACCGGGATGGCCGACCAGCTCGATGCAGATCAGGGTCAGGAGGACGGCGACCGGATCGTTGATGCCGGATTCCATCTCCAGGGTGCCGGTGACGCGGCGGTTGATGGCCTGGCCCTTGCCGTGCAGCAGCATGAAGACGGCGGCGGCATCGGTCGAGGCGAGAACCGCGCCGACCAGCAGACCCTCGAGCGGCGTCCGGCCGCCGACCCAGACGGCGAGCAAGGCGACGATCGCGGCGGTGATCAGCACGCCGACTGTCGCCAGGCTGAAGGCCGGTGGGCCGACCAGGCGGGCGACGTCGCGCGGCATCTTCAACCCGCCCTCGAACAGGATGATGGCGAGGGCGCAACTGCCGACCGCGAAGGTCAGGCGGTAGTTGCTGAAATGCAGGCCGCCGAGGCCGTCTTCGCCGGCCAGCATGCCAAGGATCAGGAAGATGAGGAGGAGGGGGGCGCCGAGGCGGGCTGACAGCCGGGTTGCGAGAATGCTGATGACCGCCAGCCCACCGCCGAGGAAGATCAACTGATTGACGACATCCACGCGGCGGTCACTCCCTGATGGCGGTATTCCGTATCGGATCGCGCCCAAGGTGCCGGATCGGGGTCGTCAGATCAACCGCGCATTGACTTCGCCATCGTCAAAGACCGTTGATCGGGAGGGAGTGTTGACCGGATGACATGGCGTGATCCCATGCCACCCGATCTGTCATATCGGGTTCAGCCGCGTGTAACGAGGGTGCCCTGGCCGGACGCGGTGAAGATTTCCAGCAGCATCGAATGAGGGACGCGGCCGTCGAGGATGACGGCGGCCTCGACGCCGTTTTCGACCGCCATCAGGCAGGTTTCCAGCTTGGGGATCATGCCGCCGGAAATGGTGCCGTCGGCGGTCAGGGCCCGCACCTGGCTGGCGGTCAGGTCGGGGACCAGGCTGCCGGATTTGTCGAGCACGCCGGCGACATCGGTCAGCATGACCAGGCGCACGGCGCCGACCGCGGCGGCGATGGCGCCGGCGGCGGTATCGGCATTGATGTTATAGGTCTGGCCGTCCGGGCCGAAGCCGACCGGCGAGATGACGGGGACGATGCCGGCCTGTTCCAGGCAGGAGATGATGCGCGGATTGACGGTGGAGGGCTCACCCACCAGGCCGAGATCGACCGGCTTGCCGTCCTTCACCATTTCGGCGCGCTTGGCCTGCAGCAGGTTGTCGTCCTTGCCGCTGATGCCCACGGCATGACCGCCGGCGGCATTGATGGCGGCGACGATCTGCTTGTTGATGGTGCCGGCCAGGACCATCTCGACCACTTCCACGGTCGCGGCATCGGTGACGCGCAGCCCGTCGATGAAGCTCGACTGGATGTTCAGGCGCTTCAGCATCTCGCCGATCTGCGGTCCGCCGCCATGGACGACGATCGGCAGGATGCCGACCTGGCGCAGCAGGGTGATGTCGTCGGCGAAGACCCTGGCCAGTTCCGGATTCACCATGGCATGGCCGCCATATTTGATGACCAGGCGGCGGCCGGCATATTTCTGCATATAAGGCAGCGCCTCGGTCAGGGTGCGGGCGGTGCGCAGCCAGTGCTTGGTATCGGTGAAGTTGATCTGGGACATTGGCGTGACCTGGACCTTCTAGAAGCCGCAACGGGACGGGACGCGATGCGCCATGCCTGGGCAGAGCCGTGCTTGGGCCGAGCCGTGCCTGGGCAAAACGGGCGCGTGCAGAAAGTGCGGTTTCCCGCCCCGGAAATCAACAACGGAAATTGCCGGGTCGCCCGGTGGAGCCGGCAGCGACCACTTGTCTCAGGGGCCGGTCACCCGTGGCGTTGCCCGGGTGGCTTTCGGGCAGTGACAGAGAGGAGAGGTCAGTGCGGAAAGGCGGCGATCAGGCCTGGCCCTTGGCGATCGCCGCGAGGGCATCGCGCAGCTCGGTGATGCCGATGCCGTCATGGGCGCTGGTCACCAGGATCACCGGATGGCAGGCGCGCCGGCGCGCAAGCTGCTTGGCGAGTTTCTCCCGCATGGCTTCGATTTCCGGCATCTTTGCCTTGTCGGCCTTGGTCATGACGACCTGATAGGAGAGGGCAGCCTCATCCATCAGATCCATCAGCTTCTCATCCGAGTCCTTGGTGCCGTGCCGGCTGTCGACCAGGAGCATGACGCGGCGCAGGCTGGAGCGGCCGCGGATATAGGTCTCGACCACTGCGCCCCATTGCTTCTTCTTGGCCTTGGAGACCTCGGCATAGCCGTGGCCCGGCAGGTCGACCAGCCAGAGATGGCGGCCGAGCTGGAAGAAATTGAGCTGCTGGGTGCGGCCAGGGGTATGAGAGACCCGCGCCAGATGGTTGCGCCCGGTCAGGGCATTGAGCAGGCTGGACTTGCCAACATTGGAGCGGCCGGCGAAGGCGACCTCGGTCAGGCCGATCGGCGGCAGGGCCGCCGCGCGGTCGGCGCCGGCCACGAACTGGCAGTCCTGGGCGAACAGCCAGTCGCCATCGTAATCGTCACCGGTCCGGTTCATTCCTGGTCCTCTTCCTGTCGAAGAAGGCCGGGACGGCAGGCCCCGGCCTTTCTTTACGCGTCGTTATGCCGTCGCGCCCCTCAGCCTTTCACACCCATGCGCCACATGATGAAGCGCTGCTGAATGATGGAAAGCGTGTTGTTCCAGGCCCAGTAGATCACCAGACCGGCCGGGAAGGTCCCCAGCATGAAGGTGAAGATGATGGGCATGGCGGTGAACAGCTTCGCCTGGACCGGATCCGGCGGGGTCGGATTGAGGCGCTGCTGCAGGAACATGGTGAGGCCCATCACAATCGGCCAGACGCCGATCGACAGCAGATGGATGACGGCGCCGATCATCGGCAGCGTCGCGTAATGCGCCGGGTCCCAGGGGATGAGGCCGAACAGGTTGAGGATCGAGGTCGGATCCGGCGCGCTCAGGTCGCGGATCCAGCCGAAGAACGGCGCATGCCGCATTTCGATGGTCACATAGAAGACCTTATAGAGCGAGAAGAAGACCGGGATCTGCACGATCACCGGCAGACAGCCCGCCGCCGGATTGACCTTCTCGCGCTTGTAGAGTGCCATCATCTCCTGGTTCAGCTTCATCTTGTCGTCGCCGAACTTCTCGCGCATCTCCTGGACCTTCGGCGAGAGCAGCTTCATCTTGCTCATCGACTTGTAGGATTTGTTGGCGAGCGGGAACATCAGCGCCTTGACGAAGACCGTCAGGATCAGAATGGCGATGCCGAAATTGCCGACGAAGTGGTAGAGCCAGTCGAGCAACAGCGAGAGCGGCTTGGTGAAGAACCAGTACCAGCCGAAATCGATGGCGAGATCGAAGCGGGGAATGCCCTGGTCGTCGCGATAATGGCGCAAGACGCGGAATTCCTTGGCGCCGGCGAAAACTTTCTGGGTGGTCTGGACGCTGGCGCCGGGGGCGATGGTCTGATCGGCGCCGGCATAGTCGGCCTGATAGGAATCGTTCTTCGGTTCGTAGAAGAAGTCGGCATCGATCGCGTCCTGATTGCCGGCGATCTGCGCCACCAGCCAGTACTTGTCGGTGATGCCGACCCAGCCCCCGGTGCTGGTGTATTTGAAGATCCTTGCTGCTTCCTCCGCCTGGCTGCGGGTCGCCTTGTAGCTTTCTTCCTTCAGCGTATCGCCGAGCACGCCCACCATGCCTTCATGCAGCACATAGGTCTGGCTGGCATGGGCCGGCGTGCCGAAACGCTTCACCCGGGCATAGGGGCGCAGCTTGACCCCGGCGCCGCTCTTGTTCTCGACCGACTGATCGACGGTGAACATGAAATTGTCATCGACGGCGAAGCGGCGCTTGAAGATCAGGCCCTGGCCGTTATCCCAGGTCAGCGTCACCGGCTTGTCGGCGGTCAGTTCGGTGCCGTCTGCCTGCCAGACCGTATCGGCGCCCGGCACCGCGATCTTGGCATCGCCGCCGGTCCAGCCGAAATCGGCGTAATAGGCATCCTTGGCGCCGAGCGGGGAGAGCAGCACGACGTTCGGGCTGCCGGGCTCCACGGTCTCGTGATAGGTCTTCAGCACCAGATCGTCGAGCCGGCCGCCCTTCAGCGAGATCGAACCCTTGAGGCGCGGGCTGTCGATGCCGACGCGCGGACTCTCACTCAGCGCAGTGGCGCGATCGACCAGTTGCGCCGCCGCCTGATCGCCCGGGATCGTGGCCTGGCTGCTGCCGGCGGTCGCCTGGCCAGTGGGTTGCGCCGTGCCGCTCTGGGCTGTCTTGCCCTGTTCGGCCTTCAACTGCTCCGCCTGCTGCTGTTGCAGGGCCTGCTGCTGGCGCAGCTTCGGCCCCTCATAGAGAAATTGCCAGCCGAGCAGAATGGCGACGGTCAATGCGATGGCGATGAGAAGATTTTTTTGTTCCATGACTGTCTCAAATCGGCTCGTCTAAACAATGTCAGGCTCTGTCCGGGGGACAGATCGACGGATGATGATGGGCGTGCGGGTGATGCCGGCATGCGTGCTGCCGATGCAGATGCGGCGGCACCGGGTCGAAGCCGCTGCCGCCCCAGGGATGGCAGCGCAGCAGCCGCCGCAAGGTCAGCCAGCCGCCGGCTAGGATGCCGTGGCGGGTGATCGCCTCCACCGCATAGGCCGAACAGGTCGGCTGGTACCGGCAGGCCGCCGGCAACAGCGGCGAGATCACCCATTGATAGAAGCGAATCGGCAGCAGAACGAGGAGGCGCAAGGCCGCGCCAATGATGAGTCGGTATCTGGTCATGCGACGCCGTTTCCCGCCTTGCCGCCCGTCATTCCAGGGATTGACGCCGTCGATGCAGATGCACCCGAGGGGGACATGCCGGGCCGATAGGCCGCCAGTTTCTTCAATCCCGTGGTCAGATCCTGGACCAGGGACGGGAAGGGGCGGGTGACCGTGGCCGGCCGGGCGATCAGCACGATATCGTGGCCGGCAGCGCCATGGGCCGGCACGACGATTTCGGCGGCGGCCTTCAGCCGGCGGCGGGCACGATTGCGCGCGACCGCATTGCCGACCTTGCGGCTGGCGGTGAAACCCACGCGCATCGGTGCGATATCGGATGAGGAGGTGGCAACGGCGTGCCGGACGCCGGGCATCCCTTTTTCAGGGTGCAGAAGATCATCGCCACCGCAAGCGGTGGCGTCGATTCTTTCCGAACTGCGGCTGTGGCGGCAGACCTGTAGGATCAAGCCGGGGGCGACCCATTTCGTCTTTGCCGCCGCGACCTGAAGGAACTCGGCCCGCCGCTTGAGGCGGCCGAACACCGTCCGGTCCTTAGGCGCTCAGGCGCTTGCGGCCCTTGGCGCGGCGCGCGGCCAGAACCTTGCGGCCACCGACGGTCGCCATGCGCGAACGGAAGCCATGACGGCGCTTGCGGACAAGCACGCTGGGCTGATAGGTGCGCTTCACGGTAAATCTCCACTATTTCAGCATTTTGCAGTTGCGGCGGGTGTATAAAGAAAGCCCCCGCCCGAGTCAATTGGGCCGGTGCCGGGCCGCTGTCGTGAGTAACCCGGCCGCAGCCTTTTCCAAACTGGCCTTATTTCCCGGCCGGTCTATGGCGGGCGATATAGGGAAATTCCCTGCTAGGGTCAAGGTTTCTCCAATTAACTTCTTGAAAAAGTTAATTATAGTATCTAATTACGCGACCCAGCCGGTCAATCTGGGTGACCGGTATCCACTGCCACCGGCGATATTTCGCCGTGGGCTAGGGGAACCCGGCGGGGGAAATCCGGTTGTGGATGGCGGAATGCGAATCTTCAATCAGGTTTGCGATTTTCAGTGAAAGGTTCATATGTTCCGACAGGTTGACGGTTCATCCTGGACGGGATGTCCCTGGATGGATTGCTGGCCCAGGCCGATGCCAGATCGGACCAAGGTCAGATCGGATCGATGCCGGGCGGGATGATGTAACGCCGGATCAACAGACGAGAGGTGCCCGACCGGGATGGCGAAACGCGATGTCCTCTTGCCCAGCTTCGGCCGTGGTCTGTCCGAACGCGTCCTGGTGCTGACTATCCTTTTCGTCATGGTCAGCGGATTTCTGATCTATGCGCCCTCGATCGCCCGCTTCCGCACCTCCTGGCTGGAAGCCAAGCTGAATACCGCGCATCTTGCCATCCTGGCGCTGGAAGCGACGCCGAATTACATGATCGACCCGCAGCTCGAATTGAAGCTGCTGGATCATGTCGGCGCCTATCTGATCGCCCTGCGTACCACCGACGGCAAGAATCTGATGCTGCGCGGTTCCTCGCCGCCCCTGATCGTCAATGCCACGATCGATCTTTCCAACCGGAGCTGGACCGACGATATCGGCGAGGCCATCGAGACCCTGCGGCAATCCGATAAGCGCCTGCTCCGGGTCAAGGGCTATGCCGACCGGGCGCCCGATACCCAGGTCGAGATGGTGATCGACGAATGGCCGCTGCGCCAGGCCATGATCGCCTATTCCTGGCGCATTCTCGGCGTCTCGATGTTCGTCTCGCTGATCACCGCCTTGCTGCTGTTCACCGCCCTCCACTGGGTGATGATCCGGCCGATGCGGCGCCTGACCGAACGCATCCTCAGTTTCGGCGCCAATCCGGAATTGGCGGTGGACAATTTCGGGCGCTCCAGGCGCAGCGACGAGATCGGCATCGCCGAGCGCGAGTTGCTGGAAATGGAGGACAAGGTCCGCCAGGCCTTGACCCAGCGCGCCCGGTTGGCAGCGCTCGGTACGGCGGTCGGCAAGATCAATCACGATCTGCGCGGCATTCTGGCGACCGCATTGCTGGTCGCCGACCGTATCGTCGAAAGCGACGATCCGGAGGTAAGCAAGGCGGCGCCGGCCCTGGTGCGGTCGCTGGACCGCGCCGTCGATCTCTGTTCCGACACGCTGAACTTCACCCGCGAGGGGCCGCCGAAACCGGAACTGACGCAGTTCTCCCTGGCCGATCTGCACAGCGAGATCGGTGAAAGCCTGAACGCGCAGTTGAACGGCAATAATGTCTGGCAGGCGGAATTTCCGGCCGATTTCTGTCTGACCGCCGATCGCGGCCAGCTTTTCCGCGTGCTGCGCAATCTGACTGAAAACGCCTTCCAGGTGGGTGCGCATCATGTCTGCCTCCGCGCCAGCCGCGACAAGGGAATGGTGCAGCTCCAGGTCAAGGATGACGGGCCGGGCCTGCCGCCCAAGGCCCTGGAAAATCTCTTCGTTCCCTTCCGCGGTTCGGCACGGTCCGGCGGGACCGGCCTTGGCCTCGCCATTGCCCGCGAGCTGATGCGCGGCCAGGGCGGCGATCTGAAGCTCGCCCGGAACGGCAGCGACGGCGCGACCTTCAGCCTGGAATTGCCAGACAGGGTTAATTAAGCCGGCGGTAGGCCTGCTCTTGGGCCGGGACTTGGGCCTGGCGAGATGCGGCAATCGGCCGGTTGCGCCGGTATCGTGCCTATCCTATAAACGACCATCTTTTCTTGGGGATGGATTGCATCAATGCAGGATCTCGTTCGGATTGGCATGACCGTCCTGATCGGTCTGTTCGGCGTCACCGCCTTGTTCGTGGCCTCTCAGGGGCAGCATGGCCTGCCTTATTGGGGCGGCCTCGGCTTTTTCGTCTTCTGCGTCCTGCTGATGTTCAAGCAGATCGCCGACAGCGAGAAGCACGCCCACTGAGCTGTACGGCTCTAGCTGTACGGCTCTGAGGTTCTGAAAAACGCGGCCCGGTGGCCGCGTTTTTTCATGTCCGCTCCGGTACCGGAAAGCCACTCAATCGAGCTGCAGGGTGAGGGCCTTGAGATAGGCGCTTTCCGGCAGTGCCGGATGCACCGGGTGATCGGGGGCGGCGAAGCTCTGGAACAGGACGCGGCCCTGCCGGTTGGCATCGTTGAGGCCGCGCGCGACCTGATGGCCGAATTCCTCGACCGGCATGTTGTGCGAGCAGGAGGCGATGAAGAGGATGCCGCCCGGCGCCACCCGCGCGGCGGAGAGGCGCGCCAGCTTGCGATAGGCCCGGGCCCCCTGGTTGAAATCCTTCTTCGATTTGACGAAGGCGGGCGGATCGGCCACCACCACGTCATAGGTCGTGGCTGGCGCTGCACCTTCCAGGAATTCGAAGACCTCGGCCCGTTCGGTGGCGAAACGCGCGGCGACGCCGTTCTGCTCGGCTGACGCCTGGGCCGTGCGCAGGGCGAGGTCCGAGCGGTCCACCGCGAGCACGGATTGCGCTCCGGCCAAGGCGGATTGGATGCCGAAGCCACCCATATAGCTGTAAAGGTCGAGCACCCGCCGTCCGGCGGCGAAGCGTGCCACCAGCGCGCGGTTGTCGCGCTGATCGAAGAACCAGCCGGTCTTCTGGCCTTCACGCGGATCGGCGAGGAAACGCGCCTGATATTCCTGCACGGGTACCGGCCCGTCGATCTCGCCCTTCAGCATCCGGCTATAGGCCGGCAGGCCTTCCATCTCGCGTGCCGGCCCATCGCCGCGCATCAGGATGGCACGCGGCTTGATCAGCGCCTCCAGGGCCTCGGCCAGCGGGTTCGCCAATTGCTCCATGCCGGCCCCCGCCGCCTGGATGACGATGACATCGTCGTAGCGGTCGATGACCGCGCCCGGCAGGCCATCGGCCTCGGCATGGGCGAGACGGTAATGCGGCACGCCGATCAGACGCTCGCGCATGGCGAGGGCACGTTGCAGCCGCGTCCGCAGGAAGTCCGTGTCGATCGTGGCAGCCGGATTGCGGCTGAGCAGGCGGGCACTGATCAGGGGCTTGGGGTTGAAGAAGGCGGTGCCCAGGGGCTTGCCATCATTCCGGAGCAGTGTCACGACGCCGCCGGCCGGCAGGGCCTTGGCCGCCGGGGTCATGTCGATCTCGTTGGAATAGATCCAGGGATGGCCGGTCAGCAGACGCCGGTCGCCGCCCGGTTTCAGGCGCAACGTCGCGCGGTCAGTCATTCCTTTGCTCCCTGTTCTTCATGTCGTTTGAAAACGGCCGTCCGCGATCGGCGCGGCCTTGCACGGCTGAGCGTCAATCACCCTATGGTCAATCACCCTGCGCGGTGCCGTCGCGCCGGGGATCGCTGGCACCGATCAGCTTCCCGTTGCGGAACTGCACCACATTGAGACCGCTCATCAGGGGCTGCGGCGTGATCTTCTGGCCGAGCGCCGTCAGGGCTGGGACCAGCGTCTCGGCCGGGCTGCCGGCCTCGATCAAGGTGGGGCCGTTACGGTTGAGCACATGCGGCGCCGCCACGGCCTGGCCCGGCGTTGCCTGCCAATCGAGCATCAGCACCAGGGCCTGGGCGACATAGCCGATGATGTTCGGCCCACCGGGTGAACCGATGGTGAGAACCGGCCGGTTCTCCGTATCGAGCACGATGGTCGGCGCCATCGAGCTGCGCGGCCGTTTGCCGGGTTCCACCCGGTTCGCCACGGCGCGGCCCTTATCGACCGGGCGGAAGGAGAAGTCGGTCAGCTCGTTGTTCAGCATGAAGCCGTCCACCATGAGATGCGAGCCGAAGGCGCTTTCGATGCTGCTGGTGAAGCTCACCACATTGCCGCTGTCATCGACCGCGATCAGATGCGAGGTCGAGAGCGGCTCGAACTGCTTCTGGCTCGCCTGGCCGACCGTCAGCGGATCGTTGACCCGGCCGGGCTGGGCCTGGTCGATCGCCTGGTCGCGGCGGATCAGGCCGGCGCGGCCGGCGAGATAATCCTGCGCCAGCAGCGACCTGGTCGGTACCGTGATCTTGGCGGGATCGGCGACATAGCGGTCGCGATCGGCGAAGGCGAGCTTGCTGGCCTCGATCAGCAGATGGGTGCCGTCGACGCCGCCCGGCGGCAGGGCCGCGAGATCGCTATGCGACAGAATGCCGAGGATCTGGGCGACGGCAAGGCCGCCGGAGGATGGCGGCGGTGCACCGCAGACCTGATAGGCGCGATAGGGTACGCAAAGCGCCGCCCGCTTCATCGCCCGGTAATCCCGGAAATCGCTCAGCCGCATCAGCACCGAGCCGCCCGCCGTCTCGATGCCGGCGGTCGCGCTGTTCTCGTGATTGGCATTGACGGTGGTGATGATGTCCCGGGCGAAACGGCCGAGATAGAAGGCATCGGCGCCCCGCGCCGCGATCTCTCGCAGACTGGCTGCCAGGGCCGGGTTGTGCAGCATGGTGCCGGCTGGCAACGGCTTGCCATCGACCCCATAGAAATAATTGCGCAGTGCCGGCAGGCGGGCGATGGCCGGGTCCTCGGCGATGGCGGCGGCGAGACGCGGCGGCACCGGGAAGCCTTGCTCGGCGAGACGGATCGCCGGCTGGAACAGGCGCGGCCAGGGCAGCCGGCCGTGATCGCGATGGGCCAGTTCCAGCATCCGCAGCACACCGGGCACGCCGACCGACTGGCCGCCGATCTGCGCGTGCTCGAAATCGAGCGGCTGGCCATTGGCATCGAGGAAAAGATCGGGCCCGGCACTGGCGGGCGCGGTCTCGCGGCCGTCATAGCTGTCGATCTGTTGATGGGCGGCATTGTAATAGAGCAGGAAGCCGCCGCCGCCGATGCCGGTGGATTGCGGCTCCACCAATGTCAGGACGGCCTGCATGGCGATCGCGGCATCGATGGCGGTGCCGCCCTCGCGCAGGATCTCCAGGCCGGCGGCGGTGGCCATCGGATTGGCCGAGACCGCGATGCGGCTGTTCGCCGTCACCTCCGGCGCCGGACGCGTCGCCAAGGCGGCCGGCGGCTGCATGGTCAGGGGGTGACTGTCATTGCCGCAACCCGCGAGCAGCATCGCCCCGAGGCTGAGCGCGGCGAGCATGCGGGCCGAAGACGTCAGCATCCGGGGCACCAATGATCGGGGCACCACGGTCCGGGGCGTTAGCGCCTGGGCCGCCTTCCGCCAGGATGAGGTCTGGTCGAACGTCCTGTCGAAAATCGTCATGACGAGCTTCATAGCGACTTTGCCGGGTTAAAGAAAGCGCTGCATCGGACCGTCAAATCCTGGCGTTCGCTCCTGCCGACCGGCGCCGTCAAGCCATCCATGCCGAACCTGCGGCTATGCGCCAGGTGCCGGGCTGGAGAGAGGAAAGCCTATTGTGCAGCGCAAAAAGATCGATGAAGATATCCCCATCGCCTTGAACATCCGGGCTCCGACGATCCGGGGATGATCCCCTGGCGCGATCCGGGTCCTGATGTTCCGCGCGTGGCAATGGGGGCCGCGTGCGGGACGGCCTGCGCGGGAGGGAAGCATGAGTGTACATCTGCCTGAAGGACCTCAGAATGCCGGCTCGTCGCAAGACGGTCAGGCGGGTGGCAAACAGGCCGGCGCACGCATGACGCGGATCTCCTGTCCCGAATTGATGGCGCGCAAGGGCGGCGAGCCTATCGTCTGCCTCACGGCCTATACGGTCTCGATGGCACAACTGCTCGATCCTCATGTCGATCTGCTGATGGTGGGCGATTCCCTCGGCATGGTGCTCTACGGTTATGACAGCACGCTGCCGGTGACGCTCGACATGATGATTGCCCACGGCGCCGCGGTCCGTCGCGGATCCTCGCGTGCCTGCATCGTCGTCGATCTGCCCTTCGGCTCCTATCAGGAGAGCAAGGAACAGGCCTATCGCAACGCCGTGAGGCTGATGCAGGAAACCGGCTGTTCGGCCGTCAAGATGGAAGGCGGCCGCGATCTGGCGCCGACCGTGGAGTTTCTCGTGCGGCGCGGCATTCCCGTGATGGGGCATGTCGGCCTGATGCCGCAATCGATCAATGTGCAGGGCGGTTATCGCGCCCGTGGCCGGCAGACCGATGAGGCGGCCGGGGTCATGGCCGATGCCATCGCCATCTCCGAAGCCGGCGCCTTCTCGGTCGTGGTCGAGGGCGTGATGGAGCAACTAGCCGAGGCGATCACCGCGCGCATCGCGGCGCCGACCATCGGTATCGGCGCTTCCGCCGGCTGCGACGGGCAGGTGCTGGTGATCGACGACATGCTGGGCCTCTTCAGCAGCTTCAAGCCGCGTTTCGTCAAGCGCTACGCGGAACTGGGCAAGACCATCGGCGAGGCAGCCAAGGCCTATGCCGATGATGTACGGGCGCGGCGCTTCCCGGGGCCGGAACATATCTTCGGCAGCTTGAAGAAGAGCAGCTGACCGGTCGCGGCGCCGACCGACCTGGATTATTTGCCGAAGGATTGAGTTTCGATGACATTGCCCGTCGTCCGCACCGTCGCCGATCTGCGCGCGGCCATTGCCGGCTTTCGCCGTGATGGCCGGGGTGTCGGTCTCGTTCCCACCATGGGCGCGCTGCATGACGGCCATCTGGCGCTGGTGGCGGCGGCCAAGGCACGCGGTCTCGCCGCCGTGGCGACGATCTTCGTCAATCCCCGGCAATTCGCCCCCACCGAGGATCTCGCCACCTATCCCCGCGACGAGGCCGGCGATCTGGCGAAACTGGAAACGGCGCAAGCCGACCTGCTCTTCGCGCCCGATGCCGCGCAGATGTATCCGCAAGGCTTCGCGACATCCGTGCGGGTCGATGGTCTTACCCAATATCTATGCGGCGCCGCGCGGCCGCATTTCTTCGGCGGTGTCGCCACGGTGGTGTCCAAGCTGCTGCTGCAGGCCCTGCCGGACATGGCCTTTTTCGGCGAGAAGGACTTCCAGCAATTGCAGGTGATCCGGCGTCTCGCGCGGGATCTCGATATCCCGGTGGAGATCGTCGGCGTGCCGATCGTGCGCGAGGCGGACGGTCTCGCCATGTCGTCGCGCAACCGCTATCTCTCGCTGGATGAGCGCCGTGTCGCCGGCCATCTGCCGCGCATCCTGCGGGCCCTGGCCGCGGATCTCGGCGACGGTCAATCAGCGGCGGCCCGACTGCAGCAGGGCCGGGACGATCTTCTGGCGGCCGGGTTCGACAAGGTCGATTATCTCGAACTCTGCCAGGCCGAGAGCCTGCAGCCGGTCACGGCCGCCGAACCGCCCAGCCGTCTTTTTGCCGCCGCTTTCGTCGGCCGCACGCGGCTGATCGACAACTGGCCAGTGCTGTAAGGGCCGCTGCTGTAAGGGCTGCTTTCAGGACGGCGGCTGTTCCGATCCGGCCTTATCGGGCCGATATTTGTCCGGGAGGTGCAGATGGACCTCGCCACATTCAGACTGTCATTGCGTGAGCCCGAACCGCCCGCCGCTCTGCCGCCGGCCCTGCAAGGCTTGTGGTGGGACGCGAAAGGCGATTGGGACAGGGCGCATGATCTTGCGCAGGAACGCGAGGATGCGGCCGGCAACTGGCTGCATGCCTATCTGCATCGCAAGGAAGGCGATCTCGATAACGCGAGCTACTGGTACCGCCGCGCGGGGAAACCGGTCGCGGGCGGCAGCCTCGATGCGGAATGGGAAACGATTGCCGCCGCCCTGCTGGCAGCGGCATGAATGTCAGGCGCCGTTACGTTGCTTGACGATCGGCTGCACGAATTGCGGCTCGATGTCCCAGGGGAAATAGATCCAGGTATCCTGGCTGACTTCGGTGATGAAGGTATCGACCAGCGGCCGGCCGGCGGGCTTGGCATAGATGGTGGCGAAATGCGCCTTGGGCAGCATCTCGCGGACGAATTTGGCGGTCCGGCCGGTATCGACCAGGTCGTCGATGATCAGCCAGCCGTCGCCGTCGCCGCTCACACCCTTCAGCAGATTGATCTCGCCCGGGCGATGCTCGTCCGTGTAGCTCGCCATGCAGACCGTATCGATCAGGCGGATGTCCAGTTCGCGGGCGATGATCGCCGCCGGAACCAGGCCGCCACGGGTGATGGCGATGATGCCCTTCCAGCTACCGATCCCGACCAGGCGCCAGGCCAGGGCCTTGGCGGTGCGATGCAATTCCTCCCAGGAAACCGGGAAGTGCTTCTGCTGGCTGACGGACATCTGATTTCCTCGATTTGCGACCCCGCCTCGTGGCGGCGCCGGATTGCTGACGGCGACCGGCCCGATCTCGGGCCAAGCGGCGGGATGATTACTCCAATCCACCGGCCCTCGGCAAGACGCCTCCTTGTCATGCCTGCAGGTACCCGCCCAAATGAAACTGGCGTCCTTGCGGGCGCCAGAAACCCTGAAACGAAACCGGCGCCCTTGCGGGCGCCGGTCCGGTTCGAGGTTACGTCCGGCCTTGGCCGGGGCGTAGAGGGTTAACTTTTGATCTGCGATCCGGGACGATTATATCACCGGACGTAGAGATGCACCTCATTGGTCTGCACATTGGGATCGGTGACCTGCGAAATGCTGATCCGTTCCGCCGGCAGGCCCATATTGAGCAGGGAGCGCGCCACCTTGTTGGCATTGGTGCGGGCGATGTCGCTGTTGAGCGCCACTTCCGCCGGCGTGCCGGAGGTGGGCGCCACGGCGACCAGGTCGAAAGCGGCATTGGGACGGCGTTCCAGGGCCTTGCTGGCGGCCTGGTACAAAGCCGGCTCGTAATCCACCGTGCTGCGGTCGAAGCGAATTACCACCAGGGGCCGGCCGCCGGCGACGCCGGTGCCCGGAGCGGAGATCGGCGCATTCGGCGGGGTGGTCCGGCTGGCCAGCGAGGTGCCGTAGAACTCGCCGGTATTCACCGCCGAGGCGAGCTGGGTCAGGTTGCTGCGCTCGACGCCGAGGAAGCGGTTCTGGCGGTTGATGTCATCGCTCAACTGATTGAGCAGGCGGTCGATGGAGACGGCGGTCTGCTGGGTCGAATCCTCGAGGATACGCAGTTCCCGGTGGTCTTCGTCGACCGCGCCGGAGACGCTGTAGGAGGCGCGAATCGAATCCAGGAGATAGGAGGCGAAGGCGGCGTTGTTGGCGACGTCGTTGGCCAACTGGTTCATCTGCGAGACATCGGTATCGACGCCCTGTAGCTGGCCCTGGGCCGCGCGCCAGGCACCGACCACGCCCGGATTGCCGGGGGTGGTGCCCATCTGCAGCTTGGCATTGATGGCGCCGACCGTGGTCTGATAGGCCGAGGCGTTGCCCTCGGCATCCTGGCGCAACTGCTGGTGGCGGGTTGCCTGCTGCTGAACGCCCTGCTGGAGCTTCGTGAGATCGTCGCGGAATTCGATCACACGCTGGCCGACCATGGTGCCGGTTGGCTTGCCGGGCTGGGAGGTGTCGAGCTGGGAGACGGTGATCGGCCGGGCGGCAGTATTGCTGACCGCAGCGGTGGAAGCGCCGACCGGTGCGCCGGATGCCGTTGACGTCGCCGGCGTGCCAGCCGTCGATCCGGCGGAATTCTGCGCCGATTCACAGGCGCCCAACGCCATCGCCGCGGTGACCAGAACCGCGATTTGCCTCAGCTTATTCATTGATGCCCGAACCCCACAAAGCGGCCGATGGTTTTGGCCGATTTTTTCACCCACCGTTCTTCGCAGCTTTTCGTTAAAGAATCAACAAACTTCCCCTGTCTGGAGGGCTGTCCGGACGGCGCCGTGGCAGGGCGTCGGCAATCGTTGCGCGGCACCCGATTGGTGGAGATAAGATCAATCTTATCAAATAATTGTCACGATTTGACGGCGAGGCCGCATTCGGCACTTGCCAGCCGGGTTCCGGTTGTGTAGGTTCCGCGCCGCATGAGGACCACGGCCCCTGAGCGGGCCCGTCTCGACGGTCCACGGCCAAAGCGCCCGTAGCTCAATTGGATAGAGCATCTGACTACGGATCAGAAGGTTAGGAGTTCGAATCTCTTCGGGC
>CAYOQR010000063.1:0-31485 GCA_964406155.1 uncultured Rhodospirillaceae bacterium | reverse complement strand
AGTTCGCCCTGACCGTGGCGATCTCGGTCGGCATCTCGGCCTTCAATTCGCTGACCTTGAGCCCGGCTTTGTCCGCCGCCTTCCTGCGGCACCGCCCGCCGTCGGATTTCTTCCTCTATCGTTGGTTCAATGCGGGCTTCACCTGGCTCTCCCATGCCTATTCCCGCTCGGTGCGCCGCCTGATCGAGCTGCGCTGGCTGATGCTCGGCGTCTTCGCCGGCCTGATCGCCGTGACCTATCTCGTCTCGACCCGCATCCCGACGGCCTTCCTGCCGGTCGAGGACCAGGGCTATTTCTTCGCCATCGTGCAGTTGCCCGACGGCGCCTCACTGGAACGCACCGATGTCGTCACCAACAAGGTGCGCGATGCGCTGCTCGCCACACCCGGCGTGGACCATGTCATTTCCGTCAGCGGCCTCAACTTCCTGACCTCCGCCAGCCAGTCGAATTCGGCGGCGCTCTTCGCCATCCTGAAACCCTGGAGCGAGCGCGGGCAGAACTTGAGCGCCGGCAATATCGTCAATTCCGTGCGGCCGAAGCTCTTCGGCATGCCCGATGCGATGGTCCTTGCCTTCGAGCCGCCCTCCATTCAGGGCCTCGGCACGACCGGCGGCTTCGAATTCCAGGTCGAGGACCTGACCGGACGCGGCGCCCTCGCCGTCGATCAAGCGACCCAGGGCCTGCTGGCCGAGGCGCGCAAGCAGCCCGAGCTCGACCCGCAGACCCTCTTCAGCACCTTCTCGACCTCGACGCCGCAGTTCAACTATGCCCTGGACCGCAACAAGGCGAAGCTGCTCGGTCTCAACCTGCCGGACGTCTTCAACACCCTGCAGATCTATCTCGGGTCGCTCTATGTGAACGACTTCAACCTGTTCGGCCGCACCTTCCGCGTCACCCTCCAGGCCGAGAAGGATGCCCGCGCGACAGCCGGCGACCTCACCCGGCTCTATGTGCGCAACGCCTCCGGCGACATGGTACCGCTCTCGACCCTCGGCAATCTGCAGTCGATCGTCGGCCCGGAAACCGTGACCCATTACAACAATTACAACGCCGCCCTGATCAACGGGAACGCCGCGCCGGGTTATTCCTCGGGTCAGGCGATCAAGGCGATGGAACGGGCCGCGGCGACGTCGCTGCCGCGCGATTTCGGCTTCGAATGGACCGGCATCACCTATCAGGAACTGAAAGCCGGCTCGATCGCATTGGCCGTCTTCGCCCTGGCCATCGTTTTCTGCTTCCTGATCCTCGCCGCCCAGTATGAGAGCTGGTCCATGCCCTTCATGGTCCTCCTCTCGGTGCCGACCGCCTTGTTCGGCGCCCTGCTTTCCATCTGGCTGCGTCACATGCAGATGGATGTCTATTCGCAGATCGGCTTCGTCATGCTGATCGGTCTTGCCGCCAAGAACGCGATTCTGATCGTCGAGTTCGCCAAGCATCTGCGCGAAAACGGCCACAGCATCATCGAGGCCGCGATGGAAGCGGGCCGCCTGCGGCTGCGGCCGATCCTGATGACCGCCTTCGCCTTCATCCTCGGCGTGGTGCCGTTGATGCTGGCAACCGGGGCCGGCGCGGCGAGCCGCCAGTCCCTCGGCACGGCGGTATTCGGCGGCATGCTGGCCGCGACCGTGCTGACCCTCGCTTTCGTGCCGGTTTTCTATGCCGTGATCGAGCAATGGCGCGAAGGCCGCGAAAAGCATCCGATCATCAAGAATTCTCCCCCGCATGAGCCTGCGGACGGACCCCAGGCTGCGGAATAGGACAGGAGCGCGACATGCGTATCGGTAAAATCGGTCTTGGCGCGACGATTGCCATGGTGGCGGTTGCAGGCGTCGCCTACTTCTCGCTCCGCGACCGGCATGGCCTCGTCGAACCGGCGGGAGCCTCCACCCAGTCATCCGGCGAAGCGGCCGCGCCGCCGGCCATGCCTGTGCCGGTGACGGCCGTGATCAAGAAGACGATCCCCGTCTACCTCGATTACACGGCGCGCATGGAATCGATCCGCAGCATCACCCTGCAGGCCAAGGTCTCCGGCTATATCCTCGATCAGCCGGCGACCGACGGGGCCGATGTGAAGCAGGGCGACCTGCTCTACCGGATCGATCCGCGCGACTATCAGGCGACGCTCGACCAGGCCAAGGCCCAGGCGCAGCGTGACGCCGCCGCGCTCGCTTATGCCAAGCGCAACTTCAGCCGTGGCAGCGACCTGGTGAAGAGCAGTGACCTCTCGAAGGACGCCTTCGACCAGCGCGCCAGCAACATGCAGCAGGGCGAAGCGGCTGTAGCCGCCGACAAGGCGGCGATCCAGGCGGCGGAGATCAATCTCGGCTATACCGAGATCCGCGCCTCCTTCGACGGACGCCTCGGCCGTAATCAGGCGCCGGTCGGCACCCTGATCAATCTCGGCGGTACCGCCCTCAACACGCTGGTGCAGATCAGCCCGATCTATGTGACCTTTACGCCGAGCGAGACCGACCTCCCGGCGATTCTCAAGGCAAAGAGCATCGCCCCGGTTGCCGCCGAGGTCACGGTGCCGAGCGAGCCGGGGAAGGTCCATAAGGGCGAGCTCACCTTCATCGACAACACGATCGATCACGCGACCGGCACCATCATCGCCCGCGCGACCCTCGCCAATACCGACCGCAGTCTGCTGCCCGGCCAGTATGTCAATATCCGGCTCCTGGTCGGCGAGCAGCCCGATACGCTGCTGGTGCCCCAGATCGCCCTCGGCTCCAGCCAGCTCGGCAAGTATCTCTATGTGCTCGATGCGGGCGACAAGGTCGCCATGCGGCTGGTCGAGGTGGGCCCGACGGAAGGCAATCTCATCGCCGTGGCGAAAGGCCTGAAGGAAACCGACAAGGTCATCACCGGCAACCTGCAGAAGATCGGCCCGGGCATGCCGGTGAAGCCGGAAACAGTCACGCAATAACAAGGCTGTGCTACGCCCGAGCGATGACGTCAGTCATGGCAGGGGCGTGATGCTCACGTGAGATAAGGAAGCGCTTTCACGGCTCCGCACCGCATGCCCTTTTTCTCCCTTGCATTGCCGGGCTTGACCCGGGGATCCATCTCGACATCGAGTCCGGCCTCCGCCATGGATTGCCGGATCAAGTCCGGCAATGACAGGGAAAGCTGAAGGAGGCGTTTTGCGAACCCGGCTCAAGCAGCGACAGCATTGAAGCAGCGGGAGCTTCGCACGATATCTGCCGTCCCTCCCTTGTCACCCTCGGGCTTGACCCGAGGGTACATCTCGACATCGAGTCCGCCTCCACGACGGATTGCCCCGTCAAGTCCACGGCTGTCCGGGTAAGGAGATGAAGGTACAGGGAACCATCTCGTTTCTCGTTGCTGCCACCCGCTCCACCCGCCGACGGGCGGGCGGAAGGTCGAGGTGAGGGGCGTTGGCGACAAACAAGATGTTGCCGTGTATGTCGATCGCCCCTTAACCGGACCACAATGCAGGCATGCAGCTTAAGGAAGCCGCTGCGGTGGTGCCGCCGCTATTTTCCGGTGAGATGCCGCCGCACGGCCTTGAAGGCCGCTATGACCTCGATCGAGCGTTCGGAATCGATGAAGTCCGGCCAGGTCGATAATTTGACCGCCGCGAAGTCCGCCTCGGGATCGATATAGATATACTGGCCGCAAATCCCCCGGGCCATGTAGACGCGGCTATCCGGGTCTTCGATCCAGAACTGATTGTGATAGGCGCCGCGCGGCAGTGCGATGCGATACTCGCCCTGGAAAATCTCGTGATTGGCGTTGTGGATTTCCTCGAGCCAGGCGGTCGGGACGATCTGCCGGCCATTGAGCTTACCGCCGCGCAGATGCAAGAGCGCGAAGCGCGCATAATCCCGCAAGGTCGCGTTGAAGCCACCATCCGCCAGGCCGTAGCCGGCGCGGTCGACCGTGATATAGGCATCCCGCTCAGCCCCCATCGGCTGCCACAGCTCCTCGCTGATGAGGGTTGCGAGATGCTTGCCCGTGACCCGCTCCATCATGAAGGCAAGAACATCGGTCTCGATCGAGCGATACTCGAACAGCTCGCCATGCGGCCGGCTGTAATCGGTCAGTTCCAGGATGAGCTGCCAGATCGTCAGCGGCCAGTCCGACCGGGTATGGGGCTTCCAGCCCGACGCCATGTCGAGCTTCTGCATATGCGAGCCGGGCGTCTCATAGGATTCGTCGAACAGGACCCCCGTCGTCATATCGAGGACATGCTGCACCCGCGCGTCGCGATAGGCCGTTGCCTTCAGCTCCGGCAGGTAATCCACCACCGGCGCCTTCGGATCGAGCAGCCCGCGATGCACCAGGATGCCCGCGACCGTGGCCGTCACCGACTTGCTGACGGACATGGCGAGATGATGGCTCCGGCGCGTCATGCCGTTCATATAGCGCTCGGCGACGATCCGCCCCTTGAACAGGACCAGAAAGCCGTCGGTGAAGCTGCCGTCGAGAAACTGCGCGATCGTCTGCTGCCGGCCATTGGCGGTAAAGCTGATCCCGTCGATATCCTCAAGCGCCAGCGGGAGATCGCAAACCGGCCCGTCGCCGCGCCAGATCTCCGCCGTCGGCGCCATTTCGCGCACATGCTGGAAGGTCCAGCGGTTCCAGGGCGAACCATCCCAATCGGTCAGCGAGATCACCGGCTCGCCGGGTTTCATCGGGTCGCGGTATTGGCCCCGGGCGGTGTCGTTCTGATCCATGATGTTCCTCTGTTCTTCGCTCTCTCAAAGATAGACAGTGCTCGGCACGGATGTCGCCGATGGAGCGCGACAGCTCGAGAGGCGAGGACGGGTTTGCAAGATCATGCCGATTCCGGCCAGGTTTCCAGCCCGGGATTGTTGTATGCTTTATGGAATTTATGTGATCGCAGATCGCATATTTCGTCAAGGACATTTCCGGCTTTATGGGAAATTACGCCAGAGCGTTTCACGCCTGATTACCCTGAAGATCCTGCCGTACCGGAGCGGAAAATCCCTCACATTTTCAATATAATTATTGTTTATCAATATAATATATAAAGAAGGGAGGCTATTCCGTCTCTCTCGACATCCACTGAGGCGCTTCGGCGGTCTGCTGTTTCATCGGCCAAGCCGAGATCATCGGTAGCATCAGTTATCGAAAAAACTCGATTTATATGATGAGTTTTGATAAGGTTCCTGTGTCGCCCGCTCTCACTGTCAGGTGCCCCATGACCTATACTTTCCGCTCGACCGAGCTGCAGCCCTTCGCCCGCGGCCAGGAATTCGGTGCCCGGCACCGGCAGCAGATCCAGGCGACATTGGACGGCTATGCCTCTCTCTTCTCTTTCCTGACGAATGAGGGCTTCGATCTGGCCGCCTTCGGCGCGGAAGCGCTGGCGGGAATCGGCGCGCATGCCCCCCGCCTGCGGGAGGAGATCGAGGGCATCGCGGCCGGTACCGGCCTCTCTCCCGCCCTCTTGGGCGCGCTCAATGCCCGGACCGAGATCCTCGCCCGGACCAAGGGGCGGCGGCGCGGCGAATGCTCCGCCATCGTTCATATCGAGCCCAGCGGAGCGACGCCGATCGCCCTGCAGAACTGGGATTGGTATGACGGCTTCCTCGACAAATGGCTGGTCTGGGAAATCCCCCATGCCGATGGATCGATGACCACCACCTTCACCGAATTCGGCATTGTCGGGAAGTTCGGCATCAACAGCCACGGTGTCGGAACGCTTTTCACCATCCTCGCCCATGCAGCCGATGGCGGAGCCATCGGCCTGCCGGTGCATGTCGCCGCGCGCAAGGTTCTCGATGAGGGCACGGATATCAACCAGGCGATGATGGTTCTGACGAATGGGACCTACTCCGCCTCCTCCTCGATCACGATCGTCAGCACCGAAGCCGGCTTCAACACCGCCGTAACCGCCGAGATCTATCCGGAGGGTGTCGAGTTCGTCTTCCCCGATGAAAACGGTCTGCTCGTACGCACCAATCATTTCCAGGCCGAGGCAACACGGCGGGCCGACCAGACTGTGCGCATCTTCCCCGATACGCTGCTGCGTCATCATGTGCTGCAGCGGCAATTGTCGCGCGTCCGGCAGCCGAAGCTCGCCGATATCCTATCGGCGATGCGCTGTGGCGTAGGCGGCGATTGCGCCGTCTTCACGAAAGTGAATCCGGAACTTGCCGGCACGCCGCAATTCGTGACGGTCGCAACCGTCGCTCTCGATTTTCAGAACAACACCCTGCGCGTCCTCTCCACCGGACCTGACGACACGGCCTGAGACAGGCTCAATATCATCACCACCTGCGGCACCGCCGCAGGCGGTTACCACGGCCGGGAATCAGTCGTCCTCCGACGGCGCCAGGAATGTCGCATGCTCCAGCAGATGTTGGGCGGCGTCGCGAATGTCGAGGATGACGGCATCCCGGGCCCGGATTGCATCCTTGGCTTCGAGCGCTTCCAGGGCCTTTTCAAGGTGATCGACATCCAGGATCTGCGACAGGCTGCCTTCGAGCCCTTCCACGAATTTTCTGAGGAAGGGTCCCGCATGCAGCCACAGCGTCTCGATCATGAAGAGGAGATGCTCATTGCCGCAATGACGGTAGATCGCGAATTTGCAATTGTAGTTGTTCTCGAGATAGCGCTCGATATCGCCCGCCTTGGCGGCGGCCGAACGCTCCTTGCAATGGTGGCGCACCGTCCGCAGGTTATTGCCGTTGAGCCGCGTCGCGGCGAGCTCGGTCGCGGCGCCCTCGACGATGACGCGCGCTTCCATCAGATTGGAAAAGGACTGGGCAGTGAGCGAGGGAACCTCGACTCCGCCATTCGGCAGTGAATCGAGCGCCCGCAGGGCCTGCAATCGTTTGAAAGCGCTGCGGACCGGCATATCGCTGGTGCCGAGCTCAGCCGCAACCCCGCGCGAGGTCAGCTTCTGGCCCGGCTGGAAATGACCCGACATCAGGGCCTGGACGATCTGCTGATAGACCTTCTCATGCAGGGGGACCGCTTCGATGACGGAGAATCCCGTTCTTTTCTTGCCAGCCATTCCAGTTCGATCCGATTGCCGCATCCGCATCGAGCGATGCCCTAACAGCCCCTGTTGCAGAGTGGTACGCGCTTTGACCGGGCATTGGCAAGGGGAGGCAGGCGACGACACCGGGCGGTGATCGGGCCGAACTCAGCCCCGGCTTTGCAGAGCCGCAGGACTCGTGGGATTGCCGAATAGAATGAGCCGCAGCCCCAACGCCACCATGACAAGACCGGTGAAACGCCGTTGCCAGACCAGGAGTTTCGGCCAACGACTGAGCCATTGGCCGACCGTGCCCGCCGCCAAGGCGACGAAACCGAGCGAGAAGACCCCCGCGATCTTCTGCAAGCTGCCGAGCACCAGCAATTGCTGCCAGACGGGTCCGGCGGATGCGTCGACGAATTGCGGCAGGAAGACGAACATGAAGAGCAGCGATTTCGGATTGGTCAGGCTGTTGATCGCGCCCTCGCGAACCGCCGACCATGCCGTGGCGCCTGGCAGTGGTTTGGCCGATGCGACCTTGTTCAGGCTGGATCGGATCATCCGGATGCCGAGCCAGATCAGATAGGCGGCGCCGATCCATCGCAAGGCGATCAGTGCCGGCGGATAGGCCTGCAGGAGCGACGCAAGGCCGAGAACCAGCAGGCCCACCTGCACTGTTCCGGCGACAAAGACCATGCCGATCACGGTGAGGAAGGCTATCTTCCGCCCCTGCCCGACACCGCGCGCAAGAATCAACATCATGTCCGGCCCCGGCGTCACGTCGAGCACGACCAGCGCGATCAGAAAAGTCAGAAGGGCTTCGGATCCTGGCATGATTGGGCTCTGGGATGAGACGGCGCGACCGGTCAAAACGCTCCCGGCAAGATATCCGAGCCAGAGGAACGCGACCTGCTCGTTTTCGGCAGGCCAGGAATTCAGCCAAACAAAAGCGCGCCCAAAGCGAAACCGCCGCAGCAATTGAGGCTGCGGCGGTTTCGATGAAGTTGGTTGCGGGGGCCAGAAACCACAGACAGTTTAGGTTGTCGGCGATTGAAATTTAAATCGAGAAGCCGAAATTCAATTCTGATCCGTAGTCAGCATTGCGCGACCAACAACACATTGATTTATCTCAGAAATATAAAAATCCGTTTGGACTTTTAGCTTCGAAATCGCTTTATTAATTTCAAATACTTATACGGGAAAGCCCAAATAGCCCCGGAAGGGAACGGGACTACGCATACAGGCAAGTGCGAAGGCACTTTCTACGATCTGGCACCCAAGGTGATCATCGATATCGAGACCGCTTCGCCACAACTTTTGTGATTAGGCATGCAATAAGGACCCCGTTTAGGGGGTGATAAGCATCCAAAAGGGACCCCCTTGACGCCGGGGTTCAGACTGCCCTCCGACGGGGTGGGAAGTGTCGCTGATGCCCGCGGCTTCAAGAACGGACGACAATTCGCCGCGTGGTCGGCCTCCCGCTGTGCCAGCATTCGAGTGGCGGCCGGACCCAATGATGCGGCATCACCAAGTGTTGTGACAACTCAACACCTCTTCCTGATTGCTGACTGAGTTTCCGCTCGCCATTTCCTTTGTATTAGCCGCAGGCGATGGCTTTGACCTCGAGGAATTCGGCCATTCCGAGGACGCCACCTTCACGGCCGTTACCGGACTGCTTGTAGCCGCCGAAGGGGGCGGCGTAGTCCACCGCGGGATAGTTGACGAAGACGCTACCGACGCCGATGCGGGCGGCGATGCGCAGGGCGTGATCTTCGTTCGTCGATTGTACATAGGCCGCAAGTCCGTAAGGTGTGTCATTGGCGATACGGACCGCCTCGTCCTCATCGGTGTAGGAGAGGATGCACAGGACCGGGCCGAAGATTTCCTCCTGCGCGATGGTCATCGCGTTATTGACCCGGGCGAAGATCGTCGGCTGGATATAGTAGCCCCGGTTGAGGCCTGTGGGGCGGTCGGGGCCACCGGTGACAAGCTCGGCCCCCTCGTCGATGCCCTTCTGAATCAGGCCACGGATCTTGGCGAACTGGACGGCATTGGCGACCGGGCCGAGGTCAGTCTTGGGATCCGTCGGGTCACCGACCTTCAACGGCGCGACCGTCTCCCGCGCGATGCGGGTCGCTTCGTCCAGCCGTGCAGCAGGCACCAGCATCCGGGTCGGCGCATCGCAGGATTGTCCACTGTTGGCCATGCAGACCACCACTCCCTGCCGCACCGATTTCTCGAAGTCCGCATCGTCCAAGATAATGTTTGCCGACTTGCCCCCCAGTTCCTGCGCCACGCGCTTGACCGTATCGGCCGCCGCTTTTGCCACGCGAATCCCGGCTCGGGTCGAACCGGTGAATGAGACCATGTCAATTCCCGTATGGCTCGAGATCGCCTCGCCAACCACGGCGCCGACCCCGTTCACCAAGTTGAACACGCCGGGCGGTACGCCTGCCTCGTCGAGGATCTCGGTGAAGAGGATCGCATCCAGCGGCGTCATCTCGCTGGGCTTCAGCACCATCGTGCAACCCGAGGCGAGGCCGGGCAGGACCTTTAGAAAGATCTGGTTCAAGGGCCAGTTCCACGGCGTGATCAGCCCCACGACGCCAATCGGCTCCTTCAGGATCAGACTGCGCCCGATGGTTTTTCGGAAGGCGAAACTCTTCAGCCCGGCGATCGAGGCTTCGATATGGCCCACGCACATCTCAGTCTGCGCCTCGATGGCCAGCGTAATCGGCGCGCCCATCTCGGCGGTGATCCAGGGCGCGATCTCACCCTTGCGGCGCTGGAAGATGTCGAGGATACGCCCCAGAAGAGCTAGGCGCTCCGGGATCGGGGTTTGGGAATAACTCGTGAAGGCACGGCGCGCGGCGGCAACGGCACGGTCGACATCCGCGGCCGTACCCGTGGCGATCCGGGCGCAGGGTTCCTCGGTTGCTGGATTGATCACGTCCAGGAAGCCGGGAACGACCGGGTCCACCCATTGGCCGTCGATGTAAAGCTTGGCAAAATGATCCATCTGTCATCCTCTGGTCTTCAAGCTAGTCGAGAACCAATTCCCCTGCCCGATCCGCGATCATGATCGAGGCGGCATCGGTATTGGCCGAGACAACGATCGGCATGAACGGGGCATCGGCAACGCGCATTTCATGCACCCGAAGATCCGGGCCCATGTCAGCCGGCGGATTGGAGACAGGCCCCATGCAACAGCTACAGACAAAGTGCCAGGATGTCGTCACCCGCCGATCTATCCACGCATCCAGCGCCTCGTCCGAGGAAACATCAGCCCCAGGCTCAATCTCAGCCTGCCCTCAGCATCCGAAGCGCCTGACACCAGCTTGGCCTAATGGTGCAAGGCAGAGATTGGATCAAATGCATAGCTGATATCCGGACGGGGTCATCGTGCGGCGCTTATTTACAGTTGCCCGTCAATCGAATCCCCCGCCACCCGGCCGCTGAATGGTGCGTCGATCGGAGGCAACGGCACCTGTCCGAGAATTGCATCCGACAGTTTCTCGGCCACCATCATCACCGGGGCATTTGTGTTGCCAGTCGTGATGCTGGGAAAGACCGACGCGTCGACGACGCGAAGTCCTGAGACGCCGTGAACCGACCCGGTTGGCCCCACGACCGCGTACGCATCCTGCTCCGGACCCATTCGGCACGTTCCCGAGGCATGATAGCCGCTGGTGCAGGTGTTCCGGCAGAAGGCTTCGACATCGGCCGTGGACGAAACACTTGGCCCAGGGCTCGTTTCCTCACCACGGATGCTGTCGAACGCCGCCTGCGCCACGACATTTCGCGCGACCGCTATGCATCGCACCGCCTTCTGGCGGTCGAACTCAGTCGACAGGTAATTGAACTGGATAATGGGAGCGGCGAAAGGATCGGCCGGGTTCAGCTTCACCTGGCCGCGGCTCGTCGGCCGCTGATGCGCCACGGCGATCGAGAACCCGGCGGGTGCTGCATGCGGGACAAATCCATCGGAGAACTGCAGCGGCATGAACTGCATCTGCGTGTCTGGGCACGCCAGCAACGGGTCGCTTTTCACGAACGCAACAACCTCATCATGGTTGGATTCGCCCAACCCATCCCTGGTCAGCATCCAGCGCAGCCCGATCAGCATTTTGCCAATCTTGGTTAACTTTGGATTGAGCGAGGCGCTTTCCGGGCAATTCCAACTCAGATAGAACTCGATGTGGTCCTGCAGGTTCGTGCCCACGCCGGGCAGGCCGTGCACGACCGGAATGCCGGCGGCGCGCAAGGCTTCCGGATCGCCGACACCCGAACGCAACAAGATCTGCGGGCTGTTGAAGGCGCCAGCGGACAGGATGACCTCGCGGCCGGCCCGAACCTCCCGGCGCTGCCCGCCTTGGATATATTCGACGCCGATCGCGCGCCTATCTTCGAACAGCACGCGATGGACCGTCGCGTGCGTTTCGACCTTCAAGTTCTTCCGTGCGCGAAGGGGGCGTAGATAGGCCCAGGACGTGCTTGCGCGCACGCCACGGTCCGTATTTCGGTCGAAGAGACCGAATCCTTCCTGCTGAAATCCATTGATGTCGGTCGTGCGGGGATAACCGGCCTGCTCGCCCGCTTTCAGGAATGCGCCGTAAGCGGGAAGGGCGCAAGGTCCGTTTCGAACCCGGATCGGACCGCTGCGTCCACGATAAAGATCATCGCTGCCATCAAAGGATTCGAGCCGCTTGAAATAGGGCAAGACATCCTGATAGGACCAACCTGCGGCGCCCTCGGAGGCCCAGCGCTCATAGTCGTTGGGATTGCCCCGCGTGTAGCACATTCCATTGATCGAGGAGGAGCCGCCGAGGATCTTGCCGCGCGGTTGATAGATCCGCCGGCCGTTCAGATGGGGTTCCGGCTCCGATTGATAGCGGTAGTTGAACTTCTCGCGCTGAAAGTTGATACCCATGGCGGCGGGCATCCGAACGGTCCAGTCCCAATCGCGATCGGACGCACCGGCTTCCAGCAATAAGACCTTTCTGCCGGGGTCGGCCGACAGGCGGTTGGCGACAATCGCGCCCGCCGAACCGCTGCCGACGACGATGTACTCGAACTCAGAAGATTTTCTGCTCGAAGATTTGCTGCTCATTGCTGATCACATACCGGCTTTCACTTCTTCGAACATCGCATTGATTTTTTCGCTGACCGCAGGTGTGAACTCCTTATAGAACTGGCCATGCTCCAGGGTCTTGGCTGGATCCGAAAGCCCCTGATCGCTCAGCTTCTTCGCATCAGCGATTTCGTAGGCTTTCGCGTTTGGTGAGCCGAAGCCATCATTCTCAATGAAAAACTTGCCGGCCTCCGCGGAGATGAACGCGTCGATATAAGCCAGCGCTTCGTCTTCGGAGCCGGGCCCATTCTTGATCCGGACCGTGACATCGATCCAGGTCAAGCGCCCTTCTTTGGGCGTCATGTAACCGACATCGACCCCTTGGTGCTTGAGCGTGGCATAAGAGCTGTTCCAGCCATAGGCGGCGACGATTTCGCCGGATGCCATGGCCTGCTCCATGTCGGTCTCACTCTTCCAATAGAACCGCAGCAGCGGCCGTTGCTCGACCAGCTTCGCGCGGATGCGTTTGATGTCCTCATCGGACATGTTGTAGGGGTCCTTGATCCCCAGGAGCAGCGAGGCGGGAATGGTGGCCGAATCCATGCCATCGCGTGTGGCGAGCCGGCCGGCATACTTCTTATCCCACAGAATCGCCCAGGTATCATTGCCGGCATAGTCGGGCACCAGGTCACGCCGATAAATGATGGAGCTGTCGCCCCACGCCGCGGGCACCGCGTAGACATCCTTCCCATCGGACATTTCCGGGCGGTTCTTGAGCTGAGGGAAGAGGTCGCCGTAGTTGGACAGCTTCGACGTGTCGATCGGTGCCAGCAGGCCGGCGTCACGAAAGCGATGGATCATCACGCTGCCCGGCTGCACCAGGGTCGGAATAGCGCCGGCGCGGATCTTCTGCAGCGCTTCCTCGTTGTCGGAGAAAAGCTGAAAGGCCGGTGATGCGCCGTAGGCCTTGGTAAAGGCGGCATGCGTCTCGGGCTTAGAATAGACCTCCCAGGTAGCGACCTCGATGCTGGGCTTGGCCGCCGCCAATTTCGACATGATCGGCATCGTGATCGTCGCGACACCAACCGCCGCCAATGCCTTGTGGATCTGTCGACGCGTTAAAGATCGCGCGGCAAGGCCGCGCTTGAATTCGGACAGTTCGATCTTCATGTCACCCATGGAAGCCTCCACGTTTTTTGGGTTCTAACGAAGTCAATCCTGATCTGGCCCAATCTCGGCCGGAAAACGATTATTCGCTATTATCGTATGCTAGCCGATATTGTAGTAACTCCAGAAGCAAGCCACCTGGATTGGGAGAAAAAGTCACTCGCTGGTCAGCAAGATCGCGGCGTCTGCCGACCAGCTCAACCACACCGGACGCCCTTGTTGAGCCGTGTTCTCCAGGCTGCGGGTCACATTCTGGGCGGCGACGGCAACCTTAGTCGGGAGTCCTGCGACATCGATGTGGAAGTAGCTCCGGTCACCGAGATAGGCCTGGGCGGCGACACGGCCCTCCAGTATGTTCGGGCCTTGCGCGGGCCGGCTCCAACTGAACTGCAGCTTCTCTGGCCGGATAGCGATTGTCGCCTGTGCGGCCGGCTTGACCCGGCGTTCTCCCGTGCCGACCCAGAGCGTGCCGAGCGGGCCTGCGTCAATCGCGACGTTGCCGCCCTCCATAGCGGTCACTGCGCCCTCGAAGAAATTCATCGTGCCGATGAACTCCGCGACGGCACGACTGGTCGGGGCCTCATAGAGGCGCGTTGAGCTGTCGATCTGCAGAACCTTGCCTTTGGCCATCACCGCAATCCGGTCGCTCATGGTGAGCGCTTCCTCCTGATCGTGGGTGACAAACACGAAGGTGATGCCGACCTGCTGTTGGATCTGGCGTAGCTCAAGCTGCATTTCTTCGCGCAGCTTCTTGTCGAGGGCGCCGAGCGGCTCGTCGAGCAACAGGACCTTCGGTCGACATACCAGCGCCCGTGCCAGCGCCACCCTCTGCCGCTGGCCACCGGAGAGCTGGCTGGAGCGGCGTGATCCGTAGCCCGGTAACTTGATCATTTCGAGCGCCTGGTCGACGCGCTCGTCCAGTTGCTTCCGGCCCAGGCGCGACCGGCGTAGCCCATAGGCGATGTTGGCGCGGACATCCAGATGCGGAAAGATCGCATAGTTCTGAAAGACCATGTTTGTCGGCCGCTCGTTGGGCGGGACCGCTGACATCGGCTGCCCGTCGATATAGATCTCCCCCGCCGTCGGCACTTCGAACCCGGCCAACATCCGCAGCAGCGTGGTCTTGCCGCATCCGGAGGGGCCGAGCAGCGAAAAGAACTCGCCGCGACAGATGTCGAATGACACGTCGTCGACGGCACCAACCGGCCCGAAGGTCTTGGCGACACCCTGGATCGAGATGAAAGAGGAATTGGCGGAATTCATGCGCTGAATGCTCCCCTTACAGTTGGCCGCACGCCGACCCGCCGCAGCACCTCGGACAAAGAAACCAGGGCAAATGAAAAGACCAGGATGCAGGAGCCGAGCGCCAGCACGCTCGGCAATCCGCTCGGGAACCGTAACTGACTGAAGATGAAGATCGGCAACGTCGTCTCGGTCCCCGCCAGAAAGAAAGCCAGCACAAACTCGTCAAACGAGATGGTGAAGCACAGCAACAGGCTGGCGACGATCCCGGGCAGCGCCAGCGGAAAGGTTACGCGCCAAAACGTGCTCCACGCGCTTTCGCCCAGATCGATCGATGCCTCCTCGAGGCTCCTGTCGAAACCTTCCAGACGCGACACCAGAACCAGCATCGCCAACGGCAGGCAAAGCAGCACATGGGCGGCACCCACGGTGTAGAGCGAGAGCTGCAGATCCAGGAACTTGCGCGCCATCACCAGCAGCGCGATGCCGAGGACGATCAAAGGCACGACCAGCGGCAGCATGATCAGGCCGGTGATAGGCCGCTTGCCTGGCAGATATGACCGGGTCACTGCCTTGGCGGCCAGGATGCCGCTGGCTGTGCTGATGACGGAGACCGAAAGGCCGAGCTTGATGCTGTTGCCCAGGGCCTCCAAAAGCGCGCCGTTCCCGGCCATCTGCCGATACCATTGCAGCGTGAAGCCTTGCAGCGGAAAGGAGGTGTAGATGTTGTCGTTGAACGAGAACAGCGGCAAGAGCAGCACGGGGCCGTAGAGAAACGCGATATAGCCGACGGCATAGATCGAAAGCGGCTTGATGCGCAGGACCTTCAGCATGATTCAGGTCTCCGTCCGGGGCAGGCGCCCATAGCCGATCAGCTTGAGGAACAGGCAGACCAGCAGCGCAATGGTGAGCATGGACACAATGGAGACGGCGGCGCCGAGGGGTGCGTTGTTGGCCTTGCCGAACAGCGACTGAATGATGTTGCCGATCATGATGCCCTGCGTCCCGCCCACCAGGGCCGGTGTGATGTAGTCGCCCACCGTGGGAATGAAGACCAGCAGGGTTGCCGCGATCGTGCCGGGCATCGAAAGCGGCAAGGTGATGCGGAAAAAGCGGTGCACCGGCCCATCTCCGAGGTCGGTCGCCGCCTCCAGAAGCGAGCGGTCGATCTTTTCCAGCGAGACATAGATGGGCAGGATCGCAAAGGCGGCCCACGCATGTGCGAGAGTAATCGTCACCGCCGTCCGATTGTACAGCAGGAATTCCAGCGGCTGGTCGATCAGACCGAGCGACATGAGGCCGGAATTGATTACCCCATTGTATCCCAGGATGACCTTCCAGGCAAAGACGCGGAGCAGGTAGCTGGTCCAGAACGGTGCCGTGATCAGGATCAGCCAGACGATCTTATTGCGTGTCACCCGGAAGGCCATGAAATAGGCCATCGGATAAGCGAGAAGCACGACGGCGATGGTCGCCACCAGTGACATCTGAATCGACCTGAAGAGCAGCGTCAGATAGATCGGCTTCTTGAAAACGCCGAGCGGATCCGAGAGCAAATCAACCGGCTGGCCGCTGAGCGCGAATATGGTGTGGTAGTTCTCAAGCGTGAAGCTCTGGATCAGAGTGAAATAATCCTGGGTCCAGAAACTCAATATGATCAGCGCGGCGATCGGCAAGACCATCATGCCGAACATGACCAACAACATCGGCGACAACAGGGCATATCCGCGTAGCGCCGCGGAACGCCACAGGAGGGCGCGGATCGGCGCGCCACGGCCGGGCTTGCTGACCCATTTGACATCGGATCGGAGGCTCGCGCTAGGCATGGGCACGTGCCAGGTTCGGCCAACCGCGCAAGGCGGCTTCGCTCAGCGAAAGATCGCCATCCGGATCTGTCGAAATGATCTCAAAAATGGGTGCAAACGGCAGCGCGACCTTGGAAAGGCTTTTCCCAAGGGCATCGGGGGCGACGATGCCGACACTCGTTCCAAAGGCCCGATGCTCGCAGGCGTCGGCGCGCGTATCGGAGAGATGCACGAGCTTGAGCCGCGGTGCGACCCTCTGGAGGCCCAGATCCAGGTCTTCCTTGATGAATGCCGCATTGGCGATGTCATAGACAATCCCGACCGAGGCATCGCCATAAGCGTCGAGCGCCGACATGAGTTCCTCCGCGGTCGGCAGGAACGAGATCGGCATGTTTTCGACGAGTATCTGCACGCCAGTCCGGCGAGAGAGGGGTAGGAAAGCGTCGAGAGCCTCGTGGAACCATCCCAGCAGCGTCGATCGCGGAAGCGGCAGCAATAGGTTTGGCTTGCCGGGGCCGATGACGACCGCGCCGCAGCCGATATCGGCTGCCAGTTCGATCGCGGCCACGATTGCGCGGCGCGAATAATCGCGCATCTCCGGCGTGGCACCGGCGAGATTGATATCGATGTTGGGCTGGTTGAGGCTCGTGATCTCAAGCGAATGTGTGCCGAGGAAGGAGCGGAACGAAGCACGCTGTGTCCGGTCCATTTCCGACGGCCAAATGTGACCCGGAAACATCATGAGTTCAAACCGGGAATAGCCACGACCAGCCAGATGCGTCAGGCAGTCAACGACGCCGCATTTGTACATGTATGAGTAGGTGTTGACACCGAATTGCGAGCCATTCGTTTTCATCAAGATCTCCGGCAAGCCCTTCAACGCCCACATGCCGGCGCCGTTGGCAAGCTTCCAAAAGCCTTAATCGTAGTCGACCAAAGTCGATTCCCATCCGTCGCTGTGCTTGGCCCAATAGACATCTCGCAGGCGAGCGGTCACGGCTCCCGGGGCGTCGTTGCCAAGGATCCGGTCATCAACCCGCGTCACCGGCATGACACCGCCACCAGTCGAGGTGATGAAGACTTCATCCGCGCCGCGCAGCTCGTCGGCGCTGATCTTGCGCACTTCGACCGGCAGCGCGAGCTCAGCGGCGATTTGCATCGTCGTTTGGCGTGTGATGCCTTCGAGTACACCGGCCTCCGGCGTCACGATCGTGCCGTCTATGACGGCAAAGATGTTGAAGCCAGGCCCTTCGGTGATGTTGCCGTCATAGTCCAGCAGGAACGCGGTGTCGGCGCCACGGTCATAGGCCTCCCACATACTGCGGACGGAATCCAGGTGATGGTAGTTCTTGATCCGTGGGTCGACCGATCCATTGGGAATGCGAAAATAGGAACTGATGATGGCGTGCAACCCGCGCTTCCGTTGCTCGGGCGAGGCAAGCCAGACGAACGGAATCGCGTAGGCGATGAACCGATTCTGGCACAACCGCATGTCCCGGCTGCCGATCGGTGGCCGGCCGCGCGTGCAGATCATGGCGACATAGGCATCGCGAAAGCCGCTGCGCTTCGCGCATTCGATGAGAATGGCGCGCACATGATCGCGATCATAGGGGAGGGAATAGCGCAACGCCGCCATGGACGCAAAGAAGCGATCGAGATGAGCTTCCAGGCGGAAGAAGCGGCCCTGCCAGACATGCACGACGTCATAAGTGACGTCGGAACGGGTAAAGCCGAAATCGAAAACCGAGATCGTCGCTTCCGCGAGCGGGGCGAAGCGCCCATTGACGAACGCGACACCCGGGATGTCGTCGACCGGCTGCGCGCCAGATGGATTTGGGGGGGACACCGTCATGCCATTCTCTCCTAGGGGCGCGTTGCCGCGTGCCGTTCCATTCAATGAAGCCGTTGCGCGTTTCAGACAGGGATCACCGTGATCTCCCGCGGCGTGCGCCGGGTGAGCTGGTCGATGCCGGTCTCGGTCACGACCAGAATCTCTTCATGCGTGATATCGCATCCGTTGCCGTAGGTCAGATTGGGCTCGACCGAGACCACCAATCCAGGCGTCAGTACCGTATCGTCGACGCGCGTGACAGACGGCGCCTCGGTGATTTGAAACCCGATACCGTGGCCCATGCGTTCGCCGCGCGCCGCGGGGCCTGCGCCCCTCAGCACATCGAATTCCGCATGCCAGACGTCGCGGGTCCGTACGCCTGGGCGCATGGCATCCAATCCAGCCTGCGTCGAGCGCCATACCAGATCGTAGGTGCGCTTGGCTTCGGCAGATGGTTCACCAAGTGAAAAGATGCGGGGGACGTCGCAGAAATAGCCATCGATCTGCGCGCAGGTGTGGATCAGCAGGATATCGCCCTTCCGCAGCGGCTTGTCGGTTGATGGCAAGATTGTCGAGGTATAGCCACCCGGACCAGAGGTCGCGATCTGGTAGGGAACGCTGTCGACGCCGGCCTGCATCAGATGCAGATGAAACTTGCGGTTCAGGCTGACCTCGCTGTCGCCCGGCACATACAGGTCGGGGAAATCGTCGAACGCGTCGCACACGATCTCGCAAGCGAGCCTGATGCGCGCGACCTCTCCCGGCGACTTCACGCTGCGCAGACGCGCAAGCAGAGAGGTGCTGTCCACAAAGCTCAGCGGGGCGATGCGATCGCGGATGGCGAGGAAGTCGCTAACCGGAAGACCGAGCCGCGATTCAGCCCCCATTTCGGCGCCGATCCGGCCGAACCGCGTTTTGATGTTCGACAAGGCGGCGCTGACCGTCGAGATTCCCTCATCACCCGGTCGCGGCGAGGGCCAGGTTTCAATACGGTCGATTGCCGAGGTCGCGCGCATGCAGATCGCACCGTGTTCCGACACGATGGCGATTGGCTCCCCTTCCCGCGGCAGGATGAAAAACCAGGGCCGCGTCGGGCTGAGCCAAAATTGCGTGACGAGACCGGTGAGGTAGTTGAAGTTGAACTCCGATGTGACCAGAAGGGCGTCCAATTCCGACGCGCTCATGAGAGCCCGAGCTCGCTCCATCCGCGCCTCAAACTCCGACCGCGCAAATTTCTCGGGCCGATTCCTGGCCTGTTTCATATGAACGCCCTCATTCCGTATGACATGTGCCAACTCCACCTTCGCCCTACCGTGTTACAGATTGAATACGACCAACCTTTGGTCTGTCATGTCCTCGATCGCATAACGTGGCCCCTCGCGCCCTATTCCACTATCCCTGACTCCGCCATAGGCCAACTGGTCTGTCCGCCAGGTCGACGTTCCGTTGACGATGACACCGCCGGTCTTCAGCCGCCGGATGAGATCGAAGGTGAGCTGATTGGATGAGGTGAAGATGCCACATTGCAGACCAAACCGGCTGCCATTCACGACGGCAACGGCCTCGTTGATGTCATCATAGGGCAGAACGCTGACAACGGGCCCGAACACCTCGTTGCACACCACATCCATGTCCGGCTTCACGTCGACCAGGATCGTCGGCTCGAAAGCGGCGCCGCGCCGCGTTCCACCGGCGCAAAGCTTGGCGCCGCCACGCTTGGCCTGATCGACCCAGCTTTCGACACGCCGGGCCGCAGCTTCGTCGATCAGCGTGCCGACATCCGTGGTAGCACTCAGTGGATCGCCCAGCACCATCTCGCCGACCTTTTCGGCCAGCAGCGCCAGGAACCGCTCGAACACGCGGCGCTGAACCAAGACGGTCTGGACGGAGATGCAGCTTTGCCCGGCGAGCCGCATGGAGTTGCGCGCGCAAGCGGCGGCAGCAACGCCAAGATCGACGTCCGGCTCGACAATGGTGATGCCGTTGCCACCCAGTTCGAGCGCGACACGTTTTAAGCCTGCGCGCGCGCGGATGGCGGCGCCCGCGCCGGTTGAGCCGGTGAAGGTAATGAAGTCCACTGCCGGATGCGACGTCAAGGCGCTGCCGATCTCCGCGTCACCATGGATCACGTTCAGCGCGCCGCTGGGCCATCCCTCCTCCTGGACGATTTCGATCATCCGATGGATTGCCAAGGGCGTCTGCGGCGGCGGCTTCAGAATCACGGAATTTCCGGCCGCAAGGGCCGGTGCGATCTTATGCGCCGTGAGATTGACGGGTGCATTGAAGGGCGTGATCGCCGCCACGACACCGACCGGAAACCTCAAGAGAAAGGCATAGCGGCCGGCGCCCATGGCCGATCCGTCGAGGGGAATGTGTCGGCCCTCGATGCGGATCGCCTCGCCGGCCGACAAGGCGAACGTATCCACCGCTCGATCGATCTCGCCGAGGGAGTCGCGGATCGCTTTGCCGCTTTCCTGCGTCAGGAGCGTGGCGAGCGCGGTCTTCTCGGCGGCAAGCCGGTTGGCAATCTTCTGCAGCCGGCTGGCGCGTTCGTGGCCGGGCAAAGCCGCCATGGCCCCGGTCGCACCGGTGGCGGCGACAATCGCTTCCTCCAGATCGGCCAAGGTCGCACTGGCGCATGACCCAACTTGCCGCCCGTCATAGGGGTTGATGACCGGACGTTTTTTATCGGGTTCACGCCATTCTCCCGCGATCAGCAGGCACGCTGCAGGCGCATTCGCTTCATGGATGTTCTGAACAGACATCGTCAACAGCTCCTGCCCATGGTTGCCCTCCACCAGGGATCACATCAGGACACGGCCGCCGAACACCGGCTCGGGGTGTCGTAACGGCGGCAACTGCCAAGTACCCGTGCTGGGCGGCCGCGTGTCGGCCGAGACGTGAACATCGATCAGACAGGGCTTGCCGAGACGCAACGCCTGCTCGACCGCCGAGCCCAGCTCGTCCATGTGCTTCACGGTCAGCCCTTCCACGCCGCAAGAGCGCGCCATCGCGGCGAAATCAGGATTGTAGGATTCGCGGTTTGGTCCGTGATGGAATGCGGTACCGATCTCGCGGCCATTGAAAAGCCCGTGCTGGATATCGCGAATGGCGCCCCAGGCGAAGTTGTTCCACACGATCCAGATCGCCGGGATGTCATATTCGACCGCGGTACAGAGCACATGCGGCGCCATGGTGAAGCCGCCGTCGCCGACGACCGCCACATTCGGGCGATGGGGTGCCGCAAGGGCGGCGCCCAGCACGCCACACACGCCGAATCCCATGGCGGAAAAACCCCAGGAGTTGAGCATGCTCTGCGGTCGATCCGCCTTCCAGAACTGCATGAACCAGTTGTGATGCTGACCGGAATCCAGGGATAGAATCGTATCGGCGGGCAAGACGCGCTGCAGCTCCGACACGACGCTCATCGGCTGCAAGGGCGACGAACTCGGCGCAGCATTGTGGCCGATGAATTCGGCCCACTCGCGCTGCCATCCCGCGATCGCGGCGCGCCAGTTCGAGAAGCGCGCCTCGGCGTCCAGGTCCTTTCGCGTGGCCAATTCCGCCGCCAGTTGCCGCAGGGCCGTGCGGGCATCCGCCACCACGCCCACCGCCACCGGATAATTGCGGCCGATCTCGCTGGAATCGATGTCAATCTGCACCAGCTTCGTGGTGGGGAAATTCCAGCTATATCCCTGGATCCATGTGGAGGACGAACGATCGTCGAACCGCGCGCCGATGGCGATCACAAGGTCAGCGTGGCGGCCGGCCTGGTTGGCGGGATAGGCGCCATTGCGGCCGATGAATCCCAGCGACAACGGATGATTCATGTCCAGCGTGCCCATGCCGTTGGGCGAGCTGATGACGGGCAGAGAGAATTGCTGGGCCAACTGCGTCAGCTCGAGCGACGCCTCCGACAAGGTTACGCCGTGGCCGATGAACAGGACCGGCCGCTCGGCCTTCAGGATCAGATCGACGATCTCCACGATCGTCTCTGGCGCAGCACCTGGCCGGGATCTGGTCGTGGCCACATCCGAAGGCACGACCGTGACATCGGCAGATTCTTGAAACACATCATAGGGAACGTCCAGATGGACAGGACCGGGACGCCCCGACATCATCAGATTCATGCTCTGGCGCAGCGCCAGCGGCAGCATCTCCGGCCGCGCCGGCTGAAACGAGCGCTTCACATACGGCCGCATGACCGACGGAAAATCACCCTGGAAATGCTGATAGGATTCTTGGAACGGCCCGCGATTGAATTGCGACGTCGGCACATTCGCGGTGATCGCCAGGAATGCGGATGAGTCCGCCTGGGCGCACGCCGTTGCCATGACGAGGTTGCAGGAGCCAGGGCCGCAGGAGGTCAGTGTGGCGACCGGCCGATGCGCCACCCGGAAATAGGCGTCCGCCATATGAGCGGCGACCTGCTCATGGCGCGGCGAAACCAACTGGATGCGGTCCTGATAGTCGTACAGGGAATCAAGGAGGCCGACATTTCCATGTCCGCAGATCCCGAAGATGTAGGGAACGTTCTCGTTCGCCAGAAACTCGAGGATGATCTCCGCGCCCTTCATTTTCCCCATCTGATTCCTCGTACGGGCTAATTCAAAGACATGGCGATCTCCGGCCGCCGGCCGGGGCGCTCCATTTATGTGCTCCGATTCTTATATACGATATTGTTGGAAGTCAACCGATATAGACAAATAATTTGTTAACGCGATGGCTGTGGCCCCTACGAGCTCCCCCAAAGCACCCGCAGGGGGCCTCGACGCATCTCCGAAGCGCGACATTGACGACAGGTGAGCGCGGAGCTGTTCCTTTTGCGGAGCTACGCCTTTGAAGACTTGCTCGCGTCATAGCCAAGATCGGCCGACAGCATGTCAGCCGCCTTGATGACCTTCTGAGTCAGTTCCGGCAGTTGCTGTAACGTGACCCGCCAGATCGGCCCGGAGAGGCCGAGTGCCGCGACCACTCTGCCGGTATAGCTCCGAACGGGCGCGGCGATGCAGCGAATCTCAGTGTTGAACTCCCGATCATCATAAGCGGCACCGTTGGAGCGCGCTTCGCGGAACTCGGCCCAGAGCCGCTCCGGGTTCGTGATCGTGCTGTCGGTGATTCGCTCCAAGGGAGTTTTGCCAAGGTACTCCTCGATCTGCTTGTCCGGCAGTTGCGAGAGCAGAACCTTGCCAATCGCCGTGCAATAGGCCGGCCTTTGCGCGCCAATCCGTTCGGAGAACCTCACGGATGCCTTGCCTTCGTGGCGGGCGAGAATGACGGCGGTGTTGTTCGCCATGACGGCGATATGCGTCGTCTCGCCCGTGTTAGAGGCCAACCACTCCAGATGGGGCAGCGCATCTGCCACCAGGTTTGCCTCGGTCAACGCCCCCGCCGCCAAGCCATAGATGTAGGGGCCGATACGATACTTCTTGTCGGGATCCTGTTTGATCGGACCAAGCACGCAAAGCGTGCGCAACAGATGAAATGTGGTGCTGGTATGAAGCCCGATAGCCTTGCTGATCTCCGCAAGGGTCAAAGGCTGGTCGCTGTGCGCGATCAATTCGATGATGGCGAATCCGCGCTCGATCGACTGCACCGTACGAACCTGGCCTTTCTCCACCTCATGGGTAAGGTCGGTCGGCGCGTGCTCATTCGGGTTCAAGGTACTCACGACAATCTCCAGAATAGAAATGATATTCTACAATATCGGAAGATTGCCCCCGTTGCCACCGGCTTCAAGCGGTCAGTGAGGCGGAAGCGTGTCGGAGGCTGACCGTCGCGCAAGACTGATTCAGCGATGACTAGGGCGTCTAAATTATTGGTTTCGTGGAATTTTATCTTGAGGCGTCTTCGCTGGGCATCTTGCAGAAGAGGCCTCACAATCGACGATACCTCTGAGAAAAGGCCGTTTTGGATCAGGCCAAGCACAAAAGGCCCCCGAGTGGTTAGCTCGGGGGCCTTTTTTATTGGTTGCGGGGGCCAGAAACTACCGACAGCGAAAGGCAATTGTCTTAGCCGTCTAAGGCAGCTCAGGGAAGTGTGAGGCCAGGACGCCAGAATTCTTTTGATCGTCCCTGTGCCTCACACAAAGATCAAATTTTTATTGTTATATCAATACGCTAGATTTCACGCCATCAATAGTCTGAGCCACCTATAGCGGATGCCGCAGCGGGCGTGACCGCATTGGGAGCAGTAGCTCCGGGGCTGGCGGTTTTCGTCGGCTGAACCACCCCTGCAAACAACTCCTGACCGATGAACCGATCCGCCGTGGCGCCCGACGGACAGGCGAATATCCCGCCACCCACATGAGTGACGAACTGGTTCATGGCATCCGTTGCCGCGACCCGCTTGAAGATTGGAACGAAGCTGGTGCGCGGGTCTTTTTGAAAGGAAATGAAGAATAGGCCCGCGTCGTATTCAAGCCCCTGGCGCCAGGGCGGCCACCGTTCGACATAGAAATTGGCGCCGTCGTTATAAGCATAGCCGCGCCGGAGAATTTGCGCCCCGTCATTGGTCGCGGCGGCGGCGAGACGTACATGTGAGTTGTCGGGAATGATTGGATTGCCGTCGGCGTCTTGGGCGTCGAGATTGAGCGGCTCGAACTCACCCTTTCCGCCCAGCGGCGCGCCGGTATACTTGCGGCGTCCGACGACCTGTTCCTGGAAGCCGAGCTCCATTCGATCCCAATGTTCGAGGGTGATGCGGATGCGCCGTGCAACCATATAGCTGCCTGCCTGCATCCAGGCAGGCCCTTCCGCACCCGCCCATACGACATTGTTCATAACATCGGCATTGTCAGTGGGCGGGTTGCTCGTACCGTCCTTGAACCCCATCAGATTTCGCGGCGTTCCCTTGGTCGCATTGTTGCGTGCGAATCCGGTCTGCGCCCAGCGCAACTTGACGATGCCATCGCCGATTTGGGCCAGTTGGCGTACGGCATGGAACACGACTTGCGGGTCATTGGCGCAAGCCTGAACGCAGAGATCCCCACCCGACCGTTCGGGCACGAGCTGGTCACCGACGAATTTCGGCAGGTCGATCAGCGCCGGCGGCCGACGGGTGGCTAGCCCATAGCGGTCGGCGCCGTCCTTGACGAACAGCCCGGGGCCGAAGCCAAAGGTAATGGTGAGGCGTGCGGGGCTGAGGTCGATCACTTCGCCCGTATCGCCTGCTGGAGCATCTGGATTTTCACCGAACGGTCTCGCTGGCTTACCCTCCGACAGCAATCGGGCGGCTTCCGTCCAGGCCTGCATCAACGAGACGACGTCGGCGAGTTTTTCGGCTGTAAGGTCAAACACCGCGAAATACAGGTGGTCCTGTGGCGATGTCAGAATTCCTCCTTGATGTGGACCGAAGAACGGCTCGATATCTTCTGTCGTGGACGCGACGTTTGTGGCGGGAGCCCCACTGGAAACACCGCTGTCGGCCATGGTCGGCTCGATGCCGGTCACGAGACCGGCGGCACCAAGTCCGCCCGCCGCGAGCAGAAAGCCTCGACGACCGAGCGTTGCGCCTTCAGCGTCGCGTTTCCTGTGCAATTGTTCAGGCGCATCTACGCCTGTCAATCGATCCGGCAGATCGCGGTTAATATCGTGAGTCATGTTTCTGAATGCCGTACGAGTATCTGTGCAGTAAATCGTTTCAGGGTTCAGTGAGCCAAAGCGAGATTGTTCACATCGTCCTGAACGTAATAGAGGCCATCATTGGCAGCGGTCAGTGCGATGCCGAAGAGATTACCGCTGCCCGGCGGTGTCTGTGCCTTGTCGGCATTCAGCCAGCGCGTCGCCACTTGCTTGCCGGTCGCCGGATCGATCTCGACGGCCTTGCCGTTCAGCCCGTTCGTCACCACCAGATTGCCATTCGGCACCATCACCATCGCCAGCGGCCGCGAGAGATCTCCATCCTTGCTCACCACAATCCCAGTTCCGGCGCTGTCGGACCGTGTCGTTGCATTGGGAATAGCCACGACACGATTTCCCAGGGCATCCGAGACATAGAGCATTCCCTTCGAATCCAGGGCCAAGCCTGTCGGCCCGATGATGAAGACGCCCGCATCTGCCTGTTCGCCGAACCCATCCGCGACCACCGTCTGGCTTGTCACGCTGGGTTTGCCACCAGCAGGAGTCGACAGCTCAAGACGCAGCACTGTCGCCTTGTTGACGACAGCCTGCCCCGGCGCACCAACATCGAAGCCGGTATTACTGACAAAGAGCGTTGCGCTCGTTCCGTGATCGACCACCGCCATATTGCCCCAAGGCCCGTTGATGTTCGGTCCGGTGAGAACATCGGCTACCTTGCCGTCTGAATCGAGGACAATGAGACAGCCAGTACCCTTTGTCTTTGTCGTGCCGTCCTGGCTCGGAAGACTGCCGACAACGACCCAACCGCTGCTGAGCATCGTCATTGCCGTTGTCAGGCCAACGCCACCTGGGCATTGCGTCAGATCGCGCGGCAACTGGGCGAACAGGGAAGTTTGCTTGGTCGTCGGGTTATAATTGACGATGGTCGTGCCGAGGCCCTGCAGGTTGCCCTGGTTGTTGAAGTTATCGATCAGCACATCGCCCTTCGCGATCTTTCCGGCTGAAACCGGCGCAACCGTGATCGCATAGGGATTCTGGTCGCCGTTATCGGGTACAGTCACAGTGACAGCCGAGTTCTTCTTAAGTCCTTGCAGAAAGGAAGAAGAATCCGCTGCGCTGCAGGTTACCATACCGATGCTCCCGATAAGGACGCCAAAGAACGAGCACAGAGCATATCGCCCGGCGCTCCCAATTGATGCGCGCATGAAACCTCCTCGATCAAAGTCGATGTAAAGACGACGGTTCGTGATCAGATAAGCTCGGCCGAATTCAAAGAGGCGCCACCCCATATGGAGACACGCCACTCGCTAGGCACTCGCCGATTTTGATAATAATAATCATTCGCGAAATCTGTAAAACCCCAAGCTTTCGCGAAGCTTGCAAGCACATCAATCGAGTTGATGTTTACGTCCTGAAGAGATTTCAGCGGATTTCGATGGCATCGCGATCCTGGTGACGCAGCTCGACCATCAACCGAGAACGCTCGAGCCGAACTCGCGATCAATCTCCTGGCCCCAGGCGGGGCCTCGGCTCTCGGTCATCTGTCGAGAAGTATCAACCGGTATGCTGGGGTCATAGACAGAATCACGAAGCCGTCGCCGACCTGGTCGGCCATGGCGGGTTATGCCCGGACTGTAGATAACTCAAGAGACTGTCGTCCGGTCGCGCGCCCTCGTTTCACTGCCGAGGCAGCAGCAGAAATGACCCAGTCGCCATTTCCACCCCCAAAGGCTGGCTCTTGTCAGCTTATTATTAGTTTTTGCTGGCATTGATTTTGATAATGCAATCGCGAAGCATTTGCATTTTCGCCTTACCGATGAGCTTCTCCCGACACCTCTGGAGCCTTTCATGCCATTTTCCCGACTGTCCCGCCCAACAGCCGACCGAAATTCGACGATGCCAACGCGGTTGCGGCAGCTATTGCCCACGCGCATCGCCATCGCAACCGCCCTCGGCTTCGCGGTCGGCGGCTTGACCGTCCCAATGGCCCAGGCCGCCGACAAGGCTCCCCTCACTCTTTATGCCGCGCAGCATGAGCAGATGATCGACCTGATCACCACAGCCTTTACCAAGGAGACAGGGATCGAGGTCCGCGTCCATCCTGGCGAGTCATCGGAGATCGCAAACCAAATCGCCAAGGAAGGCGCTGCTTCGCCCGCCGATATCTATTTTACGGAAAACTCGCCCGAGCTGATCCTGCTGAACGAAAAGGGCCTGCTGACCAAGGTGTCGCCGGCAACCCTGGCCAAGGTCCCCGCCCGCTTCAGCGCGCCGGACGGCAATTGGGTCGGCGTCCTCGGCCGCGAGAATGTGCTCGCCTACAACACGTCGATGATCCAGGAAAGCCAATTGCCGACATCCCTGCTGGATCTGGCGAAGCCAGAATGGAAGGGCAAGCTGGCCATCGCTCCGACCGATGCCGATTTCCTGCCGCTGGTCGGCGCTATCGCCGCCCTGAAGGGCAAGGAGGGGGCACTCGATTGGCTGAAGGGCGTGAAGAACAACGCACAGGTCTTTGACGATGACGAGGGCGTGGTGGCGGCCGTGGAACGCGGCGCAGCGGCAACCGGCATCATCAACAGCTATTACTGGGCGCGCGTCTGGGCCGAACAGGGCGCCGACAAGATGCATAGCCAGATCCATCATTTTGCCAATGGCGATGTCGGCGGTCTGGTGAATATCTCCGGTGCAGCCGTCCTGAAATCCTCGAAGCACCAGAAGGAAGCGCAGCAATTCCTGGCCTTCCTGGTGCGTGAATCCACCCAGGCCATGCTGGCCAAGACCAATATCGACTTCGAATATCCGCTGACCCCGGGGGTGGCGGCCAATCCGCTGTTGAAGCCGTTCGACCAGCTCCAGCCTCCCGCCATTTCGCTGCCCCAGATCGGTGACGACCAGCAGGCGGCTGAGCTGCTACGCGACTCCGGTTTGTTGTGATCGACTGTCGCGGGCCCTTTTCGTATAGATGGCATGGGCAGCACCTTCGGGTGCTGCCCATTGCCGTTCTAACTGCCGAACGTGACCGGGATATATCGTGATTTCTGGCGAGCGACGCGCACCTTTGGGCCTATTGATCGCCGCATCCGTCGGTGCGGTTCTCGTCCTCCTGCCACTCGTTTATACGGTCCTGCAGGCGGTGGACGCCGGAGCCGAGGCAGCAGCCCGCCTGCTCTTCCGGCCCCTGGTCGGCCAACTCCTGTTCAATACGCTCAGTCTCGTCGTGGCGACAACACTGGCTTGCGCCATCATCGGTACCGGCACTGCCTGGCTGGTCGAACGAACGAGAGTGCCAGGTCGCGGGATCTGGGCCGTGCTGGCGGCAGTCCCCCTGGCGATCCCAGCTTTTGTCACCAGTTACGCCTGGGTATCGTTGAGCGCCGACCTGCAGGATTTCGGGGGCGCCTTGCTGGTGGTCACCTGTTCTTATTATCCGCTGATCTATCTGCCCGTGGCGGCAGCCCTGCGGGGTCTCGATCCGGCCTTGGAAGAGACAGCGCGGTCGCTGGGCCAGAATAACTGGGGCTGCTTCTTCCGTGTGGTCCTGCCGCAACTGCGCCCTGCACTGCTGGGCGGCATGTTGCTCGTCGCCCTCAATACCCTGGTCGAATTCGGCGCCTTCGCCCTGCTGCGCTTCAGGACCTTCACCACCGAAATCTATGCCGAATACCGTATCGGTTTTGGCGGCCCCCAGGCCTCCTTGTTGGCGGTGGTGCTGATCCTGCTCTGCCTCGTCTGCCTGGTTGCCGAAGTCAAGGTACGCGGCAAGAGGCGATACGAGCGCGTCGCCCGTGGCGCGCGCCGTGTGGCGACACTGGTCGAGCTTGGCTGGATGCGCTGGCTCGCTTTCGGCGGTCTCGCTTTGCTCGCTTGTATCACCCTCGGCGTTCCCTTGGGTATGATCCTCTATTGGAGCCTGCAGCACAGCTCAGCGGCCGTATCCCCGGCTTCGGTCACAGCCGAAAGATTGATCAGTGCGACAGTTTCATCGATCAGCCTCGGCCTCGCCGCCTCCTTGCTGACCCTGCTTCTCGCATTGCCGCTGGGCTTTCTCGCGACGCGCTATGAGGGGCGTCTCATTACCCTCCTGGAACGGGCTGCCTATCTGGCCCAGGGCGTGCCTGGCATCGTGGTGGCCCTGGCTCTGGTCTCGATGACCGTGCAGGCGCTGCAGCCCCTGTATCAGAGTGCGGCATTGCTGGTTGTCGCCTATGCCATCCTCTTCCTGCCGCTGGCCCTGGTCAGCGTGCGAGCTGCCCTGGCCCAGGCACAGCGCCGCCTGGAGGAGACCGGGCGCTCGCTGGGCCTCAGTTGGCGTGCCGTGGTCTGGCGGGTCATGCTGCCCCTGGCCGGGCCCGGGCTTGGCGCCGCAGCCGCCATGGTCTTTGTCTCCGTCGTCACGGAGCTGACGGCGACGTTGCTACTCTCGCCGATCGGCACGCGCACCTTGGCAACCCAGATCTGGGCCAATACATCGACCTTGGCTTTTGCCGCAGCGGCTCCCTATGCAGCGCTCATGGCCTTGATTTCCCTCATGTCGACCTGGCTGCTGGCGCGGCGCTTTGGTCGCGGTGTTTTCCTGGACGAATAGAAAGCAGAACGGAATATGGCTGAAGTACAAGTCCGAGGATTGCGGAAAGCATTCAATGGTCAACAGGTCCTGTCCGGGGTGGATCTCGATGTCCCGTCCGGCAGTCTGCTGGCCATCCTGGGCTCGTCCGGCAGCGGCAAGACAACCCTGCTGCGGTTGCTCTGCGGTTTCGAGCGGGCAGACGCCGGTACGATCCGCATCGGCAACAAGATTGTCGCTGATCGCGATCTACATGTTCTGCCGGAAAAGCGCGACATCGGCTATGTGGCGCAGGAGGGCGCCTTGTTCCCACATCTCTCGGTGGCCGAGAACATCGTCTTCGGACTGAAGCGGCACGAACGGCGCTTGCAGGACATTGCGGCCCGACAGAAGGTCAACAGATTGCTGGAAATGGTCGGCCTGTCTTCTTCGTTTGCGCGTCGCCCGCCACATGAACTCTCTGGCGGCGAACAGCAGCGCGTCGCCCTGGCCAGGGCCTTGGCGCCCGAGCCGAAGCTAGTGCTGCTCGACGAACCTTTCTCGGCCCTCGACGCCGCCTTGCGGGCGGAAACACGTCAGGCAGTTGCGATGGCACTGGAAGTGGTCGGCGCCACGGCATTGCTCGTGACCCACGACCAGCCGGAAGCTCTGGCGATGGGACATCAAGTCGCCGTCCTGCGCCAGGGCAGGCTGGTTCAGATCGCCGAACCGGAAATCCTTTATCGCCGCCCAATCGACCCGGAACTGGCGCGCTTTGTCGGTGAGGCGGTCCTTATCCCCGGCACCCTCGACGGCGATCATGTGACCTGCTGTCTTGGCCGACTGCGCCTGACGGCAGACATGCCGCCGGCCGCGAAAGCAGGTGCCGGCCAGCTAAATGTACTGATTCGCCCGGAACAGATCCGCCTGGTTAAAGTAACCAGCCCCGTGATGAGGGACGACGAGGCATCCCGATGGCAGGTCAGCGATGTCACCTTCTATGGTCACGATGCCAGCGTCGGTCTCAGTCTCATCGGCGACCACAACCTTGTTCGTATCGCAGCCCGTGTTCCCGGTCACATGACCCCGCATCCAGGTGATCATGTCAGCATCACCGTCGAAGGAGACGTTGTTGCGTATGTGGCGTGATGCCTCTGTCGGCCTATCATCCAATATAAAAGGCCCCCGAGTGGTTAGCTCGGGGGCCTTTTCATTTGGTTGCGGGGGCCAGATTTGAACTGACGACCTTCAGGTTATGAGCCTGACGAGC